>DATKCD010000001.1:0-11109 GCA_035544735.1 Thermoanaerobaculia bacterium
GGTGGCGACCGATTCCTCCTCCCCTCCCCGCCCGAGCCGCAGGGCCGCACCGCACCACCACCCCGCCACGACGGCGAGCAGCGGATAGATCGGGAGGACGTGGCGGATCCCGATGTTGATCGACGAGGTCATGGCGACGGCGAGGATGGCGGCGGCACCGGCGGCGACGCCGAGGGGCCGCCACTCGCCGCGTCGCGCGCGGGCGAGCGCCAGGACGAATCCGGCGAGCGAGAGGATCAGAAACGGGATCGGCGTCTTCAGCGCGATCGCGATCGGAAAGTACGAGAGCCAGCCGTGCATCGAGCTCTCGCCCCGAAGGTAGGCGAGATGTCCGACCTCGGTGTGCTCGCCGAGCTCCTGGACGCCCCAGAAGAACTCGGGGGCGGGGACGCGGACGTTCGCGCGCATCCACCGGAGCGTGGCGGCCGAGCGGCTCGCATCGTCGGCGCGACGGAGGCTCTCCTCCGAGACGAGCGGCCCGACGGAGAATCGGAGCGCCCCCCAGACGAGGAGGAACGCCGCCGCGGCGGCGATCACCGCAGCGAGATCGCGGCGCAGCTCGCGCGCGCGCGGCTGCTCGCGCGGCCCCCCTCTCCGTTCGACGATCCACGCCGCCAGCAGCGGGAGCATCGCCGCGGGCAAATATCCGAGGGCCGAGAGCTTGGTCGAGAGCGCCGCGCCGACGGCGAGCCCGAGGAGGATCGTGCGGGCGAGGCTCTTCCGCTCGAGCCAGGCGTCGAAGGCCCAGAGCGACGCGGCGAGGGTGGCGGTCAGCGGCAGATCGGTCGTCGCGACGCCGGCGTGCGCGAGGATCGGCGGGAGGGTGGCGAAGAGGAGGGCGGCGGCGAGGGCGGCGGCGGGCCCGCCGAGGCGCCGGGCGAGAGCGGCCACCGAGACGATCGCGAGAAGGAGGAACGGCAGGTTGCCGGCGCGTGCCGCCGCGAGGTTCTTCCGGTACTCGCCGCCGTGATGGAGGATGCGGTTGCCGGTGCCGAGGAGCGAGCCTTCGACGAAGGGGATGCCGAGGAGGCGGGGACCGACGGCGAAGGCGATGCGTGCGAGCGGCGGGTGCTGCGCCTCGATCGTGTAGGTACCGGCGGCGAGCCATTCCATGCCGGCGCCGACGTGCGCCGGCTCGTCCATGACCTGGCTGAAGATCGTCCAGGTGGAGGCGACGGCGAGGGGGGCGGCGAGGGCGATGGCGATCAGCGCGACGGGAGCGGCGGCTTTCATGGATGCTGCTCCGCGGCATGGGGACGCCGCTTCGCGGCATGGGAACGCCGCTTCGCGGTGAATGCAGAATGCAGAATGCAGAATGCAGAATCCAGAAAGGAGAATGCTTGGTCGATCGAGGCCATCGGTCAGTCACGCCGAACGACGCGATGGGCCGATGAGGAAGGCGATCGAAGAGGTGTTCAGCGGCATGAACACGAGCTCCGGCCACCGCCTCATTCTGGATTCTTCATTCTGCATTCTGCATTCTGCATTCACCGCGCATGCGGCTTCGAATTCGCCGCCGGATCGGCGTTACCCGTGCTGCGCGAACCCGGTGATGATGTAGCTCCCCGACTTGACGTCCTTCTTGATCTTGATCAGGCCCTTGGTCTGGGCGTCCTCGAGCAGGTCGGAGAAGGTGTCGTATCCGTAGTACTGCTCGTCGAAGGTCGGCTTCTTCCGTTTCATCGTCTGCTTGACCATCGATCCCCAGAGGATCTCCTTGTTCTCGCGCATGAGCGCCTTGATCGAGTCGATCAGTTGCTTGAAGACCTCTCCCTGCTTCTTGTCGCCGGCGGGAACGGTAGGCGCCGCCTGGACCCCGCGCACCAGGTCCTCGTAGAAGATGAACTCGTCGCAGTTGTCGATGAGCAGATCGCTCGAGGAGTTCTTGACGCCGACGCCGATGACGAACTTGTCGTTCTCCTTCAGCTTCGATACGAGCGGCGAGAAGTCGGAGTCACCCGAGGCGATGACGAACAGGTCGATGTGCTCCTTCGACCACGACATGTCCATCGCGTCGACCGCCATCCGGATGTCGGCCGAGTTCTTGCCGGAGTAGTTGCGCGCCGGGATCTCGATGAGCTCGATCGCCGACTCGTGCAGCTCGCGCTTGTAGTCGGGGAACTTGTCCCAGTCGCAGTAGGCGCGCTTGACCACGACTTTCCCCTTTTCGAGGAGGCGCTCGAGCAGCAGGTCGATCTCGAATTTCTTGTATCTGGCCTCGCGGATTCCGATGGCGAGATTCTCGAAATCGATGAAGAGGGCGATCCTTCGTTCTGCGTTCATGCCGGAGGTCGGTGGGGAAGGGCCGACGTCTTCCTCTTCGGGGTGTCGTTTGCGGCGCAGGGCCATGCCGGAAGTCCAGTTTGCGGGGAATCGGGGGAATGCGCAAGGGGGAAGGTCGCGCTGCGGAGGAAGCAGCTTCGTCGGATATGCCGCTTCGCAGCGAATGCAGAATGCAGAATGCAGAATGCAGAATCCAGAATGACGCTGCCGACGCGAGGAGGCTGCGAGGCGGAGACGGCTCAGAGTCGGGCTGGCTGACCGCGCGAAACCAGCGGAAGCCCTTTTACATTTTGCATTTTGCATTCTGCATTTGCCGCGTAGCGGCGTTCTCTTCTGCCGCGTAGCGGCGCTCTCTGCCGCGAAGCGGCATTTCCCCCCCTCATCCCTATAGAATCATCCCAACTTGAAGCCCTACCTCACCCTCGCCCGCCCCTTCACCCTCCTCCCTCCCCTGCTCGGCATCGTCTCGGGAGCGGTCTGCGCCTGGGGCTCGGTGCACAATCCCGATCCCGCCCGCCTGCTCACTCCCTCAGTCCTGCTGACCGTCGCCCTCGGATCGCTCTGCGCCGCCCTCCTCAACGCGGCCAACAACTCCCTCAACCAGATCCACGACCTCGAGATCGACCGCATCAACAAACCCGCCCGCCCGCTCGTCACCGGCGAGATCTCCCTCCGCAGAGCCTGGATCGTCACCTCGATCTGGTTCGCCCTCGGCCTCCTCCCCACCTGGCTTGTCGTCGTCCATCCGTACGACAGCTTCTCCGAGAAGCTCTTCGCCCCGCTGCAGGCTCACGAGTGCTTCTTCATCTACCTCGCCGCGTTCGTCTTCACCTTCATCTACTCCGACCCCCGCTTCGGCCGCACCAAACGCATCGGCACGCTCGCCAACCTGACCATCGCCATCCCGCGCGGGCTCCTTCTGAAGGTCGCCGGCTGGGCGATGGTCGCCCGCGTCTGGGCCGTCGAGCCGTGGTACATCGGTGCGATCTTCATGCTTTTCCTCGTCGGCGCCGCCTCGACCAAGGACTTCTCCGACATGGAAGGCGACCTGCGCGGAAACTGCATCACCTGGCCGATCCGCTACGGCGTCCGCCGCGCCGCCTGGATGATGACCCCCTTCTTCGTCCTTCCCTGGCTCCTCATGCCCCTCGGCGTCCATCTCGAAGATCCCTTCCACCCCGGCGTCCCGATCCTGACCGGAGATCCCACCCTCCTCACGCTCCTCGGAATCGGGCTCGCCGTGTGGGGAGCATGGACCTCCTGGCTCCTGGTGCGCCGCCCCGAGGAGCTGACCTCGACCGAGAACCACCCGTCGTGGCGCCACATGTATCTGATGATGATGGCGGCGCAGATCGGCTTCGCCGTCGCGTACGTGGTGTAGACAAAAAACTGACGCGATCCGGACGGGGAGAGGGAGACGTTTCCCTCTCCCGGGGGCGCGCGGGTGCGTCCCATAATCGGACAGTCGAGGGGGGAAGCGAGAGAGGGTCGATCGACGTAAGTCACTGGTAAGACGGGTCGTTCGGGGTGGCGGCGCCGTGGCGCCGCCATTGCGGTAGGTGGCGCCAGGTCAACCCTATGGGCATGGACATCGTCAGAGAAGGTGTAGTCGAGAAGAAGCGCCGGCAGCGCATTCTGATGTGGGGGGGCGGGGTGGTGCTGGTGGCGCTGGTGACGCTCGGGATCTCGCAGCTCAAGCCGGCGGCTCCGACCGTGGAGCGCGCAACGATCTGGCCCGACGAGGTCAAGCGCGGACCGATGCTGCGGCAGGTGCGCGGGACCGGGAGCCTGGTCCCCGAGGAGATCCGCTGGATCTCGGCGGCGACCGACGGGCGGATCGAGTCGATCCTGGTGCATCCCGGCGCGGCGGTGACGGCCGAGACGTTGCTGATGGAGCTGACCGACCCGCAGGAGCAGCAGTCGCTGCTCGACGCGGAGTGGCAGCTGCGGGCGGCGGAGGCGGAGCTGGCCTCGCTCCGCTCGCAGCTCGAGAGCCAGAGGCTGGAGCAGGAATCGGCGGCGGCGCGGCTCGAAGCGGAGTATCAGCAGGCGAAGATGCGGGCGGAGACCGACCGGGAGCTGGCGCGCCAGGGGCTTCTGTCGAACATCAATCTCCGGATGTCGGAGAGCAACGCGGCGGAGCTGGAGAAGCGGTGGGAGCTCGAGCAGCAGCGACTCGTCACGACGGCGAGGCTGGTGGAGTCGCGGATGGCCTCGCAGCGCGCGACGGTCGAGCAGCGGCGGGCGCAGTACGCGGCACAGCGACAGGCGGTCGACTCGCTGGCGGTGCGCGCCGGCATCGAAGGAGTGCTCCAGCAGGTCAACGTCGAGATCGGACAGCGCGTGGCGCCGGGAACGATCCTGGCGCGCGTGGTCGAGCCCTCGAAGCTCAAGGCCGAGCTCCGCATCGCGGAGACGCAGGCGAAGGACATCCAGCTCGGTCAGAAGGCGCTGATCGACACGCGCAACGGCGTGGTCGAGGGATCGGTCTCGCGGATCGATCCGGGAGTCCGCGAGGGAACCGTGACGGTCGACGTGCGTATCGAAGGAGAGCTGCCGCGCGGCGCGCGTCCGGATCTGACGGTGGACGGCACGATCGAGCTCGAGCGGCTCGCGAGCGTCGTCTACGTCGGACGCGCGGTTCACGCCCAGGAGCGGAGCACGGGAACGATCTTCAGGATGACGGGCGACGGCCACGCGGTGCGCGTCCCGGTCGAGTACGGGCGGAGCTCGGTCTCGACGATCGAGATCGTCAAGGGACTCGAGCCGGGAGACGAAGTCATTCTTTCCGACATGTCGGCGTGGGACGAGTTCGACCGGGTGAAGCTCCGCTGACCATCGGAGAGCAGCAACAGCAGCAGAAAACTCTTTACGCAGGAGAGCTCGAAACCATGAACGAATCGCTGATCCGGCTCGAGGGAGTCACCAAGATCTTCTACACCGACGAGATCGAGACACACGCCCTGTCGGGCATCGAGCTCGAGATCCGCAAGGGGGAGTACGTCTCGATCGGCGGCCCCTCGGGGTGCGGCAAGTCGACGCTGCTCTCGATCCTCGGACTGCTCGACTCGCCGACCGAAGGAAAGTACACCCTGGCGGGGACGCCGGTCCAGAACCTGAGCGCCTCGCAGCGGGCGCGGATCCGCAACCGGCAGATCGGCTTCATCTTCCAGGCGTTCAACCTCATCGGCGACCTCACTGTCTACGAGAACGTCGAGCTCCCGCTGACCTACCGCGGCATGCCGTCGGCCGAGCGGAAGCAGCGCGTCCAGGCGGCGCTCGAGCGCGTCGGCATGGCGCACCGGATGAAGCACTACCCCTCGCAGCTCTCGGGCGGCCAGCAACAGCGCGTCGCCGTCGCCCGCGCCCTGGTCGGCGACCCCGCGATCCTGCTCGCCGACGAGCCGACCGGCAACCTCGATTCGAAGAACGGCGAAGCGGTGATGAACCTCCTCCGCGAGCTCCATCAGGGAGGCGCCACGATCTGCATGGTGACGCACGACCCCCGCTTCACCCGCTACGCCGAGCGCACCATCCACCTGTTCGACGGCCGGGTCGTCGAAGAGACCCACAGCCGCGAAGCGGAGGAAGAGCTCCGCGAGAGCGGCTTCGAGATCCCGTGACGGGAGGGAGGCCCCCGATGACCGCCTTGCCGGCAACCGTGAATCGACCAGACGAGGTCTGCTCCTGCGGCCTTCCCCCGGTCGTCAGGATCGACGAGAGGTCGATGTGCGGCCACTGCTTCCACCTCGGGATCAGCGCCGCGCAGAGCCACAGGCTCCATCGATGGAGCCGCGACGCCGCCTCGCCCGACGAGCCTTCGATCGAGGAAGTCGTCCGCGCCGCACTCGACGAGTTCGAGCTCCTCGAGCGGAAGGTCGAGATCGTCCTCAGGAAACTCGAAGCGAAATAGCCGCGGGCCCTCGCGCTCGAAGAAGGGGTGGGCATGTTCGGACTTCTCGACGATCTGCGATACGCCGTCCGCACGCTCGCGAAGAGTCGCTGGTTCACGCTCGCGGCGATCGCGATCCTCGTCCTCGGGATCGGCGCGAACACCGCGATCTTCAGCCTCGTCGACACCGTCCTGTTCCGTGAGCTTCCGATCGAGGAGCCCTCGCGCGTGGTGCGCCTGTTCGCCGCGGGGAACGATCCCGGAGGGCTCTCGAGCTCGTCGTATCCCTCGTACCTCGACTACCGCGATCAGGCGAGCTCGTTCGACGGCCTGGCGGCGTACTCGAGCGGAGTCGGGATGAGTCTGGCCGTCGGGACGGCGGCTCCCGAGCGCGTGAGCGGGGCGATCGTGACGGGGGAGTACTTCGAGACGATCGGCGTGGGGCCGCTGCTCGGGCGGACGATCACGCCGGAGGACGCGCGCGTCCGGGGGGAGGGAGCGGTGGTCGTGCTCGGCCACCGGCTGTGGGAGCAGCGATTCGGGGCCGACCCTTCGGCTCTCGGCCGGAGCGTGCGGATCAACAGCCGGCCGTTCACGGTCGTCGGGGTGGCGCCGCGCGGATTCTGGGGAACCGACTTCGACGAGCCGGCGCAGCTCTGGCTCCCGATCTCGATGACGGGAACGGCGATGCCGCAGTTCCCGGTCGAGATGATCGACGGCCGGGGCTTCTCGTGGCTCGACGTGATCGGACGGCTCGCGCCGGGAGTCTCGTTCGGGCAGGCGGAGGCGGAGGTGCGTGCGATCGGCACCTCGCGAGCGGCGAGCCAGGAGTCGAGGGACCCGCTCGGAACGCTTCGCCCCGCCGCCTCGGTCGCTCGAGGGACGGGCGAGCGGTCGGAGGTGATGACGAAGATCTCGTGGATCCTGCTCGGGGTGGTCGGAGTGGTGCTACTGATCGCCTGCGCCGACCTGGCGGGACTGATGCTGGTGCGCGGCGGGCGGCGGGAGCACGAGATCGCGCTGCGCCTCGCGATGGGAAGCAGCCGCGCCCGCGTGGTGCGGCAGCTCCTGGTCGAGTGCGTGCTGCTCGCCCTGGTGGCCGCGCTCGGATCGCTCGTCGTCGCGATCTGGGGCGTCCGCGCCTTCGTCGCGGCGCTCCCGCCCGACTCTCCTTTCCCCTTCGAGATGACGGCGAGGGTGATCGATCTCCGAGTTCTGCTCGCGACCGCCGCGATCGCCCTCCTCTCCGGGCTCGCCTTCGGGACGCTCCCGGCGCTTCGCGCCGCCAGGGCCGACCTGGTCCGCTCTCTTCGAAACGAGCCGGCCCGAGGAAGCTCGCGCTCGCGCCTCGGCTCGGCGTTCGTCGTCATCCAGGTCACTCTCGCCGGCGTGCTCCTGGTGACCGCCGGCCTGCTGGTCCGGACGCTCGGCAAGATGCGGGACGTCGATCCCGGATTCGACCCCGCCGGCAGAATCGTGGCGACGGTCGACCTCGGAAGCGCGGGCTACGCGCTCGACGCGATGCCCGCCGCGTGGGAGCGCATCCTCGCGCAGACCCGGAGCATTCCCGGCGTTCGGGCCGCGGGACTGGCGCGCAGCGTCCCGGTGCAGCGCGCGGTCATGCGTCACAGCGTCTCCATCGAAGGATACGAGCCGCCGCCCGGCGTCTACCCGAACGTCGACTTCAACCTCGTCTCGCCCGGATACTTCGAGGCGCTCGGCCTGCCGGTGCTCCGCGGAAGGGCGATCACCGAGGCGGATCGTGAAGGGACGCCTCCGGTCGCGGTGATCAGCCGGGCGATGGCGGAACACTTCTGGCCCGGACGCGATCCGATCGGCGAGTGGATCGGCGAGGTCGATGCGGAGGTCGTCGGCGTGGTCGCGGACGTGCGGAATCGCACGCTGCGCGATCCGGCGCCGCCGACCCTCTACCGTCCCGTCGCACAGACGATGGCGATGAGCGCACTGACGCTGCTGGTGGAGAGCGACCGTCCCCCTGCCTCGATGATGCACGAGCTCTCCGCCGCGATGCGCCGGCTCGATCCCCACCTCCCCCTCTTCTCGATGCGGACCCTCCGGCAGAAGCTCGGCTACGCGGTGGCGCAGGAAACGCTGCTGGCGGGACTTCTCGGGGCGTTCGCGCTGCTCGCGCTCGTCCTCTCGGCGGGGGGGCTCTACTCGCTGATCGCCTACCGCACCGAGCTGCGGCAGAAGGAGTTCGGGATCCGGATGGCCCTCGGCGCGGAGCGGAAGGCGATCCTCGCCGGAGTGCTCCGTGAGAGTCTGACGCTGACGCTTCTGGGGCTGGCGATCGGCGCGGCGATCGCGGCGCTGGTCACGCGATTCGCGGAGACGCTGCTCTTCGGGATCTCCCCGCTCGACCCGCTCACGTTCGGCGCGGTCGGGCTTCTGCTTCTCGCCGCCGGCGCGGCCGCAGGACATCTCCCGGCCCGCCGCGCCGCCGGCGCCGACCCCGCCACGATCCTGCGGCACGAATGAGGACGACCACCATGCTCGAATCGATGCTCCGCGATCTCCGCTACGCCGTCCGGAACCTCGCGCGTACCCCGGGGTTCACGTTCGTCGCCCTCGCGACCCTCGCCCTCGGCATCGGCGCGAATACCGCCATCTTCAGCATCGTCCACGCCGTGCTGCTCGAGCCCCTCCCCTACGACGAGCCCCATCGCCTCGTGCGCATCTACGGCGTCTACCCGCAGAGCGACGTCGGGAACCTCAACCCCCTCGACGTGCTCGACTGGCGCGAACAGAACCGCTCGTTCGAGCACATCGTCGTGCTCCACAACAGCGAGCTGACCGTCGCCGGCGAGGGGGAGACCGAGCCGGTCCGCGCTGCCGTTACCCGCGTCACCCACGACTTCTTCTCCATGCTCGGCGTTCAGCCGCGCCTCGGCCGCTCGTTCGCGCCCGAAGAGGAGAGCGTCGGCTCCCACGAAGTCGCCATCCTCACGCACGGATTCTGGCTGAGCTGGTTCGGCGGCGACCCGGGCGTCCTCTCGAAGTCGATCCGGATCGGCGACACCGCCTACTCCATCGTCGGCGTCCTCCCCCCCGAGTTCCGCACGCCCCACCCCGGCCACTACGGCGAGCCGGCGATCTACCGGCCGCTCGCGCTCGACCCGGAGCGCACCGGACGAGGGGGACACTTCACGCAGGCGTTCGCGCGGCTGCGACCGGAAGTATCGCTCGCACAGGCGCAGCAGGAGATGAACGCGCTGACCGCCGATCTGGTCCGCCGGTTCCCCGATCAGAAGACGGGGCGGAGCGCGAGGCTGGCGCCGCTGACCGAGACGATCGTCGGCGATTACCGGAAGAGCCTGACGGTTCTGATGATCGCGGTCGGATTCGTCCTTCTGATCGCGTGCACGAACGTGGCGAGTCTGTTTCTGGCGCGTGCGGCCTCGCGGGAGCGCGAGATCGCCGTCCGGACGGCGATGGGGGCGGGGCGGATGCGGATCATCCGTCAGCTCCTGACCGAGTCGCTGCTCGTCGCCGTCGCGGGAGGGGCGATCGCGGTCGCGCTCGGCGCATGGCTCGCAGGCGTGCTCCGTACCGCAGGCGGAGCGCACGTGCCGCGCCTCGCCGACGCGTCGATCGACCCGGCGGTGCTCTCGTTCACCCTCGCCGCGTCGATCGGCTCGGCGCTGCTGTTCGGAACCCTCCCGGCGATTCATCTGACGCGGCGCGCGAGCGCGCGGAGTCTGCCCGAAGGAGGGCGTTCGGTCGCGGGCGCCCGCGAGGTCCGCCGCGCGCTCCGCGTCATGATCGTCGCCGAGGTGGCGCTCTCGATCATGCTGCTGACGGCGGCGGGGCTGCTGATGCGGAGCCTCTGGCGGATCGCCTCGGTCGAAACCGGCTTCGACGTCGACAGGCTCGCCTTCGTCCGTCTCCAGATCTCTCCGGAGCGCTACACCGAAGACGCCCGGGTGTGGGGCTTTTACGAAGAGATCGGGCGGCGGCTCGAACGGCATCCGCAGATCGCGGCGGCGGGAGCGACGAACATCCTCCCGTTCAGCGGCGGCCATTCGTGCGACGGCTACGTGA
The DNA here is from genome assembly GCA_035544735.1 of Thermoanaerobaculia bacterium. Classification (GTDB taxonomy): domain Bacteria; phylum Acidobacteriota; class Thermoanaerobaculia; order Gp7-AA8; family Gp7-AA8; genus DATKCD01. Next base: position 10,238 of record DATKCD010000001.1, read on the forward strand.
TCGAAGGGATTCCCGATCCACCGGGAGCGATGGGGCCGTGCGCCGAGGTGCGCTCGGTGACGGCGACGTACTTCGAGACGATGGGGATCCCGCGGATCGCGGGGCGGCTGTTTGAGCCGTCGGACCGCGCGGACAGTGCCCCGGTCGTGCTGATCAGCCGCTCGATGGCATCGAGGCTCGGCGGCAACCCGGTCGGCAGGCGGCTCCGCACCGGAAGGCTCGAAGAGGATCAGTGGGCGACCATCGTCGGGATCACGGAGGACGTGAAGCACTTCGGGCTCCAGGAACCGGCGCAGCCGGAGATCTATCTGCTCGACCGGCAGGCGCCTTACTACGGAATGACGCTGGTGGTGCGTTCGCGCGGAGCGGTGGAGTCGGTGATGCCGATCGTGAGGAGGGAGCTGCGCGAGCTCGATCCGACGCTTCCGCTGAACCGGCTCGAGCCGATGCGGGAGCTGGTCGGGCGCTCGATGGGAGAGAGCCGGCTGCGGGCGCTGCTGTTCGGCGGTTTCGCGGCGATCGCGCTGCTGCTCGCGGCGGCGGGGATCTACGGGGTGCTCTCGCACGGGGTGGCGAACCGGACGCGGGAGCTCGGCGTCCGGATGGCGCTCGGCGCCGATCAGAAGAGGCTGCGAGCCTCGATCCTCGGCGAGTCGCTGCGGATGACGCTGCTCGGACTGGCGCTCGGCGTCCTCGGAGCGCTCGCGACGGCGCGCCTCATCGAGTCGCTCCTGTTCGGCGTCAGCGCCGCCGACCCGACGACCTTCGTCGTCGTCGCGGCGCTGCTGGTGAGCGTGGCGGTCGCGGCGAGCTGGATTCCGGCGCGGCGCGCGACGAAGGTCGACCCGATGGTCGCGCTGCGCGCGGAGTGA
>DATKCD010000002.1:0-12017 GCA_035544735.1 Thermoanaerobaculia bacterium
AAACACACGCTCCACCCGAACCGTCTGCGCACGCCACCACCGGACGGGGGCGCGCGATTCAAGGACCGTCCTCGATTCGGAAGCGCACCCCGGAGGGGTGCCGGAGACGAGCGACCCGCGTACGATCCCCTTCGGCCACGTGCCGATCGCCCTACGGGCAAATGCACGATGCAAAACAATTCTGCATTCTGCATTCGCTCCACGTCATGTGGACCCGCGGGCGAGAGCTCGAGCGATGCGCGACCGCCCACCCGCCGGGGATGAAATCCCCGGCCACATGAAATCCCCGGCCACATGGAGTCCCAGGCCAATCAGCGCGGGGCGAGGGTGGGGCGGGGGGCGTCGGCGAGCGCGCGCGGCAGACGGACCGCGCAGCAGGCGCGCTGCAGCGCCTCGACGTCGGCGCGCAGTTGCGGATCCTGCCGCAGCTCGCCCGCGAGCGCGCGGAGAATACGCCCCGCCACCGTGTCGCCGCCGCTCGCGGCGCGATAGTGAATCCACCTTCCGTCGCGGCGCGTCGTGACCAGCCCCGTCCGGCGGAGATACGCCAGATGCCTCGAGATGGTCGGCTGCGGCGCCCCGATGATCTCCGTGAAATAGCAGACGCAGATCTCTCCCTCGAGCAGCAGGTTCAGAATCCGGAGCCGCGTCCGGTCGGCGAGTCCCGCGAGAATCTCTTCCAGCCCCGGCGTTTTGCGCTTCATCGGACTCTCCTTCCCTCCGACAACACATTCGTATCAGCGAATATTACAGGAGACGGGCCCGAATCTCGATGCAGCGAGGGCGCGGCTCATGCCCGAGGCGATCTGCGCGCTGTCGAGCGATTCGAGATCGACGGGCGATCTCCTTGCGCCGCGCCTGCGAGCCGCTCGCATTATTAGAGGAAGGGTCGCCAATCGGGCCTTTTCCGGGTCCCGGAGTCACCCGGCGGAGGGAATCGCGGCGCCGGCGGCCGGATCTCATCGCCATGCGGTTCCGGGCGGGGGCGTCCCAAGTCCGGACAGGCCGAGTCGCCCGCAAGCGCGTGACTGCTTCGATCCCGGGTGGCATCGCCGTTGCGGCGGGCGATCCGCCATGAGCCCGTGGCGTCTCGCCCTCCGCACCCTGCGTCGCCGTCCATCCTTCGTCCTGACGGTCCTGCTCACCCTCGGCATCGCGCTGACCGCCCTCGCCGTCACCTTCGGCGTCGCCGATCCGGTCCTGTTCCGGCCGCTCCCCTTCCACGATCCCGATCGCCTCGTCGTGATCCAGGAGCGCGACCGCCGCGCGCCCGGCGAGGCGAAGCTCGTCTCCCCGGCCGACTTCCACGACGTCGCCGCGCTCGAACCGTTCGACTCCTCCGCCGCCTGGATGAACTGGAATTTCAACCTGACCGGTCGCGGTCTTCCCCGCCGCCTGGTCGGCTCGCTCGTCTCGGAGCGTTTCTTCAGCACGCTCGGCGCGGCAGCTTTGCACGGCCGCACCTTCGAGCCCGCGGACGCGCGGCCGGGAGCGCAATCGGGCGTGGTGATCAGTCACCGCCTGTGGCGCGAGGTCCTCGGTTCCGACCCGGCCGTCGTCGGAACGACGATCGCGCTCGGCGGTGATCCGGTCGAGGTCATCGGGGTGATGCCGGCGAGCTTTCACTTTCCGGACGAGAACGTGGACGTCTGGACTCCGCTGGTGTTCGGCGTCCATTTCCAGCCGGACGATCGTGGCGGCCGCAACCTCCGGATGATCTCGCGCCTGCGGGATGGCGGGGAGGAGGCGCAGCGCCGGCTCGACGTCCTCGCGGCGGGGCTGAGCGCCGACTCGGCGCGGACGCACGAGGGGTGGTCGATCGTGGCGGTCCCTCTGCACGAGTCGCTGGCGGGCGAAGTCCGCCCGATGCTGCTGCTGTTCGCGGGGGCGACGGCGCTCCTTCTGGCGATCGCGGTGGCGAATACGACGAATCTGCTGCTGATGCTGGCCGCGTCGCGGCGGCGGGAGATCGCGACGCAGTCGGCGATCGGAGCGGGAGCGGGGCGGATGGTTCTCGAGACGCTGGCGCAGGCGGCGCTGCTCGGGCTGACGGCCGCGGCGCTTTCGCTCGCGGCGGCGGCGGCGCTCCTGCCGCTGGTCTCGGCGATCGGCATCGAGCTGCCGTATCCGGTGCGGCTGGCTCTCGATGCGCGCCTTTTCGCGTTCACGCTCGCGATGGCGGCGATCGCGACCGGGGTAGCGGCCGCCCCTGCTGCGCTCCTGGTCCTGCGGACTCCGCTCGCTCGGGCGCTTCACGAACGCGACGCCGGCTCACGCGCGGGGGGGCGCGTCCGCCGGATCCTCGTCGTCGCCCAGATCGCGATCGCCTGCACGCTGCTGGTCGGGGCGGCGCTGTTCGGCAGGAGTCTCGCGCGACTCGCCGCCGTCGACCCCGGCTTCGAACCGCGCAATCTCGTCACGGCCCGGACGTGGCTTCCGCGCTCGTACGAGACCTCGGCGCAGCATGCGGCGTTCTTCGACGAAGTGCTGAGCCGCATCGGCCGGCTTCCCGGGGTCGAGTCGGCCGCGGCGATCCAGGACCTGCCGCTTGGGCGGAACACGATGCGGTTCGAGGTCGAGGTCGAGGGGCGCGACGAGCCGCAGGAGGCGGCGTGGCGCGTGGTCAGCGACGGCTACTTCGAGACGATGCAGATCCCTCTGCACCGCGGGCGCGGATTCGGGCCGCTCGACCGCGCCGATGCGCCGCGCGTCGCGATCGTCAACCGCACGCTCGCCATCCGGACGTTCGGAGCCGAAGATCCGATCGGCCGAAGGATTCGGGTCGGCGGCGACGGCGCTTGGGCGACGGTCGTCGGAATCGCGGGCGACGTGCGGCACCGCGGGCTCGTCGAGGAGGAGCTCCCCGCCGTCTACGAGCCGCTCGCGCAGAAGGATCGCGATTTCCTCCGATGGATGACGCTGACCGTCCGCACTGCGGCCGCGCCGTCGCCGTCGATCGCCGCTGCGATCCGGGAGGCCGTGGCGGAGGTCGACCCGGCGCAGCCGGTCTACGAGATCGCGACGATGGAAGAGCTGCTTCGCGCTCAGACGGCCGGGGCACGCGTCGCCGCGATTCTGGTCGGCGCCGTCGGCACGACCGCGCTGATCATCGCGCTGGTCGGCATCTCGGGCGTTCTCTCCTACGGAGTGGCGCTGCGCAGGCGCGAGCTCGGCATCCGCGCCGCCCTCGGCGCGACTCCCCGCGCCCTGCTCGCCCTGGTGCTCCTCGAGGCTCTCGCCCTCGGCGCCGCAGGCGCCGCCATCGGCCTGCTTCTCACCACCTCCGCCTCGTCCCGGCTCGATCCGCTCCTGTTCGACACGAGCCTGGTCGAGCCGGCGCTGCTCGCCCTCGTGATCGCGCTGGTGATGATGCTCTCGCTCGCGGCGGCCGCCGCGCCGGCGCGCCGCGCCTCCCGCCTCGATCCCGCCCGGGTCCTGCGCGAAGAGTGAGCCCTCGCGGGCGAAGGAGCGTTTCGCCCGCCCGCACGGAAGTCGAACGCCCAACCGTTCCTTCTGGACTCCCCTTTCGAAGACCGTAAGATGGTCCCGCATGACGATGCCGGGAGATGCGGCCGCTCCGGCGACGCTCCGTCGCGAGCTCGGCCTGATCGACGCCGTCGGCATCGGCCTGGGCGCGGTCGTCGGAGCCGGGATCTACGTCGTCACGGGGATCGCGGCGGGGATCGCCGGGCCGGCGTTCCTGGTCGGACTCGTGATCGCGGGGGTGGTCGCCGCCGCGAACGCACTCAGCTCGGCGCAGCTCGCCGCTCGTTATCCCGCCTCGGGGGGAACGTACGAGTACGGGTACGAGGTTCTCGGCCCGCGCTCGGGGTTCGCGGCGGGGTGGATGTTCCTCGCGAGCAAGATCGCGGCGGCGGGGACGGTCGCGATCGGCCTGGGGGCGTACGTGGAGCTGCTGGCTCCCGCGCTCGAGGCGCGCGCGATCGCCGTCGGAGCGATCGTCGTCTTCACCGCGATCCATTATCGCGGGATCCGGAAGTCGAGCCGAGCGAATCTCCTGATCGTGGCGGCGTCGACGGGGGCGCTCGTGCTCTTCGCCCTCCTCGGGGCGCCGCGCATCAATCCCGAGCGCTTCGCCCCCTTCGCGCCGAACGGATGGGCGGCCGTCCTCGAGGCGGCCGCGCTGCTGTTCTTCGCCTACACCGGCTACGCGCGGATCGCGACGCTCGGCGGGGAAGTCGCCGACCCGGCGCGCAACATCCCGCGCGCCATCATCATCACGATCGCCGGCGCGATCGCGCTCTACCTCGCCGTGGCGGTGGTCGCGGTCGGAACGGTCGGCGCTGCGGCTCTCGGCGAGGGAGGGGCGCCGCTCGGGGTCGCCGCGGACGCCGTCGGCGGGTCGTGGCTTCGCTCCGTCGTCGCCGCCGGAGCCCTCGCTGCGATGCTCGGCGTCATCCTCTCGCAGCTCCTCGGTCTGAGCCGCATGGCCTTCGCGATGGCGCGGCGCGGCGACCTTCCCTCCCCCCTCGCCACCGTCCATCCCCGCTTCGGCGTCCCCTCGGTTGCGCTGCTCGCCGTCGGGGCGGTCGCCGCCGTCGTCGCCGCGACCGGCAGCCTCCGGGCGATCGCCTCCGCGGCCGCCTTCACGATCCTCGTCTATTACGCGATCACGAACCTCGCCGCCCTACGGATGCCGGAGCGCGCGCGGCGCTACAGCCCGATCGTTCCGTGGTTCGGCCTCGCCGGCTGCGCCCTGCTCGCCGTCTCGCTCTCCCCGCGCGTGGTGACGACCGGCCTCGCGACGCTCCTCGCGGGGTTTCTCTTCCGAGCCGTGCTCCACCGCATCTCGCCGGCGGGACGGCGGGACGGAACGGGGAACGGGAGCCGGCGATGAAGCGGCGGATCGATGCGGAAGCTCCAGGGTTGCGATCCTGATCCGGGCGACGGCATGAGCGGCGTTCCTCTGCGAGCCGATCCGGAAGGCTCTTCAACGGGAGAAGCTCGGAGGATGCCGGATGGCCTCGAACGCACGGAGTGAATGCTCGTCCTCGAATTCGCCCGAGATGCGCCATCCGTGCAGCAGGGCGACGACTTCTTTCCGAGTGTAGCTCTCGTTGTGACAGCCGGCGGTCGGATTGTTCCCGCTCGCATTCTCCGGACGCTCGAGGGGATTGAAGACGGCGAAGAGGGAGGCGCCGGGACGCGCGACGCGGTCGAGCTCGGCGACGGCCGCGGCGGCATCGGGGCGCTCGAGGTTGTCGAGCAGCAGCACCGCGAGGATCGCGTCGAAGCTTCCCGTCGCGAACGGAAGGGCGATCGCCTCGCCGGCGAGGAATGCGGCGGGGAGGGCCGAATCGCCCCGGAGCCTTCGGGCGAGCCTCGCACCGCCGATCGCGGAGTCGAGCCCCGTCACGCGGCATCCGACGGTCCGGGCGAGGAATACCGACCAGCGGCCGAATCCCGAGCCGACGTCGAGGAGGGATCGCGATCCAGCCCGCGCGAAGTGGTCCGCGGCGCGCTGCATCAGAGCGGACGGCGGGGCGGAGAGCCACGCCGGATCGGCGTCCCTGAAGATTCCTTCCCACACCGCGCGATCGTGCTCGCGAACCCCCACGGTGGAACAATACCGCACTACTTCGTGAGGCCGTGACCGATCGGGTGGCCGGCGAGGTTGATCGGAAGCCGGCCGCGGTACGGGATCTCGCCGGTGATGGCGCGAATCGCGGCGCGCTCGGCGGTGCCGCTGATGTCGTAGGTCACCGCATAGGCGGGGAGCTCGCCGAGGCGGGTGAGGACGTACGGGCTGCCGAAGGCGGTGAAGACCAAAGGCGTGTCGAGCGCGACGAGATCGCGCAGGAGCTCGATCTGGTCGGCGTTCAGATCGATCGATCCCTTGTACGAGGCGACGCGGACGAAGCCGTTCACCACGAGCGCGTCGGCAATTCCGGCGAGCTTTCGAACGAGATCGTACTCCGCGGGCGTGGTCTGGTCGTCGACCTGGACGGTGACCGCGCGGGGGAAGCGCTTCGGAAGCTCGGCGGCGAGAATGCGCCCGACCGGTCCCTCCCGCCATCCCGCCCTCGTGTCGAGGACGTGGATCTGGACCACGCGGAGATCGGGCGAGGGACGCAGCGGCAGCACGTCGCGCTCGTCCTTCACAAGCGTGATGGCGCGGTCGGCGATCCGCTGCGCCACCTCGCGATTCGCCTCCGTCCCGACGATCTCCATCAGCCGCGCCGGATCGGCGAAGCGCTCCTTCCGGTCGGCCAGACCGAGCGAAGCCTTCGCCCGAAGCACGCGCCGCACGGAGAGATCGAGCCGCTCCGGGGTGATCCTCCCGCTCCGAACAGCCTCCTGCAGTGCGCGATACGAGGCCTCGAGGTCGGGCGAGCCGATCACGACGTCGGCCCCCGCCTCGACCGCGCGCACCGCGGCATCGCCCGGCTCGAACGACGCCGTCACCCCGCGCATCCCCATCGAGTCGGTGAACAGGACGCCCTCGAATCGGAGATCGTCGCGGAGAAGCGAGGTGAGGATCGCCTTGGACAGCGTCGCGGGAAGGTCGCGGTCCGGCTCGATCCGTGGGAGGGCGATGTGGGCGGTCATGATGGCGCCGGCGCCCGCCTCGATCGCGGCGCGGAACGGCGGAAGCTCGATCGCATCGAGGCGCTCTCTGCCGACGTCGAGGACCGGCATCGCGAGATGGGAGTCGACCTCCACGTCGCCGTGGCCGGGAAAGTGCTTCGCGGTGGCGATCTGACCGTTCTGCTGGATGCCGCGGACGTAGGCGGCGACCAGTCGCGCCACGCTCGCCGGGTCTTCGCCGAACGAACGGATGTTGATGATCGGGTTGGCGGGATTGTTGTTGACGTCGGCGACGGGATAGAAGTTGACGTTGACGCCGACCGCGCGCCCCTCGCGCGCCGTGATGCCCGCCGCCTCGCGAGCGAGGGCCTCGTCGCCGGTCGCGGCGATCGCCATCGCGAGCGGCATCCGCGTCGCGCCGTAGAGAACGTAGCCGGCCCCTCCTTCGAGGTTGGCCGCCGTCAGCAGCGGCACCCTGGCGAGAGACTGCAGCTCGTTGAGGATCACGGCGAGCGAGGCGGCGTCGCCGATCCCGGCGTGCAGGCTCCCGACGTGGAGCTCCTCGATCGCGCGGCGGACCTGCTTCATCTCCTCCGAGTCGAGCGCCCGGAACGATCCGGGGCCGCTCCGCGCCATCAGCAACTGGCCGATCTTCTCGTCGACGCTCATCGAGCGCAGCGTCCGCTCGACCCATCGCTCGCTCGCGTCCGCCGGCGCGCCGCCGAGCATGATCAGCAGAAGGAACGTCGATCCGGCTCTCACGCGCCAAGCTTATCCGCTGCCGCCGTAGCGGCGCAAAGCCGTCCGGCGAGCGGCGCCCGGGCGTCCGTCCTCCGGCTCACCCCTGGTTACGGCTCGCGTCCCGCCCGACCCTCGCCGCATGCAGCAGGTCGCATCACGCCTCGATTTCCTGCTCCAGCCGGGCGGGATCGCCGTCTCGGAGCGTGAGGCGGATGAGCGGGCCGACGGTGAGCCCCTGGACGACGATCGAGAAGACGACCACGGCATAGGTGATGGCGATGATGAGGTCGCGCTGCGGCCCGGCGGGGAGCGAGAGGGCGAGGGCCACCGAGATGCCGCCGCGCAGCCCCCCCCAGGTCAGCAGCTTCACCGCCCCCGGCGAGAACGCGCGGAACCGCCGCATCAGCGTGACCGGAACGCCGACCGCGATGAAGCGCGCCAGCAGCACCAGCGGAATCATCGCGAGCCCCGCCATCAGGTAGCGCCCGGTGAAGGTCAGCACCAGCACTTCGAGCCCGAGGAGCACGAACAGCACGGCGTTGAGCACTTCGTCGACGAGCTCCCAGAAGGTGTCGAGGTGCTCTCGCGTGGTATCCGACATGGCGAGTCGTCTCCCCTGGTTCCCGATCAGCAGTCCGGCGACGACGATGGCGATCGGTGCGCTGAGATGGAGCTTCATCGCGAGAGCGTATCCGCCGGTGACCAGACCGAGCGTGATCAGGACTTCCACCTGGTAATTGTCGACGCTCCGCAGCATCGTGTAAGCGATCCATCCGATGAGGAGCCCGAACGCGGCGCCGCCGAGCACTTCCTGCCCGAGCAGGGCGGCGACGTGCCCTGCGGTCGGCTCCGCCCTTCCGGTCGCCACTTCGAGCAGGATGAGGAATGCCACCACGGCCACGCCGTCGTTGAACAGCGACTCCCCCGCGATCTTCGTCTCGAGCGACTTCGGCGCGCCCGCCGTCTTCAGGATCCCGAGGACCGCGATCGGATCGGTCGGCGAGATGAGCGCCCCGAACAGGAGACAGTAGACGAGCGGCATGCCCATCCCGAACATCCCGAGAAGCCACCAGCTCCCGAGCCCGACGATCGCCGCCGACAGCAGCAGACCGGCGCTCGCCATCACGGCGATCGGCCCCTTCTGCCGCTCGAGATCGCCCAGGTTGATGTGGAGCGCCCCGGCGAACAGCAGGAAGCTGAGCATGCCGTGGAGCACGGTCTCGTCGAAATCGATGCTCCGCAGCAGCAGCTCCAGCTCGTCGACCAGAACCGGCTGAACCGTGCCGACCGCCAGCATCGCCAACGACATCAGAAGCGCGATCAGCATCACCCCGATCGTGACCGGCAGTCGGATGAAGCGGTGATTGATCCAGCTGAAGACCGCCGCCAGGGTAACCAGCACGGCAATGATGTCGATCAGGCTCATGGCGTCGGAATTTTACAGGAGAGCCATTCCGCACGGTCCACGGTTTGTGCTACACAGTGTCCCGAACGACGACGTCATCAGGAGACCCGGCGATGCCCGAGACACGACACGTGACACCCCGCAGCGGCGACACGCTTCTGCTGGTCGGCACCATGAAGGGGGCGTTCATCTTCCGCTCGACCGATCGCGGCTCGTGGGAGATGGGAGGGCCGCACTTTCCCGGCAGCGCGGTCTACGCGATGGCGTACGACGGTCGGGCCGGGCGCCAGCGGCTCTGGGCCGGCCCTCAGAGCATGCACTGGGGCGGGGTGCTCCGATCGAGCGACGACTTCGGCCGGAGCTGGACCAATCCGGAGGAAGCGAACGTCAAGTTCCCGGAAGGGACCGCGGCGGCGCTCCGGCAGATCTGGCAGATCGTGCCGGGACGCGAGTCCGAGCCCGACACGCTCTACGCCGGAGTCGAGCCGGCGGCTCTGTTCGTCTCGCGCGACGCGGGAGAGAGCTGGACGCTCGACGAGGCGCTCTGGAATCACCCGCAGCGCCCGCGCTGGGAGCCGGGCGGCGGCGGGCTCTGTCTTCACACGATCCTTCTCGATCCTTCGCGGCCGGGGCGGATCCGCATCGCCGTCTCGACCGGCGGGATGTACGTGACCGACGACGGCGGGTCGGCCTGGCATCCCTCGAACACCGGCGTGCGCGCCGAGTTCCTCCCGGAGAAGTACCCCGAGTTCGGGCAGTGCGTGCACAAGGTGGCGCAGTCGCGACAGCGGCCCGAGCGCCTCTTTCTCCAGAACCACTGGGGGCTCTACCGGAGCGACGACAACGGCGACAACTGGAAGGACGTGGCGAACGACGTTCCCTCCGACTTCGGATTCGCGATGGCGATTCACCCGGAAGACCCCGACTCGGCTTTCATCGTGCCGCTCGAGTCGGACCAGTTCCGCTGCACGCCCGAGGGGAAGCTCCGCGTCTACCGGACGCGCGACGGGGGCGGGAGCTGGCAGGCGCTGCAGCGGGGGCTGCCGCAGGAAGATGCGTTCGAGACCGTGCTGCGCGACGCGATGGCGGTCGATTCGCTCCAGCCGGCGGGAGTCTACTTCGGGACGCGGAGCGGCAAGCTCTTCGGCTCGCCGGACGAGGGAGACGAGTGGACCGAGCTGGCGGACGGGCTTCCCCCGGTCGTCTCGGTCCGCGCCGTGACCCTCGGGAGGGGGTGATGGCGGTCCGGTTCGTCCTTCCCGGCCCGCTGCGCGAGCTCGCGGGGAACCGCGAAGAAGTCCGGATCGACGGCGGCGCCGGCTCGGTCTTGGATGCGCTCGAGCTCCTCTGGAGCCGCTGCCCCGCCGTGCGCGACCGCGTCGTCACCGAGCTCGGCGAGGTACGCCCCCACGTCAACATCTTCGTCGACGGCGAGAGCATCCGCTACACCGGCGGCCTCGCCTCCGCCGTCCCCGACGGCGCCGAGATCTTCATCCTCCCAGCCCTCAGCGGGGGATGACGCTCGCGCGGCCGCCCGGCACGACGGACGGCGCGAGGCCGGCCATGCTCGCGGTCGGCTTCCCCTCCGGCACCCCTCCGGGGTGCGCCCATTGAATGGAAGGATTCTCCATCGTCTGCGTCCGCGGTCCGGTGGTGGCGCGCGCAGACGGGTCGCCTGAGATCGTTCGGCCGGGACGCGCGACACCTGCCGCGCGGGTCGGGCGGCTTCCGCGCGCGCGCCACCACCGGACCCGGAGCGCACAAATGAAATCATCCTTCCATTCACGCGCGCACCCCGGAGGGGTGCCGGAAACGTCAGTACGAGCGGCCGGACGTTCACCCCCCCGCCCTCACCTTCGACCGGACTGTGACAACTCTCGCGCGCCGCCTGCGTATACTCCGGCGGGCACGAATTTTTCGTGAGGTGACCGCCCCATGGCGCGAACGCCGGAGAGATTTTCGGGGTTTTCCGGTCGAGCCGGGAGCTGGCTCGATGTTCGCTGTGTGGGAATCGACGAGATGAGATACGCCGCACCCCTGGTTCTGCTTCTGCTCGCCGCGACGCTCGGCTCGCCGCCGGCGGCCCGGGCGGCCGCCGACGAGGTCGAGGCGGTCCTCGCTCCGCTGCCCGTTCGGGGAGAGTTCCTGCTCAGCAGCGGATATCTCGCGCTGACGCCCTCGACGGCGAATCGCATTCCGGGAAGCGAATGGGGATTCGATCTCCGTCTGACGTCGGCGAACACGTTCGCCGGGACGTGGACGGTGGTCGACGGGCTGGTGAACCGCACCGAGCCGTCGTCCTGGGACCTCGAGCATCTCCGCCGCCAGCCGGGCGACGTCTTCGTCGCCGACGGCGAGGTCCAGCGCGCGACGGCGACGATCCGGCGGGGCTTCGGGCGCGGCGAGGTCTTCGCCTCGATCCCGGTCCTGTCGACCGGCACTGCCTGGGCCGACGAGCTGATCGACGAGTTTCACACGGACTTCGACCTCGGGCGCGCCGGCCGTCCCGCGATCTTCCCCGACGATCACTTCATCTACATGAGGGCGGGAGATCGCGAAGTGGTTCGGAGCGGGGCGGGCGAGACCGGCCCGGGCGACCTGCTCGTCGGCGTCAAATACGTCCTGCCGGCGTACCGCGGCACCTCGCTCGCGACCGAGGTCGTCGTGGAGCTGCCGACCGGAGATCGCGCGGCGCTGTTCGGCTCCGGATCGCTGGATGCGGGCGTCAACTTCCTCGCCTCGCGCCGGACCGAACGGTCCACCCTGTTCGCCGCCGCCGGCGTCGCGCATCTCGGAGAGCACGCCGTGCTGGCGGTGCCGGAGCGGACGATCGTCGCGGCCAACCTCGGCTACAGCCGCCTGCTCGGACGCGACGACACCGCGGCGGTCATTCAGATCAGCGTGGGAGACAGTCCCTTCCGCGGGCTCGACTGGCCGGAGCTCGCTGAGCCGCTCTTCCAGATCTCGCTCGGGCTGCAGTTCCTGCTCGATTCCGGGCTCGTCGCTCACGTCGCACTCGTCGAGAACGCGCTCCACTACGGCAACAGCGCCGATTTCGCGCTGCAGCTCGGCCTTTCCGCGTTCGGCCGCTGAGCCCGGCCCGCCCGCCCCGCTCCTCCGCACCCGGAAGCGCGGGTGGGATATCGTGGTCGGGCGGCCGTGACCGCGGGAATCCTCGAGTAAGGGTGGAGCGGTGATCGTTCATCTCGTCGACGGCACGTACGAGCTGTTCCGGCACTTCTACGGACTCCGGCGCTTCAACAAGGGGCGCGACGCGCCGCTGGGCGCGGTTCTCGGCGTGGTCCGGACGGTGCTGCAGATG
>DATKCD010000003.1:0-14205 GCA_035544735.1 Thermoanaerobaculia bacterium
GGAAAGACGACGAATCTCCAGTTCATCTACGATTCCCTCCCGTCGAACAACAAGAGCAAGATGCTGTCGCTGGCGACCAAGCAGGACCGCACGCTCTTTTTCGACTTCCTCCCGATCGATCTCGGCAGGATCCGCAGTATGCGCACCAAGCTGCAGCTCTACACCGTGCCGGGTCAGGTCTATTACAACTCGACGCGGCAGCTCGTGCTCAAGGGGGCCGACGGAATCGTCTTCGTGGCCGACAGCCAGGGCTCCGCGCTCGATGCGAATCTCGAGAGCTGGCAGAACCTCGAGGACAATCTCAAGCGACAGGGGGTCCGCATTCGCGAGATCCCGGTGGTCCTTCAGTACAACAAGCGCGATCTGCCCGGCGCGCTCCCGGTCCCCAAGCTCGACGAGACGCTCAACCGCCTCGGGCTTCCCACCTTCGAATCGGTCGCCACGACCGGCATCGGCGTCGAGGAGTCGCTCCGCGGAATCTCACAGGCCGTCCTCGAGCACCTGATCAGCAAGTACGGCCTCCAGGGAGGCGAGCCGCTCGAAAAGGAGATCCAGCCGCTCAATCCCCCTTCGAAGACCGAAGCCGCCCCGGAGCCTTCATCCATCTGGACCGAGGACAACGTGCTAGCCAGCGAGCTCGGAGCGGACGGCGATGCGATCCCCGATGCCGGAGATCCGCCGGATTACGTCGTCGAGGACGATGCGGGCGACAATCTTCCGACCGTCCCCACCGAGCTGGTCGCCTCCGACTCTCCCTTCGAGGATCTGATCGAACCGACCCACCCCGCGCGAGCGGCCGCGAAGCCTTCCGCGGCTCCCTCCGGCCCGGCTTCGAAGAGCGCCCCGGCGTCACTTCCATCGATCGAGATCGATCTCGCCGACATCGCCGTCGCCCCTCCCGGCGAGCGCCGCGCCAACGACGGATTCGTCCGCGACATCACCGTCCCTCTCAACCTCTCGCTGGCCGAGCTCCAGGGACGCCGCCGCCTCCGCGTCCGCATCCAGCTCGACATCAACATCCTTCCCTGAGGTCCGCGGAAATGCCCTCCCGGGACCCCCTGTTGCGATTCACGGTCCGGAGGGGTGGCCGAGTGGTTTAAGGCAGCGGTCTTGAAAACCGCCGTACCGGGCAACCGGTACCGTGGGTTCGAATCCCACCTCCTCCGCCAGCCCCGGCGATTCTGCCCGCCCTGTCGGGGAACAAACCTCACCCGATCCGGCTTTAGCACACTGATACGGAGAGATGGGAGAGTGGCTTAATCCAGCGGTTTGCTAAACCGCCGTATCGCTTAAACCGGTACCGGGGGTTCGAATCCCCCTCTCTCCGCCACGATCCCTTCCTGCTTTTGCACCTCACCCGTCCTGCTTTTTCGCCTTCCGGAGGTCCTCGACCGCCGGTCCGTTGAGCAGCGCTCCCTCGACGTCGAATCGCGAGCCGTGGCAGGGACAGTCCCACGAGCCCTCGGCTCGGTTCCAGCGGACGTCGCAGCCGAGATGAGGGCAGACGGGGGAGTGAAGATGGAGCGCGCCGCTCTCGTCGCGGGCGGCGGCGAGCTTCTCTCCGCCGATCTCGATGATCCGCCCTTCTCCTGCTCCGAGCGAGTCGAGTCCGCGGTCGGAAACGTCGCGGTCCGCGATGCGATCCTTCAGCAGATGCAGCGGGAACCCGAGGTTCTCGCTCAGGTGACGGGGGAGCGAGCCGGCGGGCGGGATTCGGTTCGGGTGGAACAGCTCGTCCCACGGCGTGACGCGCCCGAGGATCTGCTCGGTGAGGATGATCGCGGAGAGCACGCCGAAGGTCATCCCCTGTCCGGAGTAGCCGGTCGCGACGCGGACGTGCCGGGAGAGGCCGGTCAGTCCGACGAACGGCAGTCCGTCGGGCGGCTCGAGGATCTGGCCCGACCAGCGGTGCTCGATCGCACCGATGCGGAAACGCTCGCGCACCCACTGCTCGAGCGCGCGATGTCGGGCGGCGGGGTCGTCGACCGATCCGGTGCGATGGTCCTCGCCTCCGGCGATGATCCGGACCCCATCCACGCCGGCCACGGTCCGCACGTAGTGATACGGCTCGTCGGTATCCCAGTAGAGCCCCGGCTCGAGTGGCGTTTCGATCCGTGCCGCGAGCGCGTAGGTTCGATACGCCGGAAGCCGGGTGACGAGGATCCCCCGCTGGCCGAGGGGAACATGCGAGGCGACGATGACCTCGCGGGCGCGGATGCGCCCCCGATCGGTCTCGACGATCGCCTGCTCGCCGTCCTCCACCCCGAGCGCGCGCGTTCCCTCGAAGATCAGCGCTCCCACCTCCGCCGCCCGCCGCGCGAGCGCGTGAAGGAATCGGAGAGGATGAAACTCCGCCTGCCGCTCGAACCGGATCGCTCCCGCCACCGCGAACGGAAGCGGAGTCTCATCGACCCGGACGGCGGCAATTCCTGCCGATCGCGCGCACTCCGCTTCCTCGTCCAGCGCGCCCAACTCCTCGTTCCCGCTCGCGTAGAGGAATGCCGGAACCGTCCGGAACGAACAGTCGATCCTCTCGCTTCCGGCGATCGCCTCGATCCGGTCGATCGCGATCCGACCTCCCTCCGCCACCCTCCGCGCCTCGTCGGCGCCGAACTGCCGCGTCACCTCGCGGAACCGGGCGTCGATCTGCTCGCTGAGGTGCGCCGTGGTCCGCCCCGTCTCCCCTTCGCCGACGCCTCGCGCCTCCACCAGAGCCACGCGCTTCCCTTCGCGGGCGAGCAGATAGGCCGAGACGATTCCGGTGATGCCGGCGCCGACGATCGCCACGTCGGCTTCGATGTCCCCCGAAAGGGACGGAAAGATTTTCTCCGCGTGGTTGCCATCGGTCGAAGCGATCCAGAGTGATCGGCTCATCGTTTCTTTCCCCTTCCCGGGCGGGCCGGGAGCAAGAAGCATGCGCCGGGCGGCGGCTCCCCCGTCGCGGGGCGGCGGAGCTGCGTGGCACATCTGTTGCTCGCGTGAACGATGAGCTTCAAAGTGACCTCGTCGGCTGTTTTCGCCCGACGTTCAGGGTGCATATCCGAGGTTGGCTGGGGGCCATAACAGAGCAAAAAAAACCTAGGGAGGAGCTTTATGGCGCAGACCAGTTCACGTGGATTCGCATCCATGAACCCCGACAAACAGAAGGAGATCGCACGCAAGGGCGGCCGTGCGGCGCATGCAAAAGGGACGGCGCACGAGTTCACGCCCGACGAAGCGCGGGCCGCGGGGCGCAAGGGAGGGGAGGCGGTGAGCCAGAACCGCGCGCACATGGCCGAGATCGGCCGTCGCGGCGGTGAGCGTCGCGGTGCGAAGCGGGCGGCGCTCCGCTCGCAGGGCGTCGACCTGCAGACCGACCAGCCGTTGTTCTCCGAGCGTCCGCGCCCGATCGCCTCGCATCCGTTCTCCGAGCGGAGCGACCGCGAGCTCGAGCTCGGCCGCAATCGCGAACAGCGCTGAGGCGAACGGCGCCGACTCGCTCGAGTCGACAGGCTTCGGGGCGGTCGCATCGGCCGCCCCGAACGCTCGAGCCGGACCCGACGAGCGGTCCGGCGCGGCGGGATCCTCACCTCACCGCCCTGCCCGAAGCTCCGGCTCGCCTCGAGCTTCCTTCCTCGCCCGAGGTGCGACCCCGCACCAGGCCGGCCGAGATCAGCAGCCACGGGCCGCGGCAGATCACGGCGATCGGCTTTCGAGGGAAATCACCAGCTCCTGCGGCCAGTGCTTGAATGTCGGGCCGCGGATCCGCAGACTTGACGGCGGCGCGGAGCATCCGCGGATGAGGAGCGAACGATGAAAGGTGAAGAGCGGGAGCTCGTGCTCGCCAGGATCGGAACGGCGATGGCGGACTTCTGCGAGCGCTGGTTCCCGGACGCGTTCGTCTTCGCGCTCGCAGCGGTTCTCCTGGTCTTCGGGATGGGACTCGCGATCGGCGAAGCTCCCTCCACCCTGGTCGAAGCGTTCGGCGAAGGGTTCTGGGTCCTGGTTCCCTTCACGATGCAGATGGCGCTGATCATCATCGGGGGGTTCGTCGTGGCGAGCTCCCGTCCATGCAGCCGGCTGATCGAACGGATCGCGGCGGTTCCGGCCACGCCGCGCGGCGCGGTGGCGTGGACGGCGTTCTTTGCGATGACGAGCTCCCTGCTGTCGTGGGGCTTCTCGCTCATCTTCACCGGTCTGCTGGTCCGCGCGATCGTCCGCCGGCTCGAGGTCGACTACCGCGCCATCGGCGGCGCCGCCTATCTCGGCCTCGGCGCCGTCTGGGCCCTCGGTTTCTCCTCGTCGGCCGCCCTCATGCAGGCCACCCGCTCCGCCATCCCTCCGGACCTTCTGAAGATCACCGGCGTCGTCCCGCTGTCCGAGACCATCTTTCTCCGGCAGAACGTCGCGCTCGCCACGATCCTCATCGCCGTCGGCGTCGCGATCGCATGGCTCTCCTATCCCCGCCACCGCCCCCCGCGCACGTTCGCCTCCATCGGCGTCGTCTACGAGCCTCTGGTCATCGAGCGCGAGAGCCCCTCGACTCCCGCCGACCGCATCGAGAACACCCCGATCCTCTCGGTCGCCGTCGCGACGATCATGGTCGCCTTCCTCGTCATGCGGATCTCGGAGCGCGGTCTGATCTCCACGCTCGACCTGAACAACTTCAATCTCGCCTTCCTCGCGGCGGGCATGCTGCTGCACTGGCGCCCGCGAGCCTTCCTCAAGGCCGTCGTCCGCTCGGTCCCCGCCGTCGCCGGCGTCCTCATCCAGTTCCCCTTCTACGCCGGCGTGTTCGGCCTCATCTCCATGACCTCCATCCAGGAGACGCTCGCGGAGATCTTCGTCGCCGTGACCAACCCGCACACGTTCAATCCGATCGTAGCGATCTATTCGATGATCCTCGATCTGTTCATTCCGTCGGGCGGAGGGAAGTGGGTCGTGGAGGCGCCGTACGTGATGGCTGCCGCGCGCGAATGGTCGCAGCACCTCGGATGGACGATCCAGACCTACAACGCCGCCGAGGGACTCGCCAACCTCATGAACCCCTTCTGGATGCTTCCGCTGATGGGGATCCTGAACGTCCGCGCCCGCGACCTGGCCGGCTACTCGATCCTCCAGCTCCTCTGCCAGCTCCCCCTGGTGCTGCTGCTCTGCTGGCTCTTCAACTACACCCTCCCGTACGTGCCCCCCATCCTGCCGTAGTCCTCACGGCTGGTTCAGCACTTCCATGAGGAACTCGTACCCTTCGGGCGAGCTCATGATCCCGAGCTTCTTGAGGATCTCCTTGCGGAGCTCGACGTCGGTCTCGTTCCGGCCGAGACGGACGAGGGCGGCGCCATTGTCCTGAACGAAGAGCGCCTGGATGACCTCGCGCCGGATCGAGGGATCGGATTCGTAGATCGCCACGAGCGTATCCGCGGTCTTCTTCTCTCCGGTGAGGCCGAGCTTGCGGACCGCTTCGGCCTTGAGCGTCTGATTCTTCTCGGTACGGGCGATGTCCGCGAGGTGAGCCGAGGCGCCGCTGATGAACAGGGCGTTGAGGATCTGCTTCCGCACGGCTTCGGCGGTCTCGGTGCGGTAGAGCTCCGCGAGCTCGTTCGCGGAGCCGTGGATCCCGAGCTGGCGGATCGCCTCGCCGCGGAGCGCGGGGTCGGGCTCGCTCCGGGCGAGCCGGAGGATGGCTCCCTTCTGGCCGGAGATCCCGAGGGCGCGGACGACCTCGATGCGGACCTCCGGGTCGGTGATCGATCCGTAGAGGGACTCGAGCAGGGCGAGGGCATCGCGGTCGCCGTGGATCCCGAGCAGGCGGATGGCGTGCCGCTGGGCGTCGGGATTGGCCTCCCCCCGAGCCATCCGTCCGAGGATCTCGCGCGCCTTCGGCGAGCCGCTCTGCGCGAGAACGAACATCGCGCGCTCGCGCAGTCGGGGCGAGGTCTCCTGCTGCAGGAACTTCTCGAGGATCGGAATCGCGCGCGCGGAGTCGCCGTGCATCAGGCTGCTCAGAGCGATCAGCTTCAGATCCTCGTCGGTCTGATCTTCCGGCGAGACGGGCCGTCCCACCCTTCCGCGGATCTCCACTTCGAGCGCCTTCGCATCGCCGATCCACCGGCTCGACGGGTGGTCGCGGAGCAGATCCGCCAGCGTCGCCAGCGCCTCGTCCGCCCTTCCCTGCCGATTCTGCGCGTACGCCTTCCAGTAGAGCGCACCGTCGGCGCGGCGCCCCCCCATCCGCGCCACCTGGTCGAATGAGCGCTCCGCCGCGTCCCAACGGCGATCCTCGATCGCGTCGGTGCCGCGTTCGTAGGCGCGCTTCTCACGGTCGGCGTTGCCCGCCTGATCCGCTCCGAGCGCCGGAAGGGACGAGAAGAGAGCGACGAGAAGAAGGGGAAGGAGAATCGAGATCGTTTTCGAGCGCATCGGTGTCCTCACAGAGATCGGGTTGAAGTAACGGGCCGCTCCTGCAGACCCGAGCGGGTCACGCGGAGACGGAGGAGAAGACTGCTTCGGTCGAGCCGGGACCTCAGATCGTGAAACGCCTCGGCGGAGGGATCGGCCGATGCGTGCGAGAGCTCGATCAGGAGCGGCTCGAGCGCATCGAGAAACGCGACGATCGCCGGATCGCGGTCGCCGGCGCGCGCCAGACGGTTGTCGCGAACCAGCTCGTCCGCCCGCCGCGAGAGCTCCGGCAGTTCGCTCGCCTCGGCGTTCGATAGCTCGAGCAGCACCAGTTGCGTGCGATCGAGATGATCGCCGACGAACGCCACGTACACCCGCTCGGCCGCCGCGGCAGGCTCGTTCGACGCTACCTCCGCTCCGGGCGGGGCCTGGGCGACCTGCCGGTTCTCGACGATCCGTCCCGCCAGGAACGCCACCATCACGAGCGAGGCCGCCATCGCGAGCCAGCCGCCCGACGGCAGGCGGCGGCGCTCGTCCGATCGCACCCGCCACTCCAGCCGGCGCCACAACCCCTCCTCCCATCCCGCTTCCGGCTCGGGCGGATCGAGGCGCCGGATCGAGTCGAGCATCTTCGCTTCCGCCGCGGCGGCCGCGCGGCACTCGGCACACCCCTCGAAGTGCGCTCGCTCCTCCGCCGCGACCGCGTCGCCGTAGTAGATCGCTGTCAGCAGGTCTTCGTTCAGATGCTTCATGAGAGGCCCTCCGCGAACGGCGCGAGCGCGCGACGCAGCTTCCGCACGGCACGAAACACTGCGTGCTTGCTCGCGCTCTTCCCGAGTCGGAGCTCCCGCCCGATCTCTTCGGTCGACCTGCCTTCGAAGTGCCGCAGCACGAACGCCACACGCTCGCTGGGACTCAGCTCCGTCATCGCCCGCTCGAACTCTTCGCGGAAACGCTCGCTCCGGTACTGCGCCTCCTGCCTCGGTCTCTGCTCGCTCTCGCTCACGTGTCGAACCTCCTCGAGCCGGCTCGCCGCCCGGCGTCGCAATCGGAGCAGATCGAGCGCACACCGGCTCGCGATCGTGTGCAGCCACGCCGGGAACGCCGCCCGCGAGTCGAACCGCCCCAGATTCCGATACGCCCGCATGAACGTCTCCTGAACCACGTCTTCGGCGTCTCCCGCATTGCCCGTCATCCTCCACGCCAGCCGGTAGACACTCCTCCCGTGCTGGTCCACCAGCGCCCGGAATGCTTCGCCGTCGCCTTCGACCGCCTGCGCCACCAGTCTCGATTCGTCGACCGCTTCCGCCATTCCTCTCCATTGAACGTCGCGTGCAGGCGAAGGTTAGCCGCTCCGCCGCCGGCATGACTCCCCCCTCTCGCCGGAACGGGGATCGACGCCCCCCTTTCGCGTCACGGAATCCCGAGGTCAAAGCCTTTCTTTACCAGTAGTTTAAGGCCCGCCGAACCGGGTCGAAAACGGCACGATCGATGCACCCCAATCCTACCCCTCGGGCCGTACCGGACCTGGGGGGGATGGGAGACCGATGGGGAGCACCCGCACCCGCCACGAGCACGACGAGAACCGGAGGGACTTCTACCGCCGCTGCATCGACGTGCTGCAGGAGGCGGGCGTGCCGTTCCTCGTCGGCGGCGCCTGCGCGATCGAGCTGTACACCGGGGTGTCGCGCCCGACGAAGGACTTCGACGTATTCGTCCGCCGCGAGAGCATGGACGGGGCGCTGGAGGCGTTCGAGCGGGCGGGCTATCGGGCGGAGCTGACGTTTCCCCACTGGCTGGGCAAGGCGTTCAGCGGCGACGATTACATCGACGTGATTTACAGTTCCGGGAACGGGCTGGCGACGGTCGACGACGAATGGTTTCAGTGGGCGCGCGAGGCGGAGGTGCTCGACCGCGAGGTGCGGCTGACGCCGCCCGAGGAGGCGATCTGGTCGAAGGCGTTCATCATGGAGCGGGAGCGATACGATGGAGCGGACGTGGCGCACATCATCGAGTCGATGGGAGAGGAGCTCGACTGGCGGCGCCTGGTGCGCCGCTTCGGCTCCCACTGGCGCGTGCTGGCCTCGCACCTGACGCTGTTCGGCTACATTTATCCGAGCCGGCGCGACGCGGTGCCGGCATGGGTGATGCGTACGATGTGTGAGCGGCTGGCGGGCGAAGTGAACGACGAGCCTCCGGCGGTGGAGGTCTGCCGCGGAACGGTGCTCTCGCGCGCGCAGTACCTGACGGACGTGGAGCGCGGGCGCCTGCTGGACGGCCGGCTCGCGCCGTTCGGAGCGATGACCGAGGAGCAGGTCGAGGACTGGACGGCTGCGATGGACGAGGAACGATGAAGCGGGAAGACGGGACGATCCGCATCGCGGCGGTCGGCGACATCCACTGCGGCAGGGCCTC
The DNA here is from genome assembly GCA_035544735.1 of Thermoanaerobaculia bacterium. GTDB lineage: Bacteria > Acidobacteriota > Thermoanaerobaculia > Gp7-AA8 > Gp7-AA8 > DATKCD01. The sequence continues at coordinate 8,794 of DATKCD010000003.1, forward strand.
GCAGGGGGAGCTGTGCCCGCTGTTCGCGAAAGTGGCGCAGGAAGCCGACGTCCTGCTGCTGGCGGGCGATCTGACCAACTACGGGACCGCCGAGGAGTTCGAGATCCTGATCCGCGAGCTGGAGTCGGCGGCGCCCGCGAGAGTGATCGCGGTGCTCGGCAATCACGATTACGAGACCGGCAATCAGGAGCTCGGTCGCGGGATGCTCGAGCAGGCGGGGGTGACCGTGCTCGACGGGGAGTCGGTGGAGATCGAAGGGGTGGGGTTCGCGGGAGTGAAGGGGTTCGTCGGCGGATTCGGCCGGCGGGAGCTGACCCCCTGGGGGGAGTCGAGCCTGAAGAAGATCGTTCAGGAGGCGATCGACGAGTCGCTGAAGCTCGAGTCGGCTCTCTCGCGGCTGCGAACCTCGCACCGGGTGGTGCTGCTGCACTACGCTCCGATCCAGGCGACCATCGCCGGCGAGCCTCTCGAGATCGCGCCGTTCCTCGGCTCGTCGCGGCTCGAAGAGCCGATCGACCGCTACCGCGCCACGGTCGTGTTCCACGGTCACGCGCATCACGGAAGCCTCGAGGGCCGCACCCGCGGGAACGTTCCGGTGTACAACGTCGCCTTGCCGCTGCTGCGGCGGGAGTGGCCGGACCGGGCGTCGTTCCGGATGTTCGAGGTGTCGGCGGCGAAGGCCGCCGCCGGCTGAGCGGGCTGCGCTATAGTGGAGCGCGGGCCACCCTTGACGCGCGCTGACCGCCGATTCGATTCCAGCATCCCCGGCGAGCCGATCGCCCGCGAGGCGCTGCTGCGGGCGCCGATCGGAATCTGCCAGCTCACCCGCAGCGGAGAGATCGCCTTCGCCAATCCCGCCCTCGCCGGAATCCTCGGCTTCTCGTCCCCCGCGGAGCTGCAGACCACGCTCGACTCCGCGAGCCTGTTTCATGAAGAGTCGCTCCGCGACTCGATCGAGACCCTCGCCGCCGGACGGCTGTCGTTCGAAGGGGGCGAAGCGCTGTTCCGCACGCGCGAGGGCTCGCCGCTGCTCGTGCACCTCGACGGAACCGCCCTCGAGGACGGATCGGGCTGGATCGTGTTCGTTCGCGAGGCGGGGCGGGAAAAGGAACGCGAAGTCGAGCTCGCCCGCACTCTCGCCGAGCTCGAGAACACGATGCAGACCATCCCCGACATCCTCTATACCCTCGACGTCGAGGCGCGCCTGATCCGGTGGAACCGCAAGCTCGAGACCGCCACCGGGTTCGATCCCGAGGATCTGCGGCTCCGCCCCGGATTCGAGCTGTTCCCCGACGAGGAGAAGCGGACCTTCGCGAAGGCGATCATGGACGCCTTCGCCACCGGCTATGCCGAGTTCGAGACGCGGCTGCTCTCGAAGGGAGGCGACACGATTCCCTATCAATGGACGGCGGTGCCGCTCGAGGACGCGCGGGGGGAAGTCGTCGGCCTCGCCGGCGCCGGCCGGGACATCACCGAGTGGAAGAAGAACGAGGAAGCTCGCGCCCGGCTCGAGGACGTGATCCACAACCGCGCGCGGGAGTGGCAGCTCACGTTCGACGCGATCGAGTCGCCGATCGTCATCGCCGACGATTCGGGCCGGATCTCGCGCCTCAACCGCTCCGCCCGCGACCTGCTCGGCGAGGATCTCGAGTTCCGCGAGGTGGTCGGCTCCCATCTCGGCGAGTGGGCCGGGGTCGAGCCGTGGCACTCGATCCTCAGGCTCGTCGAATCGCCGCGCGAGATCGCCGCCGCCGAGGCCCACGACGCCGAGTCGGGCCGGAGCTGGCACATCGCCCGCTCGACCCTCCCCGCCACTCACGGCGCCGACGGCGAGGAGCGCGCCCCCCGCACCATCCTCATCGTTCGCGACATCACGAAGATGCTCGAGCTCCAGGAGATCGCCCGCAAGAGCCAGATCATGTCCGCCGTCGGCCAGCTCATCGTCGGCGTCGCGCACGAGGTGCGCAATCCCATCTTCGGCATCTCCGCCACCCTCGACGCCTTCGAAGCCAGCTTCCCCGTCGACCAGGACTCGCGTCAGTTCATCGAGGTCCTCCGCGGCGAGATCGGGCGGATGAGCGAGTTGATGCAGGAGCTGCTCGACTACGGCCGCCCCGCGAAGCTCGAGCTCCAACAGGTGCTCCTGTCCGAGGTCGTCGCGCAGGCCGCTCGCGCCTGCGGCCGCAGCGGCGAGCACGCGCGCGTGGGCATCGACGACCGCGTCTCTCCCGACCTCCCCCCCGTCCGCGTCGACCGCAGAAAGCTCGTGCAGGTGTTCCAGAATCTGATCGAGAACGCCATCCAGTTCTCGCCCGCCGGCTCTTCCGTCGTCCTCACCGCCGCCGCGATCGATTCAGGCTCCGGCCGCTGGCTCTCCTCGACGGTTCTCGACTCCGGCCCCGGCTTCGGGCCCGGCGACCTCAGCCGCATCTTCGAGCCCTTCTACACCAGGCGACGCGGCGGCACCGGCCTCGGGCTCTCGATCGTGCAGCGGATCGTCGACGAGCACGGCGGCCGGCTCGAGCCGGCCAACCGCCCCGAAGGCGGCGCGAGCATGACCGTGCTCCTCCCGCTCGAGCCGGGATAGCAACCCTTTTTGGATTTTGCATTTTGCATTTTGCATTTGGCATTTGGCATTTGGCATTTGGCCGAAGGCCGATAGTCGAAGGTGGACGTGCCGCTGCAGGGCGGTCATCCGGGTCACGGGGAGAGGGAGTTCCCATCCGCCCCGCGCCGCGGTAGAGTCGGCGGGTGCCGAAGCCGCGCATCCTCCTCGTCGACGACGAGCCGGGCGTCCGGTTCGGCATCCAGCGCTTCCTCCAGTCGCACGATTACGAGGTCGAGGCGGTCGACACCTGCGAGCGCGCCCAGGGAGCCTTCGCCCTCAACCGCCCCGACGTCCTCATCATCGATTACATGCTCCCCGACGGGAACGCTCTCGACATCCTTCCGCAGTTCAAGGCGGCCGACCCCTCGGTCCCGATCCTCCTGCTCACCGGACACGGGACGATCGATCTCGCCGTCCGCGCCATCAAGGTCGGCGCCGATCAGTTCCTCACCAAGCCGGTCGAGCTCCCCGCCCTTCTCGTCCTCATCGAGCGCGTCCTCGAGAACGAGAGAAACCGCACCAGCCGGATCGTCGGCGAGTCGCGCGAGGCACGCGAGGCGATCAACCCCTTCCTCGGCTCCGGCGCCGCGATCAGCGGCTTCGAGCAGCAGGTGCGGAAGATCGTCCAGAGCGACAGCCCAGTCCTGATCCACGGCGAGACCGGCACCGGGAAGGGAGTCCTCGCGAAGTGGCTCCATCAGAACGGGCCGCGCGCCAACGAGGCGTTCGTCGACCTCAACTGCGCCGGGCTCACCCGCGAGTTCCTCGAGACCGAGCTGTTCGGCCACGAGAAGGGCGCCTTCACCGGAGCCGTCCAGGCCAAGCGCGGCCTGCTCGAGGTCGCCCACCGCGGCACCGTCTTCCTCGACGAGATCGGCGACGTCGACCTCCAGATCCAGCCCAAGCTCCTCAAGGTCCTCGAGGAGAAGCGATTCCGCCGCGTCGGCGACGTCAAGGACAAGGTCGTCGACGTCCGCCTCGTCGCCGCGACCCATCACGACCTCGCCGCCGCCGTCGGCGATGGTCGCTTCCGCAACGACCTCTACTTCCGCATCAACACCATCCCCCTCACCATTCCCACCCTCCGCGACCGCCCCGAGGACATTCCTCTCATGGCCGAGCTCTTCCTCCGGCACTTCGGCCGCGGCCGCGAGCTCCGTTTCTCCGCCGACGCCGTCCGCGCCATGCAGAATTACGCATGGCCCGGCAACATCCGCGAGCTGCGCAACGTCATCGAGCGCGCCGTCCTCATCGTCGAAGGGCCCGTCATCGACACCGGCGTGCTCCGGTTCGAGTTCATCGGCTCCCCCCAGGCTGCGAGCGTCGATACGAGCCTCAGCCTCGAGGAGCTCGAAAAGCTCCACATCGAGAAGGTCCTCGCCGAGGAGCATGGGAAGGTCGAACCGGCGGCCCGCCGCCTCGGCATCCCGCGCAGCTCCCTCTATCAGAAGATCAAGCGCTTCGGGCTCAAGCCGTCCAGAAGCTAGACGAAGCCGATCCCGATCTCGGAAAGCGCCCCGCGCTGCGATCGGGCGTCATTCGGCCAACCTGCCGCGCAATCAGCAGGTTACGACAGCCCGCGCCCCGCGCGACCCGTGGCACCCCCATTGCCCTTACGGAGGGTCGAGGTACGAATCGGGGTGAGCTTGATGATTCCAATGATGCTGGTGATCGACGACGAGCGGACGATCACGCATGCGATCCAGAGCTATTTTTCGCGGCACGGCTACCACGTCGATTGCGCGCAGGAGCTCGAGGAAGCGGAAGCGATGATGGCGAACGTCCACTACGACGTCGTGATCGCGGACCTGCGACTGACGGGCGTACACGGCTCGGAGGGACTGGAGATCGTTCGATCGGTGCGCGAGCGATATCCGAACACGCGAGTGATCCTGCTGACGGCGTACGGCTCGCCCGAGCTCGAAGCGGTCGCGGTGCGCTACGGGGTCCACTCGTTCCTGCAGAAGCCGAAGCCGCTCGCCGAGCTCGCGCAGGTCGTCTTCAGCGTGGTGGGAAGCGCATGAGCTCGGAAGCTTCGCTGCTCGATGCGGTGCTCGCACCGGGCGGGATCAGCATCACCCTGCAGCCGATCTTCGAGATGAGCGAAGGGCGGCAGCGGGTGACGGCGGTCGAATGTCTCTCGCGGGGGCCGCGCGGCACGAACCTCGAGCCGGCGAACGTTCTGTTCGAGTACGTCCGGAGGAAGAAGGAAGAGACCGCGGTCGATCGGGCGTGCGTGATGGCGGGGCTGATGGCGACACGGTCCCTCCCTTCCTCGATCCGGATCAACCTGAACGTCCACGCCTCCACCCTCGGGCGCGACCGCGCCTTCGTCGGCTTTCTCCAGTCCGCCGCCGACGCCTGCGGCATCGACCCCTCCCGCCTGGTCGTCGAGATCGTCGAGCACTCCCCCTACTGGGACGGACCGGGGTTCATGAAGACGCTCGACGCGCTTCGCGCCATCGGCATCGCCATCGCCCTCGACGACGTGGGACTCGGCTATTCCAACTACAAGATGATGATCGACACCCACCCGCAGTATCTGAAGCTCGATCGCTATCTGATCCAGGGATGCGACGCCGATCCGTACCGCCGGATCGTGCTCGGGTCGATCCGCCGCCTCGCGAGCGAGCTCGGCGCCGAAGTCGTCGCCGAAGGGGTCGAGACGACCGCGGAGCTCGAGACCCTCCTCGGGATCGGCATCCAGAGGGTCCAGGGATACCTCCTCTCGGCGAACCGCACGCACGACGAGCTGGTCGACAGCGGCCTGCTCCAGGCCCGCTCGCACCCGTGGCGCCCGCTCG
>DATKCD010000004.1:0-29904 GCA_035544735.1 Thermoanaerobaculia bacterium
CTGCTGATCGGAGGGTCGTGGTGGGGGCTGTTCCGCGCGCCGGCGGAAGTGTTCATGGGCGACGTTTACCGGATCTTCTACATCCACGTTCCAACGGCGTGGAATGCGATGCTCGCTCTGACGTTCACATTCGTCGCGGCGCTGATGTTCCTGTTCCGGGGCGATTGGAGATGGGACGCGCGGATGGAAGCGGGGATGGAGGCGGGCGTGGTGCTCTCGTTCATGCTGTGCATCCAGGGGGCGATCTGGGCGAAGCCGACGTGGGGGGTCTGGTGGGACTGGGATCCGCGGCTGACGACCACCGCGATCATGCTCGTCGCGTTCCTGGGGATTCTCGCGCTGCGCCGGTTCGTCGACGATCCCAGGCGGCGTGCGACGTGGTCGGCGGTGGCGACGGTCGTGGCATTCGTCGACGTCCCGATCGTCTACTTTTCGGTGCAGTGGTGGAACTCGCTGCATCAGATGCAGTCGAGTCCCGAGACGGTGTCGCCGGCGTTTCACTGGCCCCTCCGCGCGAACGGCGTCGCGGTGCTTCTGCTGATGAGCGGATGGATCACGATGCGGGCGCGCGTGCAGGCGCTTCGGCTGCGGCACGAGCTCGGGCCGCCGCTGCCGGAAGCGCCCTCTCCGGCGGCGGCGGTGGAGGGAGCATGAGCGGAGTCATCGAGGGCGGCTGGGGGTTCGTCTGGGCCGCCTATGGTCTGACCGCCGCCGTCTTCATCCTTTACACGGCGTCGGTCGTGACGCGGTATCGGAGAGAGCGGAACCGGCCCGGATCGACGGAGGAGTGATTGGAACATTCGAAGAAGAACCGATGGGTCGCGCTCGCGGCGCTAGGCGTCGCAGGGGCGGCGTTTCTGGTGATCGCGCTCGGCGGGATCGGCGAGAACCTCGTCTATTACTGGGGGCCGAAGCAGATCCGGGAGGCGGGTGGAAAGGCGGTCGGCGCGACGATCCGTCTCGGCGGCCAGGTCGTGCCGGGATCGATTCGTACGGGCGGGGTCTCGTCGCTCGAGTTCGACGTTACCGACGGCGAGGCGCTCGTTCGCGTTCGCTCGAACGGTGTGCCGCCGCAGATGTTCCGCGAGGGGATCGGAGTGGTCGTCGAGGGAACGATGACTCCGGGTGGATGGTTCGAGAGCCAGCGGCTGATGGTGTCCCACGGCAATGAATACCAGGCGCCCGGTGAGGAGGGGCCTGCCGACGTGCGGGAGCTGATGAAGACGACCGAGGGACTGCCGGCCGTAGAGAGCGGTAGGTGAGGCGTCCGTCCTGATGGGAGAGGTCGACTGGATTCCGGCGGCCGTCGTTCTGGGAGTCGGGATCGTTCTCGGCGCGATCGTCGCGTGGCGGGCGGCGAGCCCCGGTGGCCGCTCCACGGGGGAGGATCCCGACGCGCGCGATCTCCGCGCGCGGTTCGATGCCCTCATGCTGCAATTGCGCGAGCTCGACGATCTGGCCTCGAAGCGCACGGCCGGGCAGCTCGCCGCCGAGCGCGCCGCCCTCGAGCTCGAGGCCGCCCGGATCCTCCGCGAGCTCGAGAAGCGTCGCACCGCCGCCGAAAACCGATCCGCCGCCGCTCCCGGGCCCCCCGCATCCCGCCCTATTTCCCCCGCGCTGAAGGGCTTCCTGTGGGGCGCAGGCAGCGTCGCCGCGATCGCCCTCCTCCTCGTCCTGGTCTGGCGCGGCACGAGCGACCGCCGGCCGGGCGGGTCGCTCACCGGAGGCCCGACGCCCCCCGCGACCGGAGGCGGTCCGATGGTCGATCTCGCCTCGCTCCGCCGGGCCGTCGAGGCGAGCCCGAACGACCTCGAGGCCCGCGTCGAGCTCGCGCAGACGCTTCTGATCGCCCAGGATCTCGCCGGAGTGTTCGAGCAGACCCAGTTCGTGCTCGAGCGGAACCCCGATCATGCGCGCGCGCTGAGCTATCAGTCGCTCGTGCGGATCGCGATGGGAGACCTCGGTGCCGCGCTCGAGATGGCGAGCCGGGCGACCCGTCTCGAGCCGAACGATCCCGAGCCGTTGCTCCACCTGGCGATCGTCCACGTCCAGCGGGGGGAGCGCGGACGGGCCGAAGCCGTGCTCGAGGAGGCGATCCGGCGCTTCCCCGCCGATGCTCCCGCTCTCGAAGGTCTGCTCGCCGAAGTGCGCCGGAGCGGCGTACCGCCGTCCGAGCAGGCGACCCCTCCTCCGGTTCCGCCGCAAGCCCTCTCCGGCCGTGTCCGAGTCCGGCTCGAGCTCGCCGGCGGCGGCTCGCGAGGTGGCATCGTGTTCGTGACCGTGCGGCCGGAAGGGGAGACCTCCGGACGCCCGCTGGCCGTGAGGCGTGAAGCGCCGGGGGCGTTTCCGGCGGAGGTGGAGATCACGGCGGCCGATTCGATGACGGGCCGGCTTCCGGAGCGGATGCGCGTCGAGGCGCGGCTCGATGCCGACGGCGATCCGGCGAGCGTCGGACCGGGCGATCTCGCCGGCGCGGTGGAGGGAGTCGCTCCGGGGGACCTCGTGACGATCACTCTGCGACGGCCGTAGAGTGCTCCCCCGGCGTGCCGGAAACCCCGCCCGAGACGATGAAGGCCATCACCTGCGAGCTGTCGGCTTCGATCGGCTGGATCCGGTGCGGCGGGAAGAGCAGGACGTTTCCGGCGAAGTTGTAGGACTGCGGGAAATAGACAGCGACGAGCGGCTCGGAGCGGACGAACTCGACGCGGTCGCGCGTGATGAAGCCGAGCGCCTTCGCCTCGCCCGACTCGGAGAGCGTCACCAGCACCGGGCGGTTGAACCGCCGCTTGTCGCCGACGAAGGCCTCGACCAGATCCTTGATCGCGAGGTAGATGATCTTCACCAGCGGCGCCCGGATGAACACGGCCTCGGTCCATTCGAAGAGCGTTCTTCCGATCACGTTCCCCGCCACGATTCCGATCAGCAGGATCAGGACGAGGGTCACGCCGAGGCCGGCGCCGGGGTAGGGAACGCCCAGCCATCGGTCGATCGTCACGATCGTCGCCCAGACGAGCCAGGCGGTGACGCCGATCGGAATGAAAATGGCGAGGCCGCGGAGGAAGTTCTTGACGAGGAAATTCATGGGCAGTGCTCCTGTTCTTCAGGCGGAGTATACGGGGCGGGCGGCCGGTTGGCAGGAGGGGCAGGGGGCGGACCGCGCCGGAGGCGGGCCGCCCCTCGGGAAAGGATCGTCGCATGCGCTATCTCGTCACCGGAGGGGCCGGGTTCATCGGCTCGAACTTCATCCGATTCCTGTTCGACCGGTACGGTGACGAGGTCGGCGTGGTCAACCTCGACAAGCTGACTTACGCCGGGATCCGCGAGAACCTGGCCGATCTCGAAGGGCGGCCGGGCTACCGTTTCCAGCAGGGGGACATTGCGAGTCCGGAAGACGTCGCGAAGGCGTACGAAGGGGTGGACGGGAGCGGGGTGGACGTGGTGGTCAACTTCGCGGCCGAGACGCACGTCGATCGCGCGCTGATGGAGGCGGGGACCTTCATCGCGACCGACGTCCACGGAGTGCTCGTGCTCCTCGAAGAAGCGCGGAAGCATGCGCCGAATCTGAAGAGGTTCGTCCAGATCTCGACCGACGAGGTTTACGGCTCGATCGAAAGCGGATCGTTCACGGAGTCGGACCCGCTGAATCCGCGAAATCCGTACTCCGCTTCGAAGGCGGGCGGCGACCGGATGGCGTACGCCTACGCTCAGACCTACGGATTGCCGGTGGTGATCACGCGAGCGTCGAACAACTTCGGCCCGTACCAGTACCCGGAGAAGCTGATTCCGCTGTTCGTCACCAACGCGATCGACGACCTTCCGCTGCCGCTCTACGGCGACGGGAAGAACGTGCGCGACTGGCTCTGGGTGGAGGATCACTGCGCGGCGATCGATTTCCTCGTCGAGCGCGGCGAGAACGGAGAGGTCTACAACGTCGGCGGGGGAAACGAGCGGGAGAACCGCGAGGTGACCTCGAAGATCCTCGAGCTCCTGGGCAAGCCGCAGTCGCTGATCCGGCGGGTCGCCGACCGGCAGGGACACGACCGGCGCTATTCGCTCGACGCGTCGAAGCTCGCCGGCCTCGGCTTCGAGCCGAAGACCGGATTCGAGGAAGGGCTGCGGAAGACGGTCGAGTGGTACGTCGCGAACGAGCCGTGGTGGCGTGCGATCAAGGAGCGGAGCGCCGAGTTCAAGGCGTACTACGAGAAGCAGTATGCGAAGCGCTGATCCCGGGCGCCGAGCTCGCGCGCTCACAACTGCGGTTTGAAGAAGTCGGCGGCCGACTCCTTTGCGCGGGCGAGCCAGGAGCGCCGGCGCCACCGTCCGAGCGCGATCTCGGTCGAGTGCGCCAGGTCGTCGGCGAACGTCGCGTCCATCTGCGCCGCGACGCCCTCGTCGTAGATCCCGACGTTGATCTCGTCGTTGAGCCGGAAGCTCCGCGCATCGAAGTTCGACGAGCCGATCGTCGTCCAGATGCCGTCGACGACCATGGTCTTCGCGTGCATCATCGTCGGCTGGTACTCGTAGATGCGGACTCCCCGCCTGAGGAGGCGATCGTAGTGCCAGCGGCTCGCCTGACGCACGATGGGTACGTCGGTCCAGCGCCCGGGCACGATGACTCTCACATCGACCCCCCGCCGCACGGCCCCCTCCAGCGCCCGGACCGCATCGTTGTCGGGAATGAAGTACGCGTTGCTGATCGAAACGCTCTTCTTCGCGCTCATGAGCGCGATCGCGTACAGAAGCTTGACGGTCGATACTCCTTCGGAGGGGGACGACTTGATCACGTGCACGAGCGAGTCGCCGTCGGGCTCGACGCGCGGATACCAGTCGAGCCCCGTCGGAATCAGTCCCCGAGCCTTGACCCAGTTGTCCATGAACGCGAACTGCATCTGCGTGACCGCCGGTCCCTCGATCCGGACCTGGGTGTCGCGCCAGTGCTCCGGAGAGTCGGCATTCCCCTGCCAGTTGTCGGCGATTCCCGCCCCTCCCGTGAACCCGATCGTTCCATCGACGATGAGCAGCTTCCGGTGCGTGCGGTGGTTCACGCGCGACAGCGTGTACCAGCGGAGCGGGTGATACCAGGTGACGTCGACCCCGTTTCCCCGGAGGAACTCGATCAGGCTGCGCGACATCGCCGCCGAGCCGACGGCATCGAGGATGACCTTGATCTCGACTCCGCCACGCGAGCGCTCCGCGAGCGCCTCGGCGAAGGTCCGGCCGATCTCGCCGTCCCAGTAGATGTAGCTCTCCATCGTAATGGAGCGCTTTGCTCCGCGGATCGCCGCGAGCATCGCCGGGAAGAACTCCACGCCGTTCCGGAGCACCTCGACCCGGTTGCCGGGCTGCAGCGGCGACCCCGTCAGCGCGTGCATCGTCTGAGGAAACGCCTCGTCGCGTATCCCGAACTGATGCTTCATCCGGTACTCCATCGGATTCTTCCGGCGGACGATCGGAAAAGCGGATCGGATCGGATAGGGAGGATAGCGCCTTCGGAACATCAGAACACCGGCACGTTCCTGAGAAGCCACGCGACGACGAGGATCGCGATGACGATCGCCACGAGGCCGAGCATGCTGAAGATCGCGAGCAACAGGAAGGTCCCCAGGATCAGCTCGGACGCGCGGCGGGGCGGCCGCCGCCGGTCGCGATGGCGGATCAGAAGATCGACGTTCCCGAGGTTCTCCTTGAAGAGGATGTCCGCCAGATCTCCGATGACCGGGATCGATCCGATGAGCACGTCGACGACCACGTTCACGATCATCCTCGCGATCTTCCGAATCGGAACCCGGTGCCGAAGGCCGCCCAGGATGATCCACGCGGAAAGGAATGCGCCGACGGCATCGCCGACGCCCGGGACGAGCCCCACCGCCGCCGACACGCCGATCCGCCGCCGCGTGCCGGGAATCGCCACGGCGGCGTCGAGCATCCACGCGAAGCGCCGGAGGGCCACCAGGTCGGCCGGGAGGAGCTCGTCCGGCTCCACGATCTCCGGGATCCGGGGCGTCTCGGTCGTCGTCATGCCTTCGGCTATGCAATCGGCGGGTCAGCGAGGTGAGGCATGCCGTGGATTCGGGGGGGATCGGGTACGATTGGTGCCTGAGTCCCCGGAGGCGAGCTTAACCGATGGATGCTCCCGAGCAAAACGGCGGCGGTGGAGGGGAGGAGGGGAAGGGTGGGATACTCGAGCGGATCCGGCAGGCGCGGCGATGGTTCTGGCAGAGCTGGACCGACGAAGCGATCCTCGTGTACCGGCGCAGTGCCCAGGGGGGCATCCGTGCCCGGGTCCGGATGGTCGAGCTGTTCCTGTTCGCCCGGGAGCTCTACCGCGAGTTCTGGCGCACCGAGGTCACCTCGCGGGCCGCTTCCCTCGCGTACACGACGCTGCTTTCGCTGATTCCGCTGATCGCGGCATTCTCCGAGCGGCTCGGCGGCTGGTTCGCCAACGCCGTCCCGGAGTTCAGGGCCAGGCTCGACCAGTTCCTGAACCTGGTGATCCCGTACGACGCCAGCCAGTTCGCCCATCACATCAACGGGTTCGTCGATAAAGCCGGCGCGGCTTCGGGCCTCGGCGGGATCGTCTTTCTGGTCATCTCGTTCCGGCTGTTCATGGCGGTCGAAGGGGCGGTGAATCAGTTCTGGAAGGTCGAGACTCAGCGCGGCTATCGACAGCGGCTGCGGACCTTCACGATGGCGCTGTTCTGGGGTCCGGTCCTGATCGGTGTCGGCTTCACCACGCTCCGCTCGATCGACGACAGCTCGTACATCGGCGGGATCATCTACAGCAGGATGCTGGCGAACATCTTCCCCGTGCTGGTGCTGTTCGTCGGGTTCACGATGCTGTTCTGGCTGGTGCCTGCGACGCGGGTCAGGTTCAAGTCGGCGGCGATCGGCGCGGTGGCCTCCGCGATTCTGTTCGAGCTCGTGCGATTCGGCTTCACCTACTACGCAACGGCGCTGTTCGGCGGGCGTCTGAACGTGATCTACGGAACTCTCGGCCTGTTCATCATCTTCCTCGTCGCGCTCGAGCTGATGTGGATCGTCATTCTCCTCGGAGTGGCCGTCAGTTACGTCTATCAGAACCTGCAGGGGATCCTGCGCGCCTCCGAGCATCAGCTCGACGATCACCCGGCGCACGATCTGTACTTCGCGCTGCGGGCTCTGATCGAGGTCTCGCGCAGGTTCGAACAGCGCGAGGATGCGCCCTCTTCGTACCGGCTGGCCGAGGAGTTCGGGGCGACCGATTCGCAGATGGCCCGTGTGCTGCGGAAGCTGGAAGAGGCGGGCCTGGTCAAGCAGGTCGGCGGCGAGTGGACGGGCAACGTCCCGGGAGGCGATCCGGATCGGATCTCGGTCGAGGAAGTGATCCCCGTGATCGAAGGAAAGCGCGCCCTCCCGCCGGCCCCGGAGAACGACCCGGTACGCGAGCAGATCGCGCGCGTGTTCCAGATCGTGGGAGGCTGCACGCACGAGTCACTCGAAGGAGTGACGATCGGACAGCTCGTGCGGGAGCTGTATGGGCAGCGGCAGCCGAATCGCTCGACCGACTATCTGTCGCCCGCGCGCGAGCTCTGACCTCCTCCCGGCGGGCTGCCGAGCCGGCGCAGCGCCTCGTACGCAGTGGTGATCGACACGACCCACAGCGTCCCCGCCGCAATTCCCGCGCCGACGTCGGTGATCCAATGGACCCCGAGGTAGTTCCGCGAGGCGCTGATCGCGAGGATCGTCGCGACGGCGAGTGCCAGAGCGCCGCTCTTCGCCTTCCAGGAGGGGAGGGCCCGGAATGCGAGGTAGCTCAGGGCGCCGAAGACGACCGTGGCGCCCATCGCATGGCCGCTCGGGAACGAGAACCCGCTCGCGCTCCGAAGGGCGGCCGACAGATCGGGCCGCTCTCTCGCGAAATGCGATTTCATCGCGAGGTTGATCAGCCCGCCGACGGCCGTCGTGAGGACCAGGTACGCCGCCCATCGCGGGTGCCCTTTCGCCAGCAGCCCGACGACGAAGCCGGCGACCAGCACGCCGAGCCCGACCGGGGTTCCGAGAAACGTGAAGAAGACGAAGAACGGAGCGGCGCTCTCGCCCCGCGCCTCGGCCGCGAGGCGGTGAACCGCGAGGTCGGCCCGCTCCACAGCAGCGTTCTCGTTTCGGAGCGCCTCCGCCAGATCGAGAAAGAGGTCGCCCGCCGCGAGCGAGAGCGCCGCCCCCGCGACGGCGATCGCCAGCGGCGGACCCAGCCGGCGCAGCGTCTCCGACCTTCCCTCGAGTCGGGCGCGGATCGGATCGAGCCTGCGACCGGCGAGGCGCAGCAGGGCGTTGCGGACCCCGAGGATCGCGAGCACGAGCGCTGGAGCGAGGTGATGGATCGCCAGCCAGAGGCCGAGAACCAGAAGAGCGTAGAGAACGAAGAGAAGCATGTTTGATTGATGATTGATGATTGATGATTGAAGATCGATGATTGTCGGCGGGGGTGATGATTCGCCGGGCGAAGCATCCGTCATCGACGGCGATCGGCGATCGTCAGAATCCGCCCGACATGTACTTCCACTGAACGATCTTGTCGTTGATCTCGCGGAGGCGGTGGCTGATCATGCGGCAGAGCAGCGAGAGGAGCTGGAGCGAAGCGCCGGGGTCCATCGCGAGGACTTCCTTGAGCGTGGCGCGATCGATGGAGAGGACGGTCGCGTCCATTTCATGTGCCTTGGCATCGGCCGAGCGCGGCTTGTCGTCGATCAGCGCCATCTCGCCGAAGAAGTCGCCGCGGTCGAGCACGGCGAGCGCCTCCTCGCCGACGCCCGGGATGAACTTCGAGATGCGGACGCGGCCGTCGAGGACGATGTAGAGCTTGTCGCCCTTCTCTCCTTCGCGGAAGACGACCGAGCCGGTTCGAAAGCGCTCCTCGGTCGAGAAGGTGGCCAGCAGCTTCATCTCCGCCGCGGAGAGGCCGCGCTCGCGGAACAGGCCGACCTTGTCTTCGGAGGCGACGCGCACCTGCTGGGTCTCGCGTTTCGTCTCGGCGCGTTTCCGCGAGACCGCCTTCTCGGCGTCTTCCTGAAAGAACGACTTGAGCTGCTCGTTCGCCTCGCGGACCTTCTCGCTGAGCGAGCGCCAGAACGCCCAGTGCAGCCCGACCGCAAGCTCCGGGCTCTCATCCATCGCCAGATCGACCGCGCTGAACGAGAAGCTGTAGCAGGTCGAGGGAACGAGTGCGACCGCGTCGCTCGAGCGCATGTGCCGGTCGATGAAGTTCATCTCGCCGAGGATCTCGTCCGGCTCGATTTTCGCGAGGTGCTGGGAGCCGAACGGGGTCTCCTTCCGGATCTCGATGCGCCCCTCCTTGAGGACGTAGAAATCCATCGAGCGTTCGTTCTCGTGAAAGAGATACTCGTCGACTGAGAGGTCGCGCAGCTTCACGAACCGAGCGATCCGGAACAGGTGCTGGTCGGTGAGCTGTTCGAAGATGTCGAGATCGCGCAGCTCGGTCGCGACGATCTCCGAGATGTTTCTTCGATCGGCATCGCGGGCGACCTTCGCCGCGATGCGCGCCAGCTCGTCTCCATGCTCGCCGTGAAGGAGCGATTCCTTCCGTACCTCCAGCTTTTCCGTATTCGACTGCAGAGAGTCCACCCGCTTCCGGATCCGGGTGTTGAGCTCGCGCGTATCGAGCTCGAGGACCTTCTTGACCGTGCTGATCATCCTCCGAAGCTGCTCGGTCGCCTCCCCCTTCTGATCCGTAGAGAGGAGAAATGCGTCGACGAACTCCTCGAGCGAGCGGTCGAATTCCTTCAGCTCGAAATGCACCCGCCCCGAGAGCTCGGCGAGTCCGCGATCGAACGGGTTCAGCCGGCGCCCCTGCTCGATCTCCTGCCGCGCCAGCTCCCATTCCCCCTGGGCGAAGTAGACCTGCGCCAGGATGTGCCACGATCTGAAGTTGTTCGGCGACTTCAGCTTCGCCAGCTCGAGCAGCTCGATCGCCTTCCCCGTCTGCTGCTTCGAGGTGTAGAACTGCGCGAGCCCGACGTACTGCCCGGCGTCGATCTCGGAGCGCGCCCCGTCGAGCTGCAGCGCCTCCCTGAGATGCCCGTAACGCTCCAGCTCCGCCTGGCTCTTCATCTCCTGGACGCGCGCGAGCCGTATCCGAACCGCCGGCGAGCCGGGGCGGAGCTTCGACGCCATCTCGTAGAGATGAATCGCCTCGTCGAACATCCCCTGATCGGTGTAGCGGCGGGCGAGCAGGAGCAGATCTTCGTACTCGACCGGGATCGAGTCGTCTCCATGGGCCGGGCGCGACCGGGAGCGGTTGGGCTGCTCGCTCATCTGGGCAGGGTTATTATACGTGGGGTATCGCCGAGCCCGCCGTGCGCGCGACTTCCCTCAGCATCTCCGCTCTCGCGCTGATTCTCTCGATCGCGCCGGCGCTCGCGCAGCCCGACCGGGCCGCCGCTCCGGGCGGCTTCCGCCACGCCGTCCCCGGATGGCGGTTCGAGTTTCCGCGCGATCACGGCTCGCACGAGGAGTTCCGGACCGAATGGTGGTACTTCACCGGCCAGCTCCGCACCGAAGGCGGCCGGCGTTTCGGGTTCGAGCTGTCGTTCTTCCGCGTCGGCGTGCGACCTCCGGGCCCCGCTCCGTCGAGCGCGTGGGACCTCCGGAATCTCGCGCTCGCGCACTTCGCAATCAGCGATCTCGATCGGAAGGAGTTCCGCTACCACGAGAAGCTCAACCGTGCGAGCCGCTACACGGCGTCGTCGGCGGAGGGCCGGCTCGACCTCTTCAACGAGAACTGGAGAGCCGCTGCGCTTCCGGACGGGCGGTGGAGCATCCGCGCGGCGGCGGAAGGAGATGCGATCGATCTCGTCCTGCGCGCGCTGAAACCGCCCGCGATCCACGGCCGCGACGGAATCAGCGTCAAGGGGCCCGAGCGGGGAGCGGCCTCGCATTACTACTCGATGACGCGCCTCGAGGCCGCCGGCACCATCGACGTCGGAGACGGCGCCGAGGCGTGCCGAGGACAGGCATGGATGGATCACGAGTTCAGCACTACGATCGTGGCGGAGGATCAGGTCGGATGGGACTGGTTCTCGCTTCAGCTCGACGACGGCACCGAGCTGATGCTCTACCAGCTCCGGCGGAGCGATGGCTCGATCGACCCCGCGTCGTCAGGGAGCTTCATCGCCGTGGACGGCTCGGTCGCGCACCTCGGGCGCGACGATCTCGCGATCGAGCCGCGCGGGCGATGGCGATCTCCGGTGAGCGGAGCGGTCTACCCGATGGGGTGGGACGTCCGCGTTCCCGCCCGCGGGCTGGCGTTGCGGGTGGTGGAGGAGATGCGGGACCAGGAGCTCGTCACGGCCGGCTCGACCGGGATGACCTACTGGGAGGGGGCAGTGCGGGTGACGGGCCGCTCGTCGGGGCGCGCCGTGCGCGGAGCGGGATACGTCGAGATGACCGGCTATGCCGAGCCATTCAGTTTGCCGACCGAGTGATCTCTCTCACGTCCACGACGTCGAATCGAATTCAAAGACTCACGCGCTACGGCGTATCGACTTCTGCCGCGAGGGGAACCCCGCGCCGCGTGACGTAGTAGGTCGCGAAGCTGCCGAGCCAGTGGCCTCCTTCGTAATGAGCGTCGCTGACCGCAGCGAGTCCGGAAGCGCCGTGGGCCGCCGAGGCGGCGCGGAGGGAGGCGATGCGCGGATCGTCCGGCGGAAGAGAGGCGGCGATGCCGTCGAGCATCCAGGCGCGGCTGAGGTTGAGTCCGTCGAGATGGACGAGCTTCCCGTCCGTGACGTCGGTGACGACGGCGGGCCGGAGCCACTCCGCGGAGCCGTCGCGCGCGATGGTCGGCAGGAAGGCGCCGAGCCATGCCGCCATCTCGGCGGGAGAGAGCACGCGCCGCACCGCGTCCGCTTCGGCAAGGCACGGCGAGAGGAAGTCTTCACCCGACGGCTCGTACTCGATCGGGCAGTCGCGATCGTCGAGATAGAACTCGCGGATGCGCCCCTCGACGAGCGCGGCGAATGGCCCGTAGTCCGAGGCGCGGGCGGCGTCGAGCATCAGACCGAGCGCGAACGCGCTCTGCGAATGCTCTCCCGACCGCACCGGATGCGAGAGCTTCGGCAGCCAGGCCGACACGCGCGAGACCGTCGCGCGCTCGAGCGGCTCGATCGTGCGTGACCATCGCCTCGCGTCGGGATCGTCCCACTCCCGCAGCTCCTGCCCGAGCTGCATCAGCCACGCGAGCCCGTACGGCCGCTCGAAGCTCGCCCGTCCCTCTCCCTCGAGATACTTCACCTCGGCGGCGATTCTCTCCTCCGTCAGGCTGCGCCCGAGCGCCTCCCGCGCACGCGCCGAGAACGGCGCCGACGGATCGAGCCGCCCGAGCCGCGCCAGCAGCCAGTGGCCGTGAACCGCCGAATGCCAGTCGTAGCAGCCGTAGAACGCCGGGGTCAGCTCCCGCGGAGGCTTCGCGTCGGAGTCCGAGCGGAGCACGTGCGCGATCTTGTTCGGATACTCCTTGTGGACGCAGTCGAGGGCGAGGGCGGCAAAGCGGCCGGCGACCTCGCGGTCGAGATCGGCGGCGGCTGACCCTGCGGGAGTCAGCACGAGCAGCACGACGGAGAGCAGGAGCGAAGCGTGCGGTCGGACCATCGGCGCATTCTCGCACGAGGGGACACCAGACCATCCACCCGAGGCGGGCCGGACGTCCGCACCTCCATCCCGCCGGGGCCTCGCTCCGTGGCTTCTGAATCGAGAGGGCTCGCGGCGACCCCTCACCCCGACCCTCTCCCCGAAGAAACGCCCGCGCAAAAAACCTGCTCGATCCCGGACGGGGAGAGGGAGAAGGAATTCCCTCTCCCCGCCGGGATGTCGCACAAACGGTACGAGTGAGATTCGGGGAGAGGGTCAGGGTGAGGGGTCGCCGGTCGCAGCCGCGAACACCGCAACCCGAAGCGCGGAGCTCGCGTCGAGTCCGTGCAGGCGCGAGAACGAAGCCGCGAGCCGGGGATCATGACCATGGCGGAGCCACTGCACGAGCTCTCCGCTCTGCACGATCCCCGGCACGGGCCGGCGACTCGGACGTCACTCGGTCTCGATCTCGCGGGCGAGGTCGATGGCGCGGACCAGGCGCGCCGGAATCAGCCCGGCGGCGACGGTCGCCGCGAACGTCAGGCCGACCGACAGCACGAGGATCGCCACGGGGGGAGCGAGCTCGATCGTCCATCCGAACGACTGGCGGTTGATCACGAAGATCAGGATCCACGACACGATCCAGCCGCAGGCGAGACCCAGCACGACAGAGGCCGCACCGAGAACGGACGCCTCGAGAACGATCATCGACGCGACCTGGCGCGGGTCCATCCCGAGAATCCGCAGCAGTGCGAGCTCGCGTTTGCGCTCGAGGATCAGCGCGGTCAGCGTGTTCACGATCCCGAGGACCGCCACCGCGAGCGCCACGCCGAGAAGCGCCCACGTGATCAGAAACGTCTGATCGAAGATCCGCAGCACTTCGCGCCGGACCGTCGCGTTCGTCATGACGAACGCGCGGTAGCGTGCCGCGATCCGCTCCTCGATGACCCGTCGCGCCCGCTCGGGATCGACTCCCTCGGCGAGAAACAGGGCGATCGTATTGCTGCCCGGATCGCCGAACGTCTCGAGCCACACGCGCCGGTCCATGACGACCACTCCGCGGTCGTTCGAGTAGTCGCGGTAGATCCCCGTCACCGGAAACGATCGCGTTCCGGCCGGGGTCGGCAGCTCGAGCGCGTCGCCCGGCTCCACGTCGTGCTTCAGAGCCAGGCTCTCGGAGACGAGCACCCCCTTCCGCTCGATCGCCGAGCGCAGCGCTTCGCGGTGATCCCCCGGGCGGACCATCGGGATGCTTCCCCAGTCGATCGCAACCTCGAGCTCGCCGCTGCCGACGGTGATCAGCGAATCGCGCCAGATCACCTCGGTTCCGCGAAACCGGTCGACCGCGGCGACCTCGGGCATCGCGCGCAGCTCCTCGGCGAGCTCCGGCGGGAGGGTTGCGACGTCGCTGTTCGTGAGCCCGACCGCCGGGCGCACCCAGAGGTCCGACTGCACCGTCTGCCCCACCCAGGCATCGACCGTCTCGCGAAAGCTGCCGATCATGATCGCGACCGACGCCATCATCGCGATCGCCATGGTGAGCGCGGCGGTCGCGACGGCCGTCCGGCGGAGCGATGCGGGGACCGAGGCAGCGGCGAGACGCCCGGAGACGCCGAACAGCTTCGCGAAGGGGCGCCGGAGCGTCCGGGCGGCCGTCTCGAGAGCCAGCGGTGCCAGCATGGAGAAACCGGCGATGACCAGCGTCACCGAGACGTAACCCCAGACCGGGAGGCCGCCGACCGGTCCCGGCCGGCTGAGGGCCCACGCCAGGGCGAAGGCAGCGAGCGCCGAGGCGGCGAGAAGGCGCGTCCTGGCCCGAGAGAGGCGCTGGTAGAGCCCCGGCCGGATCATGGCGCTCGGCGGCACGCGCGAAGCCTCCCAGGCCGGTTGAAGCGACGCGGCGAGCGAGACGGCGAGACCGACGGCGAAGCCGGTCGCGACCAGGCCTGGCGTGAGCTCGATCGGCGCCGGAGCGCTGGTGAGGTAGAGCTGATTGACGGTGCGGCCGACCAGATCGGCCGCGCCTCGCGCGAGGATCCAGCCGAGAGCGACCCCGGCGATCGACCCCGCGATGCCGAGCACGGCACCTTCGGCGAGAAACGCTGCGAGAATCTGCTTCGCCGAGACGCCGAGAGTCCGGAACACGCCGATGTCGCGCCGCCGTCGCAGGACGGAGATGAGCACGGTGTTGTAGACGAGAAAGACTCCGACCAGGAGGGCGACGGCGGCGAGGGCGAAGAGGTTGACGCGGAAGGCGCGGAGCATCCGGTCGACGCGCTCGTTGCGGCGCGAGGGGCGCTCGAGGAGCGCACCGTCCGGCAGGGCGGCCTCGATCTGGCGGCGCAGCTCCGGAGCGAGCGGCTCGGGCAGCATCAGGTCGACGCGCGTGAGTCGCCCCTCCATGCCGAGCGCTCGCTGCGCAGTGGCGACGTCGAGCACGACGAGGCTGCCGTTGAACGCGGTGGCCGGTCCGCGGGGGTGAAGGATTCCGCGAACGAGGAGCTCGGCCCTCCGGTCGCGGAACACGATCGTGAGCTCCGAGCCGATCGGAATCGAGTGATCCCGCGAGAAGCGTTCGGGCAGGATCGCGGCGCCGGGCTCGAACAGGGCCAGCAACTGGGGGATCGAAGGGGCCGCGGCCTCGTCGATGGTCGCGATCTGTTCGTCGCTGGTGGCGATCCGCGCCCACTCGTAATCGCGGAAGTGGAGGTCGGACATCAGGTCCACGCCGAGGATGCGGGCGGGGACCCCGGAAGGATCGAGCAGCACCTCGACGTCGATCACCGGTGCGAACCGGCCGCCCTGCTCCCACAGTGGCCGGAGCGCGAGCAGGAGCGACTCGTCGAGAGAGCCGGCGGCGGGTGAGATCTGAAAGTTCGCCCGTCCGGCGACGGCCTCGACGGAATCGGCGAATGAGCGGATCGCGCTTCGGTTCGAGAGCTGGATCGCCACGATCACGGCGACGCCGACGGCGATCCCGCCGACGGTGAGCAGCGAGCGGAGCGTCTCGCGGGCGAGCGGGCGGAGAACGAGCCCGCGCACGATGCGGCCGAACGGCCGCGCCGTCCTCACGCCGGGCTCCGGACCGAGCCGATCGTTCCATCGAGGACCTCGATGATCGTTTCGCCGCGGGCGGCCGCCCGGTCCGAATGCGTCGCCATGACGATGGTCGCGCGGTGGATCCGATGGATGGATGCCAGGAGCTCGAGGATGCGCTCGCCGGTCGCCGTGTCGAGGTTCCCGGTCGGCTCGTCGGCGAGCAGGACCTCGGGATCGTGGACGATCGCGCGCCCGATCGCCACCCGCTGCATCTCTCCGCCCGAGAGCTCGTTCGGATAGTGCCCGGCGCGGTGCCCGAGGCCGATCTGCTCGAGCACCTGGTCGGCCCGCGAGCGCGCCTGCTCCTCCGGCTCGCCCAGCAGGTGGAGCGGAAACGAGACGTTTTCCCGGACGCTGAAGGTGGGGATCAGGTTGAAGAACTGGAACACGAAGCCGATCGAGCGGCGGCGGACCCGCGTCAGCTCCCTCTCGGGAAGGGCCGAGATCTCGGTGGATCCGAGCATGACCCTGCCGGCGGTGGGGCGCTCGATGGCGCCGATCAGGTGGAGCAGGGTCGACTTCCCGCTGCCGGAGGGCCCCATCAGGACGGCGAAGGCTCCGGCCGCGACGGTGAGATCGACGCCCGTGAGCGCCCTCACGGCGGCCGAGTCCTCGGTGCGCTCATACTCGTGCCGGACGCCCTCCAGGCGGATCTCGAGTCCCATGCCGGGACAGTCTGGTCCGAGCCCGCCCGAGGATCAAGAATCGTGGTATCCCATTGGCAGCGGGTCAGCAAGGGGCGAGAATCAGCACATGCGGATGTTTCGCGGAGAGATCCGACTGTTCCGGGCCTTCGGGGTCTCGGTCTATCTCGACTATTCGTGGTTCATTTTCTTCTTCCTGGTGGTCTGGACCTTCGGGCGGTTCTACTTCCGGATCCAGGACGTCGCATTCTCCGCGGCGGTGGCGTGGGTGCTCGGGGTGGCGGCGGCGATCCTGCTGTTCGGATCGGTGACGTTCCACGAGCTCTCGCACGCGATGGTCTCGAACCGGCTCGGCTTTCCGATCCGGAGAATCACTCTGTTCATCTTCGGCGGAGTGGCGCACATGCACTCCGAGCCGGACGATCCGAAGACGGAGTTCGAGGTCGCGGCGGCCGGCCCGATCGCGAGCATCATTCTCTGGGTCTTCTTCCGCGAGATCGCCCGGGTCGCGGATGTGGTGGGCTGGGTGTCGGGCGAATCGCTCTTCGCGGTCGTCGCGCAGCTCAATCTCGTGCTCGCGCTCTTCAATCTCGTTCCGGGGTTTCCGCTGGACGGCGGCCGTCTGCTCCGCGCGACCGTATGGTGGAAGACGCGCAACCTGAAGAAGGCGACGAGCTGGGCGGCGAAGGGGGGAGAGCTCTTCGGCTACATCCTGATGTTCGGCGGCATCGCGACGATCTTCCTCGATCCGGCGCGCGGATGGCTCACCGGGGTCTGGTACATCCTGATCGGCATCTTCGTCCGGAACGCGGCGGAGCAGAGCTACCAGCACGTGATGATCGAGGAGATACTCGAGGGGATCCGCGTTTCGGAGATCATGGGCTCGAACGCGCTCGTGGTCCACGAGGGAGAGCCGCTCGCGCGCCTCGTGCAGGACAAATTCATGCTGCACAAGTTCACCGCGTATCCGGTGCTGTCGCACGACGGGAAGGTGATCGGCATCGTCGAGCTCGACGACGTATCGGGGGTTCCGCGCCCCGAGCGCGAGCGCACCCGCGTCGGCGACGTGATGAAGCGCATTCCGACCGCTCGACTCACCCTTTCGACCGCGCGCGCCTCGACGGCCCTCAAGCACATGATCTCGCTCGGCCTCGACCATCTCCCCGTCGTCGACGAGTCCGGCAACATGGTCGGGATCGTCACCCGGAGCGACATCATGAACATGTTTCAGATTCGCAGCGACCTCGGCGACGAAGTCGTGGTGTAGCGTGCATGAATTCTGAAGGAAGGGCACTCCCATGTGGAACCTGGTCGCGATCCTGCTGATCGTCTGGCTGGCCGGGCTGCTGCGCAGCAGCACCCTCGGTGGGTGGCTGCATCTGGCTCCGGCCGCCGCGATCGCCCTCGCGGCGTGGCTGCTGGTCCGGAGGTTCCGCCGGGGGAAATCGCCGCCGGACTTGACTGTGCCCTCGTGAAGGCATTGAATCGGGGGTCTGCTGGAGGGACTTATGAAGGAAGATCGGAAGGAGCCCGGCCCGGGCGAGAGTGAAGGGCAGGCGCGGGGCTCCCGAGTCGGAAGGGCGAAGGAGTTTCTGGGCGAGAAGGCCGCCTCGGCGGGCGAGTCGGCGAAGAAGGCGTACGGAAGCGCCCGCGAGAAGGTCTCGGACGCGGACCTGAGCGCGATGCTCGAGCAACTCCGCGCGTACGTGCGGGAGAATCCGGGGAAGGCGCTGCTGATGTCGGTCGGGGCGGGATTCCTGCTGGGACTGCTTCTGCGGCGGACCGATGACGAGGAGTGAGGCGTGAGCGGCAGGGATACCGATCCATACGAGGAGGCCGCAGGCGGCATGGACTACGACGACGACATTCGGGATCGCGCGAGTGATTTCGGCTCGCGGCTCGCGAGCGAAGGGCCCGAGGCGCTGCTCGAGCAGGTGGAACAACTCCTGCCCGAGTCGTGGCGGGAGCAGATCCGAGTGCACCCGCTGGCGGCGCTGGCGATCGGGGTCGGCGTCGGCATGTTCCTCGGTCTGAAGAAGGGCGACGAGGTCCTGGCGGCCGGCGCGTCTCTGATCGCCGCGGCGGCCACGGCGAACCTCAACACGGTGCTCTCCGGCCTCGGCGGGAAGGGCGAAGACGATTGATCTCCGATCCGCCCGCTCCGGGCGGGCGGATCGAGACGCTCCCTTCGATGCTGCTCCAGCCGTTCCTCGATGCGGTCCGGCGCACCGTGCTGCCGAACGGGTTGACGCTCCTCTCCCGTGAGGATCCGGGCACCGGCGTGGTCGCGATCGTGACCTGGGTCCGCGCCGGCTATTTCCACGAGCCCGACGAGCGCGCCGGCATGGCTCACCTGCTCGAGCACATGTTCTTCAAGGGCTCGTCGCGCTTTCCCGGTCCGGAGGAGATCGCGCGCGAGGTCTCCGCCCTCGGCGGATCGACCAACGCCGGAACGATCTACGATTCGACGAGCTATCACTTCGTAATGCCGGTGGAGGCGTTCGAGCGGGGGGTCGAGATCCAGGCCGACGCGATCATCAGCCCGCGTTTCGATCCCGGCGAGCTCGCGCGCGAGGCCGAGGTCGTGATCGAGGAATCGAACCGCAAGCTCGACAGTCCGGCCGCGGTCGCCACCGAGAGGATGTACGCCACCGCATTCACGCGTCACCGGATGCGGCGCTGGCGGATCGGATCCGACGAGGTGCTGCGAGCCGTCCGGCGCGAAGCCATCGTCGAGTTCTTCGAGTCGCTCTATCGCCCGTCCAACATGATCGTGTCGATTGCGGGAGACCTCACGCACGAGCGGGCGATCGAAGCGGTCGGCCGCTGGTTCGGAGATATTCCGGCCGGGACCCTCCGCAAGGAACGGGGTCCGGCCGAGCCGCCGCAGCGGGAGTTCCGGTTCGGGCAGTCCGAGGGCGATCTCACGCAATCGCTCTCGGTCTTCGGATGGCACACCCCGGGCGAGGGGGACGCGGAGGAGGAGACGTTCGATCTGCTCTCCTCGATCCTGGCGGGAGGCCGTTCGTCGCGACTCTATCGGGAAGTCGTGCGGGCGGGGGGAGCGAGCAGCGTGTCGGCGTACAACTCAGTGTTCGAGGATGCGGGGATCTTCACGATCCGCGCGTCGTTCGACGACGCGAAACTGCCGGAGGTGGAAGGGCGGATCGCGGCCGAGATCGAGCGGATGCGGCGGTTCGGCCCGACCGAGTACGAAACGCGCCTGGCCCGCAATCGAATCGAATCCGAGAGCGTGTTCGACCTCGAAGACGTCCTCGGGCAGGCGCAGGCGCTCGCCTACTACGAGTCCCGAGGCGGTTACGCCCGACTCGCCGACAGGCTCGCCGAGATCCACGAGATCACCCCGGCGAGGATCCGCGAGGTGGCGAGCCGCCACCTGCATCTCGACAATCTGACCCTCTACCGCTATCGGCCGCTCGGCACTCCGCGAACCGAGACCATGCTCGCCCTCGGCTCGCTCGTCTCGGCCGTCGACGCCGCCGATCCCCAGCGCCCTCGCGACGAACAGCCGCGTCCCCCGGGCCCGGGCCCCGAGCTCGCTCCGGCGGGCAAGCGCCCGCTCCAGCGCTTCCTCCTGTCGAACGGAATCGTCCTGTTCGTGCTCGAGCGCCCCGGGACTCCATCGGTCGCGACCGATCTCTATTTCAAGGGCGGCCGCACGCACGAGTGCTCCGCCAACGCCGGGATCACCCGGCTCATGGCGCGGGTCATGCGGCGCGGCAGCCGTCGCCGGAACGGAGATCAGATCGATCGGGAGATCGAGTTCCTCGGCACCGGATTCGGGCTCCGTGTCGAGGAAGACTATTTCGGATTCAGCCTCGACATTCTCCGGACCCACTTCGCGGTGGGGCTGGAGCTGCTCGCCGACTTCGTGCTCGAGCCGACGTTTCCCGAGCCCGAGGTAGCTCGCGAGCGAGAGCTGCAGATCGCGTCGATCCGGCGCGCCCTCGACTCCTCGACCGAGCGTCCGTTCCAGCTGTTCGCCGAGGCGTTCTTCGGAACGCATCCCTACGGATTTCCGTCGGCGGGCCATCCCGCCTCGGTCGAGGCGATCACCCGGGAGCAGCTCCGCGGGTGGTTTCGCGACATGGTCGTGTCCGACACGGCTCTGATGGTCGTGGTCGGAGACGTGAACGCGGAAGCGGTGCGCGATCTGGCGGAATCGCTGTTCGAGGAGATGCCGAAGAGCCGCGCTCTGAAGCGCAGCGTGCCACCGTTCGTGCCGCCGGTCGTGCGGCGGGAGCTCGCCGAGATGCGGCGCAGGAAGCAGACGGCGATGGTCGTCGGTTTCCCCACCGTCGCTCCGCAGCATCCCGACTGGATCGTTCTCCGGGTGCTCCAGGACGTCGCCTCCGGGCTGGCCGGAACGTTCTTCGCCGAGCTTCGCGGCCGGCGCTCGCTCGCCTACACCGTCTACGCCGCCGATGCGTCCCCCGAGAACGCCGGCGCGTTCGTCGGCTACATCGCGAGCGACGCATCGAAGGAGCGCGATGCGCTCGAGGGGCTCATCGGCGAGTTCCGCCGCCTCGGCGAGGACCGGATCGGTCCCGAAGATCTGGAGCGCGCGAAGGCCTACATCGCCGGCACGACGAAGATCCGGCTCCAGACCAGCTCCGCTCTGGCCGCCGACCTGGCCCACGGCTGGCTGTTCGGACTCGGCATCGATTTCCGCGAGCGCTTCCTCGACCGGGTCCGCGGGGTGCGGCTCGACGAGGTCCGCTCCGTTGCCAAAACCTACTTCAGCGGAGACAATTACACCGTGGCGATTCTGCGGGGCGGGGGAGATCCGGACTGAGTGCCTGAACAGTTGTGGGTCGTGGCGGAGGGGGAGGTCAGGTCGTACTACGACCTGGAGTCGCTTCTCGATCGGACGCTGGAGGAGTATTTTCCCGGCGCGAAGCGCCCCGCGATCCGCTGGGGCAGGCGCGTCGGGCGGAAAAGACGCCGCAGCATCAGGCTCGGATCGTATTCCCGTACGAGCGCGACGATCCGCATTCATCCGTTTCTCGACTCCTCGCGCGTGCCGCTGTTCTTCGTGCAGTCGATCATCCATCACGAGGTGCTGCACCACGTGCTCGGGGCTTCCCACGATCGGCGGTTCCACCGCCACGAGCGGCGATTCCGCCATTACCGCGAGGCGCGCGCCTGGCTCCGCGCCAATCTGGCGATGCTGCTCGGGCTCCGCGAGCGCCCTCGACGCGTGGCGGCGATCGAGGTCCGACTGCGGCCTCCTCTCCCGGTCGCGCCGGCCGGGCAGATGCTCCTCTTCTGACCGGGGCGGGACGCCACGCCGCGAGACTAGTCGGGTGAGGGGGTTTCCGCGTCCTCGCCTCGCACGAAGCTCGGCTCTCACGAACCTCTGTTCTCGACGCATGACCGCGATGGCTTCCGGCTCGCGGGGCGGATCTAGCGCGGGGATGATTCGCGGCGCGCAGTGGCTCCGCTCCGTCCGTGGTGCGTACGGTCACTGCATCACAGCCCGCCCCCCTCACCCGCCTCGTACCGCTCGGCACGCTCTCCCACCGGGAGAGGGGCCCGTCCTGCGGCCGACGTCACGCTGAAAGACCTCCTGCGCGGCGAAGGTGAAGACCCCGGGCGGCCGGCGGACGCCTGCGACTCGGGCCCCGGTTCCGTGAGAAGCCGCGCATACGAAGCCGCCTTCTCGACATGACTCCGTGGCATGAGGTCCCTATCTCAATCGAGCTCGGGCTCCGCGAATCGTCCCCTCTCCCTCTGGGAGAGGGTGCCGGAGCCGACCGAAGGGAGGCGCAGGCGGGTGAGGGGGTTTCCGCCCTCGCCTCGCACGAAGCTCGCGGGCGCGCGCAATGGCTCCGGTCCGTCCGTGGTGCGTACGGTCACTGCATCACAGCCCGCCCCCCTCACCCGCCTCGCTTCGCTCGGCACCCTCTCCCAGAGGGAGAGGGGCTCGTCCTGCGCCGGGCTGTTTTTGTGCCTCCGGTCGGGCTCGCCCGGCGGAAAAGCTCTCAGAAGCCTCTGTTCTTCATGACCAGCCCCTCTGGTCTTCATGAGGAACGCCTCGGCGAGACGTCCCTTGTCCTTCTGGGAGAGGGTGCCGGAGCCGACTGAAGGGAGACGAGACCTACAGTTCGCCCGTGGTTCCCATCGGGAAGGTGAGGGTGTAGACGAACCTTCCGCGCGCGACGTTGATGACGATCGACGAGCGGTCCGAGCCCCGGACGACGGCGTCATTGAGATCGCGAACGGTCCGGACTTCGAAGCCGTTCGCCGCGACGATCAGATCGCCCGGCTCGAGGCCGATCCGGGCCGCCCGGGAGTCGCCGGCGACCTCGATGATCGTCACGCGTTCCCGCCGCTCGTCGACCTGCAGCCCGGCGACGTCCTCGAGGATCTGCAGCCCGAGCGATGAAGGAGGGTCGACCGGCTCGAGACGGATCTGCTGCTGGCGGCCCTCCCGGTCGACCCGCAGGATCAGAGGTCGTCCCTCGATCGCGGTCGCGGTCAGGGTCGTGAACGCCTCCCTCGAATCGACCGGCGCGTTGCCGACGGCGACGATGACGTCGCCCGGGCGGATGCCTGCGCGGGCGGCGGGCGATCCGCCGAACACGCGCGTCACGATCGCGCCGGCCGACACGGCGAGCCCGAGGCGCTGCGCTTCTTCGGGCGTGATGGTCGCGGTCGCGAGGCCGAGCCATGCATTGTGCACTTCGCCGTATTGCCGGAGGTCCTCCACGATCTTGCGCGCCCGATCGACGGGAATCGCGAACCCGATGTTCTGCGCCTGCGCGTAGATCGCCACGTTGATCCCGATCACGCGCCCCTCGATGTTCAGCAGCGGCCCGCCCGAGTTCCCCGGGTTGATCGAGGCGTCGGTCTGGATGAAGTCGGTGAAGGTCCGCCCTTCCTCCTGGGCGGGAACCGAGCGGCCGGTCGCGGAGACCACGCCGGTCGTGACGGTACCGCTCAGGCCGAAGGGATTGCCAACGGCGATCACGGTCTCGCCGATGAGCAGGTCGGCGGAGGAGCCGAGGGGAAGCGTCGGGAGCCGCTCGGCATCGACTTTCAGCACGGCGAGATCGCTGTCGGGATCGGCGCCGATGAGCCGGGCCACGAACTTGCGGCCGTCGTAGAGATTGACCGTGATGGCCGAGGCCCCGTCGATGACG
The DNA here is from genome assembly GCA_035544735.1 of Thermoanaerobaculia bacterium. Lineage (GTDB taxonomy): Bacteria > Acidobacteriota > Thermoanaerobaculia > Gp7-AA8 > Gp7-AA8 > DATKCD01. Next base: position 23,534 of record DATKCD010000004.1, read on the forward strand.
TGGGCATTGGTGACGATCGTCCCGTCGGCCGCCCAGACGAAGCCCGAGCCGACCGACTGGGTCCGGTAGAGGCGATCGGGCCTCGGAAACCCGAAGAACGGGTCGAGCGCGCGTCGCCGCATCGTCGCCTCGGTCTGGATGTTGACCACGGCGGGGAGCGCGCCGTGCGCCGCGACGACGATCGGCGTCCGTCTCGCCGGGCTCACCGTCGGCGGAATCGCCGTCGCGGTCTGCGCCGCCGCCTCCTGCACCATCGGCGCCCGCTCGCGGCACGCCACGGCGAGCAGGACGAGCAGAGCGGATATCGCCAGGCGTCTCATTCTCGTTCCTCTCATCGTCATGAGACGCACGGACCGGGCCGACGTTCCCGAACGCGCTCACGCCCCCCGGCGGCGCTCGGACTTTCCGCGCAACTGCCCGCAGGCGGCGGAGATCTGATCGCCTCGCGAGCGGCGCACGGTGACGGGAACGCGGTGGCGCACGAGCGCCGCGGCGAAGCGGTCGATCGCGGCGTCGTGCGGCCGCTTCATCCATTCCGGAAGGCTCGGATCGGGATTGAAGGGGATCGCGTTGACCTTGACGTCGAGTCCGCGGAGGAGTCGGGCGAGCTGCGCCGCGTCGTCGGGAGCGTCGTTCCAGCCGGCCAGCAGAACGTATTCCGCGGTCATCTCGCGCCCCTTCTCGAGAGGGTACTCTCGCAGCGTCTCGATCAGCTCGGCGAGAGGATACTTCTTCGTGATCGGCATGATCTCTTCACGGCGCTTCTGATCGGGGGCGTTGATCGAGACGGCGAGGTTCGGCCGGCGCTCCAGGGCCGCGAGCTCCCGGATTCCGGGAATGATTCCCGAAGTCGAGATCGTGATGCGGCGTGGCGAGACGTTCCTCTCGAGCGTCTCGAGGGCGATGGCGAGGTTCTCGAAATTGAGCAGCGGCTCGCCCATCCCCATGAAGACCAGATTCATCCGCTCCCAGGCCACATCCTTTTCAAGGCGGATCCGGTGGACCTGGCCGACGATCTCGGACGGCGTGAGGTTCCTTCCGGCGCCGTAGAAGCCGGTGACGCAGAACGTGCAGCCGACCGCGCATCCGGCCTGCGAGGAGAGACAGAGCGTGGTCCGCTCTCCCATCGGCATGAACACCGATTCGACGAGCGATCCGTCGCCGAGGCGAAAGAGGAACTTCTCGCTTCCGTCGGGGGCGGGCGGAGTCCGCTCGGTCGTCTCGGCCAGATCGAGGGTGAACCGGCTCGCGAGCGAGTCCCGCAGCTCGCGCGGAAGGTCGGTCATCTGATCGAACGACCAGGCGCCGCGGTCGTGGAGCCACTTCTCGATCTGCCGGATGCGGAACGAGGGGTGAACGTGGGGGCTCAGCTCGGCCGCGAGCGCGGCCGCGCCGAGATCATGAAGATTCGGAACGACTCTTTCCTTCAAGGCGCCTGGGATTTCTGACCTTCCGGGTCGGGTCGATGCCGATGGAACGGAGGAACCCGAGGTCCGAGATGTCGATGCGGAACTGGGCGTCTTCGCGGGCGGGAGCGGCGGAGATCAGCCTCGCGTCCGGCCCCTCGGCCCCCTGGTCCTGCCCCTCGGCCGTTTCCGCGTTCTCGTCCTCACGGTTGAGCCCGATCGTCGCGTCGAGGACGACGTAGAGGTTGTACCCCTCGTCGCGAATCTGCCGGATCCGCTCGTTCACGTCTTCCGATGCGGAGATCGAGTCGTTGATCGCGTCGCCGAGCTCCTTGAGAAGCTGTCTGATCCGGTCGTCCAATGGGTACCTTTGCTCGTTGTCGTCCTGACCTCGTTCCAATCTCCGTGCCGTCGCCCTTACGGCTCCGGCCCTCAGGGGCTCGAACCCGAAACGAGCGTAATCTATTCGATCCCGGATTCAAACTTGACAAGGGCCGGTGCGGCTCCCCGCCACAGCTCGGCCCAGTACGCGAGATACCGCCAGCGCCCCCAGCGCTGGTAACGCCGGAGCAGGGTGGCGTCGGAGACCTTTCGTCCGCCGTGATACGTCTCGCGGACGAAGCGCCGGAACTCGGTGTCGACGGCGATGAAATCGTGACGGCCGTCCATGGCCATCAGGTGGGCGGCGCCGTAGGGTCCGATGCCGGGGAGGGAGCGGTAGCGCTCGAGCTGCTCCTTCGGGTCGAGCGAACCGTCGACGAGCGCATCCAAATCGATCGCACCGATCTCGATCCCGGAAGCGAGGGCATGGATCGTCTTCGCGCGGTAGCCGAGGCGGCACTCCTCCTGGAGAGCGGCGGGATCGATCGCGGCGATCTGCGCGGGCGTGGGAAAGGCGTGTGCGCCTGAAGGAGAGGCTGACCCCGCGCGCGCGACGAGCAACTCGACCATCCGCATCGTCTGACGCCAGGTCGTGTTCGTCGTCGCAATGATCTTGACCGCATCCTCGAATCGCGTCGCGCCGCAGAGGAGCCGGCCGAAACCGCTCGCCGAGACCCATAGGTGCGTCTCTCGCTGCCTCGCGAGCCGGCGGAACTCCTCCGTATCGATGTCGAGCTGGAACATCCGGCGCAGCCTCGTCTCGAGTGCGGCGCGATCGACCTCGGTCGGATGAGCCGTGGTGACTTCGATCGTGCCGCGCGAGAATCGGATCGCGAGATCCGCCGCGGTTCCATCGAGATATTCCGTGCGGTGCAGAGTCCCGCTCTTCGCATCCCATCGAAACGGCGTGAGCAGATACCAGCCGTGCGATCGCACGGTCGGCTCGAAGGCGAAGCCTGCCGGGGCGCGGAGGGAGAGGAGGCGGGTGCGTGCCACGGGTTGACCAACAGCGGCTTCGGTCGGCGTCATCCCACGAGCTTCCACTACCGCAGCGTCACGATCGTGATCTCGGGCGTCATGCCGAGACGGAACGGAACGACCCAGTAGCCGGTGCCGGTGTTCACGTAGAGCTGCGAGCTTCCTTCCCCGTATGCACCCATGTGGCGCGGCAGGAAGAGTCCCGCGAGCGACCAGCCGAGTCGGGAGGATCCGAACTGCCTTCCGTGCGTGTGGCCGGCGAGGGTGAGAGATCACCGCGGCATTGAGCGAGGCGAAGAATGCGAGCGTGAGCAGCTGGGTCGCCAGGAAGCGCATCGACGCGGCATTCTGGTCGAATCTTGCGCAAATCGAGTCCGCCCGTCGGGGGGGTGCTCGTGAGGCGGCATGCGTGAGATCCACCGGCCGCAAAACGATCCTCACGAAGTTTTCGCGAGCCCACGGGTTCAATCGAATGGACGCACGATTCGAGTTCTCGAACAGAGCTGCAGAGTGTCCGGGGGCTCAGTGTGGGCTATCCCCATTCGGCGCAACCATTTGACAGAATGGCGACACTTCGGTGACTCGGGCAGTAACTTTGCGGTAACTTGACCGTAACCGCGTGGTTTCACTTTTTCACTGTTTTCGCGGGAATGGCTCTTTTGGTTGGCCTGCGAGCACCTCCGGAACGCCGGGCAACTCGTTGATCTTTCAAGACGATTAGGTTGCGCGGGTGCAGATGCCGGGTGTATATAGTCGGTACTCGAGGACGGTTACTAATTCGTGACAGTGGCAAGACGCCCCGTCACGATGTTTTTCACAGTGGCAAGACGCCCCGTCACGATGTTTTTCACCTTTTGACAGAAGGGGGTTCTATGAGTCGTTTCAAAGTCCCAGTCCAGTGGAGCGTGAGACTGTTCGCCTGCGCGGCGCTGGTCCTCGCGCTGGCTGTGCCGGCGCAGGCGCAGCTTCAGACCGGAAACATCTTCGGCCAGGTGGTCGACAGTTCCGGTTCGGCTCTTCCCGGAGTCACGGTAACCCTGACCGGAAGTGGTGCGCCACGAACCTTCGTGACGGATGCCGGTGGGCAGTTTCGTTTTCTTTCGCTGTCGCCGAGTCGATATACACTCCGTGCTGAGCTGGCGGGGCTCGGATCGGCTTCGCGGACTGCGGACGTGAACGTGGGCCGCAACTCCGACGTGCAGTTGGTTCTCAACCCTTCCATCGACCAGACGATCACGGTCACGGCCGAGACGCCGCTGCTCGATGTCCGTAAAACCGGGACCGGTGCCACGGTGACCAACATCGAGCTCGAGGAAGTTCCCTCGGCGCGCGATCCGTGGGTCGTCATGCAGCAGGTCCCGGGCGTTCTGATGGACCGGATGAACGTCGGCGGCAACGAGAGCGGTCAGCAGTCGCAGCTCGTGAGCAAGGGCGCCATCAGCGATCAGACGACGTTCAACGTCGACGGCGTGAACATCACGGACATGGTCGCGACCGGCTCCTCGCCGGCGTACTACGACTTCGGGTCGTTCGAGGAGATCCAGGTCACGACGAGCGGCACGGATCCGCGGATCCAGACCCCGGGCGCGCAGCTCAACATGGTGACCAAGCGCGGTACCAACGAGCTCCGTGGCTCGGGGCGGTACCTGGCGACCGACAGCGACTGGCAGACGGACCCCGACATTCCCGCCGACGCCCAGACGTATCTCGCGGCGGTCAACGAGATCGATGACATCGTCGACATGGGCCTCGAGGTCGGGGGCCCGGTCCTCCGTGACCGGCTCTGGCTGTGGGGCGCGTACAGCGATCAGCAGATCGACCTGTTCGTCGCGCAGCCGTTCGGTCAGGAAACGCGTTTCTCCGACAAGACGACGCTCGAGACGTTGAACTTCAAGCTCAACGCCCAGCTTCTCGACAACAACAGTCTCGCGGGGATCTGGACGAACAGCGAGAAGATCAAGCTCGGACGCGACGCGGCGCCGACGCGTCCGCCGGAGACGACCTTCAACCAGGGCGGCTTCGGTCCCGAGGGCATCTGGAAGATCGAGGATACGCACATCTTCAACCCGAGCTTCTACGTGACCGGGATGTACTCGAAGGTCAACGGCGGGTTCAAGCTCATCCCGCACAGCGGCGCCGACTGCCGCGAGCTCGACTGCGCGCTCACGGAGTCATCCAACCCGGCTTCCTTCGTTCTCGGCCTCGGGCACTTCATCAACACCTACATCGGCATCGAGATCCTCCGCCCGTCGGAGCAGTGGCGCGCCGACAGCGCTCTGTTCTTCGACACCGGCACCGTGAACCACGAGCTGAAATTCGGGTTCGGGTATCGCGAGGCGGGTTGGGCGACGTTCTATGCGTGGCCGTTCGGCTACTACACCGTCGACTACACCGGGTTCGAGGAAGCATTCGGACTCCCGACCGGCTTCGGCGGCGTCTGGTTCCAGCGCGGGGCCGCCGTCGACACGCCGCTCGACTACACCGACTTCTACGTCGGCGACACGATGCTGTTCGGAAATCTGACGGTGCAGGTCGGCCTGCGCTACGACATGCAGACTGCCTCGACCGGCGACGTTTCGCTCCCGGCCCACTCGCTGATCCCGGAGATCTTCCCCGCGCTCAGCTTCAGCGGTGAGCAGGTGGGCGAGCTCGAGTGGGAGAGCATCTCGCCGCGCATCGGCGCGACGTACGCTCTCGGCGAGACGAACCGGACGCTGCTCCGGGCGGCGTACAACCAGTACGCCGACCAGCTCGGCTCCGGACCCGTCATCCTCAATCCGCTCTGGTACCAGGGTGCGTACATGTACTTCGTCGACGCGAACGGCAACAAGCGCGTCGAGCGTGACGAGATCATCTTCGACTACGGTCTCGGCGGTTGGTACAACGTCAATCCGAACGACCCGAGTCAGATCGATCTGTTCACCCGCTATGGGGACAACGTCGACCCGGTGACGACCAACGAGATCATCCTCGGCATCGAGCACGAGCTCATGCCGGAGTTCACGATCGGGGTGAACTACACCCGCCGGAACACCAGCGACTTCTTCTGGTACCGCGGGGAGAAGACGCCGGGATCCGGCGACTTCTATACCACCGCCGATTACGTCCTCGGCGGCACCGTCGAGGGGAACCTGCCGCCGTGCCCGCCGACGACGACAGGTTCGTGCACCGGCTCGTCGTACTCGGAGCCGTACTATGTTCTGAGGGAAGGCGTCGATCCCCCGAATTACTTCGTTCTGCAGAATCGGCCCGACTACGAGCAGAACTACGACGGCATCGAGCTGAGCCTCATCAAGCGCCTCTCGAACCGCTGGATGATGCGCGGCAGCTTCACCTGGAACGACTGGACGCACGACGTCGGCCCCGGCGCCATCGTCGATCCGACCGTGAGTCTGAGCGGATCCGGATGCAACATCTGCGACGGTTCGGACGTGGTTCAGGGCTCCGGCTCGACGAGCGGCACGAAGAACGGGGTCTACATCAACTCGAAGTGGTCGTACAACGTCACGGGCCTCTATCAGATCCCGGTCGTCGAAATGAACTTCGGCTTCAGCATCCTGGGTCGTGAGGGGTACCCGATCCCGTACGTTCACTCGGTCGGCACGA
>DATKCD010000005.1:0-14884 GCA_035544735.1 Thermoanaerobaculia bacterium
CGCCGGCGAGGGAGTGAGAAACTGCAGCCCCGTGTGGAAGATGTTCGCCCGCTCGCGCGGATCGTGCGCGTGCTCGTCCGACCGGACCACGTCGCATTGAATCCGGATCTCTTCCTCGTCCCAGCGGAACGAGAGCTCGAGCGGTGCGCCGTCCGTCAGCGGATCCTCGTGCTCGACTCGCGTGCCGATCGGCCCGATGTCGAGCATCCGGACCTTCTGCCCGCCGACCGTGCCGGTCAGCGAAGGTGAGAGAACCACGCGCTCCGCGCGACGGCGCTCCTGAGTAGGCATGCGCGGCAGTCTATCGCGACCCCGGAGCGCGGGGCGTCCCCCGGAGCGCGGGCGTCCCCCCGGAGCGCGGGCGTCCCGCCCGCCGGGCCGCGGGCCTCCGGCCGGCGCTGCGTCAATCGGTAGACGAAATCCTGGCCTCCCGCGGATCGTCGCGAGATTCCAACGGCTCCCGCCACCCGCGCGATGAATCCCAATCCCGCGCCCCACGCGGAGCGCGAGCCGGTGACCTCACCGGCTCGCGCCACTCGCAGATCTCAGAACTGAACCGAAAGGCCGATCGACAGGATGAGCGGGCTCATCTCGAGCCCGAACTCCTGGTCCGGTGCCGACGCGAACACCGCGCGCGCCCCCGCGTCCACCGGCACGTACTTCACGTCGCCGAGGATCGCGAACCGCGGCGTGATGTCGAAGCTCAGCCCCGCGTTGATCACGTATCCGAAGTCGTCGTCGACGTCGATCGCCCTCAGGCCCGTTCCCCCATCCGGGAACTCGCTCACGTCGTCGAACAGCACGTACGCCACTCCCGCTCCCAGGTACGGATCGATCCGCCCCTCGGGGTTGAAGTGGTATTGCAGCGTCACCGTCAGCGGGATCATCTGGAGATCACCCACCGGGAACCGGTTGGTCAGCCTTGGACGAACGCTCGCCTCGGTGTCGACCACGTACGCCGCGAACTCGGTCGAGATGCGGTCCGTGAAGAACACGTTCACCGCGAGACCGAATCCGCCCGAAGAATCGAGCTCGAACTCGTCGATCGTACTGAGGCCGGGACGGCTGTCGGTCTGAGGATCGACCCGAGCATACGAGGCGGTCAGATCGAAAAAGCGCGTCTGCGCCTCCGCCGGAACGGCGGCAAGAACGAGGAAGGCTGCGAGGAATGCCGGAACGAACTTCATAAGGGTCTCCTTGGAATTCATTGGGCGCAGCGGAGTTGCCCGCGACGCGCCGAAAAAGTCGGGCCGCGCAGGGCGACCCGAGATCGCTCCCGAGCAAGGAGAGTGCCTAATAACTTTATACGGTGGCCGAACTCCGTCGCCGGACCAGGTTGGGTGGCCGGCCGTGGTTCTTTCCTCGCTTGAATCCGGAGCGCCGAACGGCGACGATGCGGTCGCCGGCCACCGGCCCCTGAACATGATCCCGTCGTCGCAGCTCTCACACGAAACAAGTCCATTGGGGTCCGCCGCGTCCGCCGGAGAAACTCCTCACCACGAAACTCTCGAGCGAGCGCTCCTGTTTCTCGCAGCGATCGTACTGCTGGGCGTCGGGCTGGGACTGCGAAGCCCCTGGCCGGCGGACGAGCCGCGATTCGCCCTCATCGCGCGGGACATGGTCGCGACGGGGCATTGGTTCTTCCCGGAGGTCGGGGCCGAGCTCTACGCCGACAAACCGCCGCTCTTTTTCTGGATGATCGCCTCGGTCTTCTGGCTGACGGGCTCGCTCCGCCTGGCGTTTCTCGTCCCATCGCTCATCTCAGCGCTCGGCACGCTCGCCCTCGTGTACGACCTGGGGCGCCGCTGGTGGAACCACCGCGTCGGTCTGTACGCGGCGGCGATTCTTCTGTCGACGGTGCAGTTCCTCGTGCAGGCACATGCGGCGCAGATCGACATGACGCTCTGCTTCTTCACGACGCTCGGCCTCTACGGCATGGCGAGGCATCTGCGCAGCGGACCGTCGTGGCGGTGGTATGCAGCGGGCTTCGCCGCGATGGGAGCCGGGATCATCACGAAGGGCGTGGGATTCCTCCCCCTGTTCGTGCTCCTCCCCTGGGCCTGGGCCGCCTGGAAGCAGTGGCCGGACGTGACGCGCGAGCGAAGCTGGAAATGGGCGCTCGGGCCGGTGGTTCTCGTGTTCGTCGTCGGACTCTGGCTCGCTCCGATGCTCGCGACGGTCGAGGCTGCAGACGATCCGGAGCTGACGGCCTACCGCGACGAGATCCTCTTCAAGCAGACCGCCGGGCGGTACGCGAGCTCGTGGGATCATCTTCGAGCCCCCTGGTACTTCGTCGTGAACGTCATTCCCCCGCTCTGGCTGCCGCTGTCGATCGCGCTGCCGTGGCTCTTGGTACGGTGGCGGCGCTCGCTGAAGGAACGGGACCTCCGCATTCTTCTTCTTTGCGGATGGGCGCTGGCGATTCTCCTCTTCTTCTCGGCTTCGCCGGGGAAGCGAGGCGTTTACATTCTTCCGGCCCTTCCCGCGATCGCTCTCGCCGCGGCGCCGTGGCTCACCGAGATCTGGAATCGGCGGTGGGTCAACCGCGCCGCGTTCGTCCTGGCAGCCGCGTTCGTCGCGACGCTCGCCGGATTCGCGCTCTACGCCGGCGTGCTCGATTCCGCGAGGCTGGAGCGACTTTCTCAGGAGTACGGCCGGATGCCGATCGGTGCTCTCGCCCTCGCCGCCGGGATCGGCACGATCTGGCTCCTCGTGTTCCGCATCCGTCGCGGGCTCGTCGCCTTCGCCGCGATCCTCGGCACCGCCTGGATGATCCTGGGGCTCATCGTCGCACCGCTGCTCGATCCGGTCCGGTCGGGACATGCGTTGATGAACGCGCTCGAAGCGAGACTCGCCCCGGGCGAACGGGTCGGCCTGGTCGGCTGGAAGGAGCAGTTCCTGCTCTATTTCGACGAGCCGGTGACCGTCTTCGGTCACCGGAGATTCGACGCGCATCAGGAGCTCTTCGACGCGGTGAGCTGGCTCGAACGGGGAGAAAACCGAAAGCTCTTTCTCCGGGACGAGGCGCGGAGCGAGTGTTTCAGCGGCCGCGGGGAGCTCGTCGGCCACGCGCACCGGGAGGACTGGTATCTGGTCTCGCGCGCCGATCTCGAACCGCAGTGCAGGGGCAGAGGCAGCGCCGGGGCAGCCCGGGTCTACGACTCGCCGGTCGAGCACGAGGACCTCGAATGAGTGCACCGCTCTTTCGCACCGAACAGGAGTGCCCGGCGGCAGCAAACGACGCGGCGGCGATACAATCGCCGCGCTGGAGGCTCGCCGTGAAGATCGCCGTTCTCATGATCCTGGCCGCAACGCTTTTCGCCGCCCCCGGACGCGCGGGTACGCTTCTGGTCGCGAACAAGAGCGACGACACACTCGATCTGATCGATCTCGCCACCGGGCAATCGCGCGCCCGGCTCGACACCGGCCACGCGCCGCACGAGATCTCGGTCTCGCCCGACGGCCGCACCGCGGTCGTCACGAACTACGGTGACCGCGCGACTCCCGGCTCGACCCTCACGGTCGTCGACCTCGGTGGGCCGACCATCACGCGCACGATCGACCTCGGGCCGTATCGCAGGCCGCACGGAGTGGCGTGGCTCGATGCGAACCGGATCGCCGTGACGGCCGAGGAGAAAGGACATCTGCTGGTCGTCGACGTGCGGGAAGGGACGATCGCCGCGGCATTGGCGACGGGCGCGAACGTCTCGCACATGGTCGCGCTGGCGGGCTCGCGGGCGTTCGTGGCGAACATCGGGTCGGGCTCGGTCACCGCGATCGACCTTTCGGGGAAAACGGGGGCCGTAAGGATCGCGACCGGAGCGGGCGCCGAGGGGATCGCCGTCCGGCCGGAGAGCCGTGAAGTGTGGGTGACGAACCGCGAGGCGGATACGCTGAGCGTGATCGACGTGGACACCCTCGAAGTGAAGGCGACGATCGAGGCGAAGGGATTCCCGATCCGGATCGCATTCACTCCCGACGGAACGCGGGCGATCGTCTCCGCGGCGCGTTCGGGCGAGGTCGTTCTCATCGACGCGGGCGAGCGCCGCGAGCTCCGTCGCGCCGCCCTCGACCTCGGAACGGCGCCCGACGCCGCGCAGCGCCTCTTCGGCGACCAGTTCGGCGCGAGCCCCGTTCCGGTCGGCATCGTCATGGCCGCGGACGGGAAGACGGCGTTCGTTGCCGCGACCCAGTCGGATGCCGTCGTCGTGATCGACACCGCGACTCTCGAGGTGCGCGACCTGCTGAAGGCGGGACGCGAGCCCGACGGCATGGCGCTGGCTCCGTGAGGCGCCGGGCTGAGATCCTGCGTGAGGCCGCATCTGCAGCGAACGCAGGATCCAGCCCGGTTTGATGTCCCCGCCCCGCCCCTACTTCCTGAAGAGCCCTCCGAGCACGGAGTTTCCCATGCGCGCGAGGTCGTCGGCGATCTGGCCGTCGTTGTTCGAGTCGAGCATGCTGGCCAGCCCGCCGGCTCCGGGCACGTCCTTTTCCATTCGCTTCGTGCTCTTCTGGAGCACGTCCGGGAGCCGCGAAGCATCGATCCGCTTCTGCTGCTTCATGCGGCCGAGCACGCCCATCACGATCGGAGCGAGCATCGCGAGCAGCTTGCCTATCTGTCGACTGTCGAGGCCAGTGGCCTTTCCCACACCCTCTTCCACCGGTGCGCGGCGCGAGCCGAAGATGTGGCCGAGGATCGCGCCCCCGATGCCGCCGGCTCCGCCGCTGCCGAGGATGCCGCCGAGGTTGTCGAGGATGCCGCCGTCGTGATCGTTCAGAGCACGATCGAGCGACTGCGCACCCTGCGGCTTCGAGGCGTTGCGCGCGAGTCCGCCCAGCAGGGCCGGCAGCGCCATGCGGACGGCCTTCTCCGTGGTCGCCGGGTCGGCGCCGATGCCGGCGCTCATCTTCTGAATCGCGGTCGGCGTCAGGTGTTGCTTGAGAGTGTCGAGGATCGCATCGTTTTCCATCGACGTCACTGCGACAGCAGCTCCTTCGGGACCTTGCCGCCGTTATCGGCCAGCTTCCGCATCACTTCCTTGTGCAGCCACATGTTCATCTTCGCCGAATCGCTCTTGTCGCCGGTGTACTTGAGATCGTCGGCGAGCTCCTTCCGAGCGGCGAGACTGCTGTCCATCCCGACGAGCTTCATCAGATCGACGATCGAATGTTTCCAGTCCAGTTTCTCCTTCTTGCTCGCCGCGAGGCGGTCGAGGGTCGCCGCGATGTCGACCTGCGATTGGGTGGCCGTTGCGACGGCTGGGCCCGGCTTGGCCTGGCCGACGGGGACACCCTCGCGGTTCGCTGCCTGAACGCGCGACTCGCGTTCGCCCCCGGTCCCCGCATCGGGCGGCCTCTCGGCCTCAGCACCTGCGCGAAAGATCTTCCCCATGAGATCGCCAAACATTCCCATATCGTCCTCCTTTGGACCGCCGTTCGTTGTGTGAAGGCGTAAATGAGTGGGATGCAACAGTGCGACCATCCTCACCGAAAAGCGCCTCCCCCTCCCGGTGTGCTGGTGGTCATCCCCCGCACTAGCCTGGTGGCGCCCGAGCCGGTGAGACCGATCAGGTCAGCGATCTCCTCGACGGACGCTCCGCAGCGATCTCTCGCGTAGGGACCGGCTGCGCCGGTCCGGCCGGGCGCCACGACGCCCGCGCCGCCGCGAAAATGGCGCGGCGCCCGGCAATCGATCCCGCCAGGATCCCGCAGACCGGATTGCATCTCCCACGAATCCGGCAGGTGATCGCGTGCGCGTAGGGGCGGCCGAGGGGCGGGGGCCGGCGGCAGGCCGCCCGCAGCCCTCGACGGGCGGGGTGGGTGCAGGCGAGCTGTTCAAGCTCGGCGGACGGCGCTATCGCGACAGTGACGACCTCGCCGACCTGTTCCGATGGGTCGCATGCGAAGGGAATCGTTCGGACCGTACCCGGAACCGGGGATCAGGCCGGTGGATCAACGGCTCCGCGGGCGGGCGCGGCGTCATCCGCCGAATGCGGTCCAACCGCGCGTGCCGAGGATTTGCGAGAGGGTGCGGAGCGCCGCGGCCGCGCGCGGGCTCGAGCGGTCGAGCGCCGCGGCCGCTCGCTGCGTGAGCTGCATCGCCCGCGTGGCCAGATCCCGAGCCTGCGCCTCGGCGGCGCGGCTCGCCGCCTCCACGTCCTGGACCGCCGTGCCGTACTCCGGATCTTCCTGCAGCCAGAGGGACGACGCGCGATCGCACTGCGTCGCGACGTTGGTCTCGAGCTCGTAATCGTACGCGGTCCAGAACTCGTCGAACTCCGCCATCATGTTCGCGACGGCCGTTCCTTCCTCGATCCGCATCGACTGATAGAGCTCGCTGCTGGCCTGCTGCAGGAGATTGTTCGCGCGCTGAACGAACGACTGGATGGCCATCTGCGTTCCACCGTACTCGAAACAGACGGGGCAGAGCGTGGCATGCTCGGGACGCGCCGGCCCGGAGTAGGTGTACGTGTACGACCACTCGCGCTTCGACCAGAACTCGTCGTCCGGCGATCCGCTTTCCATCGACTCGCCGCCGCTGAGCGTCGGGATCGCGCATCCCTCGAAGCGTCCCGAGTCGTGAAATCCGGCTCCGTGCTCTCTTCCGGAGCTCTCGCTGCTCATCCCGGCCGAATACGTCCCCGCCTCGAAATCGATTCTGCCGTTCGCGGTCGCCGCGCCCCCCGAGTTCGTCGTCGTCTCCGTCGGCGTGTCCGTCGTCGTGACGCGGTCGGCCTCGCCCGGCCGTATGTTGACCCTCCGCTCCAGTACTTTTTCGAGCTTCGTCCTCGTGTATGAGCCCGATCCCGGCCCGAACTCCATCCGCGTCAGCTCGTGGCATTCGCCCGCGGGGCGGAGGAGGGAGCGGAAGCGGACGGTTGCGGTCTCGCTCACGGCAACATCGAACCAGATCTTCCCTCCGATCTGGAGATCGAATCCCTTGCTCGCGGATTCGAGCCGATACGTTCCGGTCCAGGTGCCGAACCGGTGCGACTCCGCGTCGAAGTCGCAGCCGGCCGGTGCGGCGACGCGGAACGAGTGGTTCACGTCCGGTCCGGGCTCGTAGCCGTCCCAGGGAAACTGATCTCGCGTCGAAGCGCGGGCGCGGGTCGCCGGGTTCGAGTCGAGGACGTCTCCGAGCGGCGAACGCTGCGCGAGGTGAGAGTCGGCATCGGTGGCTTCGATCTCCAGCGTCGCGCCTTCCGTCGGGGTGAAGGTTCCGGTCCAGACGCCGCCCATCGGGCTCCCAGGCTCGCTTCCTTCGTTGACCGGGAGAGTCCTCGCTCCGCTGGCGGTCCGGATGGTCACGGTGATCGTCTGGAGTCTCTCGCGGACTTGCTCGCGCGGATCAGCCGATATGCAGGTGGTGGAGCCACCTTGTTCAGGTGGCGCGCCGTAGGCGGGCATCGGGTGGCGGGGTCCGACGCGAATCGTCACGGTCGCAGGAACATCCCGTTCGAGCGGAAGCTCGGCGGTCCCACCCCACGAGCGAGTGCTTCCGCGGCCTCCGGACCATCCCTTCAGATACTTTCTCTCTCCATTCTGCGAGATTTCCACGCCCTCGATGAAGGGCGGAGGGTTGACGATCTCGTGGAAATGAAGGAGGAGACCTGCACCGAACTGCTCGATCCGGGGGAGCAGCCGGTGCCCGAGCGCGAGGTGATCCTGAAAGCGGCGATCGTTCTGCTGCAGCGGGATCAGCGGCTTGATGGCCGCCTGGAGCTCGAACTTCTTCCAATTGTTGTCGACGAAGCCCGCCGCTTCCCCGAGCGCAACGACCGCGCGGCTCACGTTGTCGTGCTTGACCGTGCCCAGTCCGAGCGCCATCTCGTCCCTCCAGCGCGCCCTGACCGGCGCCTCCTCCGCCCTCGCCAGATCCGCCATCGCGCGGAAGTATCCCTGCAGCGTCGGCTTCCGCTCGATCGCGCCGCCCGGAGGCCAGAACATGTTCGGCTGTCCCCACAGCCCCTCGTATCCAACCCTCGTGATTCCCGGAATGTAGTTCGCCACGTAGTTGCCGGGATGCGGACGGCTATCGGAGTGGTCCGGCTGCCCGAGGTCCTGAAGCAGATGCAGGACGTGCCCGAGTCCCGTATAGGCTTTCTGCAAATCGCCGTCGCCGTACGCTTCGATCGCGCCGAGCCAGTCGTAATCATCCTCCATCTCGTTCCAGCCCCAGTCCATCGCGGTCCGGTAGCTGGAGCTCGGCTCGAGACCGGGGCCGGGGCGGCCGGTCGTCGCAATCCCCATGACCGCCGAGAATGCCATCGTGTAGGAGTTCCTCGGCAGCCCGCGGCCGGTGACCGGATTCCAGAAGTGGAACAGGTACCGCGGCTCCTCGTCCTCGCTCACGGAACCGTGCGCCACCTCGCATCGAAATGCGTGAATCTCGGTGGCCTCCGTCGGCACCAGCCGAAACGACCCGTCCGTGAGCCTGGCGTGCGTCGTCTTGTCGGCGTACGCGAGAAGCTCGGCGGGCGTCGCGAGCAGCAGCGCTACGGCCAGCGGCAGAAGGCGTCTCATAGCAGAAGGCGTCTCATAGATGAGGAACCGTGAACACCGGCTCCTGAATCACCGGCATCGAAAGCATGGTGTCGAAGAGAAGCGTCTGGCCGTCGAAGACGGCGAATGCGCCGTGCTCCTGGTCGCCCAAGGTCCAAACCACCGACGCGACGATCCGTCCTTCGGCGACTACGTCATCGACCACGCGCTCGGGGGTGCGGCCTCCGCCCATTTCCACGGGCATCATGTCCCGCAGCGTCGCGTAGTCGAAGCGGAAGGGGCGCTGGCCGGGGGGTGCGTACACGACGGAGAGCGCGCCGCGGATCCGCTCTTCCCATTCACGCTCGTCCGCTGCGACGACAGCCGCCGTGCTCTCGATTCGAACCTCGCCGAGCGTCAGGTTGGCGTCCGCGGCGACGGCCTCTCCGATGCGGCGGAGGATCTCGGTCCGCTCAGGATCGGCCGCGCTCGCGGCCGGCGCGACCAGCGCCAGTACGAACGCGAGGACGAGTGCCGATCGCGGCGCGGAATTCCCACTCCAAGACTCGTATCGATGCACGGAGCGCCTCCGAGTCAGATCCTGTGGTGCTGAAGGGAAGACGCAGTATACCTCCGCCTCGACTGACGGCCTGCACCGCGCGAGCATCGCTGGCCCTGGCGGCCGCCGCTTCCCGCGCTCGTCGCGGCCTTTGCGGGAAAAGTTGGGGCCAGGTCTGGAAAAGTTGGGGCCAGGTCTGGAAAACCAACTTTTCATCGACCCTCGGGACGATCGCTCTGCCGGCGCAGTTGACTCCGTTCTGCCCTGCTTCGGGAGAGCCTTGGCCGACCGGTCTCTACGAGGTGTAGTCGAAAAGTTGTTTTTCCAGACCTGACACCAACTTTCAACTTTCCGGGACGGGCTCACGGCGACCAGAGCCGGATGAGCCGCGATTTCCGGATGCGATCGTCTTTCGTGGCGAGATCCATCTCGCGCGATCGCGCGGTGGCCACGATGATGCGGTCGGCTGGATCGCCCGCGAACGAAGCCGGGAGACGGTCGAGCGCGAGGATGACCGAAACGTCGAGAGGGATCACCTCGACGATCTCGGGCGAGCTGGCGGCGAGGATCCAGGGCTCAAACGCATGGGAGAGCTCGAGGCGCCCGCGAGCGTGGAGCATCTGCGCTTCCCAGAGGCTGATCGCCGAGATGTGCAGCGCGCCGTCCGCGGAGACTTCGCCGAGGGAGATCCGTTCGCGTCGGGTGAGCCGATCCTGCCCGGTCACCCACCAGATCCAGAGGTGGGTGTCGAGCAGCACGCTCACCGCGTCGCCTCGAAGTCGGATTCCTCGAGGACCGATTCGCCGGGTTCGGCGAGAAGAACGCCGGAGCCGTGCAGCCGTTCCCACGGGCGCCCGGTCCCGGCGCGCGTGGTCGGGATGAGCCGGGCGACGACCCGCCCGTGACGCTCGATCTCGACCGTCTTTCCTTCCCGCTCGACTGCGCGAATGATCTCGAGGAGGCGCGACTTGAGCTCGGTCACCGAAATGGTCATTGTTCGACCTCGAGTGGCCATTTTACTCGAAAAGGTCGGGTTGGCGAAAGGTCGAGTCGACCGGCGACCACCGTCGGCCCGGGGGCGCCCCTGAGGGGTCAGGTCCATTAATAACCATGGCGAATTCAGGACCTGACCCCCAGAATCCAGGACCTGACCCTCAGAATCCAAAGGAGAACCTGTCTTTTCCGGGGATCTGCCTGGGCGCTATTTCCAACTAGCGACCGCCAGCGCGATCAACAACGTCGCCATCGCGGCGCTCCGGCTCGGAAGGGTCGACGAGGCGGCGTCGCTTCATGCAGAGAGTCTCGCGGCGTGGCGCAGCCTCGGCAACCGAGCGGCAGCGGCGTTGTCGCTGCAGAACGTCGGGCACGTCGAGCGCGCGCGCGGAAACGGCGATGCGGCTCGGGCCGCCTATCGCGAGGCCGCCGAGATCTTCACCGCGCTCGAGGACGCGCGCGGTGTCGCCGTCTCGCTGACCCGTCTCGCGGACCTCGAGCGCGATTCCGGCAGGTTCGACGACGCCATCGCACACTACGAGGACGCGCTGCAGCGTTTCATGGCGCTGAACGATCACCTGCAGGTGGCGCAGTGCATGGCCGACTACGGATCGGCGTGCCGGCGCGCAGGGCGCGCACGGGAGGCTCGCTCGCTGCTGGCCGAGAGTGCCCTGATCTTTCGGGAAGTCGGCGACCTGCCGAAAGCAGCCGAGGTCCTGGAGGATGTCGCTGCGCTCGCGGTCGAGGGGGGAGACCCGGAGCTTGGACTGCAGCTCGGTGGCGCCGCCGCCGCGATGAAGCGCGACCTCGGCCTTCGAAGCGGACGGCGCGGCGACATCGAGATCGTCATGGAACGCGCCCGCGCGGCGGCGGGCGAAGCGGCCGACGCCGCATGGCAAAGGGGATGTACGATGGGCTTCCACGAGGCCGTCGAACGGGCACAGGTCGACTAGAATCCAGCGAGGAGGACTGCATGGCGCGCTACATCGTGACGAGGACCCTTCCGCCACTCAGCCGTGAAGAGCTCGGGGCGGTCGGAAAGAAGGTCGAGGAGGCGTGCGCCCGCATCGGGATCCAGTGGGTGCGCAGTCACATCACGGCCGACGGGAAGCACTCGTTCTGCGAATTCATCGCGCCGAGTGCCGATGCCTGCCGGGAGCACGCCGCGATGGCGGGACTTCCGGTCGACGACGTGAGCGAGATCGGCGAGGAGATCGGACCGCAGACAGCCCGCTGACGCAGGTTCGGTTCATAGCGTTGGTCCCGCGCCGGTTCCGGTTCGGCGGGATGACCCGGCCGGGAGAATCGAGGCACCGATGTCCATGACGCCGACCGCGGCGGGGAAAGTTGGTGTCAGGTCCTGAATTCGCCACGGTTACTTGATCGAATAGCGCCTCTGCGCCAATAACCATGGTGAGCCCCAGAATCTGCGCAGAATCTCAGCGGCCAGGCGGCGCGTTTCTCTACTTCCGCAGGCGAGACGGCCAGTTGATCAGCAGATGCACCGGCGTTGCGGCAGAGCGCTCCTGCAGTTGCATGAGGAACCGTGAGCCATCGGGCGCAGGCTCGAAGTCCGCGGTGTCGGTGGCCTGAAAGAGAAGGCGCGGCGCTCCGAAGGTGCCGTCGAATGGGACGGACATGATGCGGCCGTCAGGGCCGAGGTAGTAAAGCTCGCGGCCGTCCCGGCGCCAGCGCGGGCGGGTTCCGCCCTCATTCGAGATCCGCGCGGCCGGCGCGGGTCCCTCGAAGGGACGGACATAGATCTCCGGACGGCCGGACTGATCGGACGAGTAGGCCACCAGCCGCCCATCAGGCGAAAAGCGGGGCGAGGTCTCGTTGAATGGCGTGGTGGCGAATGGCCGCGGCTTGCCGGGAGGATCGAGCGGCAGGACCAGAATGTCGCTGCTGGCCTGGTAATGATTCACCATCAGAAGCCACTTGCCGTCGGGCGATACATCCTTCGGCTCTTCAATGACCGGTCCGGCATGCAGAAGGGTGCCGCGATCCTCGCCGGCTGCGATTTTGAAGATATCGGGAGGTCCTCCCCCACCGTCGCTTCGATAGTAAATCGTTCGTCCGTCGCGGCCCCACACCGGCTCCTTCTCGTCCGCCGGCTGGAAGGTGACACGCTCCTCGCTCCGTCGCTCCAGATCGTAGATCCAGATATCCGAGACTCCCTGCCTGGGATCGATCACCCCGACCACGTAGCGCTTCCCGTCGGCGGAGAGGCGGCCAGCGGTATCGAAGGTTCCCGTGGCGATGGATTCCAACTCCATTCCTCCGCGATCCATCCACACCAGCCTCGATCGCGGGCGGGGCGAACGCCACGCCACAATTCCGTTTTGCGAGACGGAGAAGGCGGCGTGGCCGGTGCTCCGGAAATAGTGCAGATCGCCGATCAGCGGCTCGGCGTCGCCCGACAGACGCGCCTCGTCAGGATCGAATCGTTGTGCCAAAAGCGTCCCGTCGCGCACGAACAGCAGCCGGCCATCGACGTACACCGCGCGCGAGGTGACTCCGGGAATGAGTTTGTCGCTTTTTCCGTCGAGGGAAGCGATCCGTATCTCGTGGGTGATCTGCTGCGTGTAGACGTTGCCTGGATGCAGCCTCATGTAGAGGTATCGCTTGCCGTCGGGAAGCAGTTGAGGCCAGAACGGCCGGGTATACTGCGGTTTCTCGCCTGACCCGACCAGCAGCGTCGGCACTCCCCCTGACGCGCTGACCCGATAGAGTCCCGGGGCTGTCGAATACTGCGTGAACAGGATCGTATCGCCCTGCCAGGTCGGCGTCCCCTCAGGCCGCCCATCGCAGACGATTCGCGCCGGACCTCCCTCCACCGGCACCGTCTTCAGCTTCCCATCGGCAAAGAAGGCGATCGATCTGCTGTCCGATGACCACGCAGGGGCGAATGCATCTTCGGCAATCAGCCGCGCTGCGCCGGATTGCAGATCGTGAAGCCACAACTCACTCTTCCCGCTCGCGCCCGCTCCGTTCACCACCAGGTAGCGCCCGTCGGGTGATATGGCCACCGGAAGCAGGACTTCGCCCAGTCCGACGGTGACGACTTGCGGCGTGGCGATGTCCACCTGAAAGGGGTCGCGGATCCCGGCGGGTGTGCGCCGCAACGTCAGCATCAGGAGCAGTGCCCCAATCACGACCACGGCACCGGCGAGGATCTGCCAGGGGATCCTGACCGCCGGCGCGGGCAGAGGCCGCAGACCCGTTCCCGACGAGGGACGGTCGCGCAGCCGCGCGAGATCGCGGGCCAGGTCGGCAGTCGATCCGTATCGCTCCGCCGGGTTCTTGGCCAGGCAACGTTCCACCATCCAGACGAAGGGCTCGGGAAATGAGTCCGGCAGCGGCGGGGGCTCCTCGTTGGCGATCGCGGTGAGGGTCTCGAATGAGGAGGGTCGGCGGAACGGATGCTTCCCCGTCGCCATCTCGCGGAGGATGAGCCCCAGGGCGAACTGGTCGGAGCGAAAGTCCAGCGCCTGGCCGCGGGCCTGCTCGGGCGACATGTAAGTCGCAGTCCCGAGCGTGACTCCGTCGCGGCTGACCTGCTGCTCGGTCGGCGAATCGGTCAGATCAGCCGCAGCCACCTGCTTGACCAGACCGAAGTCGAGGATCTTGGGAACGCCGTCGCCGGTCAGCATGACGTTCTCGGGCTTGAGGTCGCGGTGCACGATTCCGGCGGCATGGGCGGTGGCCAGGCCGTCGGCGATTCCGGCAGCGATGCCGAACAGCTTGCGGGGCGGCACCGGACCGCGCTCCAGCAAATCGCGCAGCGACTCGCCCCGGATCAGCTCCATGACCAGCCAGGTCTCGGCGTCGCGTGAAGCGAAATCGTGGATGGTGACGATGTTGGGATGATTGAGCGCCGAGGCGCTGCGCGCCTCCCGCTCGAAGCGGGCCAGCCGCTCCGGGTCGGCGGCCACCTCACGGGGAAGAATCTTGATGGCCACCTCGCGGCCCAGCCGCGTATCGCGGGCGCGATAGACCTCCCCCATCCCGCCCGCTCCGATCGGGCCGGTGATCTGGTAGGGTCCCAGCGCGGAACCGGCGGCGAGTCGCATGGGGTGGACATCAGGATACCGCGGTCCGATAGCCGCCACCGAGACGACCCGATCGGGAGATCACCTTCCCGGAGGCAGCTCCCTCAGCGCAGGGCCCCTGAGGGTCGGCCCCTGAGGGTCAGGTCCTGAATGCGCCACGGTTATTTGATCGAATAGCGCCTCTGCGCTAATAACCATGGCGAATTCAGGACCTGAACCTCAGAATCCGCCGTCCATCCTTGCGGACCGTCTGTTCGTCGGGGCCTGAGGCCGTTGGGCGTTCGCCGTCTCATCGTCTCGCTGCAAAGTGACCGAAAGCAGGAAAGCGGCTAAACTCGTGGGCTCCCATCGTGGCAATCACTGCAGGAAGCCGTCTCGGGCCTTACGAGATCGTCTCGCGCATCGGCGCCGGCGGAATGGGTGAGGTCTTTCGCGCGAGAGACATCCGCCTCGACCGCAGCGTCGCGATCAAGGTTCTCCCCGCCCAATTCGCGCATGACACGCAACTGAAGCTGCGCTTCGAGCGCGAGGCGAAAACCATCTCGCAGCTCAACCACCCTCACATCTGCACGCTGTTCGACATCGGCCAGGAAGACGGAACGGAGTTCCTGGTGATGGAGCTTCTCGACGGCGAGACTCTCGCCGACCGGCTCGTCCGCGGACCTCTTCCGCTCGAGCAATTCCTCCTCTACGGCGTCCAGATCGCCCAGGCGCTCGACAGGGCGCACAAGGAGGGCGTCGTCCATCGCGACCTCAAGCCGGGGAACGTGATGCTGACGAAGAGCGGCGCGAAGCTGCT
>DATKCD010000006.1:0-3350 GCA_035544735.1 Thermoanaerobaculia bacterium
CATTCCGGCGCCCTTCGATGTCGAGGAGCGAATGCAGAATGCAGAATGCAGAAGGAAGAATCCAGAAAGGGCGCATGGCACGATCACGGTACGGGAAAGTCGCCATCGACCATTTCTGGATTCCACATTCTGCATTCTGCATTCTGCATTCCTTCTGAACGACGTGCCGTCCGGCGCCCCTGGCGGGGCGCAATCGTCATGATCGCGACCGCGGTCCGGGGGCTTCGCGCTTCGCGCTCGCCCCGGCTGCATTCCGGCGCCCTTCGAGCGCGGGTTGCGATGGCTTCGGACAATGTGCCGCGCCCGGGAGCGTCTCACCGAGAGAGCTCGGCCGAGGCGCGGAGCGGTGCGCGGTCGGGCTCGGGGAACGAGCCGCGCCCGAAAAAGACGTGCCACGCCATCCGGGAGAAGGGCTGCGTGCGCAGCAGGGCGCATCCCGCCTCCACGAGCAGCGGCGAGCGGACGGCCGCGAGCGCGCGGCGCATCCATCGCCTCGAGAGGAAGCGGGCCCGGAACTCGGCGCCCGAATAGAGCGAGAGCATCGCGTCGTCGTCCTTATCCACCGCCGTCGCGAGAACCTCGGCGGCGAAGCGGGACAGACGCATCGCGCCATCGAGCCCGCCGGCCGTCAGCGGCGAGACCGCGCCCGCCGCGTCGCCCACCAGCAGCCCTCTCCGGCAGGAGATCCGGGGAAGGATCCCTCCGACCGGGATGCGCCCCCCGCGCCGCTCCACCACGCGGGCGGCCGAGAGATCGAAGGTCCCGCCGACGCGACGGCGCAGCTCCGCGATCGCGCTTAAGGGCGAGAACGCTTCGGGGCGGCCGCCGGCCCCGAGATGAAAGCGCTCGCCGTCGTGAACGACCCAGCCGATGTAGCCGGGCGCGAGCTGCGGATCGAGGAAGCAGTGAAGCGCCGGAGGACCTTCGAGCGGCACCCCCTCCATCACGTCCTCCGCCCCGACGATCCACTGCTCGTTCTCGCTGAGCCCGAGGAGGGAGGCGACGCGGGAGGCGGCTCCGTCGGCGCCGACGAGGAAGCGGGTTCGCAGCCGGATCGTTCGCGTCGGGTCCTGCAGCAGCACGACGCTCCCCCACTCCGGCGTTTCCTCGAGGCCGACGAGACGGGTGCGAGGGCGCCAGACCGCTCCGGCGAGAACCGCCTGGCGGAGGAGCTCCTCGTAGATGCGTCCCATCGCGCCGACGCGAAACTCCTCGGCCGGGCTCTCGAGCGCCTGGCTCCGCCCGCGCGGCGAGTAGAGAACGACGTGCGTCACCGGAGGGCCGAGAAGAGAAGGAGGAAGATCGAAATCCTCCAGCGTGCGGCGGACGAAGATTCCTGTGGTGTGGATGCCGCGGCTCAGGTCGGCCTTCCGGTCGGCGATGAGAACCGAGACGCCGCGCCGCGCGAGCAGGCGCGCGCACTGCAATCCCGCCAGGCCCGCCCCGACGATCGTGACGTCGAATTCGCTCATGGGGTCAGCCGCGGCGACGAGGGGAGGGTCCGGCTTCGAGACTCGCGACCGGCCGGCTCGCCCTCCGGATCCGTCCGGCCGGCCAGGCCGCCGAATCTCCGCTCGCGCCGGTGGAATGCCTCGACGGCCTCACGCAGCTCGCCGCCGGTGAAGTCGGGCCAGAGGCGGTCGGTGAAGACGAGCTCGGCGTAGGCGCTTTCCCAGAGCAGAAAGTCGCTCAGCCGCTGCTCCCGCCCGGTGCGGATCAGCAGATCGACGTCGGGCGTCTCGGCATCGGCGTGATCGGCCCGCGCCAGAAGCCGGCGGAACTCTTCGCGGGAAACGTCGCAGCCGCCCGCGGATGCGGCAGCTCGGACGATCGCGTCGCGGGCGGAGTAGTCGACCGCGAGGCGGAGATGAACGCCGTCACAGCCGGCCGTCGCCTGCTCCGCTCGCTCGATCGCCCGCACGAGGTCGCCGGGAAGGCGGTCGCGCCGCCCGATCACGCCGAGCCGGATCCGATGGCGAAGGGAGGTCTCGAGCTCGGTATGGAGAAATCTCCGGAAGAGCGCCAGCAGAGCGTCGACCTCACCTCTCGGGCGGCGCCAGTTGTCGGAGGAGAATGCGTAGAGGGTGAGCGTGCCGATCGACAGATCGGCGGCCGCTTCGACGACGCGCCGGACCGCGTCCGCACCGGCGCGATGTCCCCGGCTGCGCGCCCATCCCCGCGCCTCGGCCCATCGGCCG
Source organism: Thermoanaerobaculia bacterium (assembly GCA_035544735.1). Lineage (GTDB taxonomy): Bacteria > Acidobacteriota > Thermoanaerobaculia > Gp7-AA8 > Gp7-AA8 > DATKCD01. The sequence continues at coordinate 2,199 of DATKCD010000006.1, forward strand.
TTTCCGTCCATGATGATCGCGACGTGCAGCGGAACGGCGTTCCCTGCGAAGCAGTTCATGTTGCGGCTCTCCTCCCTGGTGGACTGTGCGGCTCTCCATCGCACCGCAATCAAGTACTTTGATCTGCAAAGCTCATGCAAGCGGACCAGCCCTCCGTCGCTGCCCGGAATCCCCTTCAGCCGCCCGACCTCGTGGCGGCGATCAACGCCTCCATGTGGTCGAGATAGCGCTGCAGGGCGCGCCGGCCCTTCGGCGTGAGCCGGAAGTCGGTGTGCGGAGTTCTGCCGCGAAAGCTCTTCGTGCAGGCGAGGTAGCCGGCCTCCTCCAGCTTGCGGGCGTGGACGCTGAGGTTCCCGTCGGAAGTCCCGAGCAGCCCCCTCAGATCGGTGAAGCTGAGGCTCGCGTTGACCGAGAGCGCGCTGACGATCCCGAGGCGGAGGCGCTCGTGGATGAGCCGGTCCAGCTCGGGCGTCTTCTCCACCGCCGCCTCCACCGAGCGGAGCCTCGCCGTCCGGGGAGCCGGGTCCTTCGCCTTCGCCGAACGCCTGGACCTAACCACCGTACCTCCGGGCGATGATGATGCCGAACACGATGTGCAGCACCCCGAAGCCGGCGCCGAGGCAGACCGCGGCGACGGCGGTCGAGCTGAACAGAGCGATGGCGCCGAGAAAGAGAAAGAGGATGCCCATCAGCGGGACGACCCGGACGGAGAACGTGCCTCCGGCGACGACCGCCGCCCCGTACAGCAGCAGCCAGAGGCCGGGGAGCAGTTCGATGCGTCCCGCCTGATGGAGCGCGACGGTGAGCAGGGCGCCCGTCAGGATGGCGGGCGAGAAGCCGAGGGCGAACTGGCGTGCGGGGCGCGAGAAGAAGGAGACCCCGGCGCTGCGCGATTTGAGCACGACGGCGAGCAGCCCGATCGCGGCGGCGAGGGCGGCGGCCGCGATCCAGGTGGCGAGCCATGCGGCGGCGCTCGGCTGTGCGGGGGCGATGACCGCGGCGGCGAGGCCGGTCAGCCCCATCCCCACCCCACCCCAACCCGGGACGGCGGTGAAGGAGCCTGCGCGCTCCATGGCGTCGCGGATGTAGCTGAGATTCTCCGCGGCGCGCTCGTGGAGCGACGCGGGACCGTCGGTGCCGTGCGCTCGCATG
>DATKCD010000007.1:0-30999 GCA_035544735.1 Thermoanaerobaculia bacterium
GTCCATCGACATCATCGATTCCAGCAGCGGCTCGAACACACGGATCACGCGTGAGTACTGCCGCTTCTCGCGCTGGAGTACGAGAATGTTGATCGTGGCAGCGAGCGTCACGAATACGAAGAGCGCGATGAACGCCGCCCACAGACTCCGCCTCGTCGACGTGTTCATGACAGTTGGGCTGGCCGCACGGCTCGGTGCAAAATCGACGCCTCGACCCGCTTACCCCGCTCGATCAGGAAGATGGGGACACCAGCCGGTTTTCCATCTTCGAGTGGAACAGCCGCTGCAACTCTATCGTGCCATCCCGAAGAGCGCCTCGCCCGTCGGGGGTCCGGACCGGCGTATCGTGTCCGGACGGGGACGGAAACGCCCCCAGGAAAAGGACCTCTCCCCATGCCGAAAGAGCTCCGAAAGTACCAGTCGATGCGCGACTTCGGCGCCACGCCGGAGCCGAAGGGCCGCCCGGCACCACCGCGGCGGCGCCGCCCCATCTTCGTCGTCCAGAAACATCGGGCCTCCCACCTCCACTACGACTTCCGACTCGAGATCGACGGAGTGCTCAAGTCGTGGGCCGTCCCCAGGGGACCCTCCTACGATCCGGCGACCCGGCGCCTCGCGATGCAGACCGAGGATCACCCGTATGAATACGCCTCCTTCGAGGGGGTGATCCCGCCGGGAAACTACGGCGCCGGAAACGTGATCATCTGGGACCAGGGATCGTGGGAGCTCCTCGGTCCGACGGATGACCCCGCCCGAGCGCTCGAGGGTGGCCATCTCAAATTCCGGCTCGACGGAAAAAAGCTCAAAGGCGAGTGGGCGCTGATTCGGATGAAGGGGAGAGGAACGAAGGGAAACGAGTGGCTGCTGGTCAAAGACCGCGACGCCTGGGCATCCTCGGAGGTGGACGTCACCGAGCTGGCGCCCCAGTCGGTCGTTTCGGGAAAGACCGTCGAGGAAGTCGCCGGCGGAGACGTCTGGATCAGCGACCGCAGGACCGCCCCTGCCCGGACCGTGGCGGACCGGATCCGAGGGGGAAAGAAGGAGACGAAGCCAATTGGGGAAGAAGGCTCTTCGAAGACGAGGGGGACGAAGAGGGTGCCGGCCGCTGCCGCCCGCAAGAAGTGATGCCCGGGCCCCGGATCTCAGGACTCGAAGCGAGAGCGCTGCTCCGGCGGCATCGCATTCCACAACGAGACGAGTTTTTCGATGATGGCACGCTCCGAGTGGAAGCTCGACTGCTCGACGGCGCGCTCGAGCGGGACCCATGCCGCATCGTCGACCTCGCTCAGTTGGGGAGCGAGGCGGCCGCCCCGATGCGCCATCAGGAAAAAGTCGACGAACTTGCGAATGAGCGTGCCGTCGGCCCGGAAGAAGTATTCGATGGTCTCGAGAGGAACGACGACCTCGGCTTCCAGTCCGGTCTCCTCGCGGACTTCCCGCAGCGCGGCCTGCTCGCTCGATTCCCCCTGGTAGGCAGCTCCCTTCGGCAGTCCCCAGCGCGTCCCCTCGCGCGTGGCGATCATCGCGAGGTGAGGAACCCCGTCCAGGATCGCGAGCACGGCACCGCCGGACGACCGCTCCACACGCATGGTCCGTCTGGGCTGCATTCGCGGGGGATTGTAGCCCGTAAGGCGGAAGGCCCGACCGCGGGGCACGCGCGCCGAAGAGCCCGCTGAAACGGCGCCCGCCCTCGAGCTTCCCGCCCCTGCTCGGCTTACATTGAGTGCGCGAGCCTGTAGAATCCCCGACAGGAGGTGGCCATGAGCAATCTCGCAGTGATCACGACCATCGGCATCATCGTGCTCGCCGTGCTCGGGTGGTTTCTCTACAAGAAACTGGCTCGGGACAAGATCGATGCGTTCATCGCCAGGCGCAAGGGAGATTCGAAGATCGCCGTCCCCGCCGATTTGATCGAAGCGAACGAGCGGATCCCGGTTGCCTTCGCGCTGACCGAGAAGACGATCTTCTACGAGAATTCCGATCTCGAAGCGCGGATCGACCTCGTGCAGATCGACGAAGTCGAGTACGCGAGCGATCTGTTCACCGGGAAGGAGATCACCGACGGACGCGTGCTGCGTCTCCGCTCCCATGGCCATGCGTTCGAGTTCGTGATCGACAAGGTGAACAGCGAGAAGCTGGAGTCCTTCCTTCCACCTCACCGGGCTGATGAGCCCGGCAGCGTACGAGTCGTCGGCTGAGAAGACCCCACCCAGTGTCCTGTAACGCCGTCCGGCCCGGCGGGCTCCCGACCCCTTCGAGAGCCGGCCGGGCCGCTCCCACCGGCCCGAGCTTCCCCCGAGGGGCGCGCCTATAATGCTCGCATCGAATGAACGTGGCGCCTGGGACCCGGTTCGGGTCGTACGAAGTCGTCCAGCCGCTGGGCGCTGGCGGCATGGGATCGGTCTATCGCGCCCGCGACCTGAGGCTCGGCCGCGAGGTGGCGATCAAATTCCTGCGCGACGAGCTCCGGACGGACCGCCTTCAACTCCACCGTTTCGAGCGGGAGGCCCGAGCGGCCTCGACCCTGAACCACCCGAACATCATCACCATCTACGAAGTCGGTGAGTGGGACGAGCACCCCTACATCGCGATGGAGTACGTCGAAGGGGAGCGGCTGCGCGACCAGCTCGCCGGGCGGATGATCCCGACTCCGCGCGCGGTCGAGATAGCGATCGCTCTGGCCGAGGGACTGGCGGCTGCGCACGCCCGCGGAATCGTCCACCGCGACCTCAAGCCCGAGAACGTGATGATCGTTCCCGATGGCCGGATCAAGATCCTCGACTTCGGCCTGGCCAAATCGGGCGAGTCCGCGCTCCTGTCGGTCGACTCCTCCGCCTCCACCCTTCCCGGAGTCGTGGTCGGCACCGCCGGCTACATGGCGCCCGAACAGGCCCGCGGCCTCGAGGCCGACTTCCGGTCCGATCAGTTCTCTCTCGGTGCGATCCTGTACGAGCTGTTCGCCGGACGCTCTCCGTTCCGCCGCGGCTCGAGCGCCGAGACCCTCGCCGCCATCCTTCACGACGAACCCAGGCCGCTCTCCGAGGCGAATCCCGCGGTTCCCGAGGATCTTCACCGGATCGTAGAACGCTGTCTTCAGAAGGATCCAGCGGCGCGATATGCCTCGACCGCCGACCTCGCGCACGATCTGCGGGGAGCTCGGAACCGGATGGCCCGTTCCACCGCGCCCGGGGCGTCGGCTCCACGACCGGCGGTGCGCCGGGCGGGCCGCCCGGGCGTCGTCGCGGCCGTCTCTGCGATCGCCCTTGCCGCCGCGGCGCTGATCTGGATCGCTCTCTCCCGCAGCGGCGGCCCTTCGCTTCCGGAGGCGCGCGCCGCCATCCCGGAGCGCAAAGTCCTCCTCGTCCTTCCCTTCCAGGCGGTGGGAAGCGACCCCGAGTGGCGCCTTCTCGGCCACGGCATGGCGGAGACGGTCAGCACCCGCCTGCCGCGCGGCAGCGACCTTCAGGTCATCCCCCCCTCGGCGCTCCCCCCGGCCGAACGCGACGGCGACCCGCAACTGCTGGCGGCACGGTTCGGCGCGAACCTGGTGCTGATCACGACCCTCCGGAGATCGAGCGATCGCATTCGGGCCAGCTATACCCTGCTCGATCCGATCGGCCGCACCCAGCTCGCCGGCGGAACGCTGGCCGGGACGATGGGCGATCTGTGGGGACTGGAGGACCTGATCGCCGACGGAGTCGGTCGGGCGCTCGTCGTCGAAGGGAGGAGCATCCCGCGGCCGGAGGGCGACCTGCTGAACCCCGCTTCCCAGGACCGCTTCCTCCAGGCCGTCGGATTCCTCCAGCGCTACGACGACCGCGGCTCGGTCGAGCGGGCGCTCGCTCTGCTCGAGCCTCTCGGCGAGTCGCATCCCCGTTCGGCTCTGATCCAGGCCGCGCTCGGAAGAGCTCATCGAGCGCATTTCGTGCTGACCTCCGAGCCCGCGGCGATCCAGAAGGCGATGCTCAGCGCGCAGAGCGCCGCCGGGCTCGATCCGGGACTCCCGGAGGTTCATCTCACGCTGGGTGAGATCCTGATGCTGACCGGGCGGGCCGAGGAGGCGATCACGGCGTTCGAGCGCGCGCTCGAGATCCGGCCGGATGACCCGGCAGCGACGCTCGCGCTCGCTCAGGCACTCGACGGCGCCGGGCGGACCGAGCGCGTCGAGAAGACCTGGGGCGACGCGATCCGCCTTCGCCCCTCCTACTGGGCAGGCCACAACGGGCTCGCCATCTCCTACCTCCGCCAGGGCCGCGCCGCGGATGCGATCCCCCATTTCCGCGAGGCGGAGAGGCTCAGTCCGGACAACAGCCGCGTCCTCGCGAACCTCGGCGCCGCGTACATCCAAGCGGGAAACTTCGCCGAAGCGGTCTCGACGCTGCAGCGAGCCGCCGACCAGATGCCGAGCTGGCACGTCTGGTCGAACCTCGGGACCAGCCTCTACTATCTCGAACGCTTCGGGCCGGCGCGGGAAGCGTTCGAGCGGGCCGTGGAGCTCTCGCCGGCGAACCATCGCCTCTGGCTCAACCTCGCGGATGCACGGCGCTGGACGGGCGACGAGAAGGGGGCACGCGTCGCGTACGAGCGCGGCGTCGCGCTCGCCCTCGAGGCGCTCGAGCTCAACCCGAGCGATGCCGGCGTCCACGCGAGGCTCGCCACCGCCTACGCCTGGAGCGGCGATCGCCGCCGGGCCGAGGCGCACCTGGCGAAGGCTCTCGAGCTCGCCCCGGCCGATCCGGCGGTCATGCTTCGCGCCGCCCTCCTCGCCAACCACCGCGGGCGCCCCGACGAGGCATTCGAATGGATCCGTCGCGCCGTCGCCGCCGGCCACGAGATGCCGGCCATCCTCCACGACCCGGAGCTCAGGAGCCTCCGTGACCGGGCGGACTTCCGGAAATGGGCCGCCCTCCAGACCAAACGCAGTTGAACCCGCGAATCGACAGGAGATCGATCATGAGCGTCCGTTCCTTCCTCGCCCCCCTCGCGCTCACCCTTTCCCTCGTTCTCTTCTCATGCGTCACCGCCGACGTTCCCCGCCAGACCCTGGCGGACCACGAGACGCACAAGACCATTCTGGTCGGCGTGCGCGATGGCGCCGTGGTGGTCAGCCCCTACCGCGTCTGGCTCGAGTACCCCGACCAGGAGGCGGTCTGGCACTCGGTCGATCCGGCGGCGACGCTCGAGATCGAGTTCGCCGACGGAAGCCGCCCCCGACCCTGCCCCGCTCCGGTCAACCAGTGCCGCAAGCGCTTCGAGCCGGGACCCGGCGTCTTCAAATACTCCGTCACCGTGCGCATCCACGGGAAGAGGTTCGAGGTCGATCCGGAGCTGATCATCCTCTACTGAATCGGCAGACCGGCCTGCCGTCGCAGCGGAATGCCGATTCGGGGGGTCCTGTTGGGTTGACAGGCAACGGGGAGCCGCCGCACGATGTGCCTCCCGTCGCGGGTTCGGGGTGTAGCGCAGTCTGGTAGCGCACCTGCTTTGGGAGCAGGGGGTCGGAGGTTCAAATCCTCTCGCCCCGACCAAATCCCCGCAGCTTCGAACGGTGGGTATAGTTCAGTTGGTTAGAACGTCGGATTGTGGCTCCGAAGGTCGTGGGTTCGAATCCCACTACCCACCCCAGTCGAGGTTGGATGCCGAAGGTCGAACGCGCCGGAAACGACGCTTCCGACATTTCGAGTTCGACCATCCTCTCACCTGCCCGTAGCTCAGGTGGATAGAGCAACAGCCTTCTAAGCTGTGGGTCGCTGGTTCGAGTCCAGCCGGGCAGGCCAGCCCTCCGGGGGGCGGAAATCCGGACGCCCGAGACGCCCCGGACGCCTCAATCACGCCTCCACGGTTGGTCGGGGAAGGGTCGAGCAGGCAGTGACCAACCGTGGAGGCAGTGACGGCTGAGTGCGGTTCCTGTGGGCCTAAGTGTACCTCAACCACCGCAGGATTTCCGGGATCGTCGGCTTCTTTCCGTACATCAGAATCCCCACCCGGTAAATTTTTGCCACCACCCAGATCATCAGCATGATGGTTGCCAACATGATGGCGATGGAGAGCCCGATCTGCCAGGCGGGAGGCGTCTGGATCCCGATCCGGAGATACATCAGGATCGGGGAAAAGAAGGGGAAGAGCGAGAGGAGCGTGGACATCGTCCCGTCGGGGTTCTTCATGACCGGCAGGAGGAGGACCATCGGGGCGATGAGAAAGATATTTGCAACTCCCATGAGCTGCTGGGCGTCTTCCTCGCTGTTGAACATCGATCCGATGCCGGCGTAGATGGTCGCGAAGAGGAAATAACCGAGGACGTAGTAGATCGGGAGGAAGAAGAGGCTGGGCCCGGAGATCCTCGGGAGTCTGTCGGCGCCGATGGAGAGCGCCATGGCGAGCTGCGGAGCGGTCATGACGGCGGCGAAGGCAACCCAGATCGCGATCTGGGTGAGGCCGACCAGGCCGATGCCGACGATCTTGCCCATCATCAGGTGGAACGGCCGGACCGACGAGACGATGACCTCGACGATGCGGTTCGACTTCTCCTCGAGCACGCCGCGCATGACGTAGATGCCGTAGATGATGAGCGTGAAGTAGATGAAGAAGACCATCATGAAGCTCATGAGGAAGGCGGCGACGCCCCCTCCCTCCTTCTTCGGGTCGTTGGTGGCGCGAAGGACGTCGAAGCGGATCGGCCTGACGGCGAGGTCGACCGCCTCGCCCGAGAGGCCGAGCTTCTCGAGACGGTGCGTGCGGATGGCGCGAGCGACCAGGGAGTTGCCGTCCGAGTCGGACATGATGGCGCCGGGGTTGCGGGCCCGGTAGACGACCTGGTCGCCCCGCTCGAGGATCTCGCGGTCGATCAGGTAGTAGCCCTGGATTTTCCCCTCGTCGGCGAGGGCGTTGTACTCGGTGCGCACCTGATCGGCGGGCCGCCCGGCGGCCTCGACGACCTCGATGGGGGCGGAGGAGGGTGGGCGGTCGGCCGCGGCGAGGATCTCGCGGACGACGGGGGCGAAGCCGCCCGCCAGGTCGACGACGTGGATCGGCTCGGGCGCGTCCTTCGAGCGGGCGGCGAGCAGGCTCGGCACGATGGTCATGGCGAAGATCAGCAGCGGGACGAGGGCGGTGGAGATCCAGAAGGCCTTCGAGCGGACGCGGCTCAGGTACTCGCGCTTGAGGATCGGCCAGACGGATCTCATGCGACCGCCTCTTTCTTCTGTCCGGTCGACTCCTCGATCTCGTCGACGCTCTGCCCGACGACCTGGATGAAGATCTCGTCGAGGGAGGCGGCATGGGGGGTGGCGCTCTCGATCGCCCACGCGCGCGTGGCCTCGCGGAGGAAGGCGGCGCGCGGAGTCGAATCATCGAGATCGATCAGGACCGTCCCGTCGCGCGCCTCGATGCCCCGAACGCCGGGGATCGCCCGCAGCGCGTCCGGCGAGCCCTCACCCCGCAAGACGAACCGGTTGCCGGAATAGCGGCGTTTGATCTCGTCGAGCCTTCCCTCGAGCACGAGCCTGGAGCGGTTGATCAGCACGATCTCGTCGCACAGCTTCTCGGCCTGTTCCATCACGTGCGTGCAGAGCACCAGGGTCTTCCCCCGCTCGCGCAGATCGACGAACAGGTCCTTGAGCGCGCGAGCGTTCACCGGGTCGAGCCCGGAGAACGGCTCGTCGAGGATGAGCACTTCCGGGTCGTGGATCACGCAGCCGATGAACTGGATCTTCTGCTGCATCCCCTTCGACAGCTCCTCCACCTTCTTGCCGCCCCACTCGGACAGTTGCACGCGCTCGAGCCACTCCGCCGCCCGGCGCCGCGCCTCGCTCCCCGTGACCCCGCGGATCTCCGCCAGAAACACGATGTGATCGAGGACCTTCATCTTCCGGTACAGCCCCCGCTCTTCCGGGAGGTACCCGATCGCCCTCGACCCCCCCTCGGTGCTCGGCCGCCCCAGAATGAGCACTCTGCCCGAGTCGGGGATCGTGATGTTCATGATCATCCGGATCGTGGTGGTCTTCCCCGCGCCGTTCGGACCGAGGATCCCGAAGATCCGACCCTGCGGAACGTCGAACGAGATCCGATCGACCGCCGTGAAATCGCCGAAGCGCTTGGTGACCGATTCGACGCGGATCGGGACGGGGCTCGAGCTCAAATTCGCATTCCTCCTGAGGACCGGCATCGAAGGCTACCCGGGCGGGAGGCACCGGTCAATGACCATCGGTCGTTTCGCGGTGGGTTGGATCCTCGCGGGTCCCGCCGGCGGGACGCGGACGGTAAGGACGATCCCGCAGGGGCCGATTGTCCCGAGCCGACGGGGGAATGGATTCCGTACCCCCCCGGTTGGTATCTGACCGCGGATGTTCGTGCACCCATAGCTTAATTGGATAGAGCACTTGACTACGGATCAAGAGGTTCGAGGTTCGAGTCCTCGTGGGTGCGCCACTTCGATCTCGATTCAGACGGCGGGCTGGAGAGCCCGCCGTTGCATTCTTCGAGCATGGCGGAAGCCGAATGGATGGAACAGGCGCTCCTGCTGGCCCGCCGGGCCGGCGAGGAAGGGGAGATCCCGATCGGAGCGGTGGTGGTCGACCGCGAGGGGACGATCGTCGGGCGGGGACGCAACGCCCGTGAGACGGGAGATCCTCTCGGTCACGCCGAGCTGTTCGCAATCGCGGAAGCAGCGAAGGCGATCGGCGACTGGAGGCTCGGCGGGACGACGATGGTCGTCACCCTCGAGCCGTGCGCGATGTGCGCCGGAGCCATCGTGAACGCGCGGATCGACCGGCTGGTGTTCGGGGCGCCCGACCCGAAGGGGGGGTTCTGCGGATCGCTGGGCAACCTGGTCCAGGATCCGCGTCTGAACCATCGGGTCGAGCTCGTCGGCGGCTTCATGGAGGAGCGCTCGCGCGAGCTGCTCCAGAGCTTCTTCCAGGGGGTCCGCCGGAGGAAATTCGGCGAACCTTAGCGCTCGTTACCCCATCGGACGTTCCGGCGCGGAGAGGTGGCAGAGTGGTTGATCGCGGCGGTCTCGAAAACCGTTGTACCGGTGACCCCGGTACCGGGGGTTCGAATCCCCCCCTCTCCGCCAGCTCGAACGCCGCGACCAGGCTCTTCGTGAGCTCTTTGAGAAAACGGAGAGATGTCCGAGTGGCTTAAGGAGCACGCTTGGAAAGCGTGTGTGCGGGAAACCGTACCGTGGGTTCGAATCCCACTCTCTCCGCCACCCGCCGATCCCCTTCGGGATGAGCCCGGGTCCTGTGCAGCAGAAGTCGTCGAACCTCGTCAGGTCCGGAAGGAAGCAGCGATAAGACGGCGCCCCTGCGTGCCGCAGTCAACCTGGGCTCTTCCGGAAGGGGACGCGCATCGGATCGAATCGGGCATTCTCCGTTCCGGGGACTGCGAGTCGGATTCGCGCCGCTCGCGACGTTGACGTCCGCCTCCCCCGTGCAGTCTACTGACCCCGCCATGGCGTACCAGGCCCTCGCTCGCAAGTGGCGACCCCAGAATTTCCGCGACATGCTCGGTCAGCAGACGACCGTGCGGACGCTCCAGAACGCGATCGAGCAGAAGCGGATCCATCACGCTTATCTCTTCTCCGGGGTCCGCGGCATCGGGAAGACCACGGCGGCGCGGATCCTGGCGAAGGCGCTCAACTGCGAGAAGGGTCCGGCGAGCGAGCCGTGCAACGAGTGCACGATCTGTAGAGAGATCACCGAAGGGATCGATCTCGACGTCCGGGAGATCGATGCCGCGACGTATTCCAAGGCGGAGGACGTGCGCGAGATCCGCGAGGTGCTGCAGTTCCAGCCGGCGCGCGACCGCTACCGGATCTTCATCATCGACGAGGTTCATTCGCTCTCGGGGCAGGCATGGAACGCGCTGCTCAAGCAGATCGAGGAACCGCCGCCGCACGTGATCTTCATGATGGCGACCACGGAGATGCAGAAGGTGCCGGCGACGATCCTGTCGCGGGTCCAGCAACTGGCGCTCCGGAAGATCACGCAGGAAGAGCTGAAGGGCCGGCTCGCGGAGATCGCGCGCGACGAGGGCATCGACGCGGACGAGGCGGCGATCGAGCTGATCGCCAGGCGGGGCGAGGGGAGCGTGCGCGACGCGTTGTCGCTGCTCGATCAGATCATCGCGTTCGCGGGGCGGACGCTCACCGCTCCCGACGTGACCGCGATCCTCGGGCTGAGCGGCAACCCCTTCTTCGCGCGGGTGACCGAGGCGATCGAACGGGGCGACCCCGCGGCCGTGCTCGACCTGCTCGACGAGGCCTCCTCCGAAGGCCGCGACTTCAAGCTCCTCTACCGCGACTTTCTCGGATACCTGAGGAACCTCCTGCTGATCGCCGGCGGCGCTCCCGAACGAATGCTCTCGATGACGCCGCCCGAGCTCGACTCGCTCCGCGAGACCGCCGCGCGGTTCGACTACACCGAGCTGCTCCGGATGACCAGCCTCCTTCTCCGCGACGACGAGGTCGTCGGCCGCTCCGAACAGCAGCGGCTCGCGGTCGAGATCGCCCTGCTGAAGGCCGCGACGCTTCCCCGGCTCCGCAGCGTCGAGGAGGCGCTCGCCTCCGGCTCCACCCCCCCTCCACCCTCCCGTCCCGCCCCACCCCGCCCCCCCGCCGCCCGCGCTTCGTCCTCCCCCGCGCCCGCCGCGCCCGCCGCCGCGCAAGCGTCGCCGCCGCCCCGCGCAGCCGCTCCGGCCGGCGACGAGAAGGCCCGCCTCGTCGCCGCCGTCGCGCAGAAGCGCCGCATGGTCGCCGGCTGCCTCGAAAAGGCGGAGACCATCCGGCTCGACGGGTCGACGCTCCTCATCGAGCTCTCGTCCGAGAGCACGCACGAAACCGAGTACCTCGCCGATCCCGCTCAGGCCGAGTTCCTCGCGGCAGCGGCCGCCGAGACCTTCGGTGAGAATGTCGCGGTACAGGTGCGGGTCGCGGAACCGGCCGCGGCGGGACCTCCGGCGAAGAAGCCGCCCGCCGCCCAGGACGATCCTCTGGTCCGCGCCTTTCAGAAACATCTCGGCGGCGAGGTCGTCTCCCGCGGTCCCGCCGCCCGCACCAGGAGGGACGATGAACATTAAACAGCTCATGAAGCAGGCCCAGCAGATGCAGGAGCAGCTTCAGCAGCGGATGGCCGAGACCAGAGTCGAGGGGACCGCCGGCGGCGGGATGGTCAAGGCGATCATGACCGGCGCCAAGGAGCTCGTCGCGATCGAGATCGATCGCGAAGCGGTCGATCCCGAAGACGTCGAGATGCTCCAGGACCTGGTCGTCGCCGCCGTCAACGAAGCCGCCCGCAAGGTCGACGAGGAGATGTCGTCGCAGATGGGGCAATTCATCTGAAATACAACAATACATCGATGATCTATGATTGATGATTGATGATTGCAATACATTGATGATCTATGATTGATGATTGATGATTGCAATACATTGATGATCTATGATTGATGATTGATGATTGATGATTGCACAATACATTGATGGCTGATAATTGATGATTACAATCTAGTGATGAAGTGACGGCAATGTATTGACGATTTAGAAGCTATGATTGATGAGCTGATATTATCTGCTAAATAGAAGATATCTTTACCATCACGATCGTCGATCAATCATGATCATCGATGGTTTGCAATCATCAATCATCAATCATAGATCATCAATGAATTGCAATCATCAATCATAGATCATCAATGAATTGCGATCATCAATCATCAATCATAGATCATCAATGATCTGCAATGTCTTCGCTGGCCAATCTGATCAATGAGCTGTCGAAGCTGCCCGGGATCGGCGCGAAGACGGCCTCCCGGCTGGCGTACGGCATTCTGCGCAAGCCGGAGGGGGAGGCGGAGGCTCTGGCCGAGGCGATCCTCGAGGTGCGGCGCCGGATCAGCCGCTGCACGCGCTGCAACAACCTGACCGACGTCGAACCGTGCGCGATCTGCTCGGACGAGCGGCGCGACCGCACCACCATCTGCGTGGTCGAGGAGGCCTGGAACATCCCCACGATTGAATCGTCGCGCGATTTCCGAGGCGTCTATCACGTGCTGATCGGGACGCTGTCGCCGCTGAAGGGAATCGGGCCGGAAGAGATCGACGTCGAGGGTCTTCTCCGGCGGGTGCGGGCCGGGGGGATCCGCGAGGTGATCGTGGCGACGAACCCGAACGTGGAGGGAGAGGCGACGGCGATGTACGTCGCGCAGCAGGTCAGGCCGCTCGGCGTGCGCGTCACGCGACTCGGCTTCGGTCTTCCCGTCGGGGGAGACCTCGAGTACGCCGACCAGGTGACCATGGCCAAAGCGCTCGAAGGGCGGAGAGAGATCTGAGCGGCAGATTCGACGGAAATCACAGTGGGCCGGGAGGTTGGATTCATTGCCGCCCCGGGATCGGTGTGCTATACACAGGTGACAAATCGCGGAAACGGTGCCATTGAATGTCTTCTCCTGACCTTGTGATGTACGAGGAGGAGTATCAGCAGATCAAGGAGATTCTCGCCCGTCTGCAGACCGACTCCAACTCGAAATTCGTCTTTCTCGTCGACAAGAACGGCCAGCAGATCGCCACGCACGGCGACATGCAGGGGGTCGATGCGACCTCGCTCGCCTCGCTGACGGCGGGCAACGTGGCCGCGACCGACGGGCTGGCCAAGCTCATCGGCGAGAAGGAGTTCTCGATCCTCTTTCACGAGGGGGAGCGCGACAACATCCACATCTCGCTCGTGGCTCAGCGCGTGATTCTCGTCGTCATCTTCGATGAAAAGTCCTCCCTCGGCCTGGTCCGCCTGCGCGTCAAGAAGGCCTCTCACGAGCTCGAGAAGGTCTTCGAGACCATCCTCAGGAAGGCCGAAGCCGAGCGCGGGACCCTCGCCAACAGGTTCGATTCTCCCTTCGCGGAGATCACCGACGAGGACATCGACAGTCTCTTCTCCGAATGAGCGACGGTTCAGGGCGGAACGGGTAGAAACGTGACGTTCATCAATTACGCGGCTCGCGAAATCAACTGCAAGATCGTCTATTACGGCCCCGGACTCTGCGGGAAGACGACCAACCTCCAGTGGATCTACGACAAGACCAATCCCCAGGCGAAGGGAAAGCTCATCTCGCTCGCCACCGAGACCGACCGGACCCTCTTTTTCGACTTCCTTCCGCTCGACCTCGGAACCGTCCGCGGTTTCAAGACCCGCTTCCACCTCTACACCGTCCCCGGCCAGGTCTTCTACGACGCCTCCCGCAAGCTCATCCTCAAAGGAGTCGACGGCGTCATCTTCGTCGCCGATTCGCAGGCGGCCCGCATGGAGGCCAACGTCGAATCCCTTCTGAACCTCGAAAAGAACCTCGAAGAGCAGGGTTACCAGCTCAAGGAGATCTCCTACGTCCTCCAGCTCAACAAGCGGGACCTGCCGACCGCCCTTCCGGTCGACGAGATGTACCGACAGCTCAACACGCGCGGTGAGCCGACCTTCGAGGCCGTCGCGATGAACGGAACCGGCGTGTTCGACACCCTCAAAGCGGTCGCCAAACAGGTTCTGACGGAGCTGAAGAAGAAGTAAGCCGCCGCCTCCGGCGCCTTCCGGGCGCCGCTTCGAACGCTCATGGTCGACTCCGGTCTGAGAATCGTCTCCGTCGGCGGCGGCACAGGCCTCTCGACCCTCCTCCGGGGACTCAAGCAATTCGTCCATTCCGACGGCCGCTGGTCGATCGAGCATCTGTCGGCGATCGTGACGGTCACCGACGAGGGAGGAAGCTCGGGAGTCCTGCGGAAGGAGCTCAGCATGCTCCCTCCGGGCGACGTGCGGAACTGCATCGTCGCCCTCGCCGAGGAGGAGCTGCTCCTCTCGAAGGTATTCCGATACCGGTTCGGCGCCGATACGCCGCTGCGCGGCCACTCGCTCGGGAACCTGCTGCTGGCGGCGCTGACCGACCTGACGGGCAGCTTCGAGTCGGCGATCCTCGCCGCCTCCGAAGTTCTCGCGATCCGCGGAGAGATCTACCCGTCGACGCTCGCCGACGTCCGGCTCCGGGCGATCTGCGCCGACGGATCGGTCCTGATCGGAGAGACGGCGATCAGCGGCGATCATTTCGTCGGCGCGCCAGTCCCCGAGCATCCTCCGATCCGGCGCCTCGAGATCGAGCCGGCCGAGGTTCAGCCCGTAGGCCGTGCCCTGGAAGCGATCGCGCAGGCGGACATGATCGTGATCGGCCCGGGGTCGCTCTATACCTCGATCCTCCCGAACCTGGTCATCCCGGCGCTCGGCGAGGCGATCCGCCGGGCGCGGGCGCTCCGCGTCTACATCTGCAACGTGATGACGCAGCCCGGCGAGACGAGCGGCTACGCTGCGGAAGATCATCTCCGCGCGATCGTCGAGCACGCGGGGCTGGTCGCCGACGTCGTGCTCATCAACGGGAGGCGGCCGTCCGAGTCGATCCTGCGGACGTACGAGGCGCAGAATCAGCATCCCGTGCGCCACGACAGCGACGCGATCCGCGAGCTCGGCGCAAATCCGTTCTTCGCCGACGTGGTCGCCGAGGGCGACTTCGTCCGGCACGACCCGGAAGCCCTCGCGCAGACCCTGTTCCGGCTCTTCGACCGCTACGGGCGGCGCCTGCAGCGGATCCGCCGCGGTGAGGCATAATCACGCTCCGGCAGCGGAATTGCTGTCCTGACCGGATCCGGCGCCGGCTGCCGGAAGCCGCCAGGAAGGAGAGCCATGTCGCGTCTCGAAGTCGTCATCCTCGCCGCGGGCCTCGGAACGCGGATGAAGTCCTCGCGGGTCAAAGTCCTCCACCGTGCGGGCGGGAGGCCGCTGATCCGCTGGGTGCTCGACCTGGCGGCCGCCGTCGGGGGGGAGAGGCCGGTGATCGTGGTCGGGCACCAGAGGGGCGAGGTCGGCGCGGAGTGCGACGGGCTGGCCGAGCTCGTCGTTCAGGAGCCGCAGCTCGGGACCGGACACGCCGTGCTTCAGGCCGAGCGGACGCTCCGCGCCCGCGGCCTGGCCGGAGCTCGCGTGCTCGTGCTCTCCGGCGACGTCCCGCTGACCCGGCCCGAGACGCTCCGCGCCCTCGTCGAGACGCACGAGCGCGAACGGAACGCCGCGACCGTTCTCACGATGCGCCTTCCCGATCCCGGCCTCTACGGCCGCATCGTGCGCGGCGGTGACGGCAGCGTCGAGCGCATCGTCGAGGCGAAGGACACGAACGAGCGGGAGAGGGCGATCGACGAGGTGAACGCGGGCATCTACGTGTTCGACGCGGAGCTGTTGTTCGAGGCGCTCCACGCGCTCTCGGACGACAACGCGCAGGGTGAATATTACCTGACCGACGTCGTCGCGGGTGCGGCGTCCAGGCGACGCCGGGTCGGCGCCATGGTCGCGGCCGATCCGATCGAAGCGCTCGGCGTGAACTCCCGCGCCGACCTCGGCATGGTCGAGGCCGAGATGAATCGGCGCGCCGTCGCCCGATTGATGGATGCCGGCGTGACGTTCAGAAATCCTCAGACCGTCTCGATCGACTCCAGCGTATCGATCGGTCCCGATACGACGATCTATCCGTTCGTCGTCCTCGAGGGCTCGACCACGATCGGCCGCGACTCCGTGATCGAGCCGTCCGTGCACCTCGTGAACGTCAAGGTCGGCGACGGAGTCCACGTGAGGACCGGCACGGTGGCCGAGAATGCCGAGATCGCCGACGGTGCGACCGTCGGCCCCTACGCGCACCTCCGCCCGGGCACGAAGCTGGGACGGAACACGAAGGTCGGAAACTTCGTCGAGACCAAGAACGCAGTTTTCGGCGAAGGGTCGAAAGCCTCGCACCTCTCCTACATCGGCGACGCGGAGATCGGCGCCGGAGTGAACGTCGGCGCGGGAACGATCACCTGCAACTTCGACGGAGTCCGAAAACACAAGACCGTGCTCGAGGACGGCGTGTTCATCGGGTCGGACACGCAGCTCGTCGCACCGGTCACCGTCGGCCGCGGTGCCTACGTCGGCGCCGGATCGACCGTCACGAAGAACGTTCCACCCGACGCGCTGGCGCTCTCGCGCACGCCTCAGAAGAACATCGAGGGGTGGGCGAAGAAGAAGCGCGAGGAGCGCGACCAGGGCGGCAAGCCATAGGGAACCTCTGCACAAGTCGGAGGGCGTGGCGCTGATGGCGCTTGCGGGCCGAGATCAAGGAGCGAGGAGGAGGCGATGCGGCGCGCATTCGCCCTCGGCGGCGCCCGCAACGACACCCCCTCCGACTTGTGCAGAGGTTCCCTGGACGCCCGGATCACGCGGGCGCTACGGGATGAAGCCGCGAATGGTCCGGATCTTCGCGTCGGGCCGCTTCACGCGCACTTCGACCGTCCGGTAGTCACGATCGCCCTTCGTGCTCTCCGTGTAGTAGCCGAGGAGGTACTGCGAGCGCAGCTCCTTCTCGAGCTGTTCGTAGGTCGGCCGCAGCTCGTCGACGTTGCCGATGAAGTACGCGACCCCTCCGGTCTCGGCCGCGAGCGAGCGGAGGCGGGAGTTGAGGCCGAAGTCGAGCCTCGAGAGCCCGATCCCGATGAAGTAGATCGGCACCCGCGCCGCGCGCACGTAGCGGAGCATGTCGTCGTAGACGACGCGCGAGGCTGTGTCCTCGCCGTCGGTCACGATGATCAGCGCTTTCCGTCCGTCGGTGCCGCGGAACCTGTAGAGTCCGCTCACGATCGCGTCGTAGAGCGCGGTCGCTCCTTCCGCATCGGGCAGATCGGCGATCTCGTGGCGCAGCGACGCGATCGTCGCGACGAACGGCGTGATCCCTCTCGCGCTGAAGGCGAACCCTCCGAAGAAAGCCTTGTCGTTCTCCTTCAGAATCGTGCTGAAGAACTCCACGGCCGCCTGCCGCGCCTGCACGATCCGCGGCTTCATGCTGCCGGAATGATCGACGAGCACGCCGAGCGAGAGCGGCAGGTTGCTCGCGAAGCCGAAGCTCTCGATGACCTGGGTCTTCCCGTTCTCGAGGACCTCGAACTCGTCCCTGCCGAGGCCGACGATCGGCGTTCCCGTCGCGTCGAGGACGGTGACCGGAAGCTCGACGAGATTCACGTCGACCCGCTCGATGTAGCGATCGCCGTCCAGATAGAGCAGGTCGGTGACCTCGGTGCCCCCGGCGACGATCGTGGCGCGGACGAAGTCCTTTCCCGCGAGCCGGGCGGTGGGAAGGTCGAGAGCGTACGGAGGCGCCTTCCATTCGACGAGGCGCTCGTCGTTGGCGAACAGGGCGATCTCGCTGATGGCGACCTTCTTCGGGTTCTGGACCGTCACCTTGAAGTGCGAGATCCCGTCGGGCGTCTCGGTCCGCGTGACCTTCACCTCGAGCTCGTTCTCCCGCTCGTTCACGATCCAGGCGTCGGCGTCGACGTAACGCCCGCGGGCGTCGTACCCGACCGCGCGCACCTCGACCCTCTGCGGGATCGATCCGAGGTCGAGCTCCGCCTGGTACGGCGGAGCGTTCCGGGTCATGATCTTCCGGCCGTCGATCCAGAACTCGACCCGGCGCACGGGCGGCTCCACCTCGACCTCGACCTGAAACAGGTTCGGCGCCAGATCCCGCCGCGGCGCCTTGATCCGCACCTTCCCGGCACCCTCCGGAATGACTCCTTCGGCGAAGATCGCGTCGGCCTCCGCATCCTCCGGCGCGACGTAGTCGATCCCCGTCGGCTCCATCGTCACCGTCCGCGTCGCCTTCGCCAGGATCAGCGGCGCCCCCTCGGTCATCGCCATCAGCCGCCCCTCGACCGTAATCTCCCCGCGCGGCACGAGCTGCACCATTTCGATGCGCGCCCTCTCCTCCGGCCGGAGTGGACGCCGGAAGTTCCGCACGACCGCCGCCCCGTGCAGGACCGTTCCCTGCAGCACGATCTCCCGATCGCCCGGAAGCGCGAAACCCGGATCGATCGTGAAGACGACTCGAATGACGATCTGCTCCCCGCTGTCGCCGAGGCCTTCGACCACCAGCGCGAACGGCGGGGCCGGCTCCGGGGCGTCCTGCGCCAGTCCGGCGGCGCCCGTCGCGAGGAAGAGCAGAACCAGCAGTCCGAGCCGTTTCGTCATGCCCCGCATAACGAGCGAGAGGAGCCTTCAGATTTCGCCGCCGCGGCCGCGGGGTCGTCACTCCGTCCGCGCGGCTCCTCTGCATGCTCGCGGCAAGGCGTGGCGTTTCGGTGACGGAACCGCTCGCCGGTGCGCGCCCGGGCGGGGCCGCCGCACGCCTCAGGCCGGCGAACGGGAAGCCGCCATCGTCCCCATTGTCGATACAATGCGGCGTCCATGGCACCGCGATACGAGGCCGTCGTGTTCGATCTGGACGGGACGCTGATCGACTCGTTGAGCGCGCTCGCGCGGGCGATCCATTACGCGAGGCGCCGGTGCGGGCTCGGGAGGATCGCGGACGAGGTGATCCGGGACGCGGTGGGCGACGGGCTGGAGATGCTTCTCTCGAGAAGCTTCGCTCCCGACGAGGTTCCGGCGGAGGCGCGTGGGTGGTTCGAAGAGCACTACGACGAGATCTGTTGCGAAGAGTCGCGCGCTCTGACCGACGTGGAGTCGACGCTCGAAGCGCTCGAGGCCGCCGGCGTGAGGATGGCCGTCTGCACGAACAAGCCGACGGCGTTCTCGGTCAAGATCCTCGAGCACC
The DNA here is from genome assembly GCA_035544735.1 of Thermoanaerobaculia bacterium. Lineage (GTDB taxonomy): Bacteria > Acidobacteriota > Thermoanaerobaculia > Gp7-AA8 > Gp7-AA8 > DATKCD01. Next base: position 18,658 of record DATKCD010000007.1, read on the forward strand.
TCGGGCTGGCGCCCCGCTTCGCCGCCGTGGTGGGGCCCGACGCGGCGGGAGCGAGAAAGCCGGCCGGGGCGCACGTACTGGCGACCCTTTCGCATCTCGACTGTGCTCCGGAACGAGCGCTGCTGGTGGGCGACATGCCGGTCGACGTGGCGGCGGCGCGCGATGCCGGACTCGACGTGGCGACCGTTCCGACCGGCTCGGCGAGCCGCGAAGCGCTCCTCGATGCGCGGCCCGATTTCTTTCTGGAGCATTTCCGCGAGGTGCTCGATCTCGTCGCTCCGGCCGCCCGGGCGGCCGGACCGGGGACTCGATGAAGCCCGCGTTCGAGCTGGTGTTCTTCGACGTCGACTCCACACTCGTCACGATCGAGGGGATCGACGTTCTGGCCGCCGGGGATCCGGAGATCGCGCGCCTGACCGAGGCGGCGATGGAGGGGCTCGTGGCCCTCGACGAGGTCTACGGGCTGCGGCTCGAGCGGATCCGTCCGACGCGGGAAGACGTCGACGCGCTCGCCCGCCGGTATCTCGAGTCGATGGTGCCGGGCGCCGAGGAGACGATCGCGGCGCTGCGGAACGCGCAGGTCGAGATTCATCTGGTGACGGCTGGAATCCGACAGGCGGTCCTTCCGCTCGCCGCGCGGCTGGGGATCGGGCCGCGGGCGGTACACGCGGTCGAGCTCGAGTTCGGCCCGGACGGCTCCTATGCGGGGTTCGATTCGCGCAGTCCGCTCGCACGGAGCGGCGGCAAGCAGACGGTCGTGCTCGACGTCCGGGCGCGAAGTCACGGCCGCGCGGCTTTCGTCGGCGACGGCGCGACCGATCTGGAAGCGCGCGACGCCGTCGATCGTTTCATAGGCTTCGGAGGCGTGCGGCGCCGGGAGCGCGTCGCGCGCGAAGCGCACGCGTACGTGGACGATCCCTCCCTCACCGCCGTAATCCCCCTGCTGGAGAGCCGGTCATGACCGATCAGGCGAAATTCTTCGTTCCCGGCCCGACGTGGGTCCGCCCGGACATCCTCCGGGAGATGGTCCGCCCGATGATCGGCCACAGGAGTCGCGAGTTCGAAGAGCTGTTTCGCCGGATCACGCCGCGGCTGCGGCGCCTGTTCGCGACCTCGCAGAGCGCGTTCTTCGCCGCCGCCTCGGGCACCGGCCTCATGGAAGGAGCGCTGGTCAACACGGTACCGCGGAGCGTTCTGGTCACCACCTGCGGAGCCTTTTCGGAGCGGTGGCTGACCATCGCGCACAAGCTGGGGCTCGAAGCGGATCAGCTCGAGTTCGAATGGGGTCAGCCGGTCGATCCCGTCCGGCTGGCCGACCATCTCCAGGGACGCCATCGCCACTACGACGCGGTCACGATCACGCACAACGAGACCTCGACCGGAGTGATCAACGACGTCCCGGCGCTCGCTGCGGCGATCCGGTCGGTCTCGAAGGATACGCTGATCCTCGTCGACTCCGTCTCGGCGCTCGGCTGCGCGCCGCTGCTGTTCGACGAATGGGGCCTCGACGTCTGCTTCGCGAGCGTTCAGAAGGGGATCGCCCTCCCTCCCGGGCTGACTCTGTTCGCCGTCTCCGACCGGGCCCTCGAGCAGGCCGACCGGAAGCAATACAAGGGCCTCTACTTCAATTTCCTCGAGTTCAAGAGGAACGCGGACGCCGACGGCGTGCCGTTCACTCCGGCGCTTCCGCTGGTGTATGCGCTCGACCGGCAGCTCGAGAGGATCGTCGATGAGGAAGGTCTCGAAGAGCGCTGGAAGCGGCATCGCATGATGCGCGACCGCACGCTCGAGCGGACCGCCGCGTACGCTGAGCCGGCGAGCGAGCGCTCGGCCCTCTCGCCGAGCGTCACGGCTCTGATGCCGGCGCGCATCACGGCGGCCGAGCTCCTCGCCGCGATGCGCGCCGAGGGATTCGTGCTCGGGAGCGGGTATGGAAAATGGAAGGACAGCACGTTCCGGATCGGCCACATGGGCGACGTCACGGCGGCGGATCTCGATGCGATGCTCGGCGTCCTCGAGCGGATCGCGGGAGTCGGCTGAGCCGGGCAGGATGGAGGAACGGCCCCCGGGGTCTTCGTCATGGCGTATCGCGTTCTGGTCACCGACACACTCGCCGAGTCCGGACTGGCGATTCTCCGGAGCGACCCGGAGATCGACCTCGACTATCGTCCCGGGCTGAAGGGAGCCGCACTGCTGGAGGCGATCCGTCCCGCCGAGGGGCTGATCTCGCGGAGCGGCACGCCGATCACGCCGGAGCTGCTCGACGCGGCTCCGCGGCTCCGCGTCGCGGGCCGGGCAGGCGTGGGGCTCGACAACGTCGACGTCGACGCGGCCACCGCCCGCGGAATCCTCGTGATCAACGCGCCGACCGCCAACATCCTCTCGGCGACCGAGCACACCATGGCGATGCTTCTCGCCCTCTGCCGCAGCATTCCGCAGGCCGACGCCTCGGTTCGCCGCGGCGAGTGGCTGCGCTCGAAGTTCATGGGAATCGAGCTCTCCGACAAGACCCTCGGAATCATCGGACTCGGGCGGATCGGAAGCCGCGTCGCGACCCGCGCGCTCTCCTTCGGCATGAAGATCGTCGCCTTCGATCCCTACATCGCTCCGGCAGCCGCTCAGAAGGCCGGTGCCGAGCTCGTCTCCCTCGACGCCCTCCTCGAGCGAGCCGACTTCATCACCGTCCACACCCCCCTGAGGGACGAGACGCGCGGCATGATCGGCCGATCCGAGATCGATCGGATGAAACAGGGCGTCATCCTGATCAACTGCGCCCGCGGCGGGATCTTCGTCGAGCCGGACGTGGCCGCGGCACTCGAGAGCGGAAGAGTCGCCGCCGCCGCCGTCGACGTCTACGAGCCGGAGCCTCCGCCTCCCGATCATCCCCTGCTCCGCGCTCCGAACGTGATCCTCACCCCACACATCGCGGCCAACACCTGGGAGGCTCAGGACCGCGTCGCCGTCCAGACCGCCCGCATGGTCGTCGAAGCCCTCAGAGGCTCGATCTTCGTCTCCGCCGTCAATCTTCCGTTCCAGGGCCGCGCCGACGCCGACGCCGCCCCCCTCATCTCGCTCGCGGAGAAGCTCGGCCTGCTCGTCTCCCAGATCCTCGACGGCGCCCCCACTCGCGCCGAGATCGAGCTCTGGGGCATCGAGGAGCGGCTCACCCGGATCCTCTCGGTCGCTTCGCTCAAGGGACTCCTCTCTCCCCACCTCAGCCAGGGCGTCAACTTCGTCAATGCCCAGTCCATCGCCGAGAACCGCGGCATCCTCACCGGCGCGACCGTCCACCCGACGCCCCACGACTACACGAATCTGGTCACCTTCCGCGCCGCCTCGGAGCGGGGGGAAGTCTCGGTCTCCGGCACGCTCTTCTCCGAGAGGAAGCCGCGGATCGTCCAGGTCGACGCCTTCCGCGTCGAGTTCGAGCCGACCGGGTACCTCATGTACATGGTGAACCGCGACGTCCCCGGCGTGGTCGGAAAGGTCGGGACGATCCTCGGAGAGCGGGGAATCAACATCGCGGAGTACAACCTGGCTCGCGCACCGGAGGGGGGAGTGGCGATGGCGATCGTCACGATCGACTCGCCGATCGACGAGGCGACGCTCGACCTCATCCGTTCGTTTCAGGAAATGAAGGAGGTCCGTCTGATCCGGCTGTGAGCGGGCTTGCGATGCGGCCGGATTTCACGCATCATTAATTTTGATGTAAATTCTTGATCTGAATTCGTTCGAAGCACCTCTTCGATGAACTATCGCATCCTCGGCTCGACCGGCATCCGGGTTAGCGAGATCGGCTTCGGCGCCTGGGCGATCGGCGGCGCCAGCGACTCGCAGGGAGTTCCTCTCGGCTGGGGACGGACCTCCGACGACGAGTCGCTCGCCGCCATCCGGCGGGCCCGCGATCTCGGAGTCAATTTCTTCGATACGGCCGACAACTACGGTCACGGCCGCAGCGAGTCGCTTCTCGGGATCGTCCTGGCGCGCAGCCGGAGGGACGTGGTCCTCGCCACCAAGGTCGGCAACGTCCGCACCTCCGCCGGCGACGTGATCAAGGACTTCTCGAAGCGTCACATCTTCTACGCGATCGACGGCTCGCTGCGCCGTCTCCGGACCGACTACGTCGACGTCTATCAGCTCCACAATCCCACTCTGGCCGACCTGGAGCGGGAGGAGATCCAGGAGGCGATGGAGATGCTCCAGTCGATCGGGAAGATCCGGTTCTGGGGAGTCTCGGTCACGACTCCGCTCGAAGGCGTCTCCATCATGCGAAGAGGGTGGGGATACACGCTCCAGGTTCTCTACAACATCCTGAACCAGGCGCCGGCGGCGGAGCTGTTTCCGCTCGCGCGAGAGAAGAACTACGGAGTGATCGCACGAGTGCCGCTCGCCTCGGGGCTGCTCACCGGGAAGTTCCGGGCGAACACGACGTTCCCGGGAGACGACGTGCGGCAGAACTTCCTGACTCCCCGGAGGCTCGGGGAGGCGATGGAGAAGATCGCCGAAGTGAAGGGGATCGTCGGCGGGAGCGCGAGGAGCCTGGGGGAGGCGGCGCTGAAGTTCGTCCTGGCGGAGGAGGTGGTCTCGACCGTGATTCCCGGCGCCCGCACGGCGCATCAGGTCGAAGCGAACGCGGGAGCCTCGGGCGAGCCGCTTCCCGGGGAGGTCGTCGAACGGCTCCGCGAGCGCCTCGGCGAGTACAACTTCTACGAGCGTCACTCGATCCGCGTTTGAGGCCGTCTCAGGCCGGAAGGACGCCGGAACATCGCCCTCGCGCGACCTGTTTTCGGAGTGTCCCATGCCGTCCAACGTCATCTCCATCCGGGGAGCGCGAACGCACAACCTCAGGAACGTTTCCACCGAGATCCCGCACGGGCTGCTGACCATGGTCACGGGGCCGTCGGGCTCGGGAAAGTCGTCGCTCGCGTTCGACACGCTCTACGCCGAGGGTCAGCGGAGGTTCGTCGAATCGATGTCGACCTACGTCCGGCAGTTTCTCGAGCGGATGGAGCGGCCCGACGTCGAAGCGATCGACGGGATCCTTCCAGCGATCGCGGTCGAGCAGAAGAACTCGGTCCGGAACGCGCGCTCGACCGTGGCGACGGCGACGGAGATCGCCGACTACGTCCGCCTCTTCATGACCTGGGCGGGAGAGACGCACTGCCCGTCATGCGGGATCGTGGTAAGGAAGGAGACGCCTGAGTCGATCGTCGATCGCATCGTTCAACGGCTCGACGGCAGCCGCATCGTGGTGACTACTCCGGTCTTTCTCGGGGAGGAGGGAGGGGAGATCGTGAGGCAGCTTCTGCGTGGTGGGTTCTACCGCATCTGGGTGGATGGTGCGGTGGCGGATCTGAAGGAGGTCGACCTCGCCGGGGTGTCGGCGGTCGACGTGGTGCTCGGCCGCTTTCGCACCACGCCCGACGCCCGCACCGCCATCCTCGACGCGGTCGAGCAGGCCTTTTCGATCTCGAAGGGATTCGTGAACGTCCTCGAGGAGGCCGGGGGCGAATGGGCGAGCCACCGGTTTTCGGGGCGGCTGGCCTGCGACGGCTGCGGGAAGGAGTTCGCCGAGCCGACTCCGCACCTGTTCTCGTTCAACTCTCCGCTGGGGGCGTGCGAGGCGTGCCAGGGATACGGCAGGATCATCGGGATCGATCTCGATCGCGTGATTCCCGACCGCACGCGCCGGCTCGACGAGCAGCCGATCGCCCCGTTCAACTCTCCGGGCTACGAGGACTCGTACGAGGACCTCGAGCGGGCGGCGAAGAAGTACGGCGTCCGGATGACCGTCCCGATCGCCGAGCTCACGGCGAAGGAATGGGAGGTCGTCTATCAGGGGCGGGGGAAGTGGTACGGCATCAAGGGTTTCTTCGACTGGCTCGAATCGAAGAAATACAAGATCCACGTGAGGGTCAAGCTCGCGAAGTATCGCAGCTACACGAGCTGCGATGCGTGCGGCGGGACGCGGCTGAAGCCGGAGGCGCGGCTGGTCCGCTTTCGAGAGAAGACGGTCTCGGATCTGTTCGCGATGAACGTGGCTCAGGCGCGCCGGTTCTGGGAGTATCTGCCGCTCTCGCAGCAGGAGGAGGCCCGGGTCGGGCATCTGCGCACGGAGGTTCTGAACCGGCTCGTCTACCTCGACGAGGTGGGGCTCTCGTATCTGACGCTCGACCGGCAGACGCGCACGCTCTCGGGGGGAGAGGCGCAGAGGATCAACCTTGCGGCGGCGCTCGGAAATGGGTTGACCGACACGCTGTACGTGATCGACGAGCCGACGGTCGGGCTTCACGCGCGCGACAGCGAGCGGCTCCTGAACGTCCTCCGGCGGCTGCGCAACGCCGGAAACACGGTCGTGGTCGTCGAGCACGATCCGACGATGATCGGCGGGGCCGACTGGCTGCTCGAGATGGGGCCCGGGGCGGGAGAGGGCGGGGGGGAGGTGCTCTACTCCGGTCCCGCGGAGAGCCGGCTCGCCGCGCACGCCGCAGCCGCGCCGCCGCCGGCCCCGGCAAATGCTTCGAAACGCCCCGTCGATCGCCGAATCGTCGTACGCGGCGCGCGTCAGAACAACCTCAGGAACATCGACGTCGAGATCCCCCTCGGGCGGCTCGTCGCAATCACCGGAGTCTCCGGCTCGGGCAAGACGAGCCTCGTCCGCGACTGCCTCTACAACGCGTACCAGCGAAGGCACCGGGGGGTGGCGAGCGTCGACGTCGGCATGGTCCGCGACATCGAGGGTCTGGAGAACGTGGCCGACATTCAGCTCGTCGATCAATCGCCGATCGGGCGTTCATCCCGCTCGAACCCCACCACGTACGTCAAGGCTTGGGACGAGATCCGGAAGATCCTCGCTTCGACTCAGAGCGCGAAGACGTACGGAGTGACCGCCGGCATGTTCTCCTTCAATACCGACGGCGGACGCTGCGAGGCGTGCAAGGGGAGCGGGACCCTGGTGATCGACATGCAGTTTCTCGCCGACGTCGAGATCGTCTGCGACCGATGTGAAGGGAAGCGGTTCCAGGACTCCGTCCTGAAGGTGTCGTACAAGGGAAAGAACGTCGACCGGATCCTCGAGCTCACCGTCGAGGAGGCGATACGGTTCTTCGTCGACCGCCGCGCCGTGGTGCGGAAGCTCGACCCCCTTCGCGCCGTGGGGCTCGGCTACCTCCGCCTCGGGCAGTCGACCGCAACGCTCTCGGGCGGCGAAGCGCAACGCCTCAAGCTCGCCTCGTTCCTTTCCGGCGTCCGGCGCGAGAACAACCGACTCTTTCTGTTCGACGAGCCGACGACCGGGCTGCATGCCTCCGACGTCGAGCAGCTCCTCGGGACCTTCCGCGCCCTGATCGAGCTCGGCAACTCGATCGTCGTCATCGAGCACAACCTCCAGATGATCGCCGCCGCCGACTGGATCATCGATCTCGGGCCCGAAGGGGGGGAGGGCGGCGGGGAGCTCGTCGCCGCCGGAACGCCGGCCGAGATCGCCGTCAGCCCCGCCAGCATCACCGGCCGCTTCCTGGCCGGAAGCGCCCACGCAGTTCCGCTGAGCGGCTGACCGGGACCCGGGTCCGGGCCCGCTTCGACCTTCAGGCGGCTTGTCGGAAACGGCTCCGCTCTTCCACCGACCACGTCGCGGCGATCCGGCGCGCGCGCCAGCGCGGAATCAAACGCGTCTTCACGTAGCCGGCGACGATCAGCGCGTTCGCCGCCAGCAGGATGACGAGCGTCCCGTCACGGTCCAGCAGCGGCAGCCGCGCTTCCGCCCAGAGCAGAAAGACGAGGTCAATCACCACGATGAGCGCGCAATCGAGAAGGTCCTCCACCGCGTGCCGCCGGCGCATCGACTCGATGTCGAATCGCAGATCCGCGGCCTCGACCGCCGGGCGGCGGCGGGGCCCTTCGACGCCCGGAAGAAGTTCTGGATCGTACCGATGCATGGGGAAGTCTCCGCTAGAGGAGACAGAGAGTTATTTAAACAAATTCCGGCCCTGGCGGACTGAAGCGCCCGGCGCCGGCGCCCCGGCCGGGATCGAGGGCCCCAGCTACTGGAAGCGGATCGTCTGTGCCACGTAGTTCCCGCCCGGATCGCGGAACGCCTTGATCACGACGGCGTCACCGCGGCGGAGCTGCCCCGCCCGGACGTACGACCCATTCCTTTGAACGATGAACTCCTCGTCGACGACGATCTCGAGCCTCCGATCGTTGTCGCGGTTGCGGATCGTCAGGTGGTCTTCGTTGGGCGGATTCTCTTCGACCGTTCCGTAGAAGACGACGGTCGAAAAGCCCTCGAACGGCTCCTCGCCGCGATCCTCGAACGCCCCCGCCTCGTCGGCGTCCGCAGCCGATCCGAGCTCGATTCGCTCCGCGCGAAAGGTGTTCGGTCCCGTGTACTCGCCGCGGACCCGGAGCCGGTCGCCGATCTGCAGATCGGCCAGACGGAAAGGCTGCCCGGCCCGGTCGACGGCGCGCGCGGCATCGACGCGGATCTCTCCCGCACGATCGGCGCGCAGGAAAAAGCGGTTCGCCCGCAGCTCGAGCCTGGAGACGCGGCCGGTCAGGAGATTCTGCGACCGGACGCCCGAAACCTCGTCCGGCGTCGCGTCTTCGAGGACCTCGATCCGGCCGGCGCGCAGCTCTCCGCTGGAGAGGCGCGCATCGATCTCGACACGCACGCGATCGCCGACTTCGAGGTTCCGAATCGAGTACGTCTGCCCTTCGAAGACCACCGGCGTGTTCCCACCGCCGACGATCGTCCACTGCTCGCCCTCGTCCCCGTCGAGCACGAAGCTCTGGTCGAGCAGGCGGATGGTGCGGATCGTCCCCTCGACCACCGCCCCGGCTTCGCCCGGAGCCTGTCCGGCGACCGCCCGCCCCACCAGCCGCACGGCCGACGCGCGGATCGAAGGCCCCGCCTCGCCCGTCCCGGTCACCTCCACCCGGTCGCCCGCGCGAAGCTGCGCCAGCCCGCTCGCTCCGGCCAGCGATTCTGTGGCGTCGACGCCCAGGCCGGTGTAGCGCGTCGCGGGGTCCGCATTGACTCGCAGGAGGACCGCCGCATCGCCGTCCGCCGCCAGCCCGAATCCCTCCGGATCGACGGCAGTCACCGTCCCGACGATGGTTCCGCGCGCTCCCGGGCGCACCTCCGAGGCGCTTCTCCAGACGAGAGCGTCCTGAGCGAATGCGCTCACCGCGGCGAGCGCCAGAAGCACGGCCGCTGCCGCACCACGAGTCATCGAGCCTGGCTGACGGGTCATTGGCTGCCTCCTTCGGCGGATCTTCGACGGTTCACGCGGGCAAAGGTCGCGCCACCCGGCCGGCCGGGGATCGAGAGGTCGCGGGAACGCAACAGGTCGCCCTCGACCCGGCACTCGAGGACGGCGCGATCGTCGCCGAGGAAAATGAGCGCGGCGAGGATCTCCTCGAAGCTCTGCGAGGTGCGGGTGCGCGCCTCGAGGAGCGGGGTCGCTTCGAGATCGAGAACGAGAAAATCGGCCGCTTTCCCCGGCTCGAGGCTCCCCGTCTCGGCGTCGAGGTGAAGCGCCCGCGCGCCGGCGAGCGTCCCGAGATACCAGAGCTGAACGGGCGTGAGCACCAGTCCGCGCACCTGCTGCACCTTGTAGGCGTCGGCCATCACCGAGAACATGGAAAGCGCGGTGCCGGCCCCGACGTCGCTGCCGAGGCCGAAGGCGATCCCGCTCTCGAGCATCTGCTGCATCGGAAAGAGGCCGCTCCCGAGGAAGAGGTTCGAGTTGGGGCAGTGGGCGACTCGCGATCCTCGGGAGGCGACCAGGGCGCGCTCCTCATCGTCGAGATGGATCGCGTGTGCGAGCACGCTTCGCTCCCCGAGCAGCCCGTAGCGGTCGTAGATCGCCGCATAGTCCCGCGCATCGGGAAAGAGCCTGCGCACCCATTCGATCTCGATCGCGCTCTCCGAGAGGTGGGTGTGCACCCACGTCTCCGGAAACTCCGCATGAAGGGCTCCGGCGAGCTCGAGGAGTCTCGGCGAGCTGGTCGGAGCGAAGCGGGGAGTGATGGCGTAGCCGAGCCGGCCTCGGCCGTTCCAGCGCTCGATGAGCCCGCGCGACTCGCGATGGGCGGTCTCCGGATCCTCGAGCAGCTCCGGCGGGGCGTTGCGGTCCATCATCGTCTTGCCGAGGATGGCGCGGAAGCGGACGCGCTCGGCTTCCCGGAAGAACGTCTCGGTCGCCGAGGTGTGAGTCGTGGAGAAGACCAGAGCGGTGAGCGTGCCGTGACGGTACAGCTCGTCGTAGAACAGCCGGGCCACCCGCTCCGCATGCTTCGGATCGGCGAACTTCGCTTCGTTCGGGAAGGTGTAGCGCTCGAGCCACTCGAGAAGTTGCCCGCCGAACGAGCCGATCATCTCGAGCTGGGGGGCGTGCAGGTGGAGATCGACGAAGCCGGGAACCAGGAGCGCCGCGGAACCGAACTCGACGAGCTCGGAGGCTTCCGGGCGCGAGGACCAGGGGCCGATGGCGGCGATCCGGCCATCCTCGACCGCGAGGAAGCCGTCTTCGAAGGCCGTCCACGCGCGCGAATCCTCGAACGGATTCCCGGTGGGAGTGAAGATCCGCCCGCGAAACAGCTTCATGCGCGTTCCGTCAGGGCTCGAACTCCGGAAGCACGCGCGGATCGTCGTCCTCGCGGCTCGGGTCGAGGAGCTTTCCGAGCAGGCGCGACTGATGCTGCTCGAACATCGCCGGCTTGGCCGCATCGAGATTCTCGAGCGAGCTCGCGAGGGCTTCGGATCCCTCCTCGATCGATTCGAGGAAGGGCTGCTCGGAGGAGGGGATCGCGAGCGGCTCGCGGGCCGGCTCCTCGCGCGTCCCGCGCGCCCGGTCGATCCGGCCCTCCGCGTTCCGAAACGAGTCGTCGAAGCAGAGAAGCGTCGGCGCGAGGCGGCGATACAGCTCCGCGGTGGCGCGGACGTCCTCGAGGCAGTACACCGCAATGTCCTCGAATCGCCCCTCGCGGTACATCGTCTCGACCGCCCGCCCGTCCAGCCCCTCGCGCTTCGAGCTCTGAATCCCGAAGCTCTTGCAGGCGAGATCGAGATTGAATCGGTACTGGCGCGAATGGATCGATCCCCAGAAATTCAGCGCCTCGCGGAGATCGCAGTTCGGGTGGAAGCTGTACCGGTAGCCGACCAGATCGCGCCTCGGCGTGATCCCGTGGATCGCCGACCGCACCATCAGGAACGGGCCGTCGAACTGACGTCCGTTGAACGAGATGAACCGGTCCCGCTCGCCGAGGAAATCCCAGAACTTCTTCAGGAGAAGCTCTTCCGATCCGGAGATCAGCGTCCGACTGCCGTCGCGGCGCGTCACCAGCTCGGTCTGCCCCGGCACCTCGTACATCGCGCACGAGCGGCCGTCGTCGGCATTCACCACGCCGATCGCCACGATCCGTCCCGTGAACGGCGAGAGCGCTCCCCGCCGCTTCTCCTCCTCCGCTTCCGCCTCGCTCTTCCCCTTGATCAGGTACTCGCGGACGTACGGATCGTGCTCTTCCCATGGAATCCCGACGGTCTCGATGTCGATGACGAGGCGTTTCATCTCCCCAACCTAAACCCGTTCGCCCCCGAATGTCATCCATCGCGTGAGGAGAGGGGGAGATCCGGACGGGGAGAGGGGATGGCGACGGTCACTTCGCCGGGGTCCTGAGCTTGTCGACGAGCTCCTTCACGGCGGCCGCCGATTTCGCCAGCGCCGCCTTCTCCGCCTCGTCGAGCCGGATCTCGATCACCTTCTCCATGCCGCCCCCCCCGAGCTTCACCGGGACGCCGACGAACAGGCCGCGATAGCCGTACTCCCCCTCCAGCAGGGCGGCGCAGGGAAGGATCTTCTTCTGATCCTTCAGGATCGCTTCGACCATCTCGCAGGTGGCGGACGAGGGAGCGTACCAGGCCGAGGTATTGAGCAGGTTCACGATCTCGGCTCCGCCGTTGCGGGTCCGGTCGACGATGGCGTCGATCCGATCCTTCGGCAACAGCTCGGTGATCGGAATCCCGGCGACGGTGGAGTATCGGGGAAGGGGGACCATCGTGTCGCCGTGGCCGCCGAGGACGAACGCGTGCGTGTTCTGGACCGAAACGTTCAGCTCCATCGCGATGAAGGCCCGCATGCGCGCCGAGTCGAGCACCCCGGCCATCCCGATCACGCGCTCGCGGGGAAAGCCCGAGGTTCGTCGCGCGACCTCGCACATCGCGTCGAGCGGATTCGACACGATCACCAGGATCGTCTCCGGCGATCGCCTCACGATCTCCCGCGTGACCGACGCCACGATCTCCTCGTTCTTCCAGAGCAGGTCGTCACGGCTCATCCC
>DATKCD010000008.1:0-4587 GCA_035544735.1 Thermoanaerobaculia bacterium
CCGGTGAGCGCCTCGGCGGATTCGAGATTCTCTCCCTGCTCGGCAGGGGCGGCATGGGGGAGGTCTACCGCGCGCGCGACCTGGCGCTCGACCGCGAGGTCGCGCTGAAGGTCCTTTCGCAGTCGATCGCCCCCGACGCACAGAGCCTGTCGCGCTTCGAGCGCGAGGCCCGGGCGCTCGGAACGCTCACCAACCCGCACATCGCCGTGCTGTACGGGCTCGAGCGGACGGAAACGCAGCGCTTTCTCGTCATGGAGCTCGTCGAGGGCGAAACGCTGGAGTCGCGCCTCGCCTACGGCGCACTCCCCGTCGACGAGGCGCTGAACCTGGCGCTCCAGATCGCCTGCGGTCTGGAGGCGGCGCACCAGAACGGAATCGTCCATCGCGATCTCAAGCCGTCGAACGTGATGATCGACGATAAAGGAGCGGTCAAGCTTCTCGATTTCGGCCTCGCCAAGTTCCTGCCCGATGCGCCGGCGGAGCTCGTCGAGGACGCCTCCGCACTCTCCACCCGTAGCGGCGTTCTGCTGGGGACTGTTCCCTACATGAGCCCGGAGCAGGCCTCGGGGCAGCCGGTCGACGCTCGCACGGACATCTGGAGCTTCGGCTGCTTCGTCTACGAGATGCTCACCGGCACGAGAGCCTTCGACGGCGAGTCGCCCGCGGCAACGCTCGTCGCGGTGCTCGACCGCGAGCCCGACTGGGAACGGCTGCCCGCGGAGACACCGCCGGCGATGCGCAAACTGCTCGGCCGATGCCTGCGCAAGAACGTCCGCGACCGGCTGCAGTCGATCGGGGACGCCCGGCTCGAGCTCGAAGAACGGGACTCGTCTCCGGAGGCACGCTCTTCCCACCGCTGGGTCCGCGCGCTTCCGTGGGCACTCGCGGCGCTACTGGCGATTCTCGCCGCGGCTTCATGGCTCGCCCAGCGCGAGACGAGGCCGAGCCCCGCGGTCACGCGCGCGTCGATCCTTCTTCCCGCCGGGCACACGGTCACCGGATTCTCCCGTTCGTACCCTCTGGCAATCTCGTCGGACGGCCGGCGCCTCGCCTGGGTCGCGAGCGCGGCGGAAGAGACGCAGCTCTACGTGCAGAGCCTCGCGGGCGGCGGCGCGAGAGCGCTGCCGGGGACAATCGGGGCTCGCTTCCCCTTCTTCTCGCCGGACGGCGAGTGGGTGGGGTTCTGGGCGGACGGATGGCTGCAGAAGGTCCCCTTCGCCGGCGGAAGGCCGACGAGAATCACCGAGGCGAAGCTCCTCGACTATGGCGCGACGTGGAGCAGTACGGGCGTGATCATCTACGGCCAGGCGAACCGTGGATTCGTGCCGGGAAGTGGAGGCCTGCATCGCGTGCCGGAGGGGGGAGGCGAGCCCGAGACGCTGCTCGCCGGAGAGTGGCTGCGGTACCCGCGCTTCCTCCCGGATGGCAGGCACCTCCTGCTGACGAAAGCCGCGAGGGGAACGAGAAATCGGACGATCCAGATTCTCGATCTCGAGACGGGCAAGCGGCGCGACCTCGTTTCCGCTCCCGAGAATCTGCTTCAGGCGTTCGTCCTCTCGACGGGGCACCTGGTCTGGGGAAGCGGCGGCAGTATCGTGGCGGCGCCCTTGGATCTGCGGACGCTGACGGTGACGGGCGCGCCCGTTCGCGTGCTCGAGGACGTCTTTGAAGGAACCGCGGCCGATGCGGTCTACTTCGCGGTCTCCGAGGATGGGACGCTCGTTTGCGTTCCCGGCGGAACAGATCACGCGCTCGTTACGGTCGATCGCGCGGGGAACGTCGAGCCGCTGACCTCGCGGCGCGACGCGTTTCGCCTCCCCGATCTGTCGCCCGACGGCCGCCTGCTCGCCGTAGCGATCGACGCCGACCCCAAACCCTCGGATATCTGGATTTACGACCTGGAGCGCGCAACCTGGAGGCGGCTCACCAGCGGCCACCACAGTCTCTTCCCGGTATGGACTCCGGATGGGAAGGGGGTCACGTTCACGTCCTGGCGACGGGGCGCGGGAGAGCCGTTCGCCGAGTCGCTCGACGGCGGCCCGGCCCGGCCGGTCCTGCCGGACGAATCGCGCACCGGCAACAATCAGTGGGGCCAGTCGTGGTCTCCCGACGGCGGGTATTTCGTCTTTGGCGACCATCATCCGGAGAACGGCTACGATCTGTGGCTCCTTGACGCGGCTGCGAGAACGACGCGCCCGCTGCTCGTCACCCCGTTCAACGAGTGGGAGGCGCGGGTCTCCCCCGACGGCCGATGGATCGCCTACGCGTCCGACGAGACGGGGCGGTACGAGGTCTACGTCCGCTCGTTTCCGGACGGGCGCAGCCAGACGGCCGTCTCCTCGAGCGGCGGACGGGAGCCGCGCTGGTCTTCCCGCGGGAACGAGATCTTCTTCGTCAGCGGCGACCGGGTGATGTCCGTCGAGGTGAGCACCAGCGAAGGATTCGCGGCCGGAGAGCCGAAGCGGCTCTTCCGGGGGCAGTTCGGAACAGGGGACAAGACCTACGCGGTTTTCCCCGACGCGAGTCGCTTCGTGATGGTCGCTCCCGACCCGCGGTCGCTGGGAGATCGATTCGAGCTGATCCTCGGATGGTCAGTCGAGCTCGCGCGCCAGGTTCGGTGAGCGGAACGAGCTGCCGCTTCGACTCACGAGCCGGGTGACGGCACGGTCATCGTCGAATCCTCCTCCGAGCAGCGACGCAGCCTCGACTGGACATCGCCGAAATCGATGCGCGCTCCCGGACTCGCCCGCATCGCCCTCTCCACGCGCCGCCCCTCCACGAACGTGCCGTTCTTGCTGCCGAGGTCCTCGACGATCACTTCGTCGCCGCTGACGAGCAGACGCGCGTGGCGCCGGGAGATCGATGGAAAGCGGATCTGAATGTTCGCCTCCGCTTCTCGCCCCACGATGTTCTCTCCCTCGCGAAGCGGGTAGTGCGCCGCCTGGATCGACAGCGCGAACGCGGAAGCCTGCGCTTGCTGCGAGCCGGCCTCGGTCACTTCGCCGGCGAACGAGAAGCCGTAGCCGTAGATCGTCCGGATCACGGTGTGATCGTCGTCGCCGATGGCCGCGCGGATCTGGGAGACGAGGTTGTGGAGGTTCGCGGACTCGACGAACGTCTCGGGCCAGAGCTCGTCATAGAGCGCCTGTTGCGAGACCGCTTCGGGGCGGCGCTCGAGAAGAATCTCCAGCAGGCGAAACGCCTTCGGTGAGAGGCGGAGCTCCTCCTCCCCCCGCCTCAACTCACGGGTCGTCGAGTCGAAGTGGAACGGGCCGAACCTAACGCGTGGCGGCACGACTCGATTCTACGCCCCGGCTCGAAGTCCGGCCAAACCAGCAGTCCGCGAAAAACGAGAAGTTCGTTAGCAGCTCGCGAAGGTTTTCAGGCGTGAGGAGCCGATCTTGTCAGCGGCGAGCCAACATGGGCCCAAAAACAACGCAGTCCACGAACGCCCGCACGTGGAAACGAGAAAGACGATGAGCAGCGAGATCGCCACGCACCTGTTGAACGAAGTCGCGCGGCTCCGGCCGCTGATCGCGGACAACTCCGGGAGAGCCGAGGAGGAGCGGAAGCTGGCGGACCCGGTCTACGACGCGATGGCGGACGCGGGCCTGTTCAAGATGCTCGCGCCGAAGGCTCGGGGCGGGTACGAGATGCACCCGGTCGAGGTGATGCAGGTCTGGGAGGCGGTGGCGCGCATCGACGCCTCCGCGGCGTGGAACCTGGTGATGAATCAGGCGATCGCCGCCTTTGCCGGATGGCTCCCGGAGGAGGGAGCGCGGGAGCTCTATCGCGACGGGCCGCCGACTGTGGCGGGCGCGCTCAATCCTCCCGCGGCCGCAGTTCGCGCGGACGGCGGGTGGCGCATCACCGGCCGGTGCCCCTTCGGCAGCGGATGCCACAACGCCCAATGGCTGGCCATGCCCGCGATGGAGATGGACGGCGATGGGCCGAAGCTCGATCCGGAGACGGGACAGCCGCGGCCGTTCGGCGTCTTCTTTCCGCGGAAGGAAGCGACGATTCTCGACACGTGGCACACGGTGGGGATGCGCGGCACGGGGTCGGCCGACTACGAGGTGCGGGATCTGTTCGTCCCCGATCACAGGGTCGCCCCGGTGGCGCCGCTGACCAACCCCGCATCCGGGTTCGAGGGGCCGCTCTTCCGCATCTGGCCCTGGACGGCGATTCTCGGCGAGACGATCGTCTCGGTGGGGATCGCCGCCGCGGCGGTCGACGCCGGGGTCGAGGTGTGCCGTGCGAAGACGCCCGCTTACAACGCCACACCGCTGCGCGAGCAGCAGCTCGCGCAGCACCAGATGGGGAAGGCGAAGGCGCGGGTGGAGGCGGCGCGCGATACCGTCCATCGCGCGGCGGAAGTGGCGTATGGCGACGTGGAGACGAGCGGCGGACTGCTTTCTCGCGACGCGAAGATCCGGCTGCAGGTGGCGGTGTGCTTCGCCGCGGAAGCGTCGGCCGAAGCGGTGCGCCTGGTCAACGACTCGGTCGGCACGTCGTCGATCCGGATCGGCCAGCCGTTCGAGCGCCACTTCCGCGACGTACACGTGCTCATGCAGCACGCCTCGAAGT
>DATKCD010000009.1:0-86925 GCA_035544735.1 Thermoanaerobaculia bacterium
TTCCGCGTTCCCGTCTGCGCGATGTTGATCGCCGGGAAGATCCGGCGCTCAAACAGGCCCCGATCCAGGACCACTTCCGTGTTCCCCGTCCCCTTGAATTCCTGAAAGATTACCTCATCCATGCGCGATCCGGTATCCACCAGCGCCGTCGCGACGATCGTCAGCGAGCCCCACTCTTCCGCGTTGCGGGCCGAGCCGAAGAATCTTCGGGGCTTTTCCATGGTCCGTGCGTCGATCCCGCCGGACATGATCCGACCGCTCGATTTCTGCTCGTTATTGTACGCCCTCGACATCCGCGTGATCGAATCGCAGAGAATCACCACGTCGTGTTTGAGCTCGACCAGCCTCCGAGCCCGCTCCAGCACCACCTCCGCGATCGTGATGTGGTTCTCCGCCGTTTCGTCCGAGCTCGATGCGATCACCTCACCATGTTCGACCGAGCGCCGGAAATCCGTGACCTCCTCCGGCCGCTCGTCCACCAGCAGCACGATCAGAATCGCCTCCGGGTGGTTCATCTCGATCCCGTGAGCGATGTCCTTGAGCAGGGTCGTCTTACCCGCCTTCGGCGGAGCCACCACCAGGCAACGCTGTCCCTTGCCGAGCGGCGCGAGAAGGTCGAGGACCCGCGTGGTCAGCCGCGTCGGCTCGGTCTCCAGATGAAAGCGCTCCAGCGGATCGACCGAGATCAGCTCCGAGAACGGCCGCCGCGATTCCTGGAACTCCGCCAGCGGCATCCCCTCGACCTTCTCGAGCTGGGTCAGCTCGATGCCGCTCCCTCCGCGCCGCCCCGTCCCTTCCAGGTGCAATCCGGCGAGCAGATGGTTGCGATCGATGATCGAGCGCCCCACCGACGGATCTCCCGGCTGCGGAACGTAATTGTTCGACGACCGGACCAGCAGCCCCGCCCCGTTCGGCTTGACGTACAACACCCCCTCGACGCTCGAGGTCTCGCCGGTCGGAGTCGACTCCGGCTCGCCGCCCGAATCGATCTGACCCTCCGAATGACGCCCGCGATGCCGCGAGCGGCGCCGGCGCGACCGCCCCGGCCGCGCCGAGCCGGGATGCTGGGTCTCGCGCCCCTCTCCCTCGCGGGACGGTTCGCTCGGACCCGTTCCCTGCGGGGAGGCCTGACCCTGCGCTCGGCGCCTTCGGCGGCGCCGTTTACGAGGTGTGCGCTCTTCTGACGTCATGCATTTCCGTCGCAGTGCAAAGCACCACTCGGCAATACCGGGGTGCTTGACGATTCGGGGCGGAGTACCGTCTTTTCTCGACGCCCGGCAGGATGCCCTGATGGAACCGTCGCACGAGGTGCGGCCGCTAGTATGCGGAACCCCGGCAGAAAAAAGCAAGCCTTTCCTGCGGGGGCGCCTCCGCGGGACGGCGGCGATCCGCGACCCCCGAGGATGAGGCCGCCGCAGGGTCCTTCCGAAGTTTGACCCCCCCCGGACCGCATGCCACAATGACCCGGTCCATCGTCCCGCTCATGTCAGCGACCGTTCTCGTCGTCGAATACGAGCCTCGCTACCTCGATCGACTCCGGCAGGCCTTCGCCGGGCGTCCCTTCACGGCCGTGTTCGCGAAGGACGGAGAGGAGGCGCTCCGCGTCCTCGAGGCGCAAAAGCCGGTGGCCGTTCTCGTTTCCTGGATCCTCCCGAAGACGAGCGCTGCGGACCTGATCCGCGCGATCCGCGCACGACCGGAGGGGGCCGCGGTTCCGATCATCCTGACGGTCTCCGGGTACAACGGCCGCGATCCCAGGGCCGATGCGAAGCGGGTCGGTGCCGACGATCTTTTACCGAAGCCGTTTTCCGAAGCCGATCTTCTCGCCCGGATCGCCGCCGCCCTCGGAATCGAGCTCGAAGCGGTCCACCGGCTCGAGCGCGAGCTCGGAGACTTCTCCATCGACCCTCCGCCGCGTAAGCATCCTGCGAGCCAGCACGCGGTCGCCGCGCAGCAGAGCGAAAAGCTCACCTCCGATGAGATCTTCGGCGAGGTGCTCGGCGACGATCCCGCCGCGCGCCGCCCCCCGATTCCTCCGCCACCCGCGAAACCGCCCTCTGCCCCTGCGACTTCTTCGGCCCCCTCCGCCGCCGATCTCGACGATCTGCTCGACCGGACGCTGATCACCCTCAAAAAGAAGAAGGCCGATCCGGCGCGATCCGCCGCTTCCGCCGGCCGTTCGCTGCGCGAGCTCGACCAACTCGTCGAGGACACCCTGTCCGGTCTGCCGAGAGCCCGCCGCAGGGGCTCCGGCCCGGATCCGGCTCGCCCCGCGGCCCCCGAGCCCATACCACCCACCGGGCCCGCCCCCTCTTCCTCGCCACCCGGCGAGGTGACGATGACGGCGCGGCCGGGCGCCCGCTTCGGTCAGTTCGTTCTGCGCGCCAAGATCGCCACCGGAGGAATGGCGGAGGTCTGGAAGGCGCAGATGCAGGGAGTGGAGGGCTTCGAAAAGCTCGTTGCGATCAAGCGGATCCTTCCTCACCTCGCCGCCGATCAGGAGTTCGTCTCGATGTTCATCGACGAGGCGAAGATCGCCGCGAGACTCAATCATCCGAACATCATTCACATCTACGATCTCGGCCTCGCCTCCGGATCCCATTACATCGCGATGGAGCTGGTCGACGGGCACGATCTGAAGTCGACGCTCAGGCGGGCGGGCGAACGGCGTCACCCCCTCCCGCCCGAGCTCGCGCTGTTCATCGGTTCGAAGATCGCCGCCGCGCTCGACTACGCCCACCGCAAGGAAGAGGGGCTGGTCCACCGCGACGTCTCGCCGCAGAACGTCCTGATCTCCTGGGACGGCGACATCAAGCTCTGCGACTTCGGAATCGCGAAGGCCGCCTCGAAAGTCTCGCATACCCAGAGCGGAGCGCTCAAGGGAAAGCTCCAGTACATGTCACCCGAGCAGGCGTCCGGCAAGGGGCTCGACCAGCGCTCCGACATCTTCTCACTCGGCGTGATCCTGTTCGAGATGCTGACGGGCCGCAAGCTGTTCTCGGCGGAGAACGAGCTCTCGATTCTCGAGCAGGTTCGCGACCCGAAGGTGCCTCCTCCTTCGGAGGTGAACGACGAGGTGCCGCCGGCACTCGATCCGATGGTGCTCCGGGTGCTCGCCAGGGATCCCGATGCCCGCTTCAAATCGGCGGCCGACGTGGCACGCGAGATCGATCACGTGCTCTACGCATTCCGCCCCGCGCCGACCGCTGCCGATCTCGCGGTCTGGATGCATCGGATCTGGAGGGATGAGCCTCTCGCGACCGTTCCGATCGGGCCCGCGGCGCAGGCGGCTTCCGCCGACGAATCGCTCGCGAGCTCCCCCTCTCCCGCTCCGCTTCGCACCGAGCCGGAGGTCGAGATTCCCGCTCCGGCGCCTGGCGCGCGAGCCGCCGCCTCGCATGCGATTCGCGATCCCCAGATCCACGCACGCGCTCCGCAGGCGCATGCCGCGGAGTCGCGCCCGAACCGCCGGCTGCTCTGGATCGCGAGCGCGCTGCTCGCCCTCGCCGTGGTCGGCGGAACGGGGACCTGGATCGCGCTCCGTCCGGACGGCGCTCCCGTGATCACCGAGCCCGTAACCCGCGCCGCGGCCGTGCTTCCACCCGCCGAGACGCCGAGGACCCTGGGCGTCCCCCCGGAGCTTCCCGCCGCCGAAGACCCGGTCGTCGAGGCCGAACCGGTCGTTCCGCAGCCTTCCCTTTCCGCGGAGGAAGTCGAGCGGGAAGTGCAGCGGCGCCTCGATGCCGAGCGTCAGCGCCTCGAACAGATCCGCCGCCGCCAGCTCGCGGAGGCGCGCGAGGCGGAACGTCGCGCCGTGCCCGCTCCGCCTCCCGTTCGCGAAACGATCCCCTCCGAGACGCCCGCGGAGAGACCTCCCGCGCCGCCGCGCACCGACACGATCACGACCGCCGCCGAGCCGGAGAGAGAGCCGTCCCCTCCGCCGCAGCCGACCGAGACCGCGGCCGTGGTGCGCGAGCCCGAGCCGGAGCTCGAGCCGGCCGCCCCGCCGCCGGTTCGCCGGGGAGATTTCGTCCCGCCGGGGACGCCCGGCCTGATCGAGCCGACGGTCGTTTCGCTTCGGCGCGTAAGTTATCCCCCCGTCGCCAAGCTGCGCCGTATCGAGGGGGTCGTCGTCCTGCAGGTGCTCGTTTCCGAAACGGGCGAGCCGCTGGAGGTGAAGGTCCTGCGCGGGATCGGCGCCGACGTCGGCATCGACGAAGCTGCACTGGCCGCCGTCAGGGGAGGCTTGTTCCGGCCGGCGACCAAGGACGGGATTCCCGTCAAGGCGCGGAAGACCGTCACCGTACCCTTTAAGTTATAATCGCGGCCCGTTTCGCCCGATCTCGCAGGTGTCCCGCCGTGTACGGCCGGCGTCTCGCCGGTGTGGGGCGTCCGCGCAGGCCGACGCGAGACCACCGGCCGGAGGCCGGCGGGACAGGAACCCTTTCGCGCGCACGCCCGCGCGATCCTTGCACTCCGGAGAGCGACCGCCCGATGCCCGCACTCACGCCTCAGCAGAGGGAGTTTTACGAGAACACGCTCCGCGTGACCCGGCACGAGATCGAAGATCTGAAGAATCAGATCGAGGACGAGCTCACGCGCGTCAAACAGCGGATCGCCGAGCTCCAGGATGCCCTCAATGCCGCCAAACAGATGTATGAGGCCGCCTGCAACCGGCTGGGAGTGGAGAACAATCTCGAGGAGATCGAAGGCGGCGGAGAGTAGAGCCGGCTCGATTCCCCACGCAGTCTCGATGGCGACGGCGGCGGTTCTCGCTCTGGTGCTGGCCGGATGCGCATCGGAGCGCGGCCGCTCGGTGGTCGACGGCGTCGGCCGTCGCGTCGAGCTTCCTCCCGCCGTCGAGCGGATCGTGACGCTCGCCCCCAACGTGACCGAGCTCGTCGCAGCGGCCGGAGGAGCCGGTCGGATCGTCGGGACCGACGATGCGTCGGACTTCCCTCCCTCCATCCGTCCTCTGCCGACGGTCGGCGAGATGCAGCCGAGCCTCGAGGCGATCGTCACCCTCGATCCCGATCTCGTCATCGCGTCGACCGCGGGCAACCCCCCCTCGCTCGGACCTGCGCTCGCCGCGCTGCGGATCCCGCTGTTCGTCCTGAAGACCGACCGCCTCGAGGATCTCGGGCCCGCGCTCCGGCAACTCGGCGAGGTTCTGGGGACCGATCCGGCGGAGGCGATCGAATCGCTCGAGACCGGGCTCGCCCGAGGCAGACGATCGCGGTCCCCGCGGCCGCGCGTTCTGGTGCTCCTCTGGCCGGAGCCCCTCTACGTCGCGGGGGTCGGCACGTACGTGGACGATCTGATCGGGCTCGCCGGCGGGCGGAACGCCGTTCGCGTCGGCGGGTGGCCCGCGTATTCGCTCGAGGCGCTGGTGGCGAGCCCGCCGGACCTGATCCTCGTTCCGGGCGAGTCGGTCGGCCCGGACCTGATGCGCCGGCTCGTCGCGGAGAGCGAGGCGTGGAAGGCCGTCCCGGCCGCGAGCGAGGGGAGGATTCACCCGTTTCCCGATGACCTGGTGCTGCGGCCCGGGCCGCGGGTGACGGAGGGGTTGCGCGAGATCAACGAGATCCTCGATTCGTGGGAGCGGGCGCGATGAGCGCACGACGAGATCTCGCGGCGGGTGTGGTTCTGCTGGCGATCCTGCTTGCTCTGTCGATCGTGGCCGCCCTGGGGATCGGCGCGGTACCTCTGTCGTGGATCGGCGCGCTGCGCGAGGACGGTGCGGCGCGCACGATCCTGTTCGAGATCCGGCTGCCTCGCGTGCTGCTCGCGGCCGCGGTCGGCGCGGTGCTCGCCGCTTCGGGCATCACCTTCCAGACCCTGCTGCGGAATCCTCTCGCCGACCCGTTCATTCTGGGCGTGTCGGGAGGAGCGGCGTGCGGGGCGGCGCTCGCCACGGCGCTCGGCGCGGCACGAATGCCGGGCGTGGTTCCCGTGGCGGCGTTCGCCGGGGCTCTGATGGCGACGGTGGCGGTCGTCGCGATCGCGGCGCGTCACGGCTCGATCGACCCGACGCGCCTGATCCTCGGCGGGCTCGTCCTCAACGCCTTCTTCTCGGCGCTGATTCTGTTGTCTCTGTCGGTCATCCGCGGCAGCGACCTGACCGCCGCGCTCCACTGGATGATGGGCAGTCTCGCGAACGCGTCCTGGACGGACGTCGCTCTGGTGGGAGGTGCCTTGGCGATCGCGCTCGCCGTTCTCGGCTGGATCGCCGGCGACGTGCGCATGCTGGCGTTCGGCGAGGACGACGCGCGCTCGCGCGGAGTCGACACCGGCAGGATCCGGCTGATTGCCTTCGTCACGGCATCGCTGGCGACCGGCGCCGCCGTCGCCGCGAGCGGCATCATCGGGTTCGTTGGACTGATCGTTCCCCACGCGATCCGTCTGATCTGGAAGCGCGATTTCCGGCTGCTGCTCCCGCTCTCGGCGCTCGGGGGAGCGGTCCTGGTCGTTCTCGCGGATGCCGTGGCGCGCGGTGCCGCCGCTCCCGCCGAGCTCCCGCTCGCCGCGCTCACGGCCATGCTCGGCGTTCCTTTCTTTCTGGTGCTGCTGAGGAGGGTGGCGTGAGCGCGATCGAGCTGCGGGAAGCGAGCTACCGTTATCCCGGCGCGGCTCGCGACGCCCTCGGCGGCGTGACGCTCGCCATCGAAAGCGGCAGCCTGGTCTCGATCGTCGGCCCGAACGGATCGGGGAAGTCGACTCTGCTGAAGCTGCTCGGCCGGGTGCTGGAGCCGACCGGGGGCGAGATGGTCTATCGAGGCCGGGCGGCCGGAGCCTGGCCGCGCCGCGAATATGCCCGCCGGGTCGGCTATCTGCCGCAGGAGTGGGAGCCGGTGTTTCCGATTCGCGCGCTCGACGTGGTTCTTTCGGGGCGCGCGCCGCATCTGAAGCGGTTCGAGTGGGAATCCGCCGAGGACGTGGAGTCGGCGAGGCGGGCGCTCGAGGAGTGCGACGTGCTCGGGTTCGAGAGTCGTTTCATGGACGAGATGAGTGGAGGGGAGCGAAAGCGGGTCGAGATCGCCCGGGTGCTGGCGGGCGAGCCGGAGCTGGTGCTTCTCGACGAGCCGTTCGCGGCCCTCGACCTGGCGCACGTGCAGCGGCTGGCCCGGCTGCTCGAGGCGATCGCGGGGACGGCGGGGCGCACGGTGGTGTTCGTTTCACACGACCTCAACTGGAGCGCCGCGGTCGCCGACCGGATGATCGTGCTGCGGCAGGGGAGGGTGGCGGCGGACGGGTCGCCGGCCGAGGTTCTGACCGAGCCGACGCTCGAGCGGTGCTTCGAGCTGCGGGCGCGGGTGATCGAGGACGGCGGATCGCGCTGGATCGTCCCGAAACGTTGAGGCGCCGAAAGTTGTTATGATTCGATGCCCGCTCCTCTCCGCCGGCGCGGAGGGGAGATCCGGCGGCCGCTCATGATCCGATTCGAGGACATTCTCGACAAGGTCGAGGGTTACAAACCGGGGTTCGACGAAGAGCTCCTTCGCCGCGCCTACATCTTTTCCGCCCTCGCGCACAAGGACCAGATGCGACGCTCGGGCGAGCCCTATCTGGTCCATCCGCTCAACGTCGGGTACATCCTCGCCGAGATGAAACTCGACGAGACCTCGATCGCCGTCGGTCTGCTTCACGACGTGATCGAGGACACGCTCACTACGCGCGACAAGGTCGAGGAGCTGTTCGGCGCCGACGTCGCCGAGATCGTCGAGAGCCTCACCAAGATTTCCCGCTACTCATACGTTTCGCGCGAGGAAGAGCAGGCCGAGACCTTCCGGAAGATGATCCTCGCGATGGTCTCGGATCTGCGCGTGGTCCTGGTCAAGCTCGCCGACCGCCTCCACAACATGCGCACGCTCCACCATCTCGCTCCCGAGCGCCGCAGCCGGATCGCGCAGGAGACCATGGAGATCTACGCGCCGATCGCCAATCGCCTCGGCATGGGAAAGGTCAAGAACGAGCTCGAGGACCTCGCGTTCCAGAACCTCCATCCGCGCGAGTACGAGGATCTGACCGAAGCCGTCCGTCAGAAGATGACCGTGTCGGCCGACATCGTCGAGCGCCTCCGGCAGACCATCGAGACCAGGATGGGAGAGAACGAGATCTCCGGCGAAGTCAGCGGACGCGTCAAGTCGCCCTACTCGATCTATCAGAAGCTGCGACGGCAGGGGATCGACATCGGGCAGCTCTACGATTACCTCGCGTTCCGCATCACGACCGACTCAGTGAAGGACTGCTACGCCGCCCTCGGCCTGATCCATCAGACCTGGCGCCCCGTTCCCGGCCGCATCAAAGACTACATCGCGATGCCGAAGCCGAACTTCTATCAGTCGCTCCACACCACCGTCGTCGCCGACAAGGGGCAGCCCTTCGAGGTGCAGATCCGGACCCGCGAGATGGACCTGATCGCCGAACAGGGCATCGCCGCTCACTGGAAGTACAAGGAAGGACGCGTCAGCGCCTCCCCCGACGACCGGAACTTCCTCTGGCTCAGGCAACTCGTCGAGTGGCAGCACGAGATCAAGGACCCCAGGGTCTTCATGAACTCGCTCCGGATCGACCTCTATCCCGACGAGGTCTACACCTTCACGCCGAAGGGCGACGTCTTCGCCTTTCCCCGCGGAGCGACTCCGCTCGACTTCGCCTACCGGATTCATACCGACCTGGGCAACCGCTGCGTCGGCGCGAGAGTCAACGGAAAGCTCGTGCAGTTGCGCACTCCTCTTCGCAACGGCGACATCATCGAGATCCTGACGGCGCCCAACCAGACGCCCAGCCGTGAATGGCTCTCGATCGTCGTCACCTCGCGGGCACGACACAAGATCCGCCACTGGCTCAACACCGAGCAGAAGAAGCGCTCGGTCGAGCTGGGGCGCAAGCTCGTCGAGAAGGAAGCGAAGAAGTTCCGGATCCCGGTCCGGAGGCTGATCGCCGAGGGCGGGCTCGAGGGGATTCTCGCCGAGCACGGCTACTCGCGGCTCGACGACATGTTCGCCGACGTCGGTTACGGGAAGCTCTCGGCCCGCGTGGTGGTCGAGCGCTTCGTGCCGGAGGAGGACAAGCGTACCGAAGAAGCGCCGAGCGCGTTCCGCGATGCGGTCCGGAAGATCTTCCCCTTCGGCACCGGCTCACCTCCGATCAAGGTGAAGGGCTCGGACGATCTGATGACCTACCTGGCCAAGTGCTGCAACCCCCTCCCGGGCGAGCAGATCGTCGGCTACGTCACGCGCGGCAAGGGAATCGCCGTCCACTCGGACGCCTGTCCCAACGTGCGCAACCTGATGTTCAACCCCGACCGCGAGATCGCCGTGGAATGGGGCGAGAGGGAGGCATCCCAGTTCCGCATCGACCTGGAGGTCGTCATCGAGGATCGGACCGGCATGCTCGCGCGCGTGGTCTCGCAGATCGCGAATCTGAAGACCAACATCCGCAACATCGAGGCGCGCACCGCCGACGGGCGGGGCGCGATCGATCTCACCGTCGAGATCTCCGACCTCCGCCACCTCGAGAAGGTCATCAAGGGCATCGGGAATCTCGACGGGGTGCTCGAGGTCCACCGCAAGTACAACCCCCGCCAGGCGACGGCGTCCTAGTGTCCTGTAACACTAGCGCGCCGCCGGGGCCTTCCGGCGCTCTCGGCCGTGATCAGGAACCGGAGGGTCGGTCCGGGATCCGGGGGTGGGCCCGGGGCGAGGCTTTCAGCGGACGGCTTTCCGGATCCGGTTGGAGCGGATGCAGCGGGTGCAGACCTGCATGCGGCGGGCGGCGCCGTCGACCACGACGCGGATGCGCTGGAGGTTCGGCAGCCAGCGGCGGCTGGAGACGTTGTGAGCGTGGCTGACGCGGTTTCCGAAAACCGGCGTCTTGCCGCAGATCTGGCATTGCTTGGCCATAATGGACACTCCTTCGATCCGGGAGCGCAGATTCTAGTGATCGCGCCCCTCGGACGCAACGGGGGGCCGTGGGGGCGCTCCGTGACGAATATCTTTTTTGCTTTCTAAATGTTGTCGAGTTGACATCACCTATAAAACCGTGTAATTTCCCACCAAACTTCCACTTGTAAAGGGCAATACGAGCGAGCCACGACAGACGACAAGCTGAGAAGTCGGTGTGAGATGGATGGGGTGAGCGGTGTTCTTCTCAAAGAGCAGACAAATCGTCGGGCTTGATATCGGCTCTTCCGCGATCAAACTCGTCGAGCTGAAGGAAAAGAAAGCGGGCTCCTATCAGCTCGTCAAGATCGGTCTGGAAACCCTCTCTCCGGAAGCGATCGTCGACGGATCCATCATGGACTCCTCGATGGTCGTCGATACGATTCAACGGCTGAACAGCTCGTTGGGCGTCAAGAATTCCAGTTACGGAACCTCCCTGTCCGGCCACTCGGTCATCATCAAGAAGATCTCGCTGCCGGCGATGTCGGCCGAGGAGCTGAGCGAGTCGATCCAGTGGGAGGCCGAGCAGTACATTCCGTTCGACATCAACGACGTCAATCTGGACTACGTCCCGCTGACGACCCCGGGTGCCGGTGACAACATCGACGTGATCCTGGTGGCGGTGAAGAAGGAAAAGATCAACGACTACACCTCGGTGATCCAGCAGGCGGGGAGGAGTGCGCAACTGGTCGACGTCGACGCGTTCGCGGTACAGAACGCGTACGAGATGAGCTACGGTGTGGACGAGGGACGGGTGCTCGCGCTGGTGAACATCGGCGCGTCGGTGACGAACGTGAACATCCTCTCGGGCCGGAGCTCGCTGTTCTGGCGCGACATCACGTTCGGGGGAAATCAGTACACGGACGCCATTCAGAGAGAGCTGAACCTCTCGTTCGCGCAGGCCGAGGGGCTCAAGCGGGGAGAGGCGGCGGGGGATCACACGATCCAGCAGGTGATTCCGATCCTGAACTCGGTGTCGGAAGACTTCGCGAGCGAGCTGCGGAAGACGCTCGACTTCTTCACGGCGACGTCCGGTGCGGAGCGGGTCGACTCCATCATGTTGTCGGGCGGAGGAGCGAGCGCGCTGAACCTGGAAACGATCCTGCGCGACAAGTTCGGAATCGACGTCGAGATCATGAATCCCTTCAGGAACGTCTCGTTCAACGAAGGGGAGTTCAATCCGGAGTGGATCTCCGAGGTCGCTCCGAGCATGGCCGTCGCCGTCGGGCTGGCGATTCGGAAGGTGGGAGACGCTTGATCAAGATCAATCTTCTCCGGGAAGGTCGTGGAGCGGCGCGGGCGACGCCGGCGCCGTCCGGCGTGACGGTGGCGGCGGGCCCGGCGAACCTCAATCTGATCATCCTTCTCGCGCTGGTCGCGGTCGGCGTTCTGATCGGCGGGGGCTGGACCCTGCTCAAATGGCGCGAGGTCGCGGGAATGAAGCGCGAAGTCGCCAGCCGCGAGGAAGAAGCCGCCAAGCTCCGGAAGATCATTCAGGAAGTCGAGCAGTTCGAAAAGCGGCGCGACTCGCTCGCGAAGCGGATCGCGCTGATCAATCAGCTCAAGCAGAACCAGAAGGGTCCGGTGCGCCTGCTCGATCACATCAGCCGCGACCTGCCCGATCTGGTCTGGCTCGACCGGATGGCGCTCGCCGGCACCCAGGTGCACATCGCCGGGCGCACGTTGAATCCCAACGCAGCCGCTACGTTCGTCGAGAACATCAAGTCCGATCCGATGTTCGACGAGCCGGAGTTCAACGTCCTCACCTCCCAGCGGGTCGCCAGCGGAGTCAACGTCTACACCTTCGACATGCGGTTCAATTTCCGGAACCCGCAGGACCCGGCCGCGACCGAGGAGGGGGCGGCCGCTCCGGCTGGAACCGGCGCCGCCCCTCAGGGTGGCGCCCCGCAGAGCTGATCGCGAGGAGGGATGGGGATGGCGATCGACACCAGCAGCCTCCGGGACAAGCCGTGGTACTACGGGCTCGGCCTGGGTCTGTTCTTCGCGATCCTGGTGGTCGGGGGGCTGTACTACTATCCCATCAAAGGGTGGAACCAGGAGATCGGCAGGCTGAATACGCGCCTCGAAGAGCTCCAGAAGGACATCCAGGCCGGACGCTCCGCGGAGCAGCGTCTCCCGCAGCTCCGCGACGAAGCGCGACGGCTTCAGCTCGAGCTCGACAAGCTCAAGCGGATCCTTCCCTCCTCCCGCAACACCGAAGAGCTGATCAAGAAATTCAAGTCGCTGGTCGACGAAGGGGACTTCGTGCTCCACCGGCTGGTCTTCCCCAGCCTGACCGAAGCCGCGGCGACGAGCGAAGAGGGCGTCGAAGAGATCTATGCGGAATGGCCGATCAGCGTGTCGCTCGAAGGGCGGTACCACGATCTCGCGATTCTATTCAGCCGGCTGTCGAACTTCTCGCGCATCGTGAACGTCGAGCAGTTCACGATCACGGCGCTCCCGGCTCAGCTCGAACGGACCGTCCAGGCCGACTTCGTCGCCAAGACCTTCGTCTACCGCGAGCCGCCGGCCGAGGAAGGGCAGAGCGGAACGCCGGGAGGGAGTCAGTGATGCGCCGAATCGTTCTCGTGCTCGTCGCCTCGCTGTTCTGCGCCCTCGTCGCGGTCGCCCGGCAGGCCCCCGCCCCGCCGCCGGAATCGCCGGCCTCTTCCCTCGAGGAGAATCTGCAGGAAATCCTCGAGGAGCCGACCGCGGCCGATACCTATCGCTACGACCCGCAGGGGCGCCGCGATCCGTTCCGGTCGCTGATCGGACCGACCCGGCCGACCGAGCGTGGAAACCGGCCCGAAGGCGTTCCCGGGTTCCTCGTCGACGAGATCAACGTTCAGGGGGTCGTCCAGACTCGTGCCGGCATGGTCGCCCTGATCAAGGGCTCCGACAACAAGGGATATCTCGTTCGCGCAGGCGACAAGCTGTATGACGGCGAAGTCCTTCGGATCGATCGAACGGCCGTCGTGTTCCGGCAGGAGGTCAACGACCCGACCCGAATCGAGCGCTTCCGTGAGGTCGTGAAGGAACTGGTGCCGGAGTCTCGGAGAAATCGTCCGTAGTGGACTGGCCGGCATCCCGGCCAGCGGTGTGGAGGGTTGCGTGATGGTGAAGGTGGGAAAAGGGATGGACCGACTCCAGTGGATGGTCGCGGGAATCTGCGCCGTGGCCCTCGTCGGTTGCGCCTCGAGCGCCCCGCAGCCGGACTCTGCACCGGCCTCGGTCGGCACTCGCGCCGAAGCGCCGTCGGGCTCGGCAACGGCCGTGACCTCACTCCGGGCGGAGATCGAGCCGGCGCCTCGGCTTCTGGTCGAGACCGACGGCCGCCCGGCTTACACGGGCTATCATCCGCAGCCCGACGTCTACGTGGTCGACCTGCTGAAGACGGTGAAAACGCCGGGGCTGGACCTTCCCACCAACCTCCCCCCGTTCGTCGCATCGGTCGCCGCGGATGAAGTCCTCGAGCTCGGCCGCCCGATGACGCGGATCACGATCCGCTTCCGCGAGCCGGTCGATGCCTGGGCCGCCGCCGCCGGAACCAGCGTCGAGATCGGATTCGATCCCCCGGTCGCCACGGCCCCGGTGACTCCCCTCGCCCCGGTGACTCCCCTCGCCGCGGTAGAGCCCGCGCTCGACTTCGAGCAGGGGCTGCAGGACGAGCCGGAGCTCGTCGTCGAAGACCTTCCCGGCATCGAAGCTCCAAAGCCCGAACCGGTCGCTCCGACCCCCGGCCCGGTGATGACGATCGTTCCCGTGGCGAGCAACCCGGCGACGCGCCTCGACGCCATCCGTACGCACGGCAGCGGCGGCTCTCTCGCCATCGAGCTCGAGAGCGATGGGCGTCTCGACTACCATGCTTTCAGGCTCACGGACCCTCTCCGCGTGGTCTTCGATCTGAAGGGGGCGCTGAACAAGGTGCGCCGCTCCACGGTACCGCTCGGCGATCCGATGGTGCGTCAGATCCGCGTCGCGCAGTTCAAGTCGGCGCCCGATCCGGTCACGCGCGTCGTCCTCGATCTGGATGAATACGTCGACTACCGCGTGGACCGCTCCGGCAGCGCCCTGATCATCTCGTTCGGCGAGGCCCCTCCTGCGGCGGCCGCGTTCGCCGGTCCGCCGGAGGCTGCGACGCCGGTCGCCGTCCCCAGGGCGCGGCCGGCCGCGACGATCGCCGAGATCGACCCGATTCCTCCGGCGGTTGCGCGGGAGACGGCGATCATCCGCGGTCCACAGACCCCGCCCGAGACCCAGCCGTCTCTGACCGAGGCACCGAACGTGACCACCCCGCAGCCGGCGCGGGACCTGGTCGATGCGGACCGCGACAACGTGTTCGCCCAGGATCAGGGTCCGGAGGTGATCGGCGGCTCGATTCAGCCGGGCGCCAGCAGAACGATCAGTCCGGGTGATCGGGTCTATACGGGCGAGCCGATCGATCTGGAGCTCACGAACGCGGACATTCGCGACGTGCTGCGCACCTTCGCGGAGCTGACGGGGCTGAACATCGCGATCGACCCGAACGTGACCGGGCAGGTGACGGTGTCGTTCACCCAGGTTCCGTGGGACCAGGCGCTGGAGCTGATCCTGCGCCAGAACGGGCTCGACTACGTGATCTCCGGGAACGTGATGCGGGTTGGAACGGTGGACCGGCTCGCGGCGGAGCAGGCGCAGAGGCGTCGCCTCCAGGAGGAAGAGCGTCTCAACGTCGAGCTGACGACGGTCATCAAGCGTCTCTCGTACGCGAAGGCGGTCGACGTTTCGACGCTGGTGACGGGCCTGGCCTCGCCGCGGGGGCGGATCATCGTCGACCCGCGCACCAATCAGTTGATCATCACCGACGTCCCCGAATTCCTGCCGACGATGCTGAATCTGATCGAGAACGTCGACATCGCGACGCCTCAGGTCATGATCGAAGCGCGGATCGTCGAGACCACGAAGACGTTCGCGAGGCAGCTCGGCATCAACTGGGGTTTCACGGGAGCGCTCGATCCGGCCCTCGGCTCGGGAACCGGCCTGGTATGGCCGAACCGCATCGACGTGATCGGAGGACCGTTCAACTTCGGCGCCGGCAACCCGGTGATCGATCTCTCACTCGGAAGCGTGCTCGGCACGTTCGATCTCGACCTGACGCTGACGGCGGCCGAGAACGAGGGCCTGGTCCGGATCATCTCGGCGCCCAAGGTGACCACACAGGACAACCAGCCGGCCGAGATCCAGAGCGGACTCCAGATTCCGTTCCAGACGCGAGTGAACTTCACGACGACCGTCAGCTTCATCGACGCGACGCTGCGGCTGACCGTCACGCCGCAGATCACGGCGGAGGACACGGTCATCATGGACATTCAGGTTCAGAAGGTGGAGCCGCTGGCAGGCCTCGACGTGGCCGGTGCGACCAATCCGCCGCTCTCGACCCGCCGGGCGCAGACGCGCCTGATGGTGAGGGACGGTGGAACGACGGTCATCGGGGGCATCTACCAGGCCACCGACAACGACGCGGAGAACCGGCTGCCCTTCCTTCACGAAATCCCGCTGATCGGAAACCTGTTCAAGAGTCGGCGGATCGAGAATCGGAACGACGAGCTGCTGATCTTCATCACTCCGCGAATCGTCCGGAACTTCTGAGGAGCGAGAACGGTCGGCGCATGAGCGCGGTGACGGGTTGAGGAGATGACGCCATGAAAACCGTGACAATGAGTCGGAAGGCGATGATGCAGATCGCCATGATCGCATCGCTGGTGCTCGGGTGCGAGGGCGCGGCCAACCGGCCGGCGCCGGTCGAGCTCGTCGCGACGGTCGCCCAAGAGCTGAACGTTTTCGATCTCGCCGACACGGAGTGCGGCGTGATCGGGTTCGTCGAGCTTCGGAACGTCGTGAAGCAGCCCGACATCACCGCCGACGCGAGGTTCCTCGACATCATCGTCAAGACGTATCGAGTCAGCTACCGGCGGACCGACGGCGGAACCCTGGTTCCGGCGCCGATCACGCAGAATCTCTCGCTGCTGGTCCCGACGGGCGGCGAAGCGACTTCGATCGGGTCGTTCCAGGCGTTCGAGCCGGCGGCCCTTTCCCTGGCGCCGTTCGCGGCCCTCCGGCCCCAGAACGGCGGCATCGATCCCGAGACCGGCCGCCGGACGATCGGGATGGATCTGATTCTGGAGTTCTTCGGCGAAACGCTCTCGGGCGAGGACGTGTATGCCCGGGCGGATGTCGGACTGACATTTTGCATCGGGTGCGGAGGCTGCCGCTGAGCCGCCCGCAGGCGGGGAGGCGGAGCAGCGCTCCGCCTCATGGTGAGGATTAGGGGGTCAGGATGAATCGCTTCAGAAAATGGCCGATCGTACCAGCGCTGGTAGTGCTGCTCGTGGCGTTCGCGGGATGCGAGGGGGAGTCTCCCACCGAGCCGCCACGACCCGGTGGAACGACTCCGGGCGGCACGCCGCCCGCCGACCCGAACATCGCGCTGGCGGTCTCCAACGCCGACCCGCTCGTCGGCTCGACGACCACCATCACCGCGACCGTCACGGTCGACGGCCAGCCCGTGACCAACGGAACCGCCGTCGAGTTCTCGACGAATCTCGGTTCGTTCGCCGACAACAATTCGAACTCCACCATCCGGACGACCAGCGGCGGCGTCGCCAGCGCCGTGCTCACCTCGACCGTGGCCGGAACGGCCACCGTCACCGTCCGAGTCAACAACGCGACCGCCATCGCCCAGATCAACTTCAGGGGGGAACCGATCGATCCGGATCCGCCCGGAACCGCTCCCACGATCATCTCGGTCAGTCCCTCGAGCGGCTCCCCGGCCGGCGGCGACCTGGTCGTCATCACCGGGACGAATTTCGACGCCCCCGTCCGCGTGCTGTTCGGCGACATCCCGGCCACCGTCGTCTCTCAGACTTCGACCGAGATCCGCGTCATCAGCCCGGCGGTCCAGTTCGGTCCCACGGAACAGGCGCGCGACGTGACCATCACGGTCATCACCAGAGCCGGCACGCCGGGCGAGCAACAGGCGACCGGCGGACCCTTCCGGTACGAGCTGGAGATCCTCACTCCATCCATCACCCACGTCAGTCCCTCTTCGGGGCCCAACGAGGGGAATACGCGCATCAACATCATCGGGAGTGGATTCCAGGCGCCCGTCCGCGTCTTCTTCGGGACCGGAGGCTCGGCCGGAGGGGCCCTGACCGACCAGGTCGAGGCGCAGGTCCTCCAGGTCAGCTTCGGCCAGGTCATCGCCCTCACGCCGCCGGCGACCGGCCTCGGCGCCGAACTGGCGAATCAGCAGGTGACCATCCGAGTCGTCAATATCGCCTCCAACACCGACACCGTCATGGCACAGGCCTTCCGCTACGGACCCTCCATGCGCATCACGGCCGTCGGACCCACGACAGCTCCGGCATTCACTCCGACGCAGGTCGTGATCGACGGGTGGGGCTTCGACGACCCGGTCGCCGTGACCCTCGGCGGCATCGCCGCCACTCCCATTCAGGTCAGCGGGACGCGGCTCGTCGTCCGGACCGGGATTCCCTTCATCGAAGACTGCGGAAGCGTCGAGGGCGAAGTCTCCGTCACGAACATCGAGGATGGTACGAGCACCACGGCCGAGGGGCTCGTCTTCACGTATCTGATTCCGCAGCCCACGATTCTCTCCATAACGCCGAACCCGGTCACGGCGGGAAGCACGGTGGACGTGACCGTCTCGGGCTCCAGTGGTACAGGGCGCTTCCAGATCGGCGGCATCACCGTCCTCCCTTCAAGCGTCGTCACCTCGCCGACGAGTGCGACGTTCACGCTCGTCGTTCCTTCGAATCTCCAGTTCGAAAGCGAAACCTGCCCTGCCGGAGGGGAACGAAGGATTTCCACGGCATTCACGATCACCTACACCGATGCCCTGACGGGATGCGACGACCAGATCGACAACGGGTTGATCGTCAACCCGCCGGCTAATCCACGATTGTTCATCGATCCGCAGACGCTTGAGTTCGCCAAGGTCACGACCGGTCCCCCGGTGACCCTCAACGCCACGATCGTGAACACCGGAAACGCGCCTCTCAACATCAGCGACATCGCGTTCGGACCCGGAACCAGCGCCGACTTCTCGGTTTCTCCGACCGGAATGCAGCCTGCCATCGACCCCTGCGGTTCGATCCTGGTGTCCGTCACCTACTCGGCGATTGACGTAGGGACTGACACCGGATCGGTGATCGTCTCGTCCAACGCGGGAAACGGCACCATCACTTTGACCGGAAGCGCCACGGCGCCTCCACCTCCATAGCAACGTTTCGTTCCGTGAAATGGCCGTCGGCGGCGAGCCGGCGGCCATTCGCATTTTCAGCAGTGGAACCCATGCCCGGCGCGGGCTCCGGTTCGGGTTGCCTTGGCCTCGCGTCCTGATCGAGAATTGCCAGCACATGAGCAGCAATCCTCCAACCTCCGCAAAGATCGAGGATCTTCGCGCCCGCGTGCGCCTCGACCCGAAGTCGCGAATGTTCTACCCCCTCGCCGAGGAGCTCCGGAAGCTCCGGCGCCTCGACGACGCCGAGAAGGTCCTTCGTGACGGACTCGAGCACCACGGGACCTATCTGTCCGCCTGGATCGGTCTGGGCCGCGTTCTGATCGAAAAGGGGGCGCACCGGGAAGCCACCGAGGTCCTGATGACCGCGCTCGCCCTCGATCCCGGCAACGTGGTCTGTGCGCGCCTTCTGGCCAACAGCTACCTCGTTCTCGGCGAGAAAGTCGAAGCGATCAAGAAATTCAAGCTCGTCCGGGCCCTCCATCCCGCGGACGACGAGGTCGACGAGCAGATCGAGCGCCTCGACAGGGAGATCGAGGCGGAGCGCGCCGGCCGGTCCGGCACCCCTCCCCCCTCTCCGCCGGCCCCGGCGCGGGCAGCGCCCGACGTTGCGCCACCGGTGACCGCCGAGTCCGCCGATGCGAAGGCTGCTCGGCCGTCCCGCCGCGTCGAGGACGTCGGCTTTCGGCCGCTCGAAGGGAGCTCCCTCGCGGAGACCGCGCCGCAGCCGACCGCTCCGGCCGGCTGGGATCATCCCTTCGCATCGACCGAGGAGAAGGGGGAGGAGAGGCCTCGATCGGAGGACGCCGCCGCGCCGGAGACGGTCGAGGAGCCCTTCGCCCTCGACGATGAACCGGCGCCCGAGGCGCCCTCGGCGTTCGAGGAGCCGAAGGAGGAGCAGGCGTCGCCCGCATCCGCTGCCGCCGAAGGAGCGGCGACGATGACGATGGCGGAGTTGTACGCCCGCCAGGGGCACGTCGACGCGGCGCGCGAGATCTACGAGCGCCTTCTGGAGCGCGAGCCGTCGAACCAGGACGTCCGCCGGAGGCTCGAGTCGCTGGACGAGCCGGCCGGAGACGATTCCGCCGCCCGGCGCCGCGCGGCCGTGGATAAGCTGGAGCGCTGGCTCCAGAGGATGGGACGGCGTGACCTTTAGAGAGGTGCTGGAGGAGATCAGCGCTCGCGTCGAGGGAACCAGGGCGGTGAGCCTGATGGGGACCGACGGCATCGCGATCGACACGGTGAACCCGGGCGGGCTCCCGCTCGAGAACATCGGAGCGGAGTTCGGCTCGTTCTTTCGCGACTTGCGGGTGTCGAACACCGAGCTCGACACGGGCGAGGTGAGGCAACTGACGGTGATGACCGATCGTTACGTCACCCTGCTGACGTCGCTGACTTCCGACTATTTCCTCCTCGTGATACTTTCTGCCGACGGCAATTACGGTCGAGCACGGTTCGAGATGGCGAAGGCCAAATTCAAGCTGCAGGACGAGTTGATCTGACGTGGCCTTTCTGACCTTCAAGGAGATTCTCGAGCTGATCGACCGTGTGGCCGATCGGGGACTGGGAGCCGTCGAGATCGAGTCGGCCGGTCTGAAGCTCCGCGTGGAGGGGAAGCGGAACGAGGTCGCGGCCGCGAGCGCGCAGGCCGCTGCGGTCCCCGGCCCCGAGGCGGCGGCGACGGGTGCGCCGGCGGCGCCACGGGCGCCGGCGGTCGCGGACGCCGGCACGGCCGCCCCGGCGGCAACTGAGAGCGAAGAGGGGCTGCACATCGTGACTTCGCCGATCGTCGGGACGTTTTACCGCTCGGCGAATCCCGAGGCCGAACCGTTCGTCGACGTCGGCGATCGGATCGGCAAGGGGAATGTGCTCTGCATCATCGAGGCGATGAAGCTGATGAACGAGATCGAGTCGGACGTCGAAGGCGTCGTGACCCGGGTCTATCCGCAGAACGGGCAGCCGGTCGAGTATGGAGAGAAGCTTTTCGCGGTCAGCGCCGGCTGAGCAGCGAGAACGAATCCGGAGGTCGAGCCCGCGCCGGCGCCGCACGCGCCGGCGCTTTCGTCAATCATGATCTCGAAAGTGCTCGTGGCGAACCGGGGTGAGATCGCCCTGCGCATCATCCTCGCCTGCAGGGAGATGGGAATCAAGACGGTCGCCGTCCACTCGGACGTCGATGGCGACTCTCTTCACGTCCGATACGCCGACGATGAGGTCTGCATCGGTCCGGCTGCTGCGCGCCAGAGCTATCTGAACGTCCAGAGCATCATCGCGGCCGCCGAGATCACCGGCGCGGACGCCGTTCACCCCGGATACGGATTTCTCGCCGAGAACGCCAACTTCGCCGAGATCCTCGGGGAGTGCCGGATCACGTTCATCGGTCCCTCGCCGGAGGCGATCCGGCTCATGGGCGACAAGTCGAAGGCGCGGGCGACCGCCAAGGCCGCCGGCGTTCCGATTCTCCCGGGGAGCGAGGGACCGGTGCGCTCGTTCGAGGAAGCGCTCGCCGTGGCGCAGACGATCGGCTTTCCGATCATCCTCAAGGCATCGGCGGGTGGGGGCGGCCGAGGCCTGCGCGTCTGTCTCGATCCGGCTCAGCTCGAGAACGCCTACGAGACGGCCCGAAGCGAAGCCGACCGCGCGTTCGGCGACCCTTCCGTCTACATCGAAAAATACCTCCAGCGGCCCCGGCACATCGAGTTTCAGGTTTTCGGCGACTCGCACGGCAGGATCGTCCACCTGGGAGAGAGAGACTGCTCGATCCAGCGCCGCCACCAGAAGATCATCGAGGAGTCTCCCTCGCCGGCGATGACGGCCGACCTGCGCGACCGGATGGGAGCGGCGGCGATCGTTCTCTGCGAGGCCGTCAGGTACACGAACGCGGGAACGATCGAGTTTCTCGTCGAGGGCGACGAGTTCTACTTCATGGAGATGAACACCCGGATCCAGGTCGAGCACCCGGTGACGGAAGCAGTCACCGGGGTGGATCTGGTGAAGGAGCAGATTCGGGTCGCCTCGGGTGAGCCGCTCTCGATCACGAAGAACCTGCAACTGCGCGGGCATTCGATCGAGTTTCGGATCAACGCGGAAGATCCGGTCACGTTCGCGCCGCATCCGGGCCGGATCACGGCGTTTCACGCTCCCGGAGGGCCCGGCGTCCGCGTCGACTCGGCGGCCTATGCCGGCTACCTCGTGACGCCGCACTACGACTCGCTCATCGCCAAGCTCATCGTGCACGGACGCGACCGGGCGGAGGCGATCGCCCGCGGCCGGCGCGCCCTCGAGCTGTTCACCGTCGAAGGAGTCAAGACCTCCATTCCTCTCCATCTCGCCATCATCGAGGACTCCAGGTTCCAGCGCGGAGAGTTCTCGACCCGCTTCATGGAGGAGTTCCCTCAGGCGTAGCGCGAGTGCACCGGTCGGCGTCTACCCGCTACGCCGGTTTTCTGCGACACTCTCGCTGAAGGAGCCGAACCGATGCCTCTGGATCGGAAGGAAGTTCCTCCGGTCTATCCACTCACGTCGAGACTGCCCGGGCGGGCCCTGCCCGACCTGGTGGTGGAGATGATCGAGGGAGGGGCCCGGTGGATCCAGTATCGCGAGAAGGATCTCCACGATGCGGCGCGTCTGAGCGAGCTGGAGGTTCTGGTCGCCTCGCTCCCCGCGTTCGTGCGCCTCTTCGTGAACGATCGCGCCGATCTGGCGCTGGCGGCCGGCGCCGACGGGGTCCATCTCGGCGAAGACGACCTTCCGGCCGAGGCAGCGCGGGAATTCGCCGGGGAGAGGCTGCTCATCGGCGTGTCCACGCATTCGGTCGAAAGCGCGTGCCGCGCCGCCGCGAGCCCGTCGGTCGACTACGTCGCGGTCGGTCCCATCTTTCCGTCGACGACGCGAATGGTTCGATCTCCTCTCGGTCCGGACGCTCTGCGGCAGATCCGCCCCCACGTCTCGAAGCCCCTGATCGCGATCGGCGGAATCGACGAGACCAACATCGGCGAGGTGCTGCGAGCGGGGGCCGACGCCGCAGCAGTCGTCGCCGCAGTCCATCGCAACGGCACCGTGAAGTCGAACGTCGGCAGGCTCGTCGAGGCGGCGGAGCTCGGGCGATGAGAATTTACGTCGTCGGGTTCATGGGGGCGGGAAAGACCACGATCGGCCGCGAGCTCGCGCGGAGGCTCGAGATCCCCTTCTTCGACCTCGACGAGCTCGTGGAGTCCGCGGAGGGAATGTCGATCAAGGACATCTTCGGCGACAAGGGGGAGCCTTTCTTTCGTAAACGCGAGCGCGATCTGCTCCGGACCACGCGCTGGATCGAGCATGGCGTGATCGCAACCGGCGGCGGAACCTTCACCTTCGAAGACAACATCCAGTTCATCCGCTCCGAGGGCCTCTCGATCCATCTCTCCGCTCCGTTCTCCCTTCTTCGCAGCAGGATCGGCGAGAAAGCCGCGGAACGCCCGATGTTCCGCGACGACGTCGCGACGCACGAGCTCTACCAGCAGCGCCTCAAGTTCTACGCCCTGTCCGATCTCACGCTCGATCTGAGGGAAGAGGAATCGATTCGAGAAGCCGTCGGGCGTCTTCTGCTCATGCTTCCGCCCGCGGCACGGCAGGGCCCCGGGAGGCGCGCCGGGTGAGGATCCTCGCTCTCAGCGACGTCCATTCGAACCTCTCCGCGCTGCAGGCCGTCTTTCGCGCCGTGCAGCGCAAGAGGATCGACCTGACCGTCTGCCTCGGCGATCTCGTCGGCTATGGGGCGCAGCCGAATCAGGTGCTCGAGCGCCTGCGCCGCCGCCGAGGCGCCAAATCGTTCGTGCGCGGAAATCACGACCGCGTCGCCCTCGGCGGCGATCTCTCCGGGTTCAACCAGGTCGCCCGCGAAGCCGCCCTCTGGACCCGCTCGAAACTCAGTCCCGAAAACCGCCGCTTCCTGGCCGGCCTCCCTCACGGCCCGCTCGTCGTCCACGGCGTGACCCTCGTGCACGGCTCCGCCCTCGACGAGGACGAATATCTGTTCACCGCCGCCGCCGCCCGCCGCTCTTTCGAGGTGATCGCCACCCCGATCGCGATGTTCGGCCATACCCACCTTCCCACTCTCTTCCGTCTCGGCGAGGACGGCTCGGTCGACGGGGCCGTGTTCTCTCGCGACGCGGAAGTGCGGCTGGAGCCCGGTTCCCGCTATCTCCTGAATCCGGGATCCGTCGGACAGCCGCGCGACCGCAACCCCGAGGCGGCCTTCGCCATCGTCGATCTCGCCCGACTCAGCGTCCGGTTCCGCCGCGTCGCCTACGACGTCTCCGCCGCCCAGAGGGCGATCCGGAAGGCAGGGCTCCCCGGCATCCTCGCGGATCGTCTCGCCGCCGGCTATTGACCTTCGGCCAAATGCACAATGCACAATGCACAATGCAAAAGAGAAGCAGGCGGCGGCGTGATCACGCCCGTTTCGCGCAGAGATTCAGGGATCGATCGGTCGGTCGGGCGACGGTCGAGCTTCGTCGGCTCCTTTCTGGATTGTTCATTTTGGCATTCTGCATTCTGCATTTGCCCGAAGGGCGCTCAATCTTTCCGACCCCGAGAGGCGACGCTCGAGCGGGAGGGAGGGAAGGGATCGGGAGCCGTTTGAGTTATTTGTATTCGGTAACCGGGTTGTCTCCGCCGGAGGACGCCCTGTCCTCCCGAGGGGAGAAGCGGACCGGAGAGGAGAGGCGATGAAACGAGTCAAGTCGAGTTGGCTGTTGAATTTGGAGCCATGGACGCGGTGGCATCGCGCCCGCACTCGATCGAGAAGGCGGGCTGCCCACCGCCGCCCAGGAGAAGCCGATGAAACGAGCCATTTTCTCCAGCCTGCTGTTGCTCCTCGCGCTCCCCGCCGGGGCCGCCGAAGGCGACCAGTCGTACATCAGCTACGACGACGGGCAGACCGTGGTCCGCCAGGGCTACGACGGGCGCGACATCGAAGCGCGCGTGAATCTTCCGGTGTTCGCGGGAGACGAGATCGTGAGCGCGCGGCGTGGTCGGACCGAGATCCGGCTTTCGGACGGGAACGTGGTGGCGCTGGATCAGGACAGCGCGGTGCGTCTGGTCTCGATCGCGAACGTCTACGAGGCGGCGGCCGAAGAGCAGACCGCCGGGCAGACGGTAGTCGAGCTGGTCTACGGGAGCGCGATCGTCCACCGGCCGGGAAGCGAGACCGATCCGCTTCGTCTCGACACCTCGACCGCTTCGTACGTCGCGTTGACGGACGGCATCTTCTCGGTCGACAGCGACGCGCGCGGGCGCGACCGACTTTCCGTGCTCAGCGGAGCGGTGGAAATCCGGACCCGCGAACGATCGTACCGGCTTCGCGCGGGCGAGACCGCGTTGGTGGGTCCCGAGGGAATCTACGACATCCAGGCGGCAGGCTCCGGTGAGAATGCGTTCGAGCGGTGGTATCTCCGCCGCGCCGACCGCTATCTGGGCGGGACCGGACGCTATCTCGATTCGAATCTCGCCTATGCCGAGTCCGACCTCTCGAGCCACGGTGACTGGGTATACGTCGGGGAATACGGCTGGGTCTGGCGCCCGTACGCGAGCTCCGGATGGAGGCCCTACTACCACGGCCGATGGCATTACGGGCCTCGCGGGCATCTGATCTGGGCCTCGTACGAGCCGTGGGGCTGGGTGCCCTACCACTACGGACGCTGGGCGCATCATCCCTTCTATGGATGGATCTGGATGCCGGGCTCGGTCTACTCGCACGCCTGGGTGTACTGGAACTACGGGGCGAGCTGGATCGGCTGGGTGCCGGTTGGATGGTACGACTGCTATCGTCCGTATCGGCCCTGGTTCTGGGATGCGGGGCGGCCGCGTTTCGGAGTCGGTTTCTTCGGACGGGTGAACCTGGCGAATGCGGACCTGTCGGGCTGGACGTTCGTCGGATCGGGGGCGATCGTGTCGAACCGGGTGGATCGCGCCGCTCTGACCATCGACGCGGTGCGCGGCCGGATGGCGCGCGACTCCAACGCGATCTTTTCCAGCTCGTCCGTTCGCTTTTCGCGTGAAGACATCAGGGATCCGGCGGCCGCTGTCGGGCGCATCGCACGACAGGGTCTCGGAGGTGGTACCGGCAAAGAAGGCTCGGGGTCGTTGGCGGATCTGACTCCGTTTTTCCGGCGCGATCCCGAGCTTTCACCGGCGGTTCGTTCGCAGCTCGACCGCTCCAATCTGAGCGAGGCCGTGCGGCGACTGACCGTGCCGACTCCCGATGAGGGGAGACGGGCGACGCACTCGCCGGTGGTCACCGATCGCGAAACGGGACAGATCATCCGCCGCGCGATCGACCCGACTGCCCCCGTGGCGCCGGGACGGAGCGACTCGATCGAACGCAGCGGCATCGACCGCTCGACCGGCCCCGCCGCAGGGACGGACCGAGGGACGGGCGCCGGACGGATCGAGCGCGGCGGCACCTCTCCCACTGCCCCGGTGACTCGCTCGCCGGCGACCACCCCTCCCGCTCCCCCGGCGACCCCCCGGCGGAACGTCGGTGCCGGAGCGGAGCGCTCCGGCGGTGCCATCGAACGCCGGGAGCCGGTCGAGGCCAGACCCGCCCCCGCCGCCCCCGAGGAGCGACAGATCCGCTCCCGGGAGGACTGGCGGGGCGAGGTCGCCCGCCCCGCCCCGGCGGAGCCGCAGCCGCGGCGGGAACTTCAGTGGCGTGACGGCTCCTCCTCCCCCTCACCCCGCGGCACCGACTCGAGCGCGTCCTCGGGCGACTCCGCGCCGATTCCGCGCCGGGTCATCGACCGGATCGGAGGCGCCCGGCTCGTTCCCCGCCGCGACTCCGAGCCGAGCGCGACGGAACGGCGTGAGCCCTCCCCGCGCACGCGCATCTCATCCCCCAGCCCATCGCGCGACAGCTCGGTGGCGCGGCCGGCTCCCTCCGGCCGCTCGTCGGTCCGCTCGGCTCCCTCGGGCCGCTCGTCGGTCCGGGCTCCCTCGCCGAGCCCTTCGCGCAGCCGCGGCAGCGTGAGCCGGCCGAGCTCCTCGCCGAGCCGTTCCAGCGCCGCCAGCCGCCCCTCCTCGACACGCTCGTCCAGCTCCTCCTCCCCGAAGGGGGGAAGCGGACGGAAATCGTCGAACATCAAGCGCGACTGATCGCACCGGAACGGGAGAGCGGCTCCGGCCGTCTTCAGGATTCGACGTCTCTCCGCCGGTCTCGGTCGACTCCCTGAGGCCGCGGCAGCGCCGCGGACCACTACAATGTCCCGGATGGCGCCCGCGCTCCTCTTCATCTTTTATTGCATCGAGGCGGGGGTTTTCTTCACGATCGTTCCCTGGACCCATTTCTGGAACGTCAACTCCGTGCTCCACTCGACCGCCTTCTCGTCGGTCGTGGCGGACAATCTCTTTTTCCGCGGCTTCGTCTCGGGGTTCGGAATCGTGCACCTTCTGATCGGACTGAAGGAGCTGGCGATGCTGTTTCGCCGGCCGGAGGAGGGATCGCGGTGAGATCGTTCGCGATCGCCGCGCTCGAGTCCACACCCACCGACGCCTGGTTCGACCGAATCGCCTCGCTCGTCGACGCGGGAGTGGATCGGATTCTGATCCGCGACCCGAAGCGGCCCGATCGGGAGCGGCTGCAGACGGCGCGGCGGTGCCGCGAGATCGTGACCGGATCGACGCTCCTGTTCGTTCACGGCCGGGCGGACCTGGCGCTCGCCGCCGGCGCGGACGGACTGCACCTCCCCTCGTGGGGCATACCGGCGGAGGTCGCGAGGCGGCTGGCGCCGGGGCTGCTGATCGGCCGCTCGTGCCATTCCCTGGCGGACTGCAGGGCCGCGGCTGCCTCCGGAACGGACTATGTGTTCCTCGGGCCGGTATTTCCTCCCCGATCGAAGGAAGGGGAGGGAGGGGTCGATCGCGGCGAGCTCCCGGAAGCGGCTAGACTAGGTCCGGACGTCTTCGCGCTCGGCGGAATGACGATCGAGAACGTGGCGCAATTGCGAGGACTCCCGATCGCCGGAGTGGCGGGAATCACGCTGTTCATGGAGGACCGTCCGGTCGCGGCGGTGGTGGAGGCGGTACGAAGGAGCTGAAGAGCTCGGTCCGCACGTGGGCGGCCCGGAGGGAGCTCGCCCGGGTCAGGTGGTTCGGAGTCTGATGGATACGATCCTGCTGGTCGAGGACAAGGAATCGCTCGCGCGGATGATTCGCGAAGCGCTCGAGCCGGAGGGGTTCGCCGTCGATTGGGCGCCCTCGGGCGGCGAAGCGCTCCGGCGCATCGCCGCAGGGCGCCGCTACGGACTCGTTCTGACCGACCTCCGGCTGCCCGGCGC
The DNA here is from genome assembly GCA_035544735.1 of Thermoanaerobaculia bacterium. GTDB lineage: Bacteria > Acidobacteriota > Thermoanaerobaculia > Gp7-AA8 > Gp7-AA8 > DATKCD01. The sequence continues at coordinate 27,558 of DATKCD010000009.1, forward strand.
CGACGGCATCGAGGTTCTCCGTGCCGTCCGCGAGCACGATTCCGACTGCCCCGTCATCGTCATGACCGCCTATGGGACGATCGAGGACGCCGTCGAAGCGATGAAGATCGGAGCATGGGACTTCGTCCAGAAGCCTCTCGACGTCGACTATCTCCTTCTGCTCGTCCGCCGCGGCAGCGAACATCGCGCGCTCCGCTCGGAGAACATGCTGCTGCGCGAGGAGTTTCAGAAACGCCTCGGTCTTCCGATCATCATCGGCGATTCTCCTCCCATGAAGGACGTGACCCGGCAGATCCAGAAGGTCGCCCCGACCGATTCATCGGTCCTTCTCCTGGGCGAGAGCGGTACGGGGAAGGAGCTGTTCGCTCGCGCGATTCACGGGCTCTCCCCCCGGAAGGATCGTCCCTTCGTCGCGATCAACTGCGCCGCGATTCCCGACACGTTGATCGAGAACGAGCTGTTCGGCCACGAGAAGGGAGCTTATACCGGTGCGGGGAGCAGGCAGATCGGCAAGTTCGAGCTGGCTCACGGCGGCACGGTGTTCCTCGACGAGATCGGCGAGCTCTCCCAGGGCGTGCAGTCGAAGGTTCTCCGCGCGCTGCAGGAGCGGACGATCGAGCGCGTCGGCGGAACGCAGACGATCGAAGTCGACATCCGGGTGATCTGCGCGACCAACCGCGATCTTCGCGCCGCCGTCGAGCAGGGTGAGTTCCGCGAGGACCTTTATTTCCGCATCCACGTGTTTCCGGTCACGATTCCACCACTCCGCGCCCGGAGAGAGGACATCGAGCCTCTGGTGCGCTACTTCGTCTCGAAGTTCGCGGCGGACATGGGGAAGAAGAAGATGGACGTCGACGAGGAGGCGCGCGACATTCTGCGCGGCTACGACTGGCCCGGCAACATCCGGGAGCTCGAGAACGCGATCGAGCGCGCGGTGATCCTGGCCGACGGGGGAACGATCCGGGCGCGGGACCTGCAACTGTTCGCCGCGGCCGGGGGAGGGGAGCGCCTGCGCGAGTCGTTCGATCTGTCGGGGACGCTCGATCAGGCCGGCGAGCGCGCTCGCGAGCTCGTGGAGAGAGCCAAGATCAGCGAGGTGCTCCGGGGCGCGCCCGACCGGCAGCACGCCGCCGAACGCCTCGGCCTGACCCCTCGCGCACTCGCCGCCAAACTCCGTCTCTACGGCATCGAGGAAGCCGAATCGTGACCGATCCCATCCCGACTTCGAAGGACGTCGTCCGCTTTCTCAACGAGCGATTCGAGCAACGCGGCCTTCGTTACCGGATCGAGCACCTCGCCGTGCTTCCCTACGTCAATCCGATGTGGCTGGCGAACTGGGACGTGCCCCAGCTCGCCGACGCTCCCGAACGCGACGTCATCGACGAGGAGCTGCGCGAGGCGAGGTGGCGGTTTCCCCAGGTCCTCGACGAGTTCTGAGCCCGGTCGGGTCCGCGGATCACTCCGCGTCGCGCGGCGGCTCGAAGCCGAGGATCGACGAGATCCAGCCCGCCAGCGCGGTCTGCGAGGTCGCGGCGGGAGATTGTCCGGCGGCCGCCTGGCCCCAGACTCCGAAGATCGCATGCATCTCCGGGTGGTGGTTGAGGTAGCCGTGCTGGCCGAAGTATCTCGTCGGGACGAACCGTTCTCCCCGGGTGCCGGAGGTGAAGCCGAACCGCGGGCGGAGATACGCCTCGATCTCGCCGGCCCGCGGATTCGACGCCGGCCCCGCAGGCTCGACGCGCTCGAACAGCGGGACCCCGTCCGGCGAGCGCAGCTCCGTGAGGCTCCGGATGAGCCGTTCGCGCTCTCCTTCGACCCGAGGTCCGAACCGGTGGAAGTGCGCCGCTCCCCCGGAGGTGAACGCCGCCCAGCGGCTGTTCGGATCGATCCCTCCGTTCGCGGCCGCCCTCGCGAACCCCCAGTCGACGAGCACGCCATTGATCCGGACCGCGGTGTCGAGCGCGGCCATCCCGTGATCGGAGACCACGACCAGGGTCTCACCGGGGCCGATCGCTTCGATCGTCCGCGCGAGCGCGCCGTCGAAGATTCGGTAGGCGCCGTCCCGGACCCGCCGAGCCGTCACCCGATTCGCCTCGGTGCTCCACGTCTGGCGATCGTTCACCAGGTGCCACTGGTGCTCGGTCTCATCGACGATCGGCTGGTAGGAGAGCAGCAGATCGAACTCCATCCGCTCCATCGCGAGCAGAGTCGCCCGCGTGAAAAAGCTCGAGAAGCGATCCACCTGCTCCAGGTAAGTCTCCGGATCGAGTCCCTCCCGCGCTTCCAGCCATCGTCCCGCCCCCCAGTCGTCCGGCGGGCCGGGCCAGAACCCCACGTCGCGGTCGATCATCGCGCGGAACGATTCGGGATATCCGCGCGTGCGGCAGACCGCCCCCCAGTACACCACGACGCTCTCGAGGTCCGGCTCGAACGAGAGGATCTTCGACCACGCTCCGAAGCGATGCTCCGAGCCCTCCTCCGGCATCCCGACCGAAAGGGGAAACCACCGATCGGGGCCGACTTCGACGAGCTCTCCGCCGTGCCGGACCACGAAATCGTCGTAATTGACCTCTCCGTCATCCGTCGTGTCGATCGCAACCAGCTCGACCGGCATCGAGATCTCGTCGTCGCTCCTCGTCCAGCTCCAGCTCAGGGCGGCGACCTGCGCCGGGCTGTAGGAGAGCGCCTCGATTCGAGGCTCGGGGACGAATCGAGAGCGATCGATCGTCTCGATGCGCGAGCGGTGCACGGGCTGCGTATAGATGAGGCCGAAGTCGGCGGTTCGCGACGGGTCGGTCCCATCGAGCCCGGGATAGGTGATGGTGCCGACCCGCCTGCCGGCGCGCCGTGCGGCCTCCCAGATCGTGTCCGCTTCGATCGGGGCCGTGAAGCCGCTCGTCGTCGTTCCGGGCGGCGTCCCCGGAGGGTGAATCACGTTGGAGACGATCCCGGTCACGTGGGGAGAAGCGCCGGTGGCCATGGAGACGTGGGTGACGGAAGTGAGGGTGGGATTCACCGGGATCAGCCGGGAAGCGAGACCTTCGCGGCGGATCCGCTGCCAGCCGTCCGCGCCGAGCACGCCTCGTGCGCGCACCGATTCGAGCTCGTCCCAGGCGACGCCGTCGAAGGAGATGAAGACCACGCTCGCCGGTGGCGGGTCGGGGGGAGGGGCGGCGGGCGGGGGGACGGAAGCGCATCCCGCGAAGACTGCGAGCAGAAGTATCCGCATCGGCGATCGCAAGTTCACTGCTCCTTTCCGAGGCTCTCGAGGATCCGATCGCGGTACTCTCGAGCCTTCTCGAGGACGCTCGATTCGTCGACGGTCAGAATCACGCGGTCCCGCATCAGGATGCGTCCGTCGACGATGGTCGTCGTCACGTGCTCGCCGCTGGTGGCGTAGACGATCGCCGATTCGACCGAATAGACGGGCTGGGTCCCCGGCTCGGAGAGGTCGATGACGATCAGATCGGCCCGCTTGCCCGGCTCGAGAGTCCCGACGCGGTCGGCGAGCCCGAGGACTCGCGCCCCGCCGATGGTCGCCATCTCGAGCACGTCGCGGGCGCTGAGCGCGCGCGGGTCGTTGCGAAAGATTTTCTGGAGCCGGGCCGCAGAGGCCATCTCGGCGATCATGTCGAGATCGTTGTTCGATCCGGCGGGTCCGTCGGTGCCGATCCCGACGTCGACGCCCGCCGCCCGGAGGGCGGTCACCGGAGCGACGCCGGAAGCGAGCATCATGTTGCTCTCCGGATTGTGCGCGGAGCCGACCCCGCGGCGCGCGAGGATCGCGATCTCCTCGTCCGTGAGATGGACCGTGTGGGCCGCGACGACGTCGCTTCCGAGGAAGCCGATCGAATCGAGATAGGCGACCGGAGTGAGCCCCTGAGCTTCGCGAACCTGCCGCACTTCGTCCTCGGTCTCGGCGAGGTGGATGAGGATCGGCGCGTCCATCTCGGTGGCCAGGCGGCGGACCTGCTCGAGATGCTCCCGCGAGACCGTGAAGGGGGCGTGGGGCGCGAAGGCGGGGGTGATCAGGGGGTCGTCCCGGAACTCCTCGACGAACGCCCGCACGTATGCGATCGCCTCGGTCCAGGTCGCGTTGTCGGGGGCGGGAAAGTCGAGCAGAGTCTCGCCCAGGACTGCGCGGAGGCCCGCATCTCGCGTTTCGCGGGCGATCTCCGCTTCGAAGTAGTACATGTCGGCGAAGGTCGTCGTGCCCGTGCGGATCATCTCAGCGGCGGCGAGCCGGGTGCCCCATCTCACGAACTCGGCGTCGACGTTCTTCGCCTCGGCGGGAAAGATGTAGCTCTGGAGCCACTCCATCAGGGGGAGATCGTCGGCGATCCCGCGGAACAGCACCATCGGCACGTGCGTGTGCGCGTTGACGAGCCCGGGAAGGATCGCTCCTCCGCGTGCGTCGATCCGGTCGCGCGCGCGGAGGCTCGCCTCGATTCGCGATGCCGGTCCGACGGCCACGATCTCTCCCCGATCGATCGCGACGGCTCCGGCCGGAATGTTCGGGCCGGCCATGGTCAGCACCGTCCCGCCGCTCACGATGAGGTCGACCTCGCGCCGGGAGTCGATCGAGTCCGGAGGCCCGGCCGACGCGCAGCAGAGAGCGGCGAGGAGGAAGGTCGCGGCGATCGAGCGCGGAATGATTCGCATCAGACCTCCGGATCGAGAGTAAACGGTCTGGGCAGCAGCTCGGCCAGCGAGTGGGTCTCGATCTTTCCGCTCAGACTCGCAAGGACGACCTCCAGGTCGCCGCAATACTCCCAGAGGAGCTGCCGGCAGGGGCCGCAGGGAGTCGCGGGCTCGGGGGACTGGCTGACGACCGCGATCGCGTCGAACTCCCGCTCGCCCTGCGAGAGGGCCGCGAGCAGGGCCACGCGCTCCGCGCAGACGGTCAGGCCGTAGGAGGCGTTCTCGATGTTGCAGCCCTGAATGACGCGCCCCGCGCGGGTGGTCAGCGCGGCGCCGACGCGGAACTTCGAATACGGGGCGATGGCGCGCTCCCGCGCCCGTCTCGCCTCCTCGATCAGGGCCTCCCGGGTCGGCATCGGAGGCGGAACCTTATCGCCGTTCGGTCCCGTTCGCAACCGTCTTCCCGTCCCGGAGCCTCATCCGATCTGTTCGAGGATCGCGCGGAGATCGCCGCGCCTGCAGGTGTACATCGGCGTGTCGCGAACCGTGTATTTCGACGACTCGGTCTCGCGCAATTCCTGGACCAGATCGAGGAACTCCGCCGGAGAGTCGCCTTCGAACGCCACGACGAAGTCCTGATCGTCCAGGCCGAACGAGTACGTCGTGTTGATCTTGACGCCCGGATACTTGTGTCCGATCGCGATGTGCTCGTTCATGATCCGCTGGCGCTCCGCCATCGGCAGCAGATACCACTCCCTCGTCTTGACGAAGGGATACACGAAGATGTAGCTCCCCCGTCCGGGAACGATTCGGAGCCGGCGGCCCTCCTGACCTTCGTGTACGTGTTCCTCGACGTACTGCGAGTGCTTGGTCATGGAAAGGAACGAGGTCGGGATCTCGAGGAAGCGCCCGAGGCTCGAGCGGTTGACGTCGGCGACCATTTCCTGGAAAGGCGCCAGGTCGTAGCCGATGCGCCAGAGCATGAAGTCGTGATTCGCCTTCAGTCCGAGCGTCGAGTAGGAAAGGATCATCATCCGGTCGCGATAGCCGTCGATCAGGGCGGCGAGCTCTTCGCGAGCCTGTCGGCGGAACGTCTCCGGCTCGCTCCGGAACTCGCGTACCACGCGGAAAAACATGAAGTTCACGAACTGGCGCGCCGTATCGGTTCCGCCGGGCCGGGATGGCGAGGTTTCTGGCTGAATCGTGGTCGTCATCGAATCCTCTCGGGTGCGGCTCGGCCGATTGTATTGCGGGCGGCGTGAAAAAATCGAACGCCCCGCCCGGGCGGCGGCCCGCAATCCGAGCCAACCCGCACCGCGCGGGAGGGATTCCGCGCTCGCCAGGAGCGACTCGCCGCGGGCGCCCGGTTTTGCCATACTGCGGGCGATGAGATCCCCTGCGTCCGCCGCGACCCCCTCCGTGCGGTCGTATCAGCAGGTGCTCACCAGGCTCCTCAGACACGGCGCGATCCCGCAACTCCGGAAGATCATCGACAGGACCCTGCCGGCCGACATCGCTCCCGTCCTCCCGCTGCTGCTCGAAGACGACCGCCGCCGGGTTCTCGCCCTGCTGATCGAAGCCGGAAAGGCGGGCCGGGTCATTCTCGAGCTCGACGAGGAGCATCTTCACGAGATCCTCGCCTCGATCGACGACGACACCCTCGCCGCGATCTGCAGCTCGTCCGCTCCCGACGACGCCGCCGACCTGCTCGAGATCCTCGACGAGCCGCGCCGCGAAGCCGTCCTCGCCAGACTCGGCGCCGCGAAGGGAGCGAACCTCGAGGCCCTGCTCACGCAGGAGCAGGCCACCGCCGGCTCGCTCATGAACACCGAGTACCTGGCCCTGGACGAGTCGCTGACCGTGGCCGAGGCGATCGAGAAGATTCGCCGATACCCGAGAAAGGAGGGCTTCTTCTACGTCTACACGGTCGATTCGGAGCAGCGTCTGGTCGGCGTCCTCTCGCTACGCAGCCTCATCCTCGCCCCCCCCGAGGCGGAGCTGAAATCGATCATGGTCCAGAACGTGGTTCGCACGACCATCGACGCCTCTCAGGAAGAAGTCGCCCGTCTGGTCGCCAAATACGACCTCCTTTCGATTCCCGTGGTCGACGCCCAGAACCGGATGGTCGGCGTGGTGACCATCGACGACGTCCTCGACGTCATTCAGGAAGAGGCCGAGGAAGATCTGCTGCACCTCGGCGGAGTCGCCATCTCCGAGCGGGTCTCGAGCACCGCCGTGACCTCGTTCCGAATGCGCTTTCCGTGGCTGCTGTTCAACCTCGTCACCGCGTTCGCCGCGGCCAGCGTCGTCCGCCTCTTCGAGGGAACGATCGGAAAGTGGACCGCTCTGGCGGCATTCATGCCGATCGTCGCGGGAATGGGGGGAAACGCGGGAACCCAGACCCTCACTGTGTTCGTGCGCGGGCTGGCCCTCGGGGAAGTCGACTGGCAGACCCGATGGCGAGCCATCCGGAAAGAGATCCTGGTCGGAATGGCGAACGGAGCTTCCGTCGGCGTGCTCGCGAGCCTGATCGTCGGCCTCTGGACCGGCCAGTGGACCCTGGCTGCGATCCTGCTGACCGCGATGATCTTCAACATGATCATCGCCGGCTTCGCCGGCGGCCTGGTCCCTCTCGCCCTCAAGGAGCTCGGCTTCGATCCGGCGATCTCCTCTTCGATCTTCGTCACGACCTTCACCGACGTGGCCGGTTTCTTCACGTTTCTCGGCCTCGCGGCCCTCGCGCTCCGCTATCTCGGATGATCGGAAACGGAACCGGATTTCCGCCGCGTTCGCACGGATTTGACCTCGGCCGTTCCGGCTGCTTCGGGAGCCGACGGTGAGGCCGCCTTGCAAAATCGCAAGTCGTTGAAAACACGGAGGGAGTCATGTGACGCCCAACGGATTGTGCAATCCGCTCCCGATGTACGAATTTCCTGCCCTTTTTTCGATTTTCACAGCGTTTTCCACATCGTTTTCCACAGCTTCTGTGTAAAGAGGAATTCACCCGCGCGGATGACGGTGGGACGAGGCGTCGTGAAATCGACCAGAGTCGAGGATTTGGCGACGAGCGGACCGCAATCGAGGACGACGGCGACGGAATCGAGCAGTTCCTTCGGCAACTCGGTTGTGCTATAAACCGCGCGCTCACCACTGAGATTGGCGCTCGACGACGCGAGCGGTCCTGCGATCGCGGTCAGCTCGCGCAACCACGGGAGATCGGGGATCCGCACGGCGATGCTGTCGCGTCCGGCGCTGGCCGGAATCGGCCTGGCGAGTCGAAGGATCGCGGTGAGTGGGGCGGGCCAGATTCGTCCGAGCGCGTCGAGCAGCGGCTCGTCGGCCTCGACGCCGAGAGCGCGGATCTGATCGAGATCGGAGCACAGGACGGCGAGAGGCTGCGTACGAGGGCGTCTCTTCGCCTCGAACAGTCGCTCAACGGCGCTCTCGTCGGTGGCCAGCGCGTGAAGGCCGTAGATCGTATCGGTGGGGAGGATCGCCACCTCTCCCCCGCGCAGGGTCGCAACGAGCCGTTCGATCGTTTCCGAGCCGGGGTCGCCGTCCGCCTGGAGGGTGATCGCCATCGCTCAGCCGCCGAGGCAGCGGGCGACGAGCGAGGTCGCCTCGTGCGGATCGGTCGTTCCTTCGACGATGATCCTCCCGTCGTCGAACAGCGTCAGCGCCCCCGAATCGAGCCGCGCGGTGACCGATCGGGCGTGGCGGTGGATCGTCGGCGAGAGCTCGCGGAGGCGCCGCTCGGCCCGATCGAGATCGGCGATCCGCGCGGTGACGATCTGCACCGAGTTGCGCCCGCAGAGCGTGACGACCTCCTGATGCTCTTCCCTCAGGGCCGGCAGATCTCCGCGTCCGCACGAGCGGCACTCCGGGTCGGGGGCGGCATCCTCGAACAGGGTGCGCCAGCCCGGCTCGTCTCCCCAGATCTCGACGAATCGCATTCCCGCGGGCATCGTGCCGTCGACGATCCAGCGGAGGACGAAGGCGGCCTGCATCGACGCCACGAGCGAGGGGAGGGGTGCGACGATTCCGGCGGTGTCGCACGTCTCGCCCGCCCCGAGATTGGGGGCGTTCCCGAGAAGGCATCGGTAGCACGGCCCGCGTGTCGGGATGAACCCGGCCACCGATCCGCGGCTGGCGACGGCGGCTCCGTGGACCCAGGGGACTCGGCGCGCGAGCGAGACGTCGTTGAGGAGCAGGCGGGTGCGGAAATTGTCGGTCCCGTCGACGATCAGATCGACCTCGTCGAGCAGACGCTCGGCGTTGGCCGGGGAGAGATCGCGGACGTGGGCGTCGCAGCGGACCGAAGGATCGATCCGGCGGATGTGGAGCTCGGCGGCGAGAGCCTTCGGTCGAGCCTGGCGCGCATCATCATCGTCGAACAGAGCCTGGCGCTGGAGGTTCGAGACCTCGACGTAGTCGCGATCGACGATGCGGAGCAGTCCGCGAGGGGCCGTCCCCACGCCGCTGCGGGCGAGAAGCTCGGCCACGCGGCTTCCGAGGGCTCCGCAGCCGGCGATCGCGATCCGGGCCGAGGCGATCTCGATCTGCCCCCGATCGCCGATCCCGTGGAATCGGCGATGCCGCGAGTGGCGGTCCTGGTCGCTCATTCAAGCTGCGAAACAGCGCGGGCCGCGCTTCTCTTTCGGGTGCGAGGGGGAGGGGCCGATCCGCGCTCGAGCAGCTCGCGCGCGTGCTCTCGTGCGGCCTCGCTCGATCCGCTGCCGCCGAGCATCCGGGCGATCTCGTCCACGCGCGCCTCGCGATCGTCGAGACGCTCCACACGGGCCCGCGTCCGGGCTCCGACCTCTTCCTTCCAGACTCGGAAGTGGGTCGAGGCGAAGCTCGCGATCTGGGGAAGGTGAGTAACGCAGATGACCTGGTTCCGCCGGGCCAGCTCGCGGAGCCTGGCTCCGACGGCATCGGCGACGCGCCCGCCGATGCCGGCGTCGATCTCGTCGAATACGAGCGTCGCGCCGGCGGTTCGCTCGGAATCGCGGAACAACGCCGCGGCGATGGCGAGCTGAATGCGGGAGAGCTCGCCCCCGGAGGCGGCCTTCTGGATCGGGCGAAGCTCTTCGCCGCGGTTGGCCGCGATCCAGATCTCGATCCTGTCCCATCCCTCTGGACCGAACGCGAGCGGCTCGTCGTCGAGAACGAGACGCGAGCCGGCGGAGGAGACGGTGCCGACCCGGACGTCGATCGAGGTCGCCGCCATGGCGAGGTCGCGAAGCTCGAGCTCGATCGCCTGCCGGAGCCGCCGAGCCGCGCCGGCGCGGCCGGCCGACAATCGCTCGGCGCGTTCCCGATACGCCGCGAACGCCCGCTCCTCGCGCGAACGGAGCGACTCGAGGCTCGATTCGTAGTCGGCGAGCCTGTCGTGCTCCGAGCGAATCGACTCGAGATGCGCCAGCACCCGCTCGATCGAGTCGCCGTATTTTCTGCGGAGGCGCTCGATGAGCGCGAGGCGCTCTTCGACCTGCTCGAGGCGAGCCGGATCGTGCCGTACCGAGTCGGCGATGCCGGCGACGCTCCGGGCCGCTTCCTGCAGACGGATGCGGGCCTCCTCGAGCTCCTCGTGCGCCGCCCGCACCTCGCCGATCAGCCGCGCCAGCGGCGCGAGCATCTGCGAGGCGCGACCCACCAGTGCGATCGCCGATTCCTCCGAGTCCGAGACCAGGCCGTGCGCCCCCGCCGTCGCCTCGAGCAGCGCCTGAGCGTTCGCGAGCACCGAGCGCTCCTCCCGGAGGACCTCTTCCTCGCCCGCCTCGAGCCGTGCCGCCGAGATCTCCGAGATCTGATAGGCGAGCAGGTCGAGACGGAGCTCGCGGTCGCGCTGTGCTCCCGAGAGCGCTTCGAGCTCGGCGGCGACCGAGGTCCACTCCTCGTAGAGAGCCCGCGTCTCGTCGGCCAGCGTCCCATGGCCCGCGAACTGGTCGAGGACGGCCCGGAAGCTCTGGCCGGCGATCCGGTCGAGAGACTCGTCCTGGCCGTGGATCTCCAGCAGCCGATCCATCGCCGTCGACAGTTGCCGGACCGTCGTCACCGACCCGTTGAGCTGCACCCGCGATCTTCCCCCTTCGGCGATCTCCCGCCGGACGATCATCTCCAGCTCCCCGTTCGCCGGCTCGCACTCGAGGCCGGCGGCTTCCAGGTCACGCTGCATCGATCGGGGGAGGTGGAAGACCGCCTCCGCGATCATCTTTTCCTCTCCGCCGCGGATCATCGCGGTCGAGCCGCGCGCGCCGCTCAGAAATCCGAGCGAGTCGATCAGCAGCGACTTGCCGGCGCCCGTCTCTCCCGTGAGGACGTTCAATCCGGCTCCAGGCTCGATCGCCAGCTCTTCGACGATCGCGAGGTTTCGTACGCTCAGCCAGGTGATCATGACCGCGATCAGTATCTCAGTTCCGCGACTCCCTGGGGAGCCCGGCAGCATCTTTGCTACGGAGTGCTGACCGGAGGATCGGATGAAGGCACATCGGCTGGTACTGACGGGCGTGCTGTTGCTGGCAGCTTGCGGCGGGCGGGAGGCGCCCGCTGACCGAGAGGGGAGGGTCGAAGGAGCGATTCGCGAGGCGAAAGGAACGGGCGCGCGGCTGATCGGGCGCGACCGGGCGGACGGCGCGATGTCTCCGGAGGAGATCCGCGAGCGCAGGCGCGACTCCTCGTGGCGGAGGCTCGGATCGTTTCAGGCGGCGGGCACGCCGCTGCGATCGGCGAGCCCTCGGCCGGAGTCGGCGCTCCGCGTCGCATTTCGTGCTCCCGAGGCGTTCGACGAGTCGCTCGAGCAGGTCGACTGGGAAGCCCTCGAGAACCGTCCCGTGACCGTTCCGATCCGCGGTGACGTCTCCGGTCCGTCCGTGCTGCGCGCGCAACTGATGCTCGACCGCGCGAACTTCGCCCCGGGCGTCGTCGACGGGCACTGGGGAAAGAACAGCGAGATTGCCACCTACTGGTTTCAGCGCTCCCATGGCCTGGAGGCTACGGGGGAGATCGACGAGGGGACGTGGCGTCGCCTCGCCGCGGCCGGTCCGGGCCGGCCGGCGCTCACGCGCTACCGGGTGAGCGCCGGAGATCTCCAGGGGCCTTTCACCGAAGTGCCCGATGAGGTCTACGATCAGGCGGAGCTCGACTGCCTCTGCTACGAGTCGCCGCTCGAGCTTCTGTCCGAGAAGTTCCACACGACGCCCGAGACGCTCGTCCTTCTGAATCCCGGCGTCGATTTCGGCGCCCTGCGGGCGGGGACCGCCATTCTCGTTCCGGACGTCGATCGCGAGCGCGGAACCCTCGGGGACCCCGCCAGGATCGTCGTGTCGGTCGAAGGAAACTATCTCCACGCCATCGACTCCGCCGGGGAGATCGTGATGCACGCGCCGGCCACGGTCGGCTCGGAGTACGATCCCTCGCCCGACGAGACCCTGAAGATCGTCGGCATCGCCCGCGATCCGACGTTTCACTATCAGCCGAAGCTTTTTCACGAGGTTCCCGACACCGAGCCGGAGGCGATCCTCCCGCCCGGGCCCAACTCCCCCGTCGGCGTCGTCTGGATGGAGCTGAGCAGGGACAACTACGGAATTCACGGCACCTCGGATCCCGGCTCGATCGGCTACGCTTCCTCACACGGCTGCATCCGCCTGACCAACTGGACCGCCAGGCAGCTCGGCGACCATGCCCGCGCCGGGACCGTCGTCGACTTCGTCGATCAGCGCGGCTGACTTTTCCCTGGCGGAGCCGAGCCCGGCGCCCCGCCGCGGAGGACCGAACGCTCGGGCCCTCTCAGGCGAGAGCGTCCCGCAGGTAGTCGGGTGTGAGGGCCGGTCTGCGCACGTTTCCGAGAAGGGTGAGGGAAACCGAGGAGGGGTCGACGATGTTCGAGGCGACCTCCAGAACATCGTCGAGCGAGACCGCATCGATCCTTTCGATGATCTCGTCGGGAGAGTACTGGCGTCCGAAGTAGTATTCCTGGCGGGCGATTCCCGACATGCGGCTGACCGTCGACTCCAGCGAGAGCAGGATCGATCCCTTCACGTGGCGCTTGGCTGCCGCGAGCTCCTCGGCGGTCACGCCTGCCCCTTTGATTTTCCGCATCTCGGCGAGGGTGATGTCGAGGACGCGATCGAGATTCCCTGGGTTGCACGCTGCGTAGACGGCCTCGTATCCGCCGTGCATGTGCCCGTTGTGATACGACATCACGTTGTAGACCAGGCCCTCGCGCTCGCGGATGCGCTGAAACAGGCGCGAGGACATTCCCCCGCCGAGGACTGTATTGAAGAGGGCCGCGGCATACCGCTCCTCGCGCTGCTGTGCGAGACCCTGAGTTCCGAGGCAGAGATGGACCTGCTCGAGCTCCCGCTTCTCGCGGAGCAGCACGTGCTGGCGGGCGCGCGGAGGCGTCCAGTCCCTCCGCATCGGTCCGTCGCCGCGCGGGGGGAAGGAGCGCTCGAGGAACGGGAGGATCTGTTCCGGCCGCACGTTGCCGGAAGCGCAGAAGATCAGGTTCGCCGGATGAAAGGTTTCCTGGTAGTGCTCCTCGATGCTGCGCCGGCCGAGCGCGCGGACCGACTCCTCGGTGCCGAGGATCGGACGCCCCAGCGGATGGTCCTGCCAGAACTCTCCCACGAAGATCTCGTGAACCAGATCGTCCGGCGTATCCTCCACCATCCGGATCTCCTCGAGGATGACGCTGCGCTCCATCTCGAGATCGTTGTCGTCGAAGCGCGGATGGAGGACGATGTCGGACAGCAGATCGAGCGCGGTCTCCACCTGCTCGTCGAGAACGTGCGCGTAGAAAGACGTGTACTCCTTCCCTGTGAAGGCGTCGACGTCTCCCCCGAGTACGTCGATCACGCCCGCGATGTCCGCCGTCGTCCGCGTCTCGGTCCCCTTGAATACGAGGTGCTCGAGGAAATGGGACGCCCCCGCGTGCTCCCGCGTCTCGACCGCCGAGCCGCTGCGGAGATAGAACCCGAGCGCCACCGAGCGCACCCACGGGAGGGTCTCGATCAGAACGGTGAGTCCGGACGGAAGGATGATCCGGCGGACGGAGAGATCCTCGCGCATGCGCGGCGATTGTAAACGCTGCGGGAGGCGGAAATGTTCTGCCGGCCCCGTTCAGGGGGTCGGTTGCGGGCGCGGTACCTTCGGGACGGTCTGATAGGGGATTCCGCCGGGAGCGCCGGCGGTCAGCCCCTGATCGCGCTGAAGCTCGTTGATCGTATAAACCCAGTCTTCGTAGCGATTTGCGCCGTTGAGCTCCAGGAAGCTCTCTCCCTGATTCGCCAGGCGGACCCCGATGAACGGCCCCACCTGCCGCCCTCCCGCTCCGCCGAGCGAAGGCTGCCGGACGGGTGGGGGAACCTGGGGATTCTGCGGAGGTTGGGGAAGGCCCGGGGGAGCGGTGCCGGCGGTCTGGGCGGGGGTCGGCGTCCCGGCGGCCACCAGGATCCAGTCGACCTCGCCGGTGAGCGGGTTCGAGTACATCCGCCTCAGGATTCTCGGATTGGTCTGCTCGGCGAGCTGTTCGAGCGAGACGGGATAAACGCCGCGCTTGCGCTGGAATTCCTGGATCGATCGCGCGTACTGCTTCATGACCCAGATGGTGTGGCGCTCCCTCTCCCGCTTCATGATGACCGACCATTGCGGCGGCACCGAGTACGCGATGACGACCGCGAGGATCGTGAGGATCACCAGAAGGGCGGCGAGCGTGTAGCCCTCCTGTCCCGAACGGCGCCGCTCAGAGCTCGCCATAAGGAACTCCCTCGAGGGTCTCCCCCTCGGCGCCGCTCAGAACGTCGATGATGCCCGGCTGCATCGGCTCGGTTTGGGAGTCCCAGGAGAAGGACTCCGCGTCGGGCTCTTCGCTCACTTCGATCCAGGTGTCGGCGGACTTGCTGATCGGGTCCACCGGGATCCGACGCATGTAGCCGATCTCGACCAGCTCCTGGAGCGACGAGGGGTACCGCTGGCGATCCGCGTAGAAGTCGTCGATCGCCTTCCTCATGTTCGTCAGATCGGCTCGGAGCACGTTCTCGGCAGCCTTGCGCTGTGCGCTGCGGACGTTGACCACGGCGATCCCCGCGAGAATGCCGATGATCGTGACCACGATCACGAGCTCGATGAGCGTAAACCCCGCCTGTCGCGACACCGTACGGCGGAAAATCGATCGCTTCGACGTCACCATTCGTCGTACCGCGTCTTCCCGTCCAGCGACAGCCGGCTCGAAGTCGATCGCACGTCGAAGACGTTGTTGTCGTCCGAGAACGACGAGTCGGGGTCGTCCGTCGTCGACATCGTGTGCCACTCCTTCCGTCCCGTCATCGGGTCGATCAGATCCCGCTCCCGGAGGAATCGCACCGTCTTCCCGTCGATGAGCTCGACTCCCTCCAGCAGCTCCTCCAGACTCTCCGGGTATTCGCCCTGTGTGACGTTCGGCGGCTCCTTGATCTGGCCGCGCACCCGCAGGTCGTGGTAGTGATCGATCGCGTTCGTGATCTTGCGGATCCGATCCTGAAGCTCGATCTCCTTCTGACGGCGGTGTCCGAACTTCGCCACCGGAATCACCATCGCCGCGAGGATCCCGATGATCGCGACGACCGTGATCAGCTCGGCGACCGTGAACCCCCGCTGATCCCGTGCCTGCCTCATCTCACCTCGATCCTTCCTCCCTGGACCAGCGCGTCGACGACCGACCCGTCGGGCCCGATCAGCTCGAGATCGGCCAGGACGAGGTAGCTCACGCCGATCCCCGTCCCCCGCATCCGCAGCCGCAGGATCTCACCTCCGCCGTTGAACCGGACCGGACCGCCGTCGCTCGCCCGGACCGTCACCAGGCCGTTGCCGGCATCGACGTAGATCACCGGGGGCGAAACGCCCGGGAGCTCCAGCGCGCCGCCGGCCCGGGCGTCGAGGATCTCGAAACCTGCCGGGTTGAAGTGGATTCGGATCTCGGGCGTCCCCATTCCGGAAAGGTCCATGCCGAAGATCGACCAGTCGCGCTCCTCGCCCGCCCCCAGCTCCAGGGAGATCGGCTGGGGGGCGATCCGCGGCGTGAACGGGAGCGCCGGGACCTCCGTCCCCAAACCGTCCGCGGCGCCATCGGAACCGGGTACCGACGCCATCCCGCCGTTGGGGCGGTACGTCGCCGGATTCCGCGTGGAGGGTGGCGGTGGCTGGGGGGGCGGCGGTGCGACGGGCTGAGGCTGCATGAAGATGTCGGTCGGTGCCGCCCCCGAGGGGACGTTCACGTCGGGAGTGACGGGCTCGGGACTCTCCGGAACCGGCGGCGGCGGAGTGAACTGCCCGGGAACCGGGGAGAAGGGGTCGACGGGCGCCTGCGACTCGATTCGCGGCGAGACGCCGCGGAAGGTCAGGTTGGTTCCGGTGCCGACCCACATCGGAGCGAGATCGTCGTCGGTGATGTTTGCGATCCGGATGATGTGCGGGGTCATGGTAAGGACCAGGTCGGTCCGTGCGAAGTCCTGGTCCTCCTTGGCGAAGAGCCGCCCGATCAGCGGGATGTCGCCGAGAAACGGTGTGGACGAATTGGTCCTGGTGTCGTCCTCCTTGATCAGGCCGGCGAGGAAATTGGTCTCGCCGTCCTTGAGGCGGATGACCGACTCGATGGTTCGAGTGCTGATGATCGGCTGGGGTGGATTCGTGTCGGGGGCGAACCCTCCGATGTCGGACACTTCGACTTTGAGCTTGAGCGTGACCTCGCGATTGTGGTGGACGCGCGGCTCGAGCGAGATCTTGATGCCGACGTCGTTGTACGTGTACGAGGTGACGGGAGCGAACGTTCCTCCCTGGCTCGGGTTGGCGCTGGTGAAGGTCGACACCGGAAGTGGGATCTTGCGGCCGATGTGGAGGGTGGCGGTCTCGCCTTCGCTGATGCGGAGCTGCGGGCGGGCGAGCACCTGAGCTTCGGAGTTGGATTTGACGAAGCCGTAGGTGACCGAAGGCATCGTGAATGTGAAGCTGTCGACGGTGAGATCGCGGAACTGGTCGAGGGTGACCGAGCCGAGGGCGTTGCCATCGGAGCCGAAGGCGCGGATGGTCCCGAGGCCGAGACCGGCGATCTGCATGCCGACGTCGCGCGCCTTGGTGACGTCGAGCTGCAGCAGCTCGACCGAGACGACGACCTCGGCCTTCGCCTTGTCGTTCGCCGCGATGATCTGTTCGGCGATCCGGACCTTGTCCGCCGTGTCGCGGATCGTGATCGCGTTGAGCGCCTTGAGGGGAAAGACGTTCCGGGCTTCGAGCATGGTCCGGACGACGTTGGTGACCTGTTCGGCGTCGCCGTTCGAGAGATAGAACGTCTGGATGACCAGGTCCTCGTATTCGCGGCGCGCCTGAGGGTTGTCGGGAACGACGATGATCGAGCGCTCGTCGAGGACCTTGTAGAAGTGACCGCCGGCCTGCATGACGCGCTCGAGGGCCGCCTGGGCGGTGACGTCGCGAAGCTCGATCGCTACGGGGTCGTCCTTGACCTGCTGATCGAACAGAATGTTGATGCCGAATGCATTTCCGAGGGCGCGGTAAATCTCCTTGATTGGAGTCTCGCGCGGGAACGAGAGCGAGATCGGTTCATCCGAGGCGGGATCGAGCTGTGGTGGACGTGCTCTGCCGTCTTCTCTGACGCGTCGTTTGCGCTCGTCGATCGACATCTCTTCACGAGCGTGCATCTTCCGGCGCGCCTTCTCGACCGCCTGCGTGAGCTCGACCAGAGCGAACTGATTCGTCGGGTCGAGCTTGACCGTCAGCTCGAACTCGAGCGCCGCCAGCTCCGGCTGGTCTGCAGCCATGTACGACTTCCCCTTCTCGAAGTGCACCCGCGATGCCTCGAGACGCGCGTTCTGCAGCGCCATCTGGTAACGCACGTTGTCGGGATCCACCTCGAGCGCCTTCGTGTATTGCTCGACGGCTTCGTCCCACTTCTTCGTGAGCGCGAAGTCGCGCCCCTTTTCGAATGCACGATAGCTCGCGCATCCAGACAGCGCGAGCGCCGTCGTCAAGATCACGATCAGTTTCATTGCTCTCCTGATTTCACCCATCCGCATTCTCTCTTCTGGGACGATCTCCGGCTCTAAATGTCACTGTCCGATCGGGACCCGCTTCCTCACGTCCGGCGGGAAGCCGACGTAGCCGATGTCCGCCGACTCGATTCCGATGTTCAGCAGGATGAATCTCTCGCCGAATCTCTGACCGGCCCTCACGTTGAGCACTTCCCCATCCTTCGTGAAGACCGCCAGCGGCCGCTCCGGCCGCCCGAACGATCCGACGTACTTGTATGTAAAGGCGGGAGGCGTCGGAGGAGGAGGCGGCGGCGGAATCTCCGGCCCCTCCTGGCAGGCGGTCCCCACCCCGTTCCGATCGACGTCCATCTGGTCGGGGTTCGGAACGTCGGGACAGTTGTCGACGGAGTCGGGGATGCCGTCGCCATCGCGATCGGGCGGCGGGGGTGGGGGGGCGGGCGGGGGCGGGGGCGCGGGAGGGGGGGGGACGACGAACGCGAACAGATTTCTTCGGCTCTGATACGTTCCGCTCCGAGGCTCGAGCCATTCGACGTGGATCGGCTCGATCGAGGAGCCTGGCGGGCCTGCGGCCTGCGAGCGCGCTCCGGTCCCCGCGGCGCGCGCCGAGGGCGTCGCGTCCCGCGCGGCGGCATCGGGCTGGAGCACGCTGCCGGGCGAGGCGAACAGATAGATCGCGAACAGCGCGATCACGGTGCCGCCGAGCAGCAGCCAGTTCCTGCGATTCGAGAAGTCCATGTCAGGATCTCCTCTGGCTCGCGCCCGAATCGCGGAACAGAGTGCGCAGCCGCAGGGTCAGGCTCAGGTCTCCGGTCGCCCCGCCCGACTCTCCGAGTCCGATCTCCTCGATGATGACGAACTGATTCGAGACTTCGATGAGATTGATCAGGCGCCGCACCTGCTCGTAGGAGCCGCTGACGCCGAAGGAAATCGCCAGAGAAGCGGTGTCGCCGGTGCCGCGATCGTCGGTGCTGTAGGCGATGGATCGAGGGCGCAGCTCGCTTCGCCGGGCGAGCTCGCGCATCTCGAGGATCAGAGGAGTGAGGCGTTCCTGAGGGGTCGCCCACCATTCGTCGTAGACGCGGTCGACCGTGCCGACGATCTGGCGATAGGTCGCGAGGTCTCGCTCGGCGGCTTCGCGCTCGGCTCGCGCCTGCTGCAGCGCCTCCCGCGTCTGGTCGAGCCGCGCTTCCTGCCCCTGTACGCGCTCCTCGAAGCGGACGCGGTAGGTGACGAAGAAGACCAGGTTCGCCACGAGGAGGGTGCCGAGACCGAGCAGAAGCCATCGCTTCTCGCGCCAGATCATTCGACGACCCCCCTCGGAGACGGACGGTATTCCGCAGAGAGCGTGAACCGGACCAGCCCTCCCTCGGCGACCGACTCGGACGAAGGGAACGGACGGGCGAATTTGGGGCTCGCGAGCATGTTGTTGAGCAGCCCGACCATCCCGTCCTCGCTCCGGGCGAGGCACTCCATGGTGATGATCGTCGCTCCCGAGGGGTCGGAGGTCGGGCTCAGGCGCCGGAGGCGAACCTCGTCCGGGAAGACGCGCTCGAGGTCGTCGAGGAGCTGGCTCCAGGAGAAGGCCCGCTCGGCGATGCGAGCGTTGATGAACGAGGCCCGGGCGCGGAGCTCCGCCGTGTCGAACTGGCTCGCCGTCTCGCGGGCCGAGGCAGCGCTCGCACGTTCGGCCGCCACCTGCTCCTCCACGCGCGCGATCTCGTCGCGGGTCTCGCGCGTGGTCGCGAAGTAGCGATAGGCGGTCTGTAAGTTGTACGCCAGGAGCACGACGGTCGCGAGACCCAGGGCGATCGCGACCGCCCACACGGGCCGGTAATCGCGGTACGGCCGCGAAGCGAGATTCGGATGAAGGGGCCTCACGCGGTGAACACTCCCGTGCAGCCGAGAAGCTCGCTCTCCCATCGCGAGGTCTCCTCGGTGCCGCTCTCGACCACGTCGTCGAGACGCGCACTCCGGACCGGCGCCCCGAACTCGCTCTCGATCGTCTCGAGAGTCGCGGCGGCGACCCGGTTCCCCGAAACCCAGCATTCCGCCGGAGTGTTCCATTCCAGCCTGCTCTTCAGATACGAGGCCGACAGAGCGATCTCCTGCTCCAGCGTTCGCACCTCGCTCAGGTTACGCGAGCGGAGAAACAGCGGGATCGGCCCCCGGAACAGTCCCGTGGTGAACTCTCCCTCGGCGAAACGGAAGAACAGGCGCTCGGCGAGGGCGTCGGTCGCACGCGTCGCGAGCGCGTTCCAGACGTTGAGTCCGATCGGCTCGATCAGCATTACGGTGACTCCGGCTTCGCGAAAGGCAGCCTCGATTCCGGCGACCGTCGTTTCCAGGATGCCGACCGAGAGCACCTGCGTGCCCCCCGGGGTCTTCTGGAGCGGGGTCCAGGCGAATCGCATCTCCTCGGGGCGAACCGGCAGCGTCCTCTTGACGGCCCAGCGGACCAGCTCGATGTCCGGCGTGGCGCGGCTCGATCCGTTCGGCAGATCGATGATGTTGAGACGGAACCAGGAGTCGGGAACCAGGAGCGAGGCCCGCTCGAGCCGGCCGGCGTCGCGCCGCGCCCGGCGGAGCGTCTCGCTCAGGACCTCGGGGCGGTCGAGCGTCGGAGAGACCGGACCGCCCGCGAACGCCGGCTCGGCGAAGGCGTAGTGCCGGACGCTCTCGATGCGCACGTTCTTTCCGCTCCGCGCGAAGCGCGCGAGCAGAACGCCCCCGGAGTCGAGGACGAAGACGTCGGATGGAAAACCGTTTGCCATGTCAGTCGACGAACGTAACCTTGTTGATCTCGCGAAGGGTCGTCCGTCCCTCACGGACCTTCTTGAGGGCCGCTTCGCGGAGGAAGACCATGCCCTCCTCCCGGGCGGCCTTCTTGATCTCGGATGCCGGCCGCTTGTCGAGAATCATCCCGCGGATCCGGTCCGAGAGGTCGAGCAGCTCGGCGATCGCGAGCCGCCCGTGATACCCGGTTCCGTTGCAGTCGAGGCAGCCTTTCCCCTCGTAGAACTCGATTCGCATCATGTCCGGCGGCAGGGCCGACTCCTCGAGGAACGAGTTGGGGTACTGCACGCGCTGGCGGCAATGGTCGCAGATCCGTCGGACGAGCCGCTGGGCGAGCACGCAGTTGAGCGCCGACACGAAGTTGTAAAGGTCGACCTTCATGTTGAGAAACCGGCCGAGGACGTCGACGACGTTGTTCGCATGGACCGTCGTGAAGACCAGATGTCCCGTCAGCGCGGACTGAACGGCGATCTGGGCAGTCTCCTCGTCGCGGATCTCACCGACCATGACCTTGTCCGGGTCGTGGCGGAGGATCGCGCGAAGGCCGCGCGCGAAGGTCAGCCCCTTCTTTTCGTTCACGGGTATCTGGGTGATCCCCTTGAGCTGATACTCGACCGGATCCTCGATCGTGATGATCTTGTCCTCGGGCGTCTGGATCTCGGAGAGGGCGGCGTAGAGGCTCGTGGTCTTGCCCGAGCCGGTCGGTCCCGTGACCAGGACCATCCCGTAGGGCTCTTTGATGAATTTCCGGAACTTCACGAGCATGTCGTCGTCGAAGCCGAGCACGTCGAGGCGGAGGTTCTTGAACTCCTTGTTCATCGACTCCTTGTCGAGGATTCGGATGACGGAGTCCTCGCCGTGAACGGTGGGGATGACTGAGACGCGGAAGTCGATGGTCCGGGTGTTGATGCGGAGCTTGAAGCGGCCGTCCTGAGGGACGCGCTTCTCGGCGATGTCGAGCTCGGACATGACCTTGATGCGGGAAATGATGGTGGAGTGATGCTTCTTGTCGATCGGCTCGAGAGCCTGATAGAGCACGCCGTCGATCCGGTACTTGACGATGACCTCGCTGTCGCGGGTCTCGATGTGGATGTCCGAGGCGCGGCGCTGGATCGCGTTGAAGACGATCGAGTCCACCAGCCGGATGATCGGCGAGGACTCGTGCTGGGTGATGGAGTCGATGCTGAGGGCGGTCTCGCCTTCCTCGTCCTCGCCGATGAGCTGGAGCCGGAAGCCTTCGGTCGCCTCGTCCAGCACCCGCTGGGTCGACTCCGACTTCTGGAGCTTTTCGCGGATGGCGGGAGGGGAGGCGACTTTGACGCGAACCGGGCTGCCGAGCATGAGCTCGATCTCGTCGAGGCGAACCACGTCGGTCGGGTCGCCGACGATGATGCTGATGTGACCGTTCTCCCGGCGCTCCGGAATGAACTGATACCGGATCATCAGCTCGAGCGGGATGTCGCGGAACAGCGAGTGCTCGATCTGGAAGTGGTCGAGATCGTCGACGAACTCGAACCCGTGCTGGTCCGCGAGCCGCCGGGCGCGCTCGATCTCGCCGGTCGGGTCGGAGCTCTTGTAAAAGTTGGCTTCGGTCATGCTCGGGTCCTCACTGCGCGACGCTCGTGAGCTCGAACAGCGGCAGGTAGAAGGCGTACAGCAGGACGGCGATCACGAGACCGAGCAGCACCAGGATAGTGGGCTCGATCAGCGACATCGCCCGCGTCAGACTCGCCTCGATCTCTTCGTCGTAGAACTCGCTCGCGTTCTGCAGCATTTCGACCAGCGCCCCGGTCGATTCCCCCACCTTCACCATCTCCACCGCCAGGTCGCTCATCACCCCCGTCTCTTCCAGAGACCTCCACAGAGGCTGTCCCTCCCGGACCCGAGGAACGAGGCCGTCCAGGCGGCTCCCGATCGAGCGGTTCGTCACCGACTGCGACGCGATCTCGATCGAGGGAACCATCGGCGTTCCGCCCCCAAGCAGTGTGCCCAGCGACTGCGTGAACTGCATGATCGCAACGCGCCGCAGCACCCCCCCGACGAACGGTATTCTCAGCTTCGTCGCGTCCAGCGCCCTTCTCCCCCCCGCGGTCTTCGACCACCCCCGGATCAGGAATCCGACCCCGAGCGCCACGAGCACGACCATCAGCGCGTTCTCCCGCGTGAAGAACGCCACCTGGATCAGCGTGCTCGTCAGCACCGGAAGCTCCGCCTCGAACCCCTGATAGAACTCGCTGAATTTCGGGATCACCCACGTCAGCATCACGAAGATCATCACGACCGACATCAGCACCAGCACCGCCGGATACACCAGAGCGCTGATTACCTTCTTGCGCAGCGCCAGCAGGAGCTTCTGGTAGCGGAGAAAGCGACGGATCACCCCCTCCACCTCCCCCGAGCGCTCGCCGGCGCGGAGCGAGGTCGCGTAGATCGGCGGGAAGGCGTCGCCGTAGGCCGCGAAGGCGTCCGAGAGCGCCACGCCCGACTGGACCTTGTCCCGGATCTCCCCGAGGACCTCCCGGAACCGCGGCGTGCGCTGGCGCTCGAGCATCAGGTCGAGAGACTGGAGCAGAGGGAGTCCCGCCCGGATCAGCGCGGCGAGCTCCTGGTTGAACAGCAGGAACCGCTCGGTCGAGAGGATCTTCTTCGATCGCGGGACGAGCGAGGACAAGCTCAGTCCGCTCCGCTTGGCGTTGAAGATGTGGAGCCCCTGCCGCCGGAGCTCCTCGCGCGCGGAGTCGATCGACAGCGAATCGACCCTCCGCTCCAGGATCTGCCCCTCGGGGGTTCCCACTCGAAATACGTAAGTCGGCATGTGTCGCAGGGATCGTCCGTCTTTTCGACGAACGAAGCGGCGTAACGTTCTGTCAGGATTGAATATTCAGGGGAAGGTCGGGTGGGGGGAGAGGGGGGACGGGAGGAGGGGGGCGGGCCCCTCCTCCCGTCGGAAGCTACCGTTACTGGTCGGTCTGCATCGACTGGACGCGCACCTTCGGGAGGTTCAGCATCTCCTGCCAGCAGCCGCGCAGGATGCACTCGTTGAAAAAGACCTTCGGGGTACCGGTCACGTCGACGCTCTGTCGGATCAGGAGCGAGCCGTAGTACCAGGCGTTTCCCTGGCCTGCGTAGCCCCCCTCGTTGTAGAGGATGCCGTTCAGCAGGGGAGCGAGGGTGACGAGTGCCCCCTGCTCGTCATACATGTTCGACGTGCAGGCGAGTCCCGAGCTGCTCGTGCAGGTCGAGTAGGCGTTCTGCCCGGTGCGCGTCTTCGGACGGCGCGTCTGAGTATTGGGGTCCTGCCACCCGACGGTGATCGCTCCCTCCGGGTCTGCGACGGCCGGATAGAGGAAGTTCAGATACGGCTCGTGCGGCTCGGAGCAGTCGGCGGTGAAGTTCGAGCAGCCGGGGTAGTAGGGCTTCGGAAGCCAGACCGTGGCGGTGCTGCCGTCGCCGGGGCGGGTGATGGTCCGCTGCTCGACGACCAGATCGAACTGGAAGTTGTCGTTGAGATCCTGGAAGTCCCAGACGCCGTTGTCGCGGCCGGAGATCTTGTAGTCGCCGGCGACCATGACGAACTGCCAGGTGGCGTCGTCGACCTCGCGGAAGCCGACGTCGCGGAACGGCTCGCCCGGCATCGGGTAGACGTCGTCGGGGACGATGCCACCCTGTCCGGTCGAGCCGAACGTCTGGGCGTTGAGATAGATGAAGCCCTGCATCTGCCAGGGGCTGGCGACGGAGGCATCGATCGAGATCGCCGGGGTGAGTGTGCCGCCACCGCCGAACTGCGGGTTGAGGCCGTTCGCCGTATCGAAGAAGTAGAAGCCGGCGTCGTAACCGTCGTTGTTGAGGGCGTTGAGCCAGGCCACGCCGGTGTTCGAGACGTTGTCGACCGAGACGAAGCGCTGCGTCGCCGCGTTCCAGCGGAGGTAGATGATGCCGCTGTCGGGCTCGGACGACTGTGCGATCTCCTTCCAGAACTCGTAATCGATCGCCGGGAACGTCACCTCGACGTAATCGGTCGGTTCGGTCTTCGTCTGGTACTTGAAGAAGTTGGAGTAGAGCGTCTGCTCGTTGAGAGCGGGGTTGTTGTACTTGTAGGGATGAGGCGCGTTGGGGGTCGCCTGGTTCGCGTTGCCGTAGACGAGCTCCTGCCGGGATCGAGCGTGGAACCATGGATCCTCGAGCGTTCTGCCGGCCATCTCGTGGAGCCACTCGTACCGGCTGTACGCCTCGGCCGGGGTCACCGGGAACTGCTTGCCGACCACCGTCTCCCACGTGATCCCGGAGTGATCGAAGGTCTGGCCGACGACCTCCGGCCAGTCGGTCACGAGCGGCTCGGTCGCTCCGCTGTTGCCGTTGGTCTTTGCCTCGTAGGCGTATTTCCGCAGCTCGGGATTGGCGTCCCAGGCGGTCTGCGGAGCGTGAACCAGGTCATCCATGTTGTAGTTGGTATTGATCGTCCAGGGAAGGGTCGAGTCGTATCCGTACTCGTACCAGATGTGCTCTTTGGCGTCGAACCACGGCATGCCGACGGCCGGCCGTGCGACCTTGAGGTTCTCGACCGAGGTGATCTTGCCCCAGAAGACGTGGAAGTTGCCTGCGCTGGTGATCGCGCCTTCGGTCTGAATCGGGCCGGTGGCGCCGGGGAGGGGCGTCTCGCCGATGACGATCTTCACGGTGCGCCGCGCGAGCGGGCGCCCGCTCGGCCAGACGGCGCGCTTCTCGGCCGTCGCGGCGACGGTCGCGACGCCGAAGCGGTCGCCTCCCACCCAGAAGCCACCCGTGAGCGTCCCGCCGACGATCGGCGGCGCGAACACGCGCAGGTCGGTGATCCGGGTGTCGCTGTTCGCTCCGAACAACATCGTATTCAGATCGTCGAGGTAGTCGGTTGCGATCGTTCCCTTCGATGCGTTGATGATGATGTCGGCGTTGTCGTAATCGCCGAAGAATCGGTCGTTCTGCGAAGGCTTGAAGGGAGAATCGAAGAGCTTGCTGATCGGCGAGGTCTTGTAATATCCCGTGTAGGTGGCGACCGTGCGCTCGGTCTTGAGCGTGTTGCTGTTGGGCGGCAGAATGCCGAGGTCGCTCGCCCAGTCGGCGCTCTGGAACATCTCGACGACCGAGCGGGCCCCGGTCTCGGCGACGTTGAGCGCCTGGGCGTAGTTACGCTCGTTGGTGGAGATGGCGCTCTCGGTCTCGGAGATGGCGACGAAGCCGAGTCCGAGCAGCGAGAGCCCGACCATGACCATGAGGCTGACCAGGAGGGCGGAGCCCCGCTGGGCGGCCGGAGTGGCGAGTCGGAGTCGAAGGTTGCGCACGTTCATGATTTCACCTCGTTACGGGATGGTGCAGCTCGCGGCGACCGTGCCCGGCTCGACGACGCCGCAGACGATCACGTCACCCTGCGCTCCGATGTACTCGATGCAAACCGAGGTGATCGGATTCGTCGCGAGCTTCTGAGAGCTCGCGTGCATGCTGTACGCGATTCGAACGGGATAATTGCTCTCGGCGGCGTCCAGCTTCGGCGCCGTCGACTGAGCCGTGAAGATGTGAGTGAAGATCGAACCGCTCGAGCTGCTCGAGGTGAGCGAGGCGCTGAATCCGTCCGTCGTGACCGACCCGATCGTCGTACTGCCGTTCGGAGTCGGAGTCAGAGCCTTGTCCCAGACGATCCTGATCCGATTGAGCGTGAGCTGGTCGGCGGACGAATTCGACAGTCCGTAAGTGATCGAATTGTCGCCGGAGGGGCCGATGTTCGCGCTCAAGCCCACCCCCGGGCAGGGGGGCGGTGCCTCGTCCAGGATGTAGCGGGTGATCAGCGAGGTGCAGCCGTTGACGTCGGTCACGTTGATCATGAGCGCCGCGACCTCGTCGTCGGCGATCTGCGGAATGCCGAAGGTGGCCGAGGCGATCGTGCCGGTCTGCGTCTGCATCGATCCGACCATGCCGCCTCCCTGCTCGACCCAGACGTCGATCTTCATGACCGCCGGGACGGCGTCGACCGTCACGCTGGTCGGCGAGCTGATGATCCACGGGGTGCCCGCGGACAAGCCGTCGCCACCGAACGAGGTGAGCGAGACCCCGATCACCGCCGCGAACGAGCACGGGAAGTAGACCGGGTCGGACTCGGCGCCGACCTGCGCGCAGTTGAGCGCCCGGACGCGGTAGCGGTACGACTCGTTGTTCTTCTGGCTCGGCAGGACGACGCTCGTCGCTCCACCGGTCGTGATGACCGAAGTCTGCGGCTGCCAGGCGAGTCCATCGTTGAGATCGATCAGGACCTCGTACTTGTCGATGGAGATGTCGGGTCCGGTCGGATTGCCGGCCTCCTTGGTGACCGCCGACCAGGTGAGCGTGACGTCGCAGTTCACGCCTTGGCACGCGGTGTTCGCGATGCTGAGGCCGATGACCTTCTCCGGAATCGCGGTCGACTCGGCCAGGCCGCGGATCGCAGGCTGGCCGATCGCGGGATAGAAGCTGCTCTCGCCGGTCGAGGTCTGCGCGGGGCTGTTGTAAGTGGCGTCGCGTGCGCAGTAATCGACGATCCGGATCCGATAGTAGTAGTCCCTGCAATTCGCCGCGGAAGCGTCGGCGACGCTGAAATCGGTGCCGATCGCGGTCGGCTGCAGGGTGGTCGACTCGTCGATGATGACGGTGGACTCACTCGGAATGGTCGGATCGAAGTTGATCGTCTCGCCGCGGTAGAGCCGGTAGTAGTGGCGCTCGTTGCCGGGGTAGTTCTTCTGCTCGCGCGTGCTGCCGTCGGCGCACGAGAGGAGCTTCGCCGAGTCGCTGTTGGTCGTCACGCCCGGCCAGTACACCTCGATCTGGTTGGGCTGAATGGGGTAATTCGTGTCGTCTCCGCCGCTCGCGGCCAGCCCGGCGGGCGTCTCCGGCCTGGTCCGGTTGATGATGTTGGCCGAGACGAAGTCTTCCGAGGTGGCGAACCCGTACTGGTTGATCGCCTGGACGCGGAAGTACCACGTCTTGTTGGGGGTGATCCATTTGGCGGCGTAGCCCTCGAGGTTGTTCCCCGCGTCCTCGAGGTACTTGAAGTCGCCGGTTCCCGAATCGTCGTCGTAGAGGATGTTGTAGGTGAGCACGTCGCCCTTGGGCGAGGGATCCCAGGTGACGTAGGCGACGTCGCAGCTTCCGGCGCAGACGGTGCGGATCACCGGCCTGCCCGGCTCGACGACGCTGAGCTCCTTCATGCCGCGGCGTCCGAGGTTTCTCGGAACGATCATCGTCTCGAGCTGGAACTGCCGGTAGTTCGCGGCGACCGTGTCGGTCGGATGGGTGTACGAGCCGTCGGGGATGGGGTTCATCCCGACGAGGTTGACGTGGATCGATCGGATCTCGCGGCGTTCCTGGCGCTCGACGGTCTCGATCGGATTCGCCGCATCGTACTGCCCGACGCCGCCGTTGGCGGTGACCACCATCGTCCCTGCCGTGTCGCGGTAATAGCGGAACTCGAGGCTCCGGATGTTCTCGGCCATGGCGGTGCCCGCGTCGGGCGTGCCGTCTTCCTTGATCGTGTAGCGATAGAGGGTGTACGGCGGATTCTGGTTGGTCAGATCGACGCCGGTGATCTCGATGAGCGATTCTTGCTGTCCGGCGGCCGGGTGGACGTTGCGCGGGACGGCCACGTCGGCGTAGAAGCTGACCTTGCCGGTGTTCTTCGAGGCGTCGGCCGACTTCAGAACGTAGGTCACGATCTCGTCATTGGCGGTCGTGACGACGGGGAAATACACGCTCTCGAGGTTCGGCTCGCGGCCGTTGTCGGTCGCGGCGTCGATCTCGTAGTCGAGATTGCCGCGGAGAGTGATCGCCGTGGCGCCCATGTGCTCGATCTGTTCATCGGGCTGCTGGTACTGGAGGATCCCCTTCTCGAGCCACGCGACCCCGCCCGCCTCGGTCACGGTGTCGCCCGATCCTTCGGGCCACATCGGCTGGGTGCCGTCGCTGGTACCGGACGTCGTACAGGTGTACGCGTGCCCGTTGGGGGGATTCGGCTGGACGACGTTTCCGATGACGTACGTGGTGTTCGGCTGCCAGGTCTGAATGCCGACCATGCCGAAGGGGCGGCCGTCGCGGTCGAAGTCGAAGCCGGTCATCCGGACGTCGGCGACGAGCTGGTCGAAGGCCACGCGCGTGCTCTGCTGCATGTCGCTCGACTCGACTCCCTGCTTGAAGACCTGGTTGCTCCGGTCGTAGATCAAGAGAGCGGCGATGAAGATGATCGTGAAGATCGCGCTGGCGACCAGGACTTCGGCCAGGGTATAGCCGCGCTGGCTGTTTCGATTCGTAAGCAGAGGGGTTCTCATCGCTCTCTCCGGTCCACGTCAGACGCTTCGATTCAGTTTGGCGATGTCCAGGACGACGTTCCGCTGCCGCCTCGCCTCGTTCCACTCGACCACGACCTTCAACTGGAGCACTCGCGCGGACGTCAGGTCCGAGCTCGTCACCAGATCGCGCGGCAGGACGACCAGCGTCACCCGGGCGTCGCTCAGCCTCGCATCCGGAATCAGATCGTTCCATCGCGCGAGCAGTCCCTCCGGGTCGTTGCTCAGATCGGCCGTCGACCGGATGATGCTGTTCGGATAGGTCACGCCGGCGACCGTGTTGGACGTCGGCGTCGCGCCCGCCGGAATCCCGAACGTGCTGAGAGTCCGGATCACGCTCAGCGAGTTCAGGTCCTCGCTCACGCTCGTTCCGACCGAGACCGCCCGGGTCATCTGCTTGCCGCTGTAGACGTTCGCGCGACCCATCACGAACAACGTCACGATCGAGAGCATCACCGTCGCCAGTAGACCCATGGCGATCAGGACCTCAATCAGGTTGTATCCCGCCTGTCTCGCTCTGCGCTCGCTCATCGTGCCGCTCTCCTGATCATTCGGCGCTGATCTTTCCGGACGGGTTGACCCGTACGGTGATCACCCTTTTCGCGATGTTCGCGTCGGTCTTCAACTCGACCTCTCCCGCCACCTCTCCGGCCGGTACGTTCGCCACCGTGCCGTTGTTCCGAAACACGATCTCCGGCCAGTCGTCCGCGTCGGTTCCGTCCTCGAACGTGATCGCATTGACGTAGATCGGCTCGAGAAGGTCGCGAAAGAGCGGGGTTCCCCACGTCGTTCCGAGATCGTTCGAGACCGAGATCGAGTACCGTCCCGGCATTCCCGTCGGCTTCACGTCCACCTTCACCCAGACGTACTGCGTCACCGCCTGCTGCCGCGCCCCGCGCAGATCGCTCGTGAACTGCCGGAGCGACGACTTGAGCCGGGTCGACTGGTACAGGTTGATGAAATTCGGCACCGCGACGAGCGAGAGCATCCCGATGATCGCGACCACCACGAGCATCTCGATCAGCGAGTAACCCCTCTGGGAATGAGCACGGATTTCATGCATGACGTTGCCTCCTAGTGCGGCCGAGGTGCCATGGCCCCTTTCAGCACCTAAAGTCTTCACTCACCTGCGGTTCCCTGCCAGCGACCCCCACGACACCTTCGCCGGACCTCGCGAGACTGTTTCGAATCGTAACAGCTACGGGCGATTCGTCTCTCTTTCGGTGATCCCGCCTCCCGGGAACTCCATCCGCACCCGTGCACCCCCCTCGGTCCCCCTCTCGAGCACGATGCTCCCGCCGTGCAGCAGCACGATCTTGCGGCTGAGCGCCAGGCCGAGACCGAACCCCCCCGGCCGCCCCGAGCGGAACGGCACGAACGCGCTCGCGATCTCCTCGGGCGAGATCCCCACTCCGTCGTCCTCGACGATGAGGGTGGCGACGGGGGACTCGCTCAGCGTCACGGAGACCGTGCCGGCACCGTCGCGCCGGTGGACCGCTTCGATGGCGTTGCGGATGACGTTCTCGAGAGCGCGCGAGACGAGCGACGCGTCTCCGGAGAGCTCCACGTCGGGTCCGTCGAGCCGGGTCCGGACGGACGGGCCGGCATACTCCTCGAGCCGCCGGAGCACCGATGCCGCGAGCTCTCGAAGAGAGAACGGCGCGATCGACAGCTCCATCGGGCGGGCGAACGAGAGCAGTGCCGTGACCGCATCGGCGAGAAGCGTCGCTTCCTCCTGCGCGGATCTGACCTTCGCTTCGACTTCCTCGGGGAGCGGGCTGCGGCGGGCAAGCTTGAGATAGCCGAGGACCGTGGAAAGGGAGTTGCGGAACTCGTGGGCGATGCCGGCGGAGATCTCGCCGAGGTCGGCGAGGGCGCGCAGGTCGGCCACGCGGCGCTCGAGCTCGCGGAACGGGGTCAGGTCGGTGAAGAGAGCGAGAAGGCCGAGGTATCGGTCGTCCTCGTCGAGGAGGGGGACGGTGGTGAGGCCGACCAGACGCGTGCGGCCTGCGGCCTCGAGGGTCACTTCACGGCGGTTCTGGGCCCTCCGCTCGAGAGCGTCTCCTTCGACGACGCGAGCGAACTCGTGATCGCCGAGCGCTTCGCGCGGCGTCTTTCCGCCGAGGTCGGCGCCCCTCCACCCGAGGATCTCGCGTCCGGCTTCGTTGACGTCGACGAGCCTGCCGTCGGCGTCGAGAGAGAGAAATCCGGACGTGAGGCTGCGAGTGAGGGCGGCGGTGACCCGAGCGAGATCGTCGGCCCGGGCCTTCTGATGATCGTGAAGCTGGCGGAGCTCGACTTCCTGGTCGCGCAGAGTATCGATCGTGGTCCGGAACGTGTCGAGCAGATAGCGCGTCTCGTCGACCTCCGCCCCGCGCTCGCGCACCAGGCCGGCCTGGGCGAGGAGATCTTCGATCGGCCGGGAGATCTTCCGGACGTAGAAGAGCATCAGGATCGTTCCGGCGATCGCCGCGAGGAGCGAGATGGCCGCCGTCCAGACGTAGCGGCGATGGAGGTCATCGAGGGCCGAGCGGTCGAACCGGAACGTGGCCGGGCCGAGCTGGGTCCGGATCGAGACGGCGCCGCTCCGTTCGGGATCGATGCGGCCCGAGACGACCGGCCGTCCGGCCCGCTCGAGCTCGATCGCCGCGATGTCGAGATCGCTCCGGATGCGCGCGAGAGTCGACTCGAGCGCCGACCCCGGCCCGGCCGCGGCAAGGTCGATCTGCTGTGCCGCGATCCGCGCGACCCGCCGCCATTGTCCCTGAGCGATCTCGGTCGTCCGCTCCACCAGGAGCTGCAGCAGAAGCAGCAGCACCAGGATCAGGATCACGAAAAACCCGACCAGGGCGGAGAGAAAGAGGGTGACGTCCCGCCTGAACCCCAGCGCGGCAGGCCGCTCCCTCGTCTCCCCGATCATCCTCTGAAGTGTACTCCGGCCGGGCCTCCCGTCGGAGTCTGGTCCGCCGTTACTCCGGCTGCGCCGGTCCCCGCAGTCGCATCCTGCCGTCCGTTCCGCGGGCGAGACTCGCCCGCCCGAGCTTCACGGCTTTTTCGACGATCGGCCGGATCTGATCCGCCGTGATCCGCTCCGGCCCTCTCCTCACCGCTCCCGTCTCGTACGGAAAGAGGTTCAGCGGAGTCGCGAGCAGCTTCGGGTCGAGGTAGACGGGATCTCCCGTCCGGTTGTCGATGACCGAGGCGTAGGGGAAGACGAGATCCGCCCCATGCGGATTCGCCTCGGCGGGGAAGTCGACGTAGAACTCGACCGTCCCGTGGTCGACCGCGACCGGCAGCGGAACTTGGACGTGCCCCTGCGGCGGGAGCGGGTTCGGAAGCTCGGCGAGGAGGTTTCCGGCATCATCCCAGACGGTGACCCAGAGGGTCGTCGACCAGTCCGACAGGTTGACCGCTCCGACGTTTGTTCGAAATCCCGTGACGCCGGGAGCTCCGAGGTTCCGGACCCCGGTCGCGATCGCCGTGATGCCGTCGAGGTCGAGGTCGAGCAGGCCGGTGATCGCTCCGGGGATCGCCTGGCCGAGCGTGCTTCCGTTGGAGAGCTCGTTGTAGGTGCGCGTCTGGAGGACGAACGCGGAAGCGGCGCGGTCGTTTCCGAGCCCCGGATTGTTCTCCGGCAGCGTCGCCACCAGAAGAGAGCCGCCGGCGGTCTCGAGCCCGAACTCGGCCAGGATGTCTTCGGCCCAGACGGTCGCGTTGGCCGGCATGTCGAAATCGAATGAGAGGAGGGTGTCGCCACCGGTCGACATGTAGACGATCGTCCCCACCAGATCGTGCCGCTGCGGGTTCATGACGTGGAATTCCGAGAACCAGAACGTACCGGCGGCGCCGGCGGTCCTGGCGACGGCGGGGACGACGTAGGCGTCTCCGACCTGGCCGCGGAGAGGGGCGGCGCCGACGACGACGAAAGCGAGAACGATCGGGACGATCCGGAAGGCGGGACTGCGATTCATGGAGACCCCTTTCGGGGTACCGGCAACGGTCAGAACGGCCGGGGAGTGAGAGGCATTCCGCGGGATCGGGGCCGGCGTCATGGCGTTACACTACGTTTCCATGGAACCGAAACTGAGCAGCCGTCTCCGGGGATTCGCCCAGTCGGACATCCGGCGGATGTCGCGCGAGTGTGAGCGAGTGGGGGGGATCAACCTCGGGCAGGGGATCTGCGATCTGCCGACCGAGGATCTGGTGCGGGAGGGGGCGATCGAAGCGATCGAGGCGAGCCGGGCGACCTACTCGAAGTTCGAAGGGATCGATCCTCTGCGCGAGAAGATCGCCGCCAAGATCGCGCGTCACAACCGGTTCGAGGTCGATCCGGCGCGCGAAGTGGTGGTGACGGTCGGGTCGACGGGCGGCTTCGCGGCGGCGGCGCTGGCGACGCTCGACGCCGGCGACGAGGTGATCGTGTTCGAGCCCTACTACGGCTACCACGTCAACACCCTCCGCGCCCTCGGCGTCAGGACGGTTCCGGTGACTCTTCCCCCTCCCGACTGGCGGATCGACTTCGAAGCCCTCCGCCGCGCATTCGGGCCGCGGACGCGGGGCATCGTCGTCTGCACGCCGTCGAACCCCTGCGGCAAGGTCTTCACGCGCGACGAGCTGACCGCCATCGGGGAGCTCTGCAGCCGGCACGGCGTCTGGGCGTACACCGACGAGATCTACGAGTACATCGTCTTCGACGGGCGCGAGCACGTTTCGCTGGCCTCGCTCCCGGGATGCCGCGAGCGGACGATCACGATCTCGGGGTTCTCGAAGACGTTCTCGATCACCGGATGGCGGATCGGCTACGTGGCGGCGCCGCCCGAGGTGTCGTCGGCGATCGGCCTGATGAACGACCTGTTCTACGTCTGCGCTCCGACCCCGCTGCAGTGGGGGGTGGCGCGCGGTCTCGATTCGGACGAGTCGTATTACGAAAAGCTCGCTTCGGATTACGAGCAGAAGCGGGATCGTCTCGCCTCGGCCCTCGACGAAGCGGGGATGGTGCCGTACGTTCCGGAGGGGGCGTATTACATGCTCGCGGACGTCTCCCGTCTCGGGTTCGCCGACTCGCGATCGGCGGCGATGGCTCTGCTCGAACAGACCGGCGTCGCGTCGGTTCCGGGATCCGCCTTCTACGACTCCTCCGCCGGCGATTCGCTCCTCCGCTTCTGTTTCGCGAAGGATTTCGAGGCTCTGGCCGAGGCGTGCCGCCGACTGCCCCGCTTCCGCGGCGTTCGGGCCGGGAAGGAATGAATTCCGGGCCCCGGGCCGTCTGGCGCGGCCGTACGCCGATCGGATAGAGTTTCGCGCCAGGAGACCCGGGCATGCAGGACTACTACGAGCCGAAGGTCGGAGAGCGCGCCCCCAACTTCCGCCTTCCCTCGAGCGATGGCGAGAGCGTGACCCTCGAGGATCTCGAGGGGAAGAACGTCATCCTCTACTTCTACCCGAAGGACGACACGCCCGGCTGCACGGCCGAGGCGTGCTCGTTCCGAGATCGCAACGACGAGATCCGGCGGGAGAACGGAGTGGTCCTCGGCATTTCGACCGATCCGATCGAGAGCCACCGGAAATTCCGGGCGAAGCACGATCTGAACTTCCCGCTCCTTTCCGACGAGACGGCCGACGTCGCGAAGATGTTCGGCGCCTGGAAGGAGAAGAACTTCTACGGAAAGCGAAGCTGGGGCGTCGCGCGGATGACGTACCTGATCGGGCCCGACGGCCGGATCAGAAAGATCTGGAAGAAGGTCGATGCCTCGAAGCACGGCGATGAAGTGCTCGCCGAGCTGCGCTCGGGGGGTTCGGGAAGGAAAGGGTAGGGCTCAGTTCGGCTTCGGCCCGAAGCGCGAGACCAGAGACTCGGCGATCATCACCGCGTTGAGGGCGGCGCTCCTCCGGAGATTGTCGGCCGCGGCCCAGATCCAGAGGCCCCTGGGGTTACCTTCGTCCCGCGAGACGCGGCCGACCAGGAGCTCGTCCTGCCCCGCCGCATCGACGCTCGTGTAGGTCTCGTCCTGAGCCGGCACGAACACCCCTTCGGAGCGTGCGAGCGCCGAAAGCACCTCACGCTCGCCGGCCGGCTCCTTCAGCACGACGAACAGCGAGATCACGTGCGAGTGGAACAGGGGGCCCTGCGTGAGCTGGAGTGAGAACGGGATCCCGGAACCGAGGATCGAGCGCACCTGAGCGCTCGCGTAACGCTCGATCATCGGAGCGTCCGCGGGAGGATACGCGGTGAACGCGGTCTGGCGGTCGAATACGTCGGTGGGGTAGCTCTCGAGGTTGAGCACCTGAATGGTCTGCTGGAACAGCTCGTCGATTCCCTTCTGATCGAACTCCGAGGCCGGACGGATAACGCTCGCCGCGGCGAGCTCGATGAGGAACTCGCGGCGCAGCCGATCGATCAGCAGAACCAGAGGCACGGCGATCGGATGGGGGGAGAGGATCAGCCCCGTATCGTCGCCGATGCGGTCGGCGTTGACTCCCGCGACGACCGGCAGCCCGTCTCCGACCAGCGCGTTCGGCTGCGCGAGATCGATCGCCACGAAAGGCTCCTCGCGGTATCGCGCGATCCACGGCTCGTTCTTTTCCGCCGTGCCGCAGAAGAACACCAGGTCGAGATCGGCGAACGAATGCTGGGTGGCCGGCGTCACGACGCTCGCTCCGGCGTCGAGCTCGGTCAACGTCCCGGCCGCCTCGCCGCCCGTGTCGATCAGCTCGATCCCGGCGTACGGAAACGAGCGCTGAGCCAGGACCTCGGACAGCTCCCTGCCGATCAGCGTCAGGGGATTCACGATCCCGAGCCGATATCCTTCGGCGGGAGAGCGGCCCATGAAATTCCGGTCGTGCATCGCTGCACCACAACGGGATCCAGCCACGTCTGCTTCCCGCCGTGCAGGGCCGACGAGCGCAGGAATTCAGGAGACGGTCTCGTCGCCGGCCGGCTCCATCGACGGTTCGCCCGACGGTTCGCCCGACGGTTCGCACGACGGTTCGCCCGCGGGCGCCTCGCGCCGCGGCGGAAACGCGATGCTCCACAATTTCAGGAAGGGGCCGGAGCTGACGTACGTGATCGCGGTGAGGAAGAAGACCTGTGCGGACCACTTCCACATCAGCACGAGGGCGAGAGCGAACAGGAGGAAGTAGGTCCCGCTCCGCTCCCGCTGAAGGCTCGCGAATTTCTGGCTGCGGTAGCGGATGGTGGAGACCATGGCGAAGGCCAGGCCGATGACGACGAACAGGATAACGGCGGCGAATCGCCTGTCGGTGACGGGCTGGGGGGCGTAGTAGATGATCGCGGCGAGGGTCAGGGCGGCCGCGGGAATCGGGAGGCCGACGAAGTAGCGGTGGTCGGTCTTCGCCGTCGAGATGTTGAACCGGGCGAGGCGGAGGGAGCCTCCGACCAGGAACAGGAACGCGATGCCGCCGCCCAGGCGGGGAAACAAGTTCAGCGCCCATGCCCAGACCAGGATCGCGGGGGCGGCTCCGAAGGTCACCACGTCGGCGAGCGAGTCGTACTCTTTGCCGAACTCGCTCGTCGCGTGCATCAGGCGTGCGACCAGGCCGTCGAACGTGTCGAACACGGCCGCGACGAGCAGTGCCAGGCACGCGAGCTGGAAGCTCCGCCCTGCCTGCACGACCTCGCCGAGGACGTTCGCCTGCATTCCACGGACACTCAGCAGGATCGCGGTGAATCCGAAAAAGATGTTGAGGACCGTCAGCGTCGTCGGGATGACGTAGACGCCACGCCGGAGACTCCGCTTCATCGTTCCGGGATTCAACTCGGCTCCCTGAACGTCGCGATGACGCTGAGCGCCACCTTGACCTTGTCGCGCAGGGCGACCCGGATCTCCGCGTCGGCCGGGAGGAATACGTCGACCCTCGAGCCGAACTTGATCATTCCGATCCTCTCACCCCGGGCAACCACGTCGCCTTCCTTCCGGTCGAACACGATCCGCCGTGCGAGCAGCCCCGCGATCTGCTTGAGCGCGACCGTATGGCGGTCGTCGCTGATCACCACGAGGTTCTGCTCGTTCTCGATCGACGATTTCTCCGTGAACGCCGCGATCTTCCTTCCGGGATTGTACCGGTAATGAACGATCCGTCCCGAGATCGGCGCCCGATTCACGTGAACGTCGAACACCGACATGAAGATGCTGATCTGCCGCGTCAGTCCCGGCCACACCGCGCCGTCCTCGACTTCCCTGATCTGCACCACCGTCCCGTCCGCCGGCGAGAGAACGTCGAGGTCCCTGCCGGATTCCCCCCGCACCGGATCGCGGAAGAAGTTCAGCAGAAACGCCGCGAGCGCGCTCAGGACGATCGCCGCGACGTACCACTGCGTGAGCAATGCGATCGCCGCGAGGATCACGACCGGAAGGATGAAGATCCATCCTTCCGGGGCGAGGGGAATGCGCTTCATCGGCCTCCTGAGGAGCGATCGATGCAAAAGGGGTTCCTTTCGGAACCCCTCGTCTCCGCCTCGGTCCGGCGCGGCCTCACGTTCGGCCGGCCATCTGATGGCCGCGCAGCCTCGCGGCCATCTGGTCCTTGAGGTGGAGCTTTCGTTTCTTCAGGGTCTTCTCTTCGAATTCTTCTTCGGGGGAGAGGCTCGGTTTGGCGGCCAGGATCGCGAGTCGGTTCTCGTATCGACGGTGTTCTTCGTTCCAGGTCCGGAATTCCACGTCGTCACTGATGAGCCTTCTGT
Source organism: Thermoanaerobaculia bacterium (assembly GCA_035544735.1). Lineage (GTDB taxonomy): Bacteria > Acidobacteriota > Thermoanaerobaculia > Gp7-AA8 > Gp7-AA8 > DATKCD01. The sequence goes on from DATKCD010000009.1 coordinate 65,078, forward strand.
AGATCTCGTCGCGTTCCGCCATTCGAAATCCTCCATTCGGTAGTCGGCTTGCGCCCATCCGGATTCTAGCACCGTGAATCGGAGAGAGTAACCGACCGGTTTTCGAGAATGGAAATCGGCGGAACGGCGCCGCTCGAGGCGGCCGCGCCGCCGCGCGGAGCCGCGGGAAGGCTCCCGTATAATCGCCCCCGATGTCGCGCCGGGTCCTCGCCGTCCTCACGCTTCTGGTCGCTCTCAGCACGCTTTTCTCGCCGCTCGAGCGCGATCTGTTCGTCGGCGACGAGACCAAATACGGTCAGATCATCCGCGAGATGCGGCGGACGGGCTCGCTTCTGATCCCGACGCTGGAGGGACGGCCTTATTCACACAAGCCGCCGCTGCATTTCTGGCTGATGTGGGCGCTCAGCTTCCCGTTCGGGACCGAGTCGATCTGGCCGTTCGTCGCCCCATCCCTGCTCGCGTACGGGTTGCTGATCTGGATCGCCGGGAGGCTCGCGCGAGCGCTGTTCGGAGGGGAAGAGTGGCTCGCGCGATTCATCGTCACCTCGTTCTGGCTGATCTGGGGGCTGGCGCAGACGGCGCGCATGGATCTCGAGTTCACGCTGGCGATCGCGGGGGCGGCCCTGCTGATCTGGAAATGGCTCGGCGAGGGGGGTGCGGCTCCGCTGCTCGGCGCCGGCGCGCTCACCGGGCTGGCGATCTTCGTCAAGGGTCCGATGGCGCTGGTGATCGTGATGGTCCTTTTCGCCGCGCAAGCCCTGCGTGGGAAGAAGGAATGGCGGTGGAGCTGGGCGGGAGCCCTCGCCATCGCCGTCGCGATCCCGCTGGTCTGGCTCGTGCCAGCGCTCATCGCCGGGGGGCGCGGCTACTCGCACGAGCTGCTCGTGACGCAGAACCTCGGGCGCGCCGTGGGCGCGTGGGATCACGCGGAGCCTCCCTGGTTCTACCTGCTGCATTTCCCCGTCACCTTCCTCCCCTGGTCTCTGGTCGCGGTGCCGGCGCTGGCGGCCGTCTGGAAGCGCGACCACGGAGACGCACGCGCGGCGCGATTCTGTCTCGACTGGTTTCTCGCGGTCCTCGTGCCTTTCTCGCTGCTCAGCGGGAAGCTCGACGTCTACATGGCTCCGGCGATGATCCCGCTGGGGTTGTTGATCGCCCGCCTGCTCGGCCAGGCCGGAGAAGATGCGCTCGAAGCGTGGGGAAGGCGCCTGAGCCGGGCTCTGGTCGGCGGCCTCGGCCTGTCGTTCGCGGCGGCGCTCGCGATCGGCCCGAGGCTTCTGGAAGGAGAGCCGGAAAGGGCTCTGGCCGAGATGCCGCTGGTGCGCGCGACGCTGCTGGCGTCGGTGGCGGCGGCCTGCATCGGTCTGGCGTTCCAGCTTCGCACGTCCCGTGCGGCGGCGAACGCGGTAATCGCGGCTCTGGTCTCGCTGTTTCCTCTGGTCTCCCTCGGCGCGGTGCTGATGCCGGTGGCGAACGCCGCGGTCTCGAGCGGGCCTCTGGTCGACGCCATCGCGCTCGTGACAGTCGATGGAACGGAGGTCGGCCTCTACGGCGCTCCGCATCTTTGGGCGCGGGATCTTCCGCCGACGCTGAGGGAGGTGCAATATCTGGGTGCGGGCGCGCTCGGTGCGGGAGGGGTGCGGCCGAGAGTACTGGCCGTCCGGAGGGACAAGGCGCCGGAGCTCGGGGAAGGGCTGGCGGAGTACCGGCGGGTCGGCGGGACGACTCTCAAGGGGAAGGAGTTCGATGTCTATCGCAGAGAATGAACGGGCGAGGGAGGTGGATCATCGCGGGCTGACGATCAGCTCGATCGCCTTCATTGCGCTGCTGGCGCTCGCGCTCGTATGGCCGGCCCCGGTGTTGTGGCTGAACGAGCGCACGATCGACGCTCCTCTGGCCATCGATGAGCGATCGTTTCTCGGCCGTGAAGCGGTGCAGTGGGACGTCGTATTCTGGGGCATCGCGGGCGTATTCGTGCTGACGCTGTTTCACGCCAAGAGTGCGGAAGTGCGCCTCGCGTGGAAGGAGTTCCGGGAGGACGTGCGGGAGTTTTTCCCGCGCGTGCGCGAGCGATGGAGCTCGCTCAGCGGGCCGTGGGTCCTCGCGACGGGGGCCATCGCGATCGGTCTGGTGGCCGCCGTCTGGGCCACGCTCGACGGGCCGCTCATGGCGCTGGCCGAGCGCGCCGACTCGGAGCTGATCCGCGACGTGATTCGCATCTTCAACCGGCTCGGCGGCGGAATGAACCCGCTTATGATCATCGTCTTCTTCGCGATCGCCGGCATGCTCTTCGCCCATCCCCGCTGGTCGCAGATGGCGGTCGCGATGGCAGTGGCCGCGGCGGGCTCGGGGATCGTCGTGCAACTGCTGAAGGTCGGCGTCGGGCGGACGCGGCCCGAGCTCTGGCTCGGCCCCTACCATCACGTGTTCCCCTCGGCGAGCTCGTTTCCCAGCGGTCACGCCGTCGGGGCCTTCGCGATCGCCGGCGTGATCGCCTTCGGCGCCCGGAGCGTTCTGCTGCGCGCCGCCGCCCTGCTGATCGCGACGGCGATCGCGGCATCCCGCGTCCTCACCTTCCGACACTGGCCCTCGGACGTGCTCGCTTCGGCCATCGTCGGGCTCACGTTCGGCTGGTTCTTCGCAACCGCCCTCTCGAGCGCCGGCGCAGACGAACCGGAGCCGTGAGTTACCCCTCGAGCTCGGCGAACGATACGGAGACGAGCCTCGAACAGCCCGCCTCCTCCATCGTGACGCCGTAGAGGACGTCGGCCGCCTCCATGGTCCGCTTCGAGTGGGTGATCACGATGAACTGCGTGTCGTGGGACATTTCCCGCAGCAGGCGGACGAAGCGTTCGTTGTTGAGCTCGTCGAGCGGAGCGTCGACCTCGTCGAGGATGCAGAACGGGCTCGGCTTGTAGCGGAAAATCGCGAACAGCAGAGCGAGGGCGGTGAGGGCGCGCTCCCCTCCGGAAAGCAGCGAGATCGACTGGGTCTTCTTGCCGGGAGGTTGCGCGATCAGCTCGATGCCGCTCTCGAGGACGTCCTCCTCGTCGAGCAGTTGCATGCCGGCACGGCCTCCACCGAACAGCACCGAGAAGACCTCGCTGAAGTATTGATTGACGGCGGTGAAAGCCTCGCGAAAGAGCTCGCGCGAGGTGAGATTGATCTTCCGGATGGTGGTGCGGAGCGACTCGATGGCCTGAACCAGGTCGTCGCGCTGGGTTCGGAGGAAGCGCTCGCGCTCTTCGAGCTCCTGATGCTCCTCGATGGCGAGGACGTTGACCGGCCCCATCTTCTCGAGCTGGTCGGTCAGGCGCGCGACTTCGCTCTCGAGCGACTCGCGCGCCTGTTCGTCCTCCGGCGGTGCGACTTCGTTCAGCGCGTCGATGCCGGCGTGAAGGTCGAGCGAGATCTGCTCGCGCAGCAGGTCGAACGAGCCTCGCGCGCGGTCGAGCCGCCGCTCCGCCTCGAACAGGCCCTCCCGCCGCGCGTTCCAGCGCTCGCGCGCGGCGCTCGCCCTCGCCTCGACCTCGCCGAGGCGCGTCCCGAGATCGGCGACTTCCGCCTCGAGCACGACGCGCCTCTCGCCGAGCTCGCCGAGAGAGCTCATGGCGATCCCAAGCTGCTGGCGCGCCTGGTCGACGGCACGCTCGGTCTCGCTCCGACGGGAGCTCAGAGTCTCGATCTCCCGCGTGAACTGCCCGCTCCTCGCTTCGAGGGACGCGACGATTCGCGAGAGATTGTCGTGCTCTCTCGCGACCGCGTTCACGACCCCGACCGCGGCTTCGAGGTCGACCCGGGCGCCGGATGCCGATTCGGTGATCCGTTCGAACTCCTCGCGCGCCCCGCGGAGACTCTCCTCGGTGGTGCGGATCGACTCCTGAGTCGAGCGCTCGTTCTCCTCGAGGGAGCGGAGGTCTTCGATCGCCTGGTCCCGCCGCGTCAGGAGCTGTGACTTTTCGTCGAGATAGAGGGCCTGTTCCTCGGAGGCGACCTCGAGGTCCTTTTCGAACCGGTCGAGCTCGGCCGCCCCCCGGTCCCTGGCGGCGGCTCGCTCGCGAGCGAGCTGCTCGGCCTGGCGGACGCGCTCCTCGGCGAGGATCCGCGCGTCGTCGGCGGCTCGGAGACTCGCCTCGACCTGCTCGAGCTCGACGGCGATCCCGCTCGCGCGAAGCTCCTCGGCTGCGAGGGTCTTCTCGAGGTCGGCCAGCTCGCGCTTGATCGAGAACACCCCGCGAGCGCTCTCCTGGCGGCCGCCGATGACCAGCGGGCCGCGGACGATCTCGCCGCCACGGGTCACGAACGTGGTCGACGGCTCGCGGGCGGAGCGATCGAGCGCTTCGCCGAGCGACTCGACGATCACGGCGTGCGGGACGGCGGCGCGCACGGCGTCGGCGACGGCCCCTTCACCGATCACGGCGCCGGCGGCGGGAGAGCCGACGTCCGCCGCGACTCCTTCGACGCGCCAGTCGAGACGAAGGAACGATCCGCGGCCGGCTCCACGATCGTTGAGTCGCGCGATCGCCACCGTGGCGACCGAGGCGTTCTCGACGACGACGGAGCTGGTGATGTCGCGCAGCAGGGCGTCGAGGGCGGCTTCCGCCCCCTCGGCGGCCCGGACTGCCTCGGCCGCGGATGCCGCCCGCGGGATCAGCTCCAGGATCGTCGCGCGCACCTGTTCGTCCTGCGACTCGAGCGAGGTCAGGAGGCTGCGCAGGGAGTCGATGCGATAAGTGGTCTGGGAGATCGCGTCGCGGGCGGTGGCGAGCGAGCCTCGCATGGCGTCGCGCCGACCGGTCAGATCGTCGCGGAGCGAGGCGGCCTCGCGCGCCTGGCGTTGCGCATCGAGCAGTCCCTGTTCGGCGTCTTGCAGATGCCTGCGCGCCTGATCGAGCCGCGCACGCGCCGCATCGCGTCCCTCCGAGGCCTTTCGCGCCGACTCGCTCAGCTTTCCGAGATAGAACTCGCACTTCTCGACGGCGATCTCGATCTGGTGTACCTGATTGCGCGCTTCCGAGATCCGCGCGATCGTGCGCATCAACCCCTCGCGCAGGGAGGCGAGCCTCGTTTCGTCCGTGCGAACGCGGTCGCCCTTCTGCCGGCGCTCCTGCTCGAGCGCGTCGGACACTTCGCGGAGCTCGTTCCGCCGGTCGACTGCCGTCCGGAGGGCCCGGCTCTTCTCGTCGAAGAGCTGCTGCTGCTCGACCGCCTCTTCGTGGAGCGATCGCGTCTGCACTCCGGCGGACTCGGCGCGCTCGATCAGATCGGCGAGCGTGGTCTCCGACTGCTCGAGAAAGCTGCGGAGCCGGTCGACCTCCGAGCCGGTCCTCGCAATCTCTTCCCGCAGCGAGGAAGCCGCGCCCGAGCGGTCCGTCAGGGTCCGTCGCGTCTCCGCGAGATCGGCTTCCTCGCGTCCCAGCAGCGCCGTGCTCTCGCTCTCGAGATTCTGTGCCTCCCTCACCGCCGCCTCCGCCGCACCCTGCTCGCTCCGCGCGAGAACGATCTTTCCCGCGTAGAGCGTCCGCTTCGCCGTCGAGAGCTGATCCACCAGCTCCCGGTGCCGCCGCGCCTTCGAGGCCTGCCGCTTCAGTGAGTTCAGGTTCCGGGTCACTTCGGCGAGCGTGTCGTCGATGCGGAGAAGATTCGCCTGCGTCTCCTCGAGCTTCAGCTCCGCCGCCCGCCGCTTCGTCTTGTACTTCGTGATCCCCGCCGCTTCTTCGATCAGCTTCCGCCGGTCCTGCGGCTTGTTCGACAGGATCAGGTCGATCTTCCCCTGCTCCATGACCGAGTAGTTCCGGATTCCGAGCCCCGTGTCCATCAGGATGTCGGCGATGTCGCGAAGGCGGACGCGGCGCCCGTTGAGCCGGAACTCCGACTCGCCCGTGCGGAACACGCGCCGGTTGATGACGATCCGCCCGTCTTCCGCCGCGGGATGGCCGTTGTCGGTCCCGAGAGTGAGGGTGACCTCCCCCATTCCGAGGGCGCGCCGCCGCTCCGATCCCTGGAAGATCACGTCTTCCATCGTGCCGCCGCGGATGTGGCTCGCCCGATTCTCTCCGAGCACCCAGATGAGCGCGTCACAGATGTTCGATTTCCCGCAGCCGTTCGGCCCGACCACCGCCGTCAGGGCCGCCGGAAACACGAGCTGAGCAGGGTCGCAGAAGGATTTGAATCCGGCGATTTCCAGCTTGTCGAGACGAAACATGAAGTTGTATGGAGGTTCCGAAGTCGTGGTATGGCCCACCGCTCTGCGATCGTTCCGCCGCCGAACCGCGAAGCGCCCGGGCCGAAGGGACGGCGGATCTTAGCAGATTCACCCCTCCACCGGACCGGCCGCGTGCAAAATCGGGGCGGCCGCACTCAGTGTAGCGCGCGACCGCGCGGTTGGGAACGATTCCTGCCATACGAAGTGCGAGCCGGGCTCGGTCCCGCTCCGGACTCATGCACGATCGGGCAGTCCCGGCGCTACAATGAATCGAGCGCGTCCGTGCTGGTAGCGGACGATTCCCGCGATGGAGCCATCTCCAGAACCTTCTTTCGATGTCGCCCGTGCCGCGATGCACGGGACCCGGCGTGCGTCGCCGACCCGATGGTGAGCCGGCGTGTCGGTTAGCCTCACGCAGGGGCGTCATCCGGTCGATGTCCGTTTCGGCCCGATGTCCGATCCGCGCGCGTCCGAACTGCAGGAGGCCGTGACCCGGCTGCTGCTCTCGGAGGTCGAGACGGGCAGCTTCCCGGGTGCGAGCTGGCTGGTCGGTACGAGCGCCGGACCCGTGGTCGAGGGAGCCGTCGGCCACGCCGTCCTCAAGCCGGCGAAGATTCCCGCGCGGACCGATACCATCTACGACGTCGCGTCGCTCACCAAGCCGCTGATCACCACCGCGCTCGTGCTCCAGAGCGCCGCGGAAGGGACCATCGACCTCTCCGGGCGCGTGGCCGAGCATCTGACCGAGCTGTCGGGAACCGACAAGGACGAGGTCACCTTCCTCGACCTGCTCACTCATCGCGGAGGCTTCCAGGCGTGGTATCCGCTCTACACCCACGGCGTGGGCGATCGGAAATACCTCGAAGCCCTGGTGAAGCGCCCTCTCCGCTATCGCCCTGGAACGCGCGAGCTCTATTCGTGCCTCGGATTCATCACCCTGACCCTCGCTCTCGAGCGCATCTACGGCACGCCGATCGAGCAGCTCGCGCGCGAGCGGATCTTCGAGCCCCTCGGGCTGACCGCCGCGCTGTTCAACCCGGCGGCCGATCTGAAGTACCGAATCGCGGCCACCGAGTGGGGCAATGCGAACGAGCGCCAGATGGTCGCCGCCAGAAACCTCGACTTCAAGCTCTTCCGGAACTACATGATCTGGGGAGAGGTGAACGATGCCAATGCCTGGTACATGGGGGGGATGGCGGGCAACGCCGGCCTGTTCGCGAAGGCATCGGACGTCTTCGAGATCTCACGCCAGTGGCTCATCGGAGGAGGGAACCTGCTGCCCGAGGAGATCGTGCGCATCGGGCTTCGCAATTACACCGTCGGCCTCGAAGAAAACCGCGGTGCCGGATGGCTCCTCCACATGCCCCGGCCCGATCATCCCTCGGCCGTGCTCAGCGAGCGCTGTTACGGCCACACCGGCTTCACCGGAACCTCGGTCTGGGTCGATCCTCCCCGCGACCTCATCATGGTTCTGCTCACGAATCGTCTCCACCCCTACGTCAAGCCGCTGAACATGCAGGCCACCCGGCGCGAGTTCCACCGGATCGTGGCGGAGATGTGGGACTGATCGCGCATCCGCGCGGCACCGCCGTCAGAATCGGGGGGGCGGAGGGTCGGCGGGTGCGGGCGGCGGGTCGGCCGCGTCAGGCGGCGGCGCGTCCTGCTGCTGCTGCGGATCGGAAGAAGGAGTGACCGGCTCATTCGTCTGCGGCCCGGGGTCGGCGGGCGGACTCGTTCGGGGTCCCGGCGCCGGAGTCTGCCGCGGTGGTCGCGGCGCGGGGCGTGGGACGGCGCTCGCCGTGCGAGGCGCGGATCCGCTGGCGGCCTCGGCCGCGGCCGGAGGGGGAACCGCTCCCGGCTCGATGAGGAACACTTCCATCGTCTCCGGACGACCGGTCCAGGAGAAGTCGAGCTCGGGCAGGGGCGCCCGCTCGGTCTGGGAAGCATCATTCAGGTCGGCGAGGTCGGTGAGCGGGACCGCCGGGGCCGATCGATCGCCCGTCGCGCTCCGGCGTACGGCCATCTGGTGTGCCGCCCCGACGAGCAGGAACACGACGAGGATCAGGATGCCGACCGCGAGAGCCTGCTGCTCCCGGATCGCCCGGCCGATGCGCTGCGCGGTCGTGAGCTCGCCGCGGGGAGGGAAGTGCGTTTCGACGACCGATCGGGTATCGAGCTTCTCTCCCGTTTCAGGGTCGGCCCCGCAGTAGGGACAGGTTCGAGCCGAAGCGTCGATGGCGTGGCCGCAGGCGGCGCAGTCTCTCTTCGAGTCAGTCATCGCGAGCCTGGAACGATACATCGACGAGATGCATCCCCTCAATCGGTCGGCCGTTCTCGGTGGCGGGTCTGAACCTCCACTGCTGAATCGAGGAGACGAGGCTGGCCGTCGCGCCCGGAATCGTCTGCAGGACTTCCACCTCCCGGACGCGCCCATCCGGGCCGATGCGCAGACGGAAGCGTGCCGTGCCGGTCACGTTGATGTCGGGGAGCGGCTGCGAGATCGGCTCGGGGCGGGTCCTGCGAACCTCTCGTCTCTGCTCGGATTCGGGCGGGGGTCTGGGGGAGGGGAGGCGGGAAGGGGACGTCACCGGCCGGTCGGCCGGGCCGGCCGGCGGTTCGGCCGAGGCCGACGGGGCCGGTTCGGGCTCGGTCGGGCGGACGGGAGGGGGGGGTGGGGGCTCGGGGCGGATGGTTCGGGGGTCGACCGTCGGCGAGTCGGCTTGCTCCACGGCCGCGGCTTCTCTGGCCCGCTCCTCCATGCGTGCGTACTGCTGGGAGGGGAGGGCGGTCGCGTCGGCCCGGTCCTCGCCGGCCGTCGGCCCCTGGGCCTGCGGCCGCGGGGGTGCCGAGGTGATCGAGCGCCCCACGGTGGAGGTGAGATCGGATGCGGGCACCAGACGCAGATCGGTCAGGTCGCTGGGCGAGGGGCGCGCGCTCTGCGCGGGATCGGTGCTCGGGACACTCTCCTCAGTCGAGGGCGCGGGCCGCTTTCCGATCCGGTAGACCAGTCCTCCGACGGCGAACGTCGCCAGCAGGATGGCGGCGATTCCGACGAAGAACCCGATCCTGCGGAGCAGCGAGTACCGCTCGCGCGCGCGCTCCTCGTCCCGCTCCTCGAGAGCCATCGCGGTGACGAGCGGCGATTCCTTCGTTGGTGGAGCGTCCTGATCCCAGTTGCAGAAAGGGCAGAGCCGTGCCACGGGATCGATCGGCCGCTGGCAACGGACGCACGGCTTCTTTTCCATCGTTCTCGGCGGCTGCAACGGGCGTACCGGCGGCAGCCTCGGTTGCGGTCACCAGGGCCGGCTCTCGATTCCCTCGGAATTCGCGATCCACACCCGCGAATCGGCGACCGCGAAGCTCCCCCACGATACACCGCGCGCGCTCGCGCGAGCCCGCTCCCCTTCGATCCGGTAGAGCGTCCCGGAGGCGGAGTCGAATCCCCACAGGGTCCGGTCCGCCGTGAACAACCGATCGACGCCGGTCGGAAACTCGGCCGATTGCGGCGCATACAGCCCGAGGCCGAGAAGGCCTCGAAGGAACCCGCGCGCGAGCGCCTGACCGAACGACTGGGCCCCTTCGTCTCTCCACACCCGCTTTGAAGAGGGGTCGGCGATGGCGAGCGTCCCGCCGCTGAGCGCACCGGCGGTCCGTTCGAGCTGAAGGTCGATCGGAACCGCCCCGGCCGCGCGACTCTCCGTCACCTCGAGGCTCTCGAGGGAGAATGCGACGAGGCGCCCCTCGCGGGGAAGGACCAGGTACCCCGTCCCGTCGCCGGCCTCCAGGTCGGATGCGAAGGGGGGGAGCGAGCCGCTCGCTTCGATCTCGAGACTCGACGGATCGAGCCGGACGATCGATCCGCTCACCCGGTCGTAGACGTACGGCGCACCGCCGGCCGCGAGCAGAAGGCCCGCACGCCCGGGAAGCGCCGAAGAAATGCGCGACCCGTCGGAATCGATTCGCGTCACGCTCCCGGCGTCCCGGCTCAGCACGTACAGAGCGTCTCCGATGATCTCGCCGGCGAGGGGAGTCTCGGGAATCGGGTGAATCACGGCCGTCCCCGACCCGAGCGCGATGACGGCGACCTCGTTCGCAATGGGATCGAGGACGGCGGCGAGATCTCCGGCCGCGGACGCGATGATCGCGCCGGGATGTCGCACGCCGGGCACGGTCCAGATCCGCTCGCGCGAGGCGATGTCGATCAGATGCACCGACCCGGAATCCGCCCGCAGCAGCGCCCTGCGCGCGGGGACGTGGACGAGCAGCGGATCGCCCGCCGCCGCCGGAGCGGCGAGAAGGAGAAGCAGCATCACCAGGGCGAGGGTTCTCATCTCGGGTCGATCCTCACGGGCGCGACCAGGAGGGTCTGGCCGCTCGCACCTTCGATGCGATAAGTCATTCTCGATTCGCCTGCGGCGATATCCCCGTGGAACGCGGTCGGTACGCTGAAGCGGAACGGGATTCCGTGGATCGAGCCGCTCTCGAGCACGGTCACGCCGGGGCGGGTGTCCGTCGGAGGGTCGAGAACCGCGAGGCTCGTGAACAGAGTCGCATCGAGGGCGGCGAGCAGTGCGGGATCGATCGAAGGATCGCGCAGCGCCGCGGCGAGATCGCGAAGCCAGGCGGCCGCAGGCTCTTCCGGCCAGGCTCCGGAATCCTCGAGCAGTCGCCCGGCACCCTCGCGCGCATCGCGCGCGAGCGCGAGCCGCTGGACGAGCCGGTTCCGGAGCGAGGGAGGAAGCGAAGCCGCGAGCGCTTCGGCGCGATCGATCTCGCCCGCCGCGAGCGCGGCACGCCCGCGCACGTAGCTGACCGCGGCACTCCGCCGTTCCCCGATCGTCGCGACGGCCTCCAGAGCCTCGGCGTGCCGCTCGCGCGAGAGAAGCCACAGCGCTCTCTGCATCGCGCTTTCTCCTCCGCCGGCGCCGGGCTCGGCCGCGTCGCCTGCGAGATGCTCCTCGTACTGCAGGATCAGGGAAGCCGAGAACGGATTGGCGGCGAACGAGTCGGCGAACCACCGCTCCCGGTCGTCCGCGGCTCCGGCCAGCCGCGCCAGGCCGGCGAGGGCATGAACGTCGTCGCTGCGCGAGTCGAGGACGCGCTCGTACGTGGCTCGCGCCGACGCGATCTCGCCGCGCTCTTCCCGGAGCCCGGCGAGGCGGAGCAGTGAGCGGTTCCGCAGCGAGAGCCAGGCCTCTTCATCCCGCCGCACCGACGAGAAGACTTCGAAGCGCTCCTGCCGTGCGATCCGCTCGCGCAGGAAGTCGAACTGCGGCGAGTCGAGCGCCTCGACGATCGAGCGAAGAAGCTCTCCCGCTTCCGCACTCGCAGGATCGGTCGCGAGCAGCGCCGAAGCGAGAGCGTAGCGGTAGATCGACAGATCGAGGAGGGCCTCGGGGGTCTCGTTCCGGACCGACGCGAGGGCGACCGCGTTGCGCGCTCCCGCCTCCGCCTTTCCGGGCATGCCGAGAATCGTCATGGCGGACGCGTAGAGATTCCAGGTGCGCGGCGAGTCGGACTGGTACCGGAGCGCCTCCTCGAAGTCGGCGAACGAGGAGACCGGATCGCCGAGCTTCGCGCGGGCGAGGCCGCGGTACGCCATCGCCGTGGCGAAGGCCTCGAGATCGGAATGGACCCGGGCGGACCTCGCGGCACCCGATGCCACCGTTTCCGCCTCGCCGTAGCGCTCGCGCGAGGCCTCGAGCTCGAGTCGCGACGCCCGCAGATCGCCCACGTTCAGGAGCGCCGCGACCCGGCGCATCGGCGATGACGCCGCGGCCAGCGCGCGCTCCGCCGTCGCAATCTCGTAGTCGCTCGCGAGCCTCTGCTGCCCCGCGCCCGACATCGGCACGGCGAGTATCAGCACGATCGGAAGAAGGGCTCTCATTCGGCGTAATAACCCGTCCGCGCCGACTCGACCCGGACTCCCTTCACCACCGGGCGGAGCTCGATCCTCCGCCAGCCCGCTCCTTCGTTCCCGCTCTGATAGGCGACCACCCATCGGCCGTCGAGGTCGGCGTATGCCGCCGCCAGGTCCGTCTCCAGCCGCGCCCGCGTCGTTCGACGGAACGAACCCCCCGTCCGCCTTGCGAGCTCGCGGAGGAACTCCGCCCCCGCCCCGCCGCCGAGAGCGAGCGCGTGAATCGACAGGTTGCCGACGGCCACCGCCTCGAGCGCCTCTTCGCGGCCGAGAAAACTGTTGCGGTCTCCTCCATCGGAGATCACGAGGGCAATCGTCCTCGAGGACGGACGAATCGACGCGAGCGCGTCGCGAAGCGCAGTCCCCCCCGCGGAGGGGACCGCATCGGCCTCCCCGAGCGGCACGGCGTTCGAGACGCGATGATTGAAGAAGATCACCTCGGCCGAGTCGCCGTCGCGGAACGATCGCGCCACTTCCCGCGATCCGGCCAGCGCCCGCGCGATCAGCTCGTCGTCCATGCTGAGCGATCGGTCGATCACGAAGACGAATCGCGCCGGCCCGCGCCGAGGGAGAACCTCACGAACGCGCTGCTCGACTCCGTTCTCGAACAGCCGGAACGCCGCCGGGGAGAGGGGCGTGCTCGTCCGGAGTCTCACCGGCACTTCGACCCAGTCGATCGTGACGGCTTCCCCCAGCTCGAACGGCGCCGTATGGATCGTCGCTCGCGCCCGCGAGCCGTAGTCGGCGGCGAACACGTCCGCCCTGATCGCCCGCGACCTCTCGCCCGACTCGAAGTCGAACGGCAGCCGGTGGGGCGCCTCTCTCGAAACGCCGACCAGGCGGCCGTCGACCCGGATCTCGACCCGCCCGAGTGGCCGGAGGGAGGTCTCGACCTCGATCCATCCCTCGCCCCAGGCGCGGGCGCCGTCCAGGGGGGCGAGAAACCGAACCTGCGGCTCCGCCGCAGCGGCCGTTCCGGTCATGGCCAGAAGGAGCAGGAGCCTGAGGATCACGATGGCGGCAACAGCCGCCGCGGAATGGGTTATTTCGAGGAATGCCCCTCCGCCGGCCCGGGTCGCTCCTCCGCCCCGCTCCGGGTAGACTGCCGCCGCGGTCCCGCCGCACGACCCCCGATGCTCGATCCGGTCCGACTCGCCCGAGAGCTCGTCGACATCCCCTCCGTGACGGGGGAGGAAGAGGCGCACGCGCGTCGGCTGGCGGCGGAGCTGGCCGGGATCGGGCTGACGGTCGAACGGCAGGAGATCGCGCCGGGGAGGAGCAACCTGTTCGCCACGGCGGGGGGAAAGCCGCGGGTGATCCTCTGCTCGCATCTCGATACGGTTCCTCCATTCTTCGGTGCGGAGGAAACGGCCGAGCATCTGTACGGGCGTGGGGCGTGCGACACGAAAGGGATCATCGCGTCGATGGTCGCGGCCGCCGAGGCGCTGATGGTCGAGGGGGTGCGTGAGTTCGGGGTGCTGCTGGTCGTGGGAGAGGAGACGGACTCGATCGGAGCGAAGGAGGCGAACCGGCATTTTGCGGGACGTGGGTCGGAGTTCGTCGTCGTGGGCGAGCCGACGGAGTCGAGATTTGCTCGCGCCTCGAAGGGGGCGCTGACGGCGACGATCGCATTCGAAGGGATCGCGGCGCATTCGGCGTATCCGGAGCGGGGGGAATCGGCCATTCGGAAGCTCGCGCGGGCGGTCGAGGCGATTCACGGCGCCGCATGGGGTGAGGACGAGGAGATGGGGAAGGGGACTCCGAACGTCGGCGTGATCCGAGGGGGAGAGAAAGCGAACATCGTTCCGGCGCGTGCGGAGGCGGAGTGCCTGTTCCGGATCGTGGAGCCTCTGGAGGCGGCGCGGGAGCGGCTCGAGAAGACGATCGCGCCGTTCGGCGGGACGATCGCGCGGTGGCACGGGAACGATCCGGTGAGGATGGTGGTGCCTGAGGGAGTGCCGTCGACGGTCGTCTCGTTCAATACGGACGTGCCGCACCTGCGCGCTCTGGGGAAGCCGCTGCTGTTCGGGCCGGGGTCGATTCTGGATGCGCACGCGGCGCGGGAGAAGATCGCGAAGCGGGAGCTGATCGCGGCGGTCGAGACGTATCGAAGGCTCGTTGCCGATCTATTGAAGGGAGCGATCCGGACGGATGGCTGAAATTCGAGACGAGATCTACCTGGTGGCGCCGCTCCGGACGCCGATCGGGAAGTTCGGCGGCGGGCTGTCCTCGCTGACGGCGGCGGAGCTCGGGACCCGCGCGGCTGCCGCGGTGCTCGATCGGAGCGGGATCGACCGGAGCCGGGTCGATCTGCTGATCTTCGGCAACGCGCGGCAGGCGGGCGTGGGACCGAATCCCGCGCGGCAGGTGGCGATCGGGAGCGGGCTCGCGGTCGAGGTGCCGGCGTACACGGTGAACCAGGCCTGTGGCTCGGGGATGCGCGCGATCATCAACGCCGTCGACGAGATCCGTCTCGGCAACGCTGCCGTCGTTCTCGCGGGCGGAGTCGAGTCGATGTCGAACACTCCGTACATGCTGCCGCGCGCCCGCTGGGGGCTCCGGATGGGCGACGCGGAGCTGATCGACGGCATGGTCCGCGACGGATTCTTCTGCCCGCTCGCAGACCAGATGATGGGGGCGACGGCCGAGACGCTCGCGGACCGCCATGCGATCCCGCGTGAGGAGCAGGACCGGTTCGCGGTCGAGTCGCAGCGGAAGGCGAAGCAGGCGTGGGACTCGGGCGCATTCCGCGACGAAGTCGTCCCGGTGACGGTCGAAGGGAGGAAGGGGACGGTCACGATCGACCGCGACGAGCATCCGCGACCGGACGCTTCGCTGGAGGGGATGGCCAGGCTCCCCGCCGTGTTCCGCGAGGACGGGACCGTGCATGCCGGCAACTCCTCCGGGATCACCGACGGAGCCGCGGCGATGCTGGTGGCGAGCGGCGATGCCGTGCGCCGGTACGGGCTGGCGGCCGTCGCGCGGATCCGCGGCTACGGGCAGGGGGCCGTCGAGCCGGAGGTGATGGGTCTGGGCCCGGTTCCGGCGACGCGGAGGCTTCTGGACGATCTCGGGATGGAGATCGGGGACGTCGATCTGATCGAGCTCAACGAAGCGTTCGCGGCGCAGGTGATCGCGTGCGAGCGCGAGATGGGCTTCGATCGGGAGAGGCTGAACGTGAACGGAGGTGCGATCGCGCTCGGGCATCCGATCGGCGCCACCGGGGCGAGGATCGTGACGACCCTCGTCCACGCGCTCCGCGCGCGCGACCGCGAGACCGGCCTCGCGACCCTCTGCATCTCGGGAGGGATGGGCCTTTCGATTCTGCTCGAGAGGGTCTCGTGAGCGCACCGCTGACCGACAGCCACTGCCACCTGTCGATGTCGGCCGACGGGGCCGAACCTCTGCTCGCCGCGGCGCGCGAGGCGGGGGTGCGCGGGTTCGTCGTGCCCGGGACCCATCTGCGCGATTCCGAGGAGAGCGCGGAGCTCGCCGTGCGCCACGCCGACGTCTGGGCCGCGGTCGGGTTCCATCCTCACGAGGCGAAGGACTGCGACGAGACGGCGCTGTCCCGCATCCGGGAGCTCGCCCGGGGAGAGAAGGTCGTCGCGATCGGTGAGATCGGCCTCGATTATCACTACATGCACTCGCCCCGCGAGGTCCAGCTCGAGGTTCTGCGGAGACACTTCGCCATCGCACGCGAGCTCGATCTCCCCGTCATCATCCACGACCGCGAATCGACCGACGACCTGATCGAGCTGCTCGAGAGCCCGGACGCGGCAGGGGTCGGAGGCGTGCTCCATTCCTGGACCGGGAGTCTCGAGGTGGCCCGCCGCCTCATCGACCGCGGTTTCTTCATCTCCTTCTCCGGCATCGTGACCTTCCGATCCGCCGAGCCCCTGCGCGAGGTCGCCCGCAGGCTTCCACCCGAGTCGGTTCTCATCGAGACCGATACTCCATACCTCGCTCCGGTTCCCCATCGCGGGCGGCCCAACCAGCCCGCGTTCGTGGTCGAGATCGCGAAACTCCTCGGACGACTCTGGAGCCTCCCCCACGACGAGGTCGCGCGCATCACGACGGCCAATTTCGAGCGCGCCTTCGGAGTTAAGATTGCCCCGTGACGTCCCCTGATCTCTCCGTCGTCTTCCCGGTCTTCAACGAGGCGGAGAGCATCCCGATTCTTCTCGACGAGATCCGTGCCGCGCTCGATCCCCGGCCCTGGAGCTACGAGATCGTCGCGGTCGACGACGGCAGCCGCGACGGAAGCCTCGAGCTTCTGCGCAGCCTCTCGGTCAGGCATCCGATGCTGCGCGTTCTGCGCCTCGACCGGAATCACGGCCAGACCGCCGCCCTCGACGCCGGCTGGCGCGCCTCGCGCGGCAGGCTCGTCGTCTCCCTCGATGCCGACCTCCAGA
This sequence comes from Thermoanaerobaculia bacterium, assembly GCA_035544735.1. GTDB lineage: Bacteria > Acidobacteriota > Thermoanaerobaculia > Gp7-AA8 > Gp7-AA8 > DATKCD01. Next base: position 81,618 of record DATKCD010000009.1, read on the forward strand.
ACGATCCATCCGACGTTCCCGGGATGATCGAGAAGCTCGAGCGGGAGGGCCTCGACATGGTGATCGGCATCCGCGTCGATCGGAAAGACCCCTGGGCCAAACGCGCCCAGTCGCGAATCGGCAACTCGGTCCGGAACTGGATCACCGGCGATCACATCACCGATACCGGCTGCTCGCTCAAGCTCCTCAGGCGGGAGTGCGTCGAGCGGGTCCGCCTCTTCCAGGGCATGCACCGCTTTCTGCCGACGCTGGTCCGGGGCGAAGGCTACACGGTCGCCGAGATGCCGGTACGCCATCGGGCCCGGAGGTTCGGCGAGTCGAAGTACGGCGCGATGGACCGCGCCTTCCGCGGCCTGGCCGACTGCTTCGCCGTTCGATGGATGGCAACTCGCAATCTCCGCTACGAGGTCGAGGAGGTACGCTCCGAATGACGCTCGATCCGACGCAATGGGACTTCTGGGTCGCCTTCGGCTTTCTCGGTCAGGCTTCCTTCTCCGCGCGCTTTCTCGTCCAGTGGGTCTGGTCCGAGAAACGGCGTGAAAGTGTGGTGCCGGTCGTGTTCTGGTACTTTTCCCTTCTGGGGGGGCTGATCCTGACCATCTATGCGATCCATCGCCGCGACCCGGTCTTCATCGTCGGCCAGGGATTCGGCCTGCTCGTCTACACCCGGAACCTGGTGCTGATCCGCAGAGCGCACAAGGGGGCCGCCCATGAAGGATGATCCTCCCGACCCCCCGTTCGATCGCCGGGAACGGCTCGCTCTGCTCGCGATCGCCCGCCGCTCGATCGAAGCCGAACTGGCCGGCGTTCCATTCTCTGCCGGGGGGATCCCGCCGACCCCTCGGCTCGAGCGCCACGCCGCCGCGTTCGTGAGCCTCCGCCTGGCGGGGGCGCTCCGCGGCTGCGTCGGCTCGCTCGATCCCGACGAGCCCCTCTGGACCGCCGTCGCCGGGAGCGCACGTGCCGCCGCCTTCCGCGACCCTCGCTTCGACCCCCTCACCCCCTCCGAGCTCTCCGCCGTCGAGCTCGAGATCTCAGTCCTCGGGCCGTTCGAGCCGGTCGGCTCGCACGCCGACATCACCGTCGGCAGGCACGGGGTGACCATCCGCCATGGCGATCGCACCGGGCTGCTCCTGCCACAGGTCCCGGTGGAGCTCGGCTGGACGCTGGAACAGCTGCTCGGGCACCTCTGCCTGAAGGCGGGCCTCACTCCGCGGCAATGGCGCGACGGGGAGGCCCGTCTCGAGAGGTTCACGGCGGAGGTATTTTCCGAATTCGTCGAGAATTCCGCAGGCTCGGAACGGGCGGAAACAATTGCCGATCGGTCACCGAATAATCCCCCTCTCCCCCTCGTTCCCCCTGGCGACCCGAGACTGAGGTCATACAAATAAAGCTTTGGAGGTCACGGCACCCCGATGACGCAGCGCAGCAGGCGCCGATTGATCGAGTCACTCTCGATCAGGCTGGCGATCGCGAAAGAGCAGGGGAAGCGTTGGAGGGCGAGGCGTGCGTTCCGACCCGGGAGGACGGCGATGCTGCTCCTGGGGGCGGCTCTCTCGGTCGGAGGAGTGACCGAAGCTTTCGATCGGGTTCATTTTGTGGTCCAGAAGGACCTCGACGGGGTCCAGGTGGTCCGGAAGTCTCCCGCGGGCGAGAGAGTGGTCGCCGACGTGAGGGAAGGACTGACCGGGAACTCGATTTACAAAATTGCCGGGATGGTGCCGGACCGCTTCGTGGTCCGAAGCTCGGAGCTCATGAAGGACGGCCTGTTCGCCGATCCGATTCTCCCGCCGTTCCTGCTGCGGCCGCGGAGAGAGGCGGAAGCGGTGGTGGAGATCGGGGAGCCGGAGATCGACTTCGCGCTGCTGAGCCGGCAGGTTCGCGAGGAGTTCTTCCTTTCGATGCCGTTCGGGAACCTGATCCGGGAGAAGTCGGAGAAGTACGACGTCGACCCTGCGCTGGTCGCGGCGGTGATCGAGAATGAATCGCGGTTCAAGCCGCGGGCCCGCTCGCACAAGGGAGCGCGTGGCCTGATGCAGCTGATGCCGCGGACCGGGGCGTGGATGGGGGCGCGGAACCTCTACGATCCGGAGCAGAACGTCGATGCCGGCGTGAAGTATCTGAAATACCTCGAGAAGCGCTTCGACGGGAACCGGACGAAGATCATCGCCGCGTACAACGCCGGCGAGGGCAATGTGATGCGCTACGGCGGGATCCCGCCGTTCCGGGAGACCCGGAGCTACGTGAAGAACGTGATGAAGAGCTACGAGCGGAACAGCCGTGAGCTCGAAGAGTTCGAAAAGAAGGCTCTCGCCTCGCTCGAGCTCACGCCGTGATCCGGGGCCGAGGCGGGCTGCTCGGCCCTCCCGGCCCTCCGTGGCACCGCTTCCGCCCCCGCACGCCTTACTCGTTTCCCATTTGACGTTTAGCCCCGAGTCGGCTACCTTAAGTTCGGGTTCTTCCGCAACCAGATGGGAGGGGAAAATGGTGCGTGTGCGTTTCTTGGTTACGGTCCTCCTGCTGCTTTCGGCAGCGACGCTGTTCGGTGCGACGACTCCGCCGCGTGAGTTGCGGCTGATCGGGGATCACTGGACGGCGTATTTCCCGCCCGATCCCGCGACGTATCCCGCCGGCAGCCGGATTCACATCATCGAGCGGGGAGACACGCTGTGGGATCTCGCCGAGCGTTACTACGGCGATCCTTATCTGTGGCCCCAGCTCTGGGAGAACAACACCTACATCACGGATTCGCACTGGATCTATCCGGGCGATCCGCTGTTGATCGAGGGAGAGGCGACGACCGGACGGGTGGTGACCGAGTCCGGCGTTCAGGTGAGTCCCGAGCCGGGATCCGAGGATCCGGCCGTCTTCACCGCGTCGTTCGCACGGATGGATGCTCCGCGTGCGCTCGGGCATGAATCCGACATTTACTGCTGGGGCTATCTGGGGCATCCGGACGAGGCTCTGCCGAACCGGATCGTGTCGTTCGAGGATTACGAGGTCAAGTGGATGAGGAACGCCGAGGTTCAGGAAAACGGCGTGAGCGACACGGACATCGTCTACATCGACGTCGGCGATCCCGGTTCGGTCTACGCGGGGGAGACCTACATGGTGGTCTCGCCGATGAACCTGGTTCACCATCCGCGCACGAATGCGTTGGTGGGGCGACATTTCGATTATCGGGGTCGGGTGCGGATCCTCTGCATCAACGACGGCGTCGCGACGGCGATCGTCGTGCAGTCGTGCGAGCCGATCCGGATCGACGACGCGATCAAGCCGATGCCGCAGCATCCCATCCCGATCGCGCGGCTCACCGCGATGCCGGCCCACTGCGTCCCGCCGAACGGCAAACCGAACGGCACCATCGTGAACGCCAAGGACTACGAGTTCGCGATCGGGGAGGGAACCGTCGTTCAGGTCGACCTCGGCCGTGACGATCTGGTCGAGCCCGGGTCGTTCCTGACGGTGTTCCGGGAAAGCCCGATCGAAGGGAATCCCCGCCTGATTCTGGGAGAGATCGGCGTTCTGACCGCCGAATCGCGAACCGCGACGGGCCAGATCGTCCGGATGCGGTACTCGATGGAGGTCGGCGATCATGTCGAGATCAAGTGATGCCGTCCTCCGTGGGGAGCGGGGTTCGGAAGCCGGGCGGGGGCCCGGCTTTTTTCTGCGCGCGAATTTCGGAGCATCGCGGCCGGTTTTCGCGGGATGCGGCGGCGGAGAGCGCTTCCGGCCGTCGCGGCGGTACGCTAAAATCGCGCGCGTTTCGGGTCCATAGCTCAGCGGTCAGAGCTACCGGCTCATAACCGGCAGGTCCCAGGTTCGAATCCTGGTGGACCCACCAGATCGGAAGTGATGAAGGTTCGACGGGAACAGGACTCGGCGAAAAGCCGCTTCGGGGAGCGAGTCGATCCCGGAGCGGCCGCCGCACATCGACGACTCGAACGAGGGGTGTTCCGTGCCGGGACACCCCTTTTGCTTTTCAGGGGAGGATCTCGTTGACGCAGATCGTCGAACGGTTATGGGAGTTGCAGACGGTTTTGAGCCAGCTCGCGGAGACGGAACGGGCCCTGAGCGCGAAGCCCGAGGCGTACGCGGAGGTCGAGCGCGAGCTGCGCGAAGCCGAGACGGAGATCGAACGGCTCGCAGCCCGGGCCGAGGAGCTCGGAAAGCAGCGCCGGAAGCTCGAGGTCGACCTGCAGGATGCCCAGGAGACCCTCAAGAAGTTCCAGGGAACGCTGATGCAGGTCAAGAATCAGCAGCAGTACTCCGCCGCCTGGAAAGAGATCGAGACGGCGCGGAAGCGTGTCAGGGACCTCGAGGACGGCGCCCTTTCCGTCATGACCGAGCTGGAGGAGGCGCAGGAAGCCCTCTCGTCCCGGCAGCAGACCGCCAGTGGCACCCGGGAGCGCCACGATCGCGAATACGAAGCGTGGCAGAGCTCTCTGGGCGATCTCCGCGAGAAGGCGGAGAAGATCCGCATCCGGGCCTCGGACGTCGAGAGCGGGATCCCCGACGCGCTGAGACGCCAGTTTCACCAGATCCTGAAGCAGCGCCAGGGCGTCGCGATGGCGCGGGTCGTCGGCGAGGCCTGCGGCGAGTGCCGCGTCCGCCTTCGCGCTCAGAGCATCCAGCAGCTCCGCCGCGGGGAAGTCGTCACCTGCGACGGCTGCCGCCGCTTCTACTATCTCGAGAAGGTCGCCTCCTGAAGGCGAGCGCGTTCATCGACGGTGCCGCCCGCGGCAACCCCGGTCCCGCGGGTTGGGGGGCCTTCCTCCGGACCGAGGACGGCCGGGTGATCGAAGCGTGGGGCTTCCTCGGCGCGACCACGAACAACGTCGCCGAATACTCCGGCCTGCTCGCGGCGCTCGATCTCGCCGCGGCCGAGGGAGTCACCGAGCTCGAAATCGTCTCCGATTCCCAGCTCCTCGTCCGACAGATGCTCGGTGAATACAGGGTCAGGCATGCCAACCTCGCACCGCTGTTCCTGGAGGCCCAGAAGGGGCGGCGACGCTTTCGCCGCTTCGCGATCCGGCACGTCCTTCGAGCGGAGAACGCCGAAGCGGATCGTCTGGCGAATCGCGCCGTCGATTCGCGATCGGACGGCCGCGAGGAGCGGAAGGTCGATGAGTGATCTGACCTCCCGCCTGGCGGCGATCGAGGAACGGATCGAGGCCGCCTGCTCCCGCGCGGGAAGATCCCGAGAAGAGATCACACTCGTCGCCGTCGGCAAGACCTTTCCCGCCGCCGTGGTCGACCAGGCGATCGCCGCCGGAATCGGCGAGATCGGCGAGAACCGGGTCCAGGA
>DATKCD010000010.1:0-37569 GCA_035544735.1 Thermoanaerobaculia bacterium
ATAGCCCCCGTCGCAGTCCAGAGCCGCCTTGATCACGTGATACGGCTCGTTGTCGGCCAGCATCAGAATGAGCCGAGCTCGTCGCGCATCTTCTGCTCGTCCCGATCGCGAGCGACTGCGGCGGCGAAGATCCTCGAACTCGGCATCCGTGAGCAGCAGAGCAGTCTTTGTGCGCATGCAGCATTATCGCACATTTATAGTAAAATGAGCGTTACAGTCCACTAGTGTCCTGTAACGTCGGACCGCGCCGCCACGGTGACGCGGGGTGCGCGACACCGCCGGCGTGGAATCGCGCACACAGTGAGCGAGACGCTCACCGGCCGGAGGCCGGCCGTGCGGCATCGATGGAAACCCTTTGACTTCCGCGATGCTCGTAACTATTCTCCGGTCATTCACCACAACCGAATGTCCAACCGGAATTTCGCGGCCACGCGCGAGGAGGCACCCATGCATTCGTTCTCTTCCCGGTCCCGGGCCCTGCTGTTTCTCCTTCTCATCACCCCCGCGCTCGTTCTCGCCCAGTCTCAGGCCACCACGGGGGTGGTCGAGGGGGTCGTGAGCGACCAGACCGGAGCGGTGCTGCCGGGCGTCACGATGACGGTCCGCAACACGGCGACGAATTACGAGCAGGTCGTCGTCACGGATCGCGAGGGGCGATTCCGCGTGCCTCTGCTGCCTCTCGGCCCGTATCGCGTGAGCGCGGTGCTCCCGGGATTCGGCAGCGTGGTGCGCGAAGGGCTCGAGCTTTCGGTGGGCCGCAGCGTCAACCTGAGCATCGTGCTTCGCCCCTCGGCGGTCGCCGAGCAGATCGTGGTGACGGGCGAGGCGCCCGTGGTGGAGACCACGCGGACGACTGGCAGCACCCTGATCGGACAGGAGTCGGTCGAGGGGCTCCCCAACAACGGCCGCAATTTTCTCGAGTACACGAAGCTCACCCCGGGGGTGACGATCGTCCAGGGTCCGGACGGCGACGAGCTCTCGATCAACGGACAGAAGGGGATCCACAACAACGTCTCGGTGGACGGGGCCGACTTCAACAATCCATTCTTCGGGGAGCAGCGGGGCGGACAGCGTCCCGCGTTCACATTCAATCTCGACGCGGTGAAGGAAATCGTAGTGGTGACGGACGGGGCGAACGCGGAGTTCGGGCGCTCGTCGTCGGGGTTCGTGAACGTCATCACGAAATCGGGAACGAACGATCTGCAGGGGACGGCGCACGCCTACTTCAAGGCGGACGGTTTTTCCTCGAACCCGAAGCGGGCCGACGGCTCGAGTGCGCCCGGCTACGAGTTCGATCAGCGGCAGGTCGGCTTCACGCTCGGCGGTCCGCTCCGGCAGGATCGAGTGTTCTACTTCCTCTCACTCGATCTGCAGGATGCGACCTCGACCAAGCAGAACGACCCGAGCCGGATCGAGCAGCGCGTGGTCGATTTCTTCGCCACGCTCGGCAGCCCCGGCGAGAACCTTCCCATCGAACGCACCAACGACGCCCGCGCCGGCCTCGCGAAGATCGACTGGCAGGCCTCGTCCCGCAACCTCGCCACTCTCCGCTACACCTACACCTGGTCCGAACAGGACAACGGCACCTTCGACGTCGACTCGTGGGGACGAAGCGCCAACGCCACCGAGCAGGACGACTCGAACGCCATCACCGGATCTCTGATCACGACCTTCTCCAGCAACGTCCTCAACGAGATGCGCTTCCAGTGGGCCCGCGAGGACCGCCCCCGCCCCTACAACGGCCCCAACATCACCGGTCAGAACCGCCCCCTGCCCGACACCGCGTTCGACTTCGCGCGCGGATACCGTTTCGGGATGCCCTTCTTCATCCCGGTCGAGTACTACGACACCCGCGAGCAGTTCAACGAGAACCTGACCTGGCTTCGCGGGCGTCACGCCTTCAAGGCCGGCTTCGAATGGAACCGTGTCGACTCGAAGCAGACCTTCATCGGCTTCGCGAACGGCCGCTACATCTTCAGCTCCACCGATGGCTTCCTGAACTACGCCCGCAATCCCGACTACGTCGAATGCTCGGACGGCAGCTCGTCCGAGAGCGGTGCCTGCCCCCCCGGAACCGACGTTGTCGGTCCGGTCCTTCTCTACCTGCAGCAGGCCGGTGCGGGCGGGCGCACCGTCGAAGAAGCGGGAACGCAGTCGATCCCGCAGGAAGAGCCGGCCGTCTTCTTCCAGGATACGTGGCAGCCGACGAACAACCTGACGATCGACTACGGCCTCCGGTGGGAGGCGCAGATCCAGCCCGACCCGATCACTCCTCCGTCCGAGGTCTTCTATGCCCCGTTCATCGGACAGACGAGCCAGGGACAGAGGTTTCCCTCCGACGGGACGATCCCCTCGGATCGCGACATGTGGCAGCCGCGGCTCGCGGTAGCCTGGGACCCGACCAGCGACGGCAGCAACGTGATCCGGGCCAATGCGGGCCTCTACTACGCGCGCGTTCCCGGGCTGGTGCTCGCCTCGAGCCGGTCGACCAACGGATCGGTCGGCCAGACCCTGTTCCGCAACAGCGCTCTGACCGGCATCCTCGGCCCGGTTCCCGCCTATCCGAATCTGATCCCCGCATCCCAGATCGGCGATCCGTTCCTGCCCGACGTATTCGTGTTCGACGAGAACTTCCGCAATCCGAGGACGACCTCGGCTTCGATCAGCTACGAGCGGGCGCTCTCTCCGAAGATGGCCGGCCTGCTCAAGTACAACTACGCGAAGGGGGAGTACCTGACGCGGTTCATCAACCGCAACGATCCCCTTCTCGGCTCTCCCTGGGGGTCGGGGCTCGAGCCGGGAGGGTTCAACGGGATCAACACACTCACGGTCGTCGAATCGAGCGCGCGCAGCCTCTATCAGGGACTGACGCTCGGCCTGACCAAACGGCTCTCGAGCAACTATCAGTTCCAGGCGTTCTACACCTACTCGAAGGACAAGAGCGACGACGACAACGAGCGCGATCCCTTCTCGTTCCGCTATGCGAAGGTCACCGATCTCGACGCGGAGTACGGATACTCCGACCGCGATCAGCGGCACCGCTTCAACGGCTGGCTCCTCTGGAACGCGCCGTGGGCGCTCGACGTGAACGTCCGCTATTCGTACCGCTCCGCCCAGCCGAAATCGATCACGTTCGACGGAAGGGACGCCGCCTCGCCGGCCGACCGGATCAATCCCGACGGCACGGTGACCCGGCGCAACCTCGGCCGCAAGGACAACGAGTTCTCCTCTCTCGATCTGAGGATCACTCGCGACTTCGAGCTCGGCGGCGGCATCCTCATCCAGCCGATCCTCGACGTGTTCAACCTCTTCAACAGCAAGAACCTCAGAACTCCGGAGGTCACGAATCTGATCTTCAATTTCGACGGAACGGTCCAGAGCGGTGCAGGGGACCCGCGCCAGGCGCAATTCGGAGTCCGGGTCGTCTGGTGAACGGCCCGATTCCTCCCCTTCGCGCCATTCTGTTCGACTTCGACGGCACGATCGTCGACTCGGCCGAGCTGAGTTACCACTGCTACGTCAGGGCGTTCGAACGGTTCGGCATCGCGTTCGATCGCGAACGGTTCGAGACTACTTACTCTCCGAACTGGCGCCATACGTACGAGCAACTCGGGCTTCCTTCCGAACGCTGGGAGGAGGCGGACGCGCTCTGGCTCGAGCAGTACGCCGCCGGCGAGTGCCGGCTCATCGATGGCGTCGCTCCGGCGGTGCGCCGTCTCGAGCGGAGCGGCCTCCGTCTCGGCATCGTAACCAGCGGATCCCGCTCGCGCGTGACGCCCGAGATCGCCGCGCTCGGGCTCGAAGGGACCTTCGAGGTCGTCGTCTGTGCGGAAGACGTCCGGAACAGGAAGCCTCATCCCGAGGGGCTCGAGCGAGGCATCGCGCGGCTCGGGGTGTCTCCAGGCGAGGCGGCCTACGTCGGCGACAGCCCCGAAGACGTCGCGATGGCGCGGGCGGCGCGGGTCTTCGCGATCGCGGTTCCCGGCACGTACCCGAACCGCTCTTCCCTCCTCGCGGCGCCCGCCGATCTGCACGCCACCCGTCTCGACGCGGCGGTCGACGCCATTCTCGCCGGCCGGGCGCCCCTCACGACCGCCGACTCGTGAAGACCGTCTCCGTGAGGAGCGGTCGTGGAGTCATCGCAGCCGTACCGTAATCCCTTTCTCCATCAGGAGCGGATAGGGATTCTCGGCGACCCCCTTCCACCACTCCCCCCCTGCCGGAAGGCGCTCGACGGCGAAATGGAGATGCGGCACATCGCGCGGCGCGTTCCCGCTCGTGCCGACGAAGGCGATCACCTCGCCGCGACGGACCTGCTCCCCCTCCGCGATCCCCGCGGCGTAGCGGTCGAGGTGCGCGTAATAGAACACCTTCTCCTTCGCCGGATCGGCGAGGTAGAGCGTGATCCCGCCCGCCGGGCTCCGAAACAGCTTCAGGATCTCGCCGTCGACCGCCGCCACCACCGGCGTCCCCCGCGGCGCCAGGATGTCGATCGCCTGGTGGCTCCGCCCGCCGCCGCGCGGCAAGCCGAAGTCGTTCCGGAGAGACGCCTTCTCGATTCCGACGACGGGGATCGCGATCCGATCGCCCCCGGCCACTGCGAGAACCGCCGCCGCCTCGACCCCCCTCGCGCCGCTCGCGGAGAGTGAGAAGGGGGGCGCAACCGCAGCGCCGGGCATCGCGCGGTCGGCGGGCCGGCCCGCGGCCGACGATCGATCGAGAGCCTCCGTTCCGAGCGCCGCCAGCAGCAGGGCGATCAGCGCAAGCCGTGGCCACCAGCGATTCACGGCCATCAGAGCAACCGGCCGCCACCGCTTGTTCCCCGGCCGGGGCCGCTTCCCGCCGAAACCAGTTGCCTCCCGCAATATCACTCTGATATCATATCGCTATCACGGAGGTGCCGTCCATGCTTCGCGAAATCGAGCGTCGTCCTTTCAACGGAATCCCCCTTCTGTTCCTCTTTCCCCTCGCCATCGTGGCGAGTGGATGGTGGCTGATCGCGTCGTTCCAGCGGGGGTGGTGGTGGATGGGGGGAGGGGCGGCGCTGCTGACCGCGGTGCTGATGGTCTGCCTGGTCGGGTTCTTCATGGTCGCGCCGAACGAGGCGAAGGTGCTGCAGCTCTTCGGCGCCTACGTCGGGACGGCGCGGGAGCCGGGGCTGCGCTGGGCGAATCCGTTCTACACGAAGCATCGGGTCTCGCTGCGGGTGCGCAATTTCGAGACGGGCAAGCTGAAGGTCAACGACGTTCGTGGGAATCCGATCGAGATCGGGGCGGTCGTGGTGTGGCGGGTGGTCGACACGGCGGAAGCGGTGTTTCAGGTCGACGACTACGAGAACTTCGTCCACGTGCAGAGCGAGGCGGCGCTACGGAACCTGGCTTCCGGCTACGCCTACGACAGCTACTCCGACGAGGAGAAGTGTCTGGTCGGCCACACGGCCGAAATCTCGGAAAAGCTGAAAGGGGAGATCCAGGAGCGGCTGACGGAGGCGGGAGTCGAGGTGATCGAGGCGCGCATCAGCCATCTGGCGTATTCGGCGGAGATCGCGGCGGCGATGCTCCAGCCCAGCAGGCGAGCGCGGTGGTGGCGGCGCGGCAGCGGATCGTCGAGGGAGCGGTGGGGATGGTCGAGACGGCGCTCGACATGCTCTCGGCGAGAAGGGTGGTCGAGCTCGACACGGAGCGGCGCGCCGCGATGGTCAGCAATCTGCTCGTGGTCCTCTGCAGCGACCGGCACACGCAGCCGGTCGTGAATACCGGCAGTCTCTATCAATAAGACGCGATGGCGGATAGAAAACCCTTTCTCCTCCGGATCGATCCCCGGATTCACGAAGCCCTGCAGAAGTGGGCCGACGACGAGCTGCGAAGCCTCAACGGTCAGATCGAGTTCATTCTCCGGAAGGTCCTGGTGGAGGAAGGCCGCATTTCAGATCGACGATCGATGATCGATGATTGAGAGGCATTGATGATTGATGATTGATGATTGATGATTGAAAGGCATTGAGGCATTGAGGATTGAGGATTCAGGACCGGGGATGGGGATTGGGGACAGGTTACCCCTGGCTTCGGGCCGAGGCTACGGCTCATGATGGGCCTGCGGCCTGACGCAGGGGGTGTCCCGCGCCCGCCGATTCCTCGTTGCGCTCGGAGTGGCGGGACAATCATCAATCATCAATCATCAATCATCAATGCTTTTCAATCATCAATCATCAATCCTCAATCATCAATGCCTTTCGATCATCAATGTAAGATGGTTGGATGTTCGCCTCGCCGGCCGCCGTCCTCGCGATCCTCGCCACCGTCGCCGCCTTCTTCTTCTGGCTCGAGGCGAAGACGCGCTGGAAGCTGTTCCAGTTCCTCCCTCCGCTGATCTTCATCTATGCGTTTCCGGTGCTGCTGAGCAACACCGGGATCCTTCCGGCGACCTCCCCCGCCTACGACATTCTGAGCCAGTACGGGCTTCCGGTGTTCATCACGCTACTGCTGCTGTCGGTCGACGTCGGCGCCGCCGTCCGCGTGATGGGAAAAGCGGTCTTCGTGATGCTCCTCGGGACCGCAGGAGTGATCATCGGAGCTCCGATCGGCTACTTCGTCGTGCGCGGCTGGCTTCCGGCCGATGCGTGGAAAGGCTTCGGAGCGCTGGCGGGGAGCTGGATCGGCGGGACGGGGAACATGGCGGCGGTGGCCGGGGGCCTCGACACCTCACCGGAGGCGTTCGGGCTGGCGGTGCTCGCCGACAACGTCGTGTACGTGGTGTGGCTGCCGATCCTGCTCGGGTCGAAGGCGTTCGCCGACCGTTTCAACCGGTGGGCGCGCGTGAAGGGCGACCGGATCGAGAAGATGGAGGCGGCGGCTCTGGCGGAGAGCGAGGCGACGCGGGAGCAGCCGCTGCTGATGCGACACCTGCTCTATCTCGCCGCCCTGGCGCTGGGAGCGACGGCGCTGGCGATCTGGCTCGCCCCGATGCTCCCGGTCATCGAGCCGATCCTGTCGACTTCCACGTGGCGCGTGCTGCTGGTCACCACCTTCGGCATCGCGCTCTCGTTCACTCCCGCGAAAAAGATCCCGCGCTCGCACCAGATCGCGATGGCGATCGTCTACGTCTTCGTCGCCGGCATGGGGGCGCGGGCCTCGCTCGCAGGCCTCGCCGACGCGCCGGCCTTCCTTCTCGGCGCGTTCATCTGGATCTTCATTCACGGCCTCTTCTGCCTCGCCGGCGCCTGGCTGTTCCGCGTCGACATCCACAGCGCCGCCATCGCCTCGGCCGCGAACATCGGCGGCGCCGCCTCCGCCCCCGTCGTCGCCGCCTACCATCGCGAAAGCCTCGTCCCCGCCTCGATCCTCATGGCTCTGATCGGTTACGCCATCGGGAACTACGGCGCCTTCCTCGCCGCCCGCCTCTGCGCCGCCGTCGCCGGCTGACCTCGCCCCCGACCCGCCGGCCACGGTTCGACCCTTGCATCGACAAGCAGGGGAAGGCGCGCCTGAGGCCGCCTCCTTTCGAAAGGATCGTTCCCATGAAGATTCTGATCATCGCCGTTTCGCTCGCGGTGGCGATTCCGTCGACCGGGTCGGCTCTCGAGTCCGACGAGATCCTCTCGCTCGTCGCGATGCCGCTCGTGGTCACAGCGGTCGCCGATCTGATCGAGGTGCCGGCCGACGACCTCTTCACGCTGGTGGCCGAGCTCAACCGGGCCGAGGTGCCGCCCCCGCAGTTCATCGAAGTGATCCGTTACGTCCCAGTCGTGCTCGTCGACGCGACAGCCGGGCCCGAATTCGCGACGTTCGTGACCACTCGAATCGACCAGGGGGTTCGCGGTGAGGCGCTCGCGATTGCGATCGCCGACCGGATGCGCACGCTCGGCGTCGTCGAGATCGACGTCACCGCTCCTCCCGTCGTCCACATCGTCGAGCGCGAGGCGATTCCCCCCGTCGTCGTCGAGCGGGTGGCCGCCATCCGCAACCATCCGCACGGCGGGCCTCCGGGGCTGATCAAGAAGGAGATCGGCGTGCAGACGGGAGCCGAGGTGGTGCACGGCGCCCGGCCCGGCAGGAGTGGGGAGCGGCCGGTCGCGCGGCGTGGGGTGGAGGCCCCACCCGCGAATCGACCGCCGGCGCTCGATTCCGATGATGGACCGGGGAAGGCGGCCGGCAGTCGGGGCAAGGCGACCGCCGGGCGTGCGAAGGGTCAGGCGAAGGGGAAAGGAAAGGGGAATCGATGAGAGCCACACTTTTCGCAACGCTGTTTCTCGCGCTGGCCCTCGGGGGATGCGCGCAGCAGGGCGACACGATGGCGGAGCTGGATCTCTCGCCGGAGGAGCTCGGCGAGATCGGCGCCCGGATCTCGAACGAGCCTGACCGCGTCGCGGACATCCTCGCCGAGGCCGGGATCACCGAGGAGCGGTTCGAGGAAGCGATCCGCGAGGTGACCGAGGATCCCGAAGCGTCGAGGCGCTACGCGGAAGCGTTCAACCGCGGCCGCGCCTGAAGGCGAACGAGTGGACTGTAACGACAGAATCAGTAGCAGATGGCGCCGGTATCGGCGGCGTGAGCGAGGCGCGGCGACGCAGGCATAGCGGGACTATGCTGAGGAGCCGCAACGAAGCTCACGTCGTCGAGACCAAGCCAGGTGCTACTGATTCTGTCGTTACAGTCCACTCGTCTCGCCTCTCACCGGCGGATCACGCCTCGAGATCCTCCTGCTCGACCTGCGGCAACAGCAGGTGAAACGCCGTGCCGACCCCCGGCGTGCTCTCGACGAATACGTGACCGCCGTTGGCGACCATGAGCTGCTGCACCACCGCGAGTCCGAGACCGGTTCCGCTCCGCTTGGTACTGAACATCGGCTCGAAGATCTGCGTGAGGATCTCGGGGACGATCCCGGTTCCGTGATCGCGCACGGTGAGCATGGTGAACCGGCCGAGCTCGGGAAGGTCGACCCGGGGCGGATCGGCCGACGCCGCCGGCTGGAGCTCGATCTCGACCTCCCCCCCCTCGCTCATCGCATCCCGCGCGTTGAGCACGAGGTTCAGGGTGACCTGCTGGAGCTGCGCCGGATCGCAGAGCACCCGATGATCGCCGACGCGGGTGATCGCGCGAACGCGCACGTTGCCGGCGACTCCCTGGAGCTCCGGAAGGAGCTTCTCGAGCCACGGACCGAGATCGACGGGACGGCGCTCGGGCGGCTGGGGGCGGCTGAATCGGAGGATCTGCTCGGCCACGTGCTTGCCGCGCTGGATCGAGCGCCGTATGTGCTCGGTGGCCGCGTAGGTGGTCGTCGCCGGATCGGCCTGCCGGCGGATCGACTCGTTGAACGACGAGATCCCCATCAACACGTTGTTGAACTCGTGCGCCATCGTGGCCGCGACGCGACCGAGGCTGTGAAGTCGCTGGGAACGCTCGAGCTCCTGCTCGAGGGTCCTGCGGTCGTGCATGTCCATCATCGCGCCGACCACGCGTTGCGGAGTCCCTTCAGAGTCGCGAACGATGAATGCGCGTTCGAACACGACGCGATACGAACCGCGGCCGTTGCGGAATCGGTACTCGGAAGACCATACCGAGACTTTCTGCAGGGCGCGATCGAACGACTCGGTGACGATCGGCCGGTCGTCCGGATGGACCTGCGTCCGCCACCAGCTCCGGTCCACCCGGCTGCCGGCGATCTCGTGTCCCCAGTGTTGCACGAGGCTCTCGTTGACCCACATCGAGTCGTCCCCCACGGTCCAGTCCCAGACGACTTCCTCGGTGGCGAGAAGCGCGAACTTGAGCCGCTCTTCGCTCGATCGCAGCGCCTCGGCCTGGGCGATGGCGTGCTCGCGCTGGCGCACCTCCTCGATCGCGCGGCGCACCGAGGATGGAAGGCGCGATATGTGCTCCTTGAGCACGTAGTCGGTCGCTCCGCCGCGCAGCGCCTCGACCGCAAGCTCCTGGCCGATCGTTCCCGAGACGTATACGAATGGAATCGACGGCGCCAACTCCCTCGCGATCTCGAGCGCCCGCAACCCGTCGAACGTCGGAAGGTTGTAGTCCGTGAGGATCACGTCGGGATGCTCGGCGAGACCCTCGCGGAACTCCTTCTCCGACTGCACGAGCGTGATCTCGGCGTCGAGGCCGTCGCGGCGGAGGTGGTCGGCCACCAGCCCCGCGTCGACGGCCGAGTCCTCGAGATGAAGGATTCGCAGCTTCATGGCCTCAGCCCGGCGGGCGGTTCACCGCCATCCAGTAGTAGCCGACCTCGGAGATCGCGCGGACAAAACTATCGAACTGGATCGGTTTGACGACGTAGCTGTTCACTCCGAGGTTGTAGCTCTCGATCCGATCCGTCTCTTCGGCCGAGGAGGTGAGCACGACGACCGGAATGACGCGAGTGCGCGGGTCCGACTTGATCTGCCGCAGCACCTCGATGCCGTCGACCTTCGGCAGTTTCAGGTCGAGAAAAACGACGTCGGGGAGCTTCTGCGAATCGAGCTTCTCGTATCGCCCCTTTCGGAACAGATACTCGAGCGCCTCCTCCCCGTCCTTCGCGACGTCGATCCGGTTCGTCACGTTGTTCTTCCGGAGGGCCCTCATCGTCATCTCGAGATCCTGCGGGTTGTCCTCCACCAGGAGGATCGACACTTCGCTACGCTGCTGCATTCATCCCCTCGTTTCTGCCCGGAAGAGTGAAGCAGAACCTCGCTCCCTCGCCGGGCTTTCCCTCGGCCCAGACCCGCCCGCCGTGCCGGTGAGCGACCCGCTGCACGATGGCGAGCCCGACTCCGGTTCCCTCGAACTCGTCGTTCCCGTGAAGCCGCTGAAACACCCCGAACAGTTTGTCGTGATACCGCATGTCGAAGCCCACGCCGTTGTCCCGAAGCGAGTAGACGGTTTCCGCCTCGGTCCGCTCGGCGCCGAACTCGATCCGCGCCTTCTCCCTCGGCCGCGAGTACTTCAGCGCGTTCGAGACCAGGTTCCAGACGAGCTGGAACACCATCGCCCGATCGCCCAGCGCCGCCGGGACCGGCTCGGTCACCAGCGTCGCGTCCCTCCCCGGCTCGAGCCGCATCGACTCCTCGAAGGCCTGCCGCACCATCCCTTCGAGATCGATCACCTCCCGCTGAATCGACTGACGGGAGATGCGGGAGAACGCGAGCAGGTCGTCGATCAATTTCCCCATCCGAACCGCTTCCGAGCGGATCGTCCCGAGGAACCGGATGCCGTCTCCCTCGAGCCGGCCGGCGTAGTCGTCGTGGAGCATTCTCGCGTAGCCGTCGATGGCCCGGATCGGCGCTCTCAGATCATGCGAGACCGAATAGGAGAACGCTTCGAGCTCTGCGTTCGCCTCGCGAAGCCTCCGCTCGCGGTCCGTCAGGGAACGCGCCATCCGGTGGAAGGCGGAGTCGAGCTGCGAGATCTCGTCGCCCGGCGGGAGCGGCGGCATCAGCGGCCTCCCGCTCTCGAGGCGACTGGCATTCTCGACCACGGTGACGAGCCGCCGCGTCACGCTCCGGCTGAAGAACCGAGCGAGCCCGAAAGCGAGGATCACGCTCACCAGCGCCCCGGCGAGAATGAATCCCACCAGAAAGTTCCGCGCGCGACGCGAGGCGGCGCGCCGCGCGCGCTCCTCGTTCTCGGTCCGCGCGAGCTCGGCGTCGATCCGCACCCGGAACTCGTCCATCATCCTCTTGCCCATCCCCGACGCCGTCCGCGCGACCGCGTCCTCCTGCCTCCCCTCGTTCATCATTTCGATGTTCGTCGTGTGATAGCCGAGAATCGCCCCTGCCGACGCTGCGATCTGAGCGAAATCGCCCGCCCCGAGATCCCTCATCCGCTCGAGCCGCGGAGGCACCTCGCGCATCGCCCGATCGAACGGCTCGGCGAACTCCCGGTCCCCGGTCAACTGATATCCCCTCACGCCCGTCTCGATGTCGAGCAACAGCGTCAGGAGCTGATTCGACACGTTCGTGAGATCCTGGAGACGCAGCTCCGCCGCCTGATCCTTCGTCCGCTGTCGATCGATCTGGAAGAGCGCAACGAGGAATAGCAGATGGAAAACCAGCGGCACGGTGGCGAGAATCAGCCCCTTTGCCGGAACTCTCAGCCGCGCCTCGTGCATCGTCACGCCCTCATGAGCATCGTCCGGGAGCCCGCAGCAAGCCATCACTCGTCAGTCTCGATCGATCCTTCGATCTTAGACGGACCGGGCTGGCAAATTGCGAGCCACCGATCATGGGAAAGTCCTCTCGGCGGCGAGCGCCATTCGGTGGCGAGCAACTCGTTCCGTCTGCCGTAACGCCTCCCGGACATGGGCGGGCGGCGCGATCCCCGACCGGCTCAGTCGGGTCCCCCCGCTCCCGCCAGCCGCTCCGCCTCTTCGTGATGGCGCTGCAGGATCGGCAGGGTCTCGGCGGCGAAGCCCGCGAAGGCGGGATCGAGGCTCGACGTGGTGGCGAGCCCATACAACTCGATCGCCTTCCGATGCTCGTCGATCAGTGTCCGGAGGTACTCGCGATCCACCTCGCCCTCCCCCACTGCCGTCAGCCGCGCGACGATCTCCTTCCCGTCGGGCGGGAGAGCGTTCGGCACCGCGAGGTTCTTCGATGCGGCGATCGAGGCGAGCCGTTCGCTGATCCTGGTGTGATCGATGAGGACGGTCTGAGCGAGCTCGCGAACCTTCTCGTCCCGAGCCCTCGCCCGGGCGATCTCGGCGAGGTGGATCTCCGTCAGCCCGTCCGCCCCGGCGCGGGAAACGAACTCCTCGAGGGTCAATACCCCTCCCCTCCCCGAGACGGGATCGAGCGGCCGGGTATCCGTGACGACCGTCTCGGTCGGAGTCTCGTGCACCGTTTCGGTGTGACAGGCGACGGCGGCCGCCATGACGGCTGCCGCGAGCGGGATCCGACGGATCTTCATCGACTCCTCCTCCGAACCGTCCGTTGGGTCTGCAAGAGGAAAACCAGCTCCGCATCACGGCTCGTCCTCCCGTTCCCAGACGATCCGCCCGCCGACGATCGTCAGCTCGCTTTCGGTGTTCGGCAGCTCGGAAAGCGGCACTTCGAATACGTTCTGCGAGAGTACGGCGAGATCGGCGAGCATGCCCGGGGCAATCGTCCCTTTGCGCGACTCTTCCATCTCGGCGAACGCCGATCCGGCGGTATAGGCCCGGACGGCCTGCTCCACGGTGAGCGCCTCGGCCGGGTTCGAAGGGTGCATCGCGGCGAGCATCACGTTGAGCCAGGGATCGAGCGGCCCGTCCGACCCGAGGGCGAAGGGGATTCCGCGCTCGATCAGCGTGCGGGCCTTCATGAACTCGGCTGCGCGCTCCGGCCCGAGCCGGGCCTGTACCAGCTCGGCCAGCGCGAAATGCGACGGGTTCTGAACGACGACCACTCCCAGCGCGGCCGCATCGGCCAGCATCTCGCCGGTCAGGCCGTCGGCGTGCTCGATCCGGACGCGCCTCCGCGGCCAGCCGTCGGTGCTCGTCCCTTTCATCGCATCGAGCACCACTCGAACGGCGGCGTCGCCGGCGGCGTGCACGAGCAGCGGCCGGGGACCCGACGCCGCTCTCCGCATCATCTCGGCGATCGTCCCCGGGGCATAGTTGAGGCGCCCGCGCCACCCTTCACGATCGGCGTACGGCGCTCGCAGGGCCGCGTTCCGTTCGATCGGCGTTCCGTCGAGGATGTACTTCAACGGCCGGTGCGAGGACGATCCATCGGGCAGCGTTCCCATCCGGAGCTCGATGACTCGCCAGCGGAGCGGAGGATCGATCCCGATCAGGAGATGCTCGGTGCGGGAAGGCGACAGCAGAGGCATGGTCTGGATCGAGGTGATGCCGAAGCGCGCGGCGGCGGCCGCGAAGCCTTCGAGCTGCGCCCGGATCTCCGCGTCGCTCGCCCGCCCGGCCTCGGCCGCCCGGGCGATCCAGAGGGCGTGCTCGTAGATCCAGCCGTCCAGCCGCCCCGCGCGGTCGCGGCCGTACCAGCCGCCCGGCGGATCGGGCATCTTCCGCGCGATCCCCCACTCGGCCAGGGCCGCCGAGTTGAGCACCGCCGCGTGTCCGCCGAGGGTGTCGAGCCGGACCGGATGCGACGGCGCGACGGCGTCGAGGCCGATGCGATCGAGTCCTTCGAACGGGAGCGCTGGCGGCAGCTCGGCCCGGATCCAGCTTCCGAGCGGCCGCTCCAGGACCAGCGCGCGGATCGCCTCGAGCAGCGCCGCCGTTCCTCCGTCGGCCGGGAGCTCGATCGATTCCGGCCCGATTCCCCACGGCACGTGCACGTGCGCGTCGTTGATCCCCGGAACCACCACCCTTCCCCTGAGCCTCACGACTCGCGTCTGCGGTCCGACGTGCCTGCGGACGGCGCGGCCCTCGCCGACGGCGACGATGCTTTCGCCGCGGACCGCCACCGCCTCGGCCCATGGCGCGCGCGCATCGCCCGTGAATACACGGCCGCCCGTCAGGACCAGATCCGCCGGCTCGACGGGAACGACCGTCGCGCATCCACCCGCCAGACTCACGACCGCGATCGCGGCGATCAGACGCTGCATGCAGGACGACACTCTACCTCGACGCGACAGCCGGATCGAGCTCTTCATCGCCGGCCGGTGCCGCTGAGAGGACTCTTCGCGCATGCAGACTGAATGAAGAATGCGCCACGAGGATGAAGGCGTGTCGGCACGGCTTTCTTCGTTCATTTCGGATTCTGTGCTCCGGGCGTGCGCTCGACCGCGGTAGCGACGCAGAAGGCCCCGGGGTCGCCCCGGGGCCTTCGTTCTCATGGATCGGCGCGCCGCGATCAGAAGCTGATCGTGGCGTCGTTCGAGCAGGTCAAGGTCCCTGCCTCACAGACGCGATACGTGTAGGATCCGCCACCCCGCGCATCGATGCTGTCCGTGTGGAATCCATCGTTGGCGGTGGTGGTGATCTCCGAGTTGTTGCGCCAGACGTCGACGCTGGTCGAGCTCGCGCCGCTCCAGCTCAGGTCGACCTTCTGGAGGCCGCGTACCTTGTACCCGGAGGCGCTGAGCGAAATGCCGCCTCCGACCGGGCAGCCCTCGTCGATCGTGCCGTCGCAATCGTTGTCGACGCCGTCGCACACTTCGGTCGCCCCCGGATAGATCGAAGAGTCGCTGTCGTTGCAGTCGACGTCGTTGCAGTAGCCGTCGCCGTCCAAGTCGGTGCATCCGGGATCGCCGCCGCCGCCGCCATCACCGACGAGGCTGTAGAGCAGGTGGTTGTTGGCGGTGTTCGATGAGGTCACGATGTGTTTGGTCGTCGCCTCGTAGAGGGCGTCGCGGACCTGCTGCGCGCTGGCCCCCGGATTCGCCTCGAGGAAGAGCGCGGCGACGCCCGCCGTGTGCGGCGCGGCCATCGAAGTTCCGCTGATCGTATTGGTCGCCGTGTCGCTCGTGCTCCAGGCCGAGGTGATGCTCACGCCGGGGGCGAACCAGTCGACGCAGTCGCCGTAGTTGGACCACGAAGCCTTGGCGTCGTTGTCGCTGGTGGCGCCGATGGTCATCGCCTCCGGAACTCGCGCCGGAGAGTAGTTGCAGGCGTCCTGAGCGCGGCCGATGAAGTCGCCGTTTCCGGCGGCCACGGCGTACCCGACGCCCGCGGCGATCGAGTTCTGGACCGCCGTGTCGAGCGAGCTCGAGGCGCCGCCGCCGAGGCTCATGTTCGCCACCGCCGGCTTGACGTGGTTCGCCGTCACCCAGTCGACGCCGGCGATCACGCCCGAGACCGTCCCGCTCCCGTTGCAGTCGAGCACGCGCACGCCCACCAGGTCGACGCTTTTCGCGACGCCGTAGACCGACCCGCCGACCGTTCCGGCCACGTGCGTCCCATGCCCGTTGCAGTCGTCCGCCGAGCCGCCGTCGATCGCATCGAAGCCGCTGACCGCCCGCCCCCCGAACTCCTGGTGGCTGTAGCGGATCCCCGTATCGATGATGTACGCCCTCACCCCGCTTCCGGTCGCGTTGTAGGTGTAGCTGCCGTCCAGCGGAAGGCTCCGCTGATCGATCCGGTCCAGACCCCACGTCGCATTCGTCTGTGTCGCGCTCGCCCGTACGACCGAATCCTGCTCGACCCAGGCGACCTGTGGATCGCGGCTCAGCGCCGCCGCCCCCTGCGCCGAGATCCGGATCGAAAAGCCCCGCAGAGCCGACTCGTAGACGTGATCGACCGAGCCGCCGTACTGCGCAGCCAGGGCCGCCGCCGCAGACCTCACCCCCCCGCTCCCCTCCGCCAGAACGACGATGTACTGATCGGGAACGGGCTCCGCCGCCCCGCGGATCGTGCCGTCACCCGCGGTGGCGACCATCGCCATCGCGCAAACCACCAGAAATACCGTGAATGTACGTTTCACTGGAAAGGCCTCCTTGGTGAGTGTTTGTGAGTGTCTGGGGACGGGTGATTGTTGCAACTTCGTCACGATTATGCAACCTCCTCGGTCGTTCCGGACGGCCCCGCCGGTACGCACCCCCTCCTGCCCACCCGGAGGGGCGCCGTGCGTAGAATGCGTCGATGCCCCGACGCCCCGAAGCGCCGACCGTGACCGAGACCGACGTCCTGCTGGTCGGCGCCGGGCCGATCGGGATCGAGATGGCGGTCGCGCTCAAAGCCGGGGGATTCGAGTACGCCCACCTCGACGCCGGTCAGATCGGGTCGACGATCTCCTGGTACGCGCCGCAGACACATTTCTTCTCGTCACCGGAGCGAATCGAGATCGCGGGCGTCCCGCTGCAGACGCTCGATCAGACGAAGGCGACGCGCGAAGAGTACCTCGCCTATCTGCGCGCGGTCGTGCTCCAGTTCGGACTCGAGATCCACACCTTCGAGCGGGTCGGCTCGATCGCGCGAGGACGGGACGGCACCTTCGACGCCGCGAGCCGCGGTCCCGCGGGAGCGCGCCGATGGCGCGCCCGACGCGTGGTCCTCGCGATCGGCGACATGCACCGCCCCCGCCTCCTCGGCGTCCCGGGCGAGGAGCTCCCGCACGTGAGCCACTACTTCGGCGATCCTCATCTCTACTTCCGGCGGCGCGTCCTGATCGTCGGCGGCAAGAACTCCGCGGTCGAGGCGGCGATCCGATGCGTCCGCGTCGGGGCGGAGGTCTCGCTCTCCTACCGCGGGAGCGAGCTCGATGCCGAGCGCGTCAAGTTCTGGCTCCTGCCGGAGATCCGCTCCATGATCCGCGAAGGCCGCGTCCGGTTCCTCCCGCGGAGCTGCGTCCGCGAGATCCGCGGCGGCTCGGTCGTGCTCGGGACGCCCGACCGGTCCGCGGACGAGGCCGGAATTCGGGTCGACGCCGATGCCGTGCTTCTCCTCACCGGCTACGAGCAGGACCCCGATCTGTTCGAGCAGCTCGGCGTCACGCTCGAAGGGGAGCGGCGCGCCCCCCGCTTCGACGAGACCACGATGGAGACCGACCTCGCCGGGGTGTTCGTCGCCGGCACCGCCACGGCGGGCACGCAGCTCGGCGGGGTCCGCGAGTTCATCGAGACGAGCCACGTCCACGTTCCCCGCATCGTCGCCGCCCTCCGGGGCGCCGCTCCTCCACCGCTCGCCCCTCTCCCCTGGGACCTTCCCGAATCCTGAATCCTGACGGGCGCGGAGAGGGGAATCCCGCTACGGAAAGGCCGGCGGCTCGGGGACGGGAGGGCCGAGGGGCGCTCTCGTCATCTTCAGCACGTGCTCGCGAACGCTCCCTCCCTGATGCAGCGCGAGGAAGATCGTCATCGCATCCTTCCCCTCACGCCGGAAGGCGAGGCCGCCGAAATGAAGATCGCCCCCGATCGCGCCGACCCACTCGAACTCGACGAACTTCTCCCGCTGCTCCCAGCCCGTCATGTCGGGATTGACGTGCTTGAGCCGCAGGGCGAGCCTCCCGTCGAACTCGCCGAGCGTCAGGATCTCGTAGAACGACGGCTTCCCCTCCCGGACCAGACGGAACATTCCGAGCAGCTTCCCCCCCTCCGCCTCGGTCCAGACCTCCTCGATCGATCCTCCCAGCCCGCTGCCGGTCCACCGCCCGACCAGCCAGGCGAAGTCGTCCACCGATCCCGCTCCCGGCTCGGCGTCGCGGGCGAGCCGGACGGTGTTCTCGGTCAGCGCGACCTGCGCGCCCGCAGCGGCGGAGATCAGAACCAGCAGAACCGCGATCGTCGCGACTTTCATCACGTCTCTCTCCTCTCGCCATCGAAGACGAATCCGAAGGATGCAGATCGACACCGCCCCACTCGCTCCTCACCGGTCCCCCCCCTCTCCCGCAAGAGACGACGTGCCATACTACTCCCCGGAGTTTCCATTCGAGGGGGTCAGCTGGCCGGGGATTCCCTGTGGCCGGGGATTTCATCCCCGGCGGGCGGGCGGTCACGCAGCACCCCTGAAGCAGCGGCACCCCCGAGGCAAGAGCAGCGCCACACCACCCACCCGCCGGGGATGAAATCCCCGGCCACATGGGATGAAATCGCCGGCCACATGGAAAATCCCCGGCCACATGGGATGAAATCGCCGGCGACATGGGCGTTCGGATATCCTTGCGCGCGAATTCCCCAAATCGACTCGGGAAGGAGTGCCTCTCATGCCCAGGACTCCGCTGTTCGCCCTTCTCCGGCGATCGCTGCTCACGGCGCACGCTTCGATTCGAACGGGGATTCCCTCGAGAGAGCTGCTCGAGATGCAGAACGAGCGGCGGTGGACGCGCCGGCGTTTTCTGGCGGCGTCGGGGGCGGCGGCCGCCGGGCTGGCGTCGGCGCGGTGCGTCCCCTCCTCTCAGCTCCCTCTGGCGCGCGGGTCCGACCCGGTGCTGATCGTCGGCGCGGGAATCGCCGGGCTGACGGCGGCGTGGCGCCTCGAGCGAGAGGGGGTCGCGGTGCGGCTGATCGAGGCGCAGCCGCGGGTCGGCGGGCGGATGTGGAGCCTTCGCGACCGCTTTCCCGACCGGCAGGTCGTCGAGCTCGGAGGGGAGCTGATCGACACGAATCACCACACGATCCGCGGGCTCGCGTCGGAGCTCGGCGTCGAGCTCGACGATCTGGCGGCGGACGATCCGGCGCTCTCCTCGGAGGTCTGGTTCTTCGGCGGGGCGCGGCGATCCGACGCCGAGGTCATCGAAGCGTTCCGTCCGATCGCCGCCCGGATCGAAGCGGACCTCGCCGCCCTCTCGGGCGACGGCGACGTGACGTGGAGCTCACCGAACGGAGGTGAAGCGCTCGACCGCATCTCCATCGCGGAATGGCTCGACCACAACGGAGTCCGGGGATGGATCCGCGAACTGATCGACATCGGTTACACGACCGAGTACGGCCTCGAGACGGCCGAGCAGTCGTCGCTGAACCTGCTGACGATGATCCAGTGGAGTCCAGACGAGTTCGAGATCTTCGGGGAGAGCGACGAGCGCTTTCACGTCCGCGGCGGCAACGACCGGATCACCTCGGAGCTCGCCTCGCGGCTCGAGACGGAAATCGAGACGGGAACGTTTCTCGAGGCGATCACCCGGCGGCCGGACGGCTCGTTCGCCTGCTCGGTCCGGCGTGGCGGAACCTCGTTCGCCATCGGCGCGCCGAGGGTGCTGGTGACGATCCCCTTCACGATGCTCCGCGAGGTCGAGCTCCGGCTCGAGATGCCGGAGCGGAAGCGCCGTGCGATCGACGAGCTCGGATACGGAACGAACGCCAAGCTCATGGTCGGCTTCTCCGACCGCATCTGGCGCACTCGGCATGCGAGCAACGGAAGCGTGCTGACCGACCTCCCCTTCCAGCTCACCTGGGAGACGAGCCGCATGCAACCGGGGCGGGCCGGCGTGCTGACGAACTTCACCGGCGGCCGCCACGGAATCGAGCTCGGCGAGGGATCTCCCGCCGAGCAGGCCCGCGCCCTGGTCGGCGACCTCGAACGCGTCTTCCCCGGGATCGCCGAGGCGCGCGCCGGGATGACCGAGGTGAGATTTCACTGGCCGAGCTTCCGCTACACCCGCGGGAGCTACGCCTCGTACCGGCCGGGACAGTGGACCGCGTTCCGCGGAGTCGAAGCCGAGCGCGTCGGCAATCTCCACTTCGCGGGCGAGCACTGCTCGCTCGAAGCGCAGGGCTTCATGGAAGGCGGATGCGCGAGCGGAGCCGCCGCCGCGAGCGAGATCCTCTCGGACCTCGGCATCACCGCCACACGCGCCGCCTGAGCCGCCCCCCGACCGGTCAGCGATTCGGATCCGGCGGCGGGGGAGCCTGCGTCGTCGTCCCCGACGGCGCTTCCGGCTGCTTCGTACCGATGTTGACGTCGATCTGATCGGGAACGTTGATCTCGACGTCGGGCGCTTCGGGAGTCCGCACCTCGGGGAGAGTGACCTCCACGTCGGTGCGATCGGTCTCGCCCGGCGCCTCGTCCCGCGTGAAGATGAAGAAAACGATCGCGAGAACGACCAGCAGGATCACGATGACGACCGGCCAGACGTTCCGACCGTCGTCGTCGCGCGGCGGCGGCGGGGTTTGCGGCGGCTGATTCGACTGATGGACTTCGACCTGGGGCATGTGTCCTCCGCGAGCCGCTCGAGGCGGCTCCCGCAGAGGCGGCTTGCGCCCGGCGTGCCAGCGGGAGAACGGGGCCGTTTAGTGCCGCTCGAGCCCCTGCCGGTCCCATCGGCCCAGATCGGCCGCGCGCTCCCAGGTCGACTGGAGGAACTCGGTCAGCGCCGCATCGGGATCGGGAGACCTGCGAACCGCCTCGTACGGAAGGAGGAACTCATGGAGCTCGCGGCTGTAGAACGCCCCGTCCGGCGCGACGGGGGCATCGGAAAAGCCTTCCGGCTCCGGATAGGCGTACGAGTAGAAGGCGGCGTCGGCTCCCGCGCCGCCCGGCCAGAAGCCGGCGCTCGAGACCTCGTGGGAGTACGCCTCGCGCACGACCGAGTCGGGAAGCGCCGGAATCCCGCCCGGATGCGGCGGCGCCCGACGCCCGGAGAAGCGGGTGACGGCGTGGTCGAAGCTCCCCCACCAGAAGTGGACCGGGCTGACCTTGCCGAGAAAGCGCGAACGGAAGGTGGTGAACACGCGATCGATCTGCACGAGCGCCCGCCAGAAGCGGCCGACCGCGAGCGGATCGTACGACCGGTGCTCGAGGTCGCGCTCGAACGGGATCCCGTCGGCGATCTCGTTCGGCCGCGGATGGATCCGGACGTCGATGCCGAGTCGCGCGAGAGCCGACATCGTCCGCCGGTAGAAGTCGGCGACCGTCATCGGCGCGAGCTCGAAGCCGCCGCTCGTGCCGTCGGAGACGCTGATCGCCAGCCGGTGATCGATGAAGTCGAAGTCGATCGAGAACACTTTTCCCTCGTACGGCATCGGCGAAGTTCCGAGCCCGCGCGAGGTGACGTAGAGCGTGACGTTCCACCAGTGATTGACCAGCGGCGTCCGGACGAGTCGGACCTTGCCGACGATCTGCGTCCAGAGGTGCAGGGTCCGGCAGGTGTCGCTCCAGTCGGCGTACGGGATCTTCGGCCAGCCCGAGTCGTTCGTCATCGTCACTCCGTCACGGCTCGGCGAAGATCTCGTCGACGTAGCACCAGAGCCACTTCTCGCCCGGCTCGAACGACTGGATGACCGGGTGCCGCGTCTGGTGGAAGTGGACGGTGGCGTGCCGGTTCGGTGAGGAATCGCAGCAGCCGACGTGCCCGCACGCGAGACAGAGCCTCAGATGCATCCAGCGGCTTCCCATCCGGAGACATTCTTCGCAGCCCCTCGACCGCGGCGGCGCCGGATGAACCTCGAGCATGTGGGAGCACAATCCGTTCGCGCTCATGATTCCCCCCGAAATCGCCGCAAGAATATCGCGTTCAGCCTCGATGCGGGTCGTGCGGGGGCGCGCGGCCGTGTGGTGCGGGCGTCTCGCCCGCCCCCGGGTGGGGGGCTGCCCCCATTTTCCGCCCAGGCCCCTTGGTCACGTCTCGCTTCGTACCGCCCACCCGGCCGTGTGGTGCGGGCGTCTCGCCCGCCCCCGGGGCGGGGGGGCTGCCCCATTTCCCGCGTGCGCCCTGGTCACGTCTCGCTTCGTACCACCCACCCGGGGCGGGCGGGACACCCGCACCACACCCCACACCCGGGTGACCTACGGGCCGGTCTCGGCGGCGGCCTCGCGAAGGTCCTCGATCGCCATGGCGACGCGATCGCGATGCGTACGGAACGAGAGGACGCAGATCCGCAGCACGAACGCTCCGCCGAGCATCGTCCCGGTGAGGTGGACGCGCTGCCTGGCGTTGACCCCGGCGAGGATCTCGCGATTGCGCTCGTCGGTTCGGGCGGGATCCTCGCCGGGGCGCACGAACCGGAAGGCGACGATCGAGAGCTGCGGCTCGGCGACGATCTCGATCCCCTCGATCGTCCGGAGCTGCGCGGTCGCCCATTGCGCGAGATCGAGCTTCTCCTCGAGCTCGTCGCGGAACGGGCCGATCCCGTGCATCCGGATCGGCAGCCAGACGCGGAGCCCGCGGAACTCGCGCGAGAGCTCGGGAGAGATCTCGCAGAAGTCGACGAACTCCGACTCCCCTTCCTGGATCGGCGGCATGTAGTCGGCGCGCACGCTGTGGGCGGCGCGGAGGGTGGCGGTGCGACGCACGAGGAGCGAGCCGTTCCCGTACGGGAGGAAGAGCCCCTTGTGGGGATCGAGGGTGATCGAGTCGGCCCGCTCGATCCCACGCATCGCGGCGCGACCGCGCGCCGTGAGCATGAAGAACCCGCCGTAGGCGGCGTCGACGTGGAGCCACATCGACTGATGTCCTGCGAGGTCGGCGAGCGCGTCGAGGTCGTCGACCGCCCCGGTGTTCGTCGTGCCGGCGCTGGCGACGATCAGAAACGGATGGAGACCTGCGCCGCGGTCGGCCTCGATCGCGGCCGCGAGCTTGTCGAGCCGGATGCGCCACCGCCCGTCGGCCGGGACCTGCCGAACGTTGCGCAGCGGAAAGCCGGCGAGCGAGGCCGCCTTGAGGACGGAGTGATGGATCTGATCGGACGCGTAGATCGTTCCCGAGAGGAAATTCTCGGGGAGGCGATCGGTGCGGGCGGCGACGACGGCGGTGAAGTTGGCGAGCGAGCCGCCGCTGGTGAGGATGCCTCCGGAGCCGGCGGGATAGCCGATGATCTCGCAGAACCAGCGGACGACGTTGGTCTCGAGCTGAACCAGGGCGGGGGCGGCGGCCCAGACGCCGACGTAGCGATTGATCGACCCTGCGATCAGGTCGGCGAGGGCGGCGTGGAAGATGCCGCCTCCGGGGATATACGCGAGATAGCCGGGGCCGGCGGTATTGAAGGTTTTCCTGACGAGGCGGTCGAAGATCAGATCGAGGAGCTCCTCGTAGCTGGAGCCGTCGCTCGGAAGGGACTCGGCGAGCGAGCGCGCGAGGGCGGCGGCCGATTCGGTATCGGCTGCCGGCTGCGAAGGGAGCGACTCGAGGTGCTCGATGATCTTCTCGAGGGCGAGCTCGACCAGCGACCGCATCGTATCGGCCGAAAGCTCGAGCGGATGTCGCGGCGCCTCCCCCGTCATGCCCGAGCGAGCATACCGCGCCCGCCCCCTACCACCCCCCGCCCCCGCCGCCCCCCGACCTCCCCCCACCCCCCCCGCCCCCTCCTCCGCCCGACCACCCGCCCCGCGACGACCCCCCGCTGCCCGGGGCCGAGATCGTCGACGCCATCGAGCTCACCGCCGCCGCCCATCCTCCGCTCGCTCCAGCCCCGCCGAACGCCCCCCCTCCCGGCGCGAGCCCCGCCGCGCCTCCGGAGCCCGACGCCGCCCCGCCGCTCACCAGCCGCGACGAGCGCCACGCGGCGGCCCGCTCCGGCGCTGCGATCGACCACCGGTCCAGGTCCCACGCCAGATCGAACGCGATCAGATACGGCATCCACGATTCCTCGACGTCGGGATCGTTCCGCCGCAGCAGCTCCCGCAGATACTGCCGCGCAGCACGAAGTCCGCGCAGGGTTCGGAACTGCTCGGGCGTCCGCCAGGTCCGCGCGATCCTCAGACCGACGGCGAGGATGATCAGCGGAATCACGAACAGGAAGGCCAGCGTGCCGAACGTCGGCGCCAGCACCACGACGGCGATTGCGCAGGCGAGCGCCGGAAGAGGAAGGATCCACGGCGGCCTGCGGATCTCCGGCCCGAGTCGATAGATGCTCGCCGCGAGGACCGTCAGCAGAGCTGCGAGCATCATTCCCCCTCCCAGCCTTCCGATCGTCTCGCCGAGGATCTCGCCGAGAAGGCCCGTCAGAACCGAGCCGAAGCCCGTCATCATGAAGAACGCCATTCCGACGAACACGAGGGCGCTGAAATTCAAGGCTATCGTCCGTCCGACGAGCGGATGGGACGCATGGTCGAGGTACGAGCGGATCGCGGCGGCCGGATCGAACCCCGTCTTCCCGTACTCAGCCTGCAGGATCGAGGGACTCGTCACGTCTCCCTGCGGAAAGAATCTCGTCACGAAGTCGCGCTCGTACGCCGAGAGGCTCTCACGCGGCACCGCCAGCCGCAGTCGCAGCTCCGATCCGTCGCCCGGCTCGGTCTCGATCTTTCCCTCCGCGCTCATCACGGCGATCAGCGCCGCCACCTCGGCGCGTCCCGTCTGGCCGTCCCATGCCGCCCCGACCACCTCGGGGCGATGCGCGAAGACGTTCTCCGCGAGCCAGCTCCGGCTCATCGGCGGGAGCGGATCGAAGCGTCCGGCGGCGCGCTCGCGGCGCTCGAAGCGCTTCCAGGCGAGCGCCGCCAGCCCGGCGAACAGGCCCATCGCCGCCATCCGGATCGGAAGCGTGGCCGGCGGAGTGGAGACGCCCGTGAGGGCTGGCGCACCCGGCGCCCCCTCGTTCACGAACGCGGGCGGCTCGGAGCTCGCGCGCGCGAGACCGGCCGACACGACGAAGCTCTCTCCCGGCTGCAGCGGGCCGGCGGTCAGGCGTGGGGGAATCGGCTCGGCGGGCGACCATGCGGGGTCGAGCTCGAGCTCGAGCGTGAACGCCTCGATAGGCCCGTCGCGATCCGGGAACGCGAAGTCGTGGTCGAGCCGATGGGACTCTGCTTCGCGATAGACGACGCCGGTGAGAGCGTAGCGGATCTCGTAGACGAGCAGCGAGTTGCGGAACGGCGGGTCGCCCGGCCGGCGGGACCTCCAGCGGAGGGTCCGCTCGTCGAACCAGGCGTACTGATCGAGCTCGAGCGAGGAAGGAGAGCCCATCGCGAGCTCGCGCGCCCGCCCGGTGGCGGGGTCGATCCGGGCGATGGAAATGAGCTCGAGTCGCTGACCTCCGTCGACGCGGAACTGCCGCTCTCCACCGTTCCATGCTCCGTCGAAGAGCATGGCGTGGCGCTCGGTCACGTGGAGCTTCCCGTCGGCATCGAGCCGCGCGCTCACGTCGAGCGACCGCCAGCGGAGACTTCGCGATTGCGCTTCGAGACAGCACGGGAGCGCCGCCAGAAGGATCGCAACGAGATGGACGCGGAATCGCATCACCGGTTCCTTTCGCACGCGCTCGTCGTGCAGCAGTCGTTCGCCCTACGTGAGTGTGCGGGAAATTGTAACGCCGGTCGTCTCGTGTCGTGAGCCGCGGTGAAGGGAAGGAATCAGCCGAGGGAAAACGCCGCCGGGACGGACAATTCTACGACCACTCGCAGACGTACTCGCAGACCTCGGCTCCGTCCGCACGGCATTTCGTCTCTCTGACGGTCACGCCGCTGCCGCCGCACATCTCGATCGCCTTCCGGTGCCAGCCGACGACCGTCAGGCAGTCATGCTTCGAGAAAGTCCGGCTCTCGAAGGTGCGGAGCACCGCCTTCTTGTCGCCGAGCGCTTCGT
Organism: Thermoanaerobaculia bacterium; assembly: GCA_035544735.1. GTDB lineage: Bacteria > Acidobacteriota > Thermoanaerobaculia > Gp7-AA8 > Gp7-AA8 > DATKCD01. The sequence continues at coordinate 25,817 of DATKCD010000010.1, forward strand.
ACGTCCGGTGCCCCGAGTCGTAATACATCTGATAGATCTGGGCGGCGCGGCGGAGAAGCCCGTGCGGATCGCGCCCGATGACGAACGCCTTGTGAGCGTTGGTCAGGTTGTGGGCCGCCGACTTCTCGCCGATCAGCTCGAACACTCTCTCGCCCATGCCGAGCTCCGCGCCGATCGCTTCGTCGAGGCGCTGGCTCAGAGCGAACGGATACCAACTGCTCGTCAGGATCTGCGAGCACGCCTCGCGGTCCGCTTCCGACAGCCGGCCGAGCACGCTCTGCACTCCCTCTTCGCCGCGTTGCTCCCGGACGAAGTGGAGACGCGACTGGAGGGCGCCCCCCTTGACGTTCCCGGCGTCGTTCATATTCAGAGGATACTCTCCTCGCTCCGGAAACCACCCCTGGAACGCGCGGCTCCTGGTGTCCTAGCGGACCTCCAGATCGACCGCCAGCTCTCCCTCCGACCGGGCGATGATCGCGGCGCCGCAGGAGTCGGAAAAGACGTTGACCGCCGTGCGGTACATGTCGAGCGGACGGTCGACCGCCAGCATGAATCCGACCAGCAGATCGACCTCAGGACCCCGGAGTCCGACCGACTCGAGGACGATGAAGATGATCACCAGCCCGGCCGACGGCACCGCCGCGGCTCCGATCGAAGCCAGCAGAGCCGTCAGCACCACGACCGCCTGCTGGGTGATCGCCAGCTCGATTCCCAGCGCCTGCGCGATGAACAGCACCCCGGCGCACTCGTACAGCGCCGTGCCGTCCATGTTGACCGTCGCCCCCATCGGCAGCACGAACGAGGAGATGCGATTGGAGACCCCCACCCGCTTCTCCACCGTTCGGAGCGTCACCGGAAGCGTCGCCGCCGAGGAGCTCGTCGAGAATGCCAGCGCGAGCGGCTCGACCATGTTGCGGAAATGGATCCATGGCCGGATCCGGCCGAGGAGCAGGAGAAGGAGCGGCAGCGTGACGAACAGGTGGAGCGTCAATCCGAGGGTCACCGTCACCATGTACAGAGCCATCGATTGAAACGCGCCCAGCCCGAACGACGCGATCGCCCGGACCATCAGACCGAACACGCCGAGCGGTGCGAGCATCAGAACGTAGCCGGTCAGCTTCATCATCGCCTGGAACGCGGAGTCGAACAGGCCGTGCAGCCGCAGGCGCGGCTCGTCCGGCAGCGTGCTCAGCGCCAGCGCGAACATGATGCTGAAGAAGATCACCGCCAGCATGTCGCCGCTCGCCGCGGCCGCGAAGAAATTCTGCGGCACGATGTCGAGGATCAGCTCCACGACCGACGACGGCGTGCGCAGGTCCTCGGGCAGCACCGCCCCTTCCACGCCGGTGAAATCGGCTCCGACGCCCGGCCGGATCAGATTGACCAGCAGCAGACCCGCCAGCACAGCGAGCAGACTGGAGAGAAGGTAGTAGCCGAAGGTCTTGCCGAACAGGCGGCCGAGGCCGCCGCCGATGCCGATCGACGCTACGCCGCTGACGATCGAGGTGACGACCAGCGGGACGATGATCATCCGGAGCAGACGGATGAAGAGCGTCCCGAGCCAGCCCACCTGCTCCGCAAGCGGCGCTCCGCCGATGGCACCGGCCGCCGCCCCCAGCACCATCGCGATCAGAATCTGCCAATGGAGCTTCAGGTACCACGGCCTGCTTCCGGTCACGGAAACGATCCCTACCAGAAATGACGCGGCCGGGCAACCCTGCGAAGCTGCCGCCGGCCCGTCCTCGACCGCAGGCCGTGGTCCGGAGCTTCGACGCGGTCGGGGCAGCCGCCGCCCCGGGGAATCGAGCTTTGCCCTCTAGCGCGGCTCGCGCGTCGCCGTCGGCAGCGGCGCTCGGGGCTCCCGGCGCTTCGGGATCGGAATCAGCATCCGCACCTCGCGCCGGTACTGCCGGTACTTCTCCCCGAACATCGACACCAGGTCGTGCTCCTCGAACTGCAGCGCCACCAGGATGTACCCCGTCGTCGCCACCGCGAACAGCAGGTGTCCGATCGTCATCCGCGGTGTCGCCCAGAACGCGGTCAGGAACCCGACCATGATCGGGTGGCGAACCATCCGATAGAAGCCGGGCGTCTTGAACTCGGGGTCGGCGATCTTCTTCCCGAACAGATGCTGGTGCACCTGCGTGAGGCCGAACAGATGGAAGTGGCTGATCATGAAGGTCGAGACGAGCACGATTCCCCAGCCGGCCCAGAACAGGATCTCCATCGCCACCGCCGCCGGTCCCTCGAGGCTCCAGACCACCGCCGGCAGCGGTCGCCATTGCCAGTAGAGGAGGATCAGGGCGAGGCTCGAGAACAGAACGAAGGTGCTGCGCTCGATCGGCGCCGGAACGTAGCGCGTCCACCACCGCTTGAACCAGGGGCGCGCCATCACGCTGTGCTGGACCGCGAACAGCAGAAGGAGCGCGGTGTTGACCAGCAGGGCTGGAACGAGAGCCGCCGGCTCGCCCGAGTCGATCGATTTCGGCACGAACCGGTTGCCGACGAAGCCGATCGCGTAGAGGAACGTTCCGAGGAAGACGACGTAGGCGACTGCGCCGTAGAAGAAGCTCAGAGCTCTGGTCATGTGACCTCCGGCAGAAGTGGATCGATGCCGGAAGGTTAGACTCGCGGGCGGGATCAAAAATCGGGAATCCTGCCCGATTTTGCTCGGGAGCGCCCCTAGAGTTGACCGCGAAGCCAGCCGCGACGGAGGGCGGCGGTGGCGGCTTCGGTGCGGGAGGCGGCGCCGAGACTCGCGAGGACGGCCGAGACGTGATGGTCGACGGTCCTGGCGCTGATGCCGAGGCGCTCGCCGATCTGAGCGTTGGTCAGCCCCTCGGTCACGAGCTCCAGGACCTCCATCTGCCGCGCGGTCAGGCCGCCTTCGTTCGACTGGCGCGCCTTCGCGCGGCCGCGCCGGCGCTTCAGGCCGCGTCTCCGACGCATCAGCGCCGCGACGCCCCCGGCGCCGATCCGCTCGAGAATCGCGAGGCCTTCGGCCGCCGCCGTCCCGTCGCCGTCGAGCAGCGCGATCGCCTTCTCGTACGGACATCCGAGCGCGTCCCACTCTTCGGCGGCGCGCTTCCACTCTCCACGCACCTGCACCACGAACGGGAGCGCCGCCGGCTCGGGGAGCTCGTCGATCTCTCCCGCCCGCCACATCCAGAACCCCAGCTCCCCGATGTTCTGCGGCTGCCGCCGGTCGAGCGCGTCGCGCCAGGCATCGCGCAGCACCCCGAGCACCGGGCTCATGTCGCCCCGCAGCCACGCCGCCTCGGCCAGGCTCGACACGTTCAGTGCCACCCGCTGGACCGAGTCCATCGAGAACGAGATCCGGAGCGCCTCGTCGAGCACTTCGCCGGCCCGCGGATCGAGGCGTCGCACCAGAAGCCGGCCCCAGCTCGTCAGCGCCGGGATGCGATCGACCACCGCCCGCGGCTCGGAACTTTCGAGCACCGCTCTCGTATCCCGTTCCGCCTCGGCGAATCGCCCCGCATCGATCAGCGAGAACGCCCGCCATCCCTGAACGTAGTGGGTCCAGCAGTCGAGATCGTGCGCCATGGTGTAGGCCATCCCCTCGTCGGCCGCCGCGATCGCACGGTCGACCATCCGGCAGACCGCCAGACTCGACACCAGCCCGGCGTAGACGCGCGAGGTGTGCTCGTGGAAGTCGTTCTCGAGGCAGAGGCGGAGGGCGAGATCGAACCGGCTCAGACCCTCGTCGAGGTCGGTGAAGATCCGCGCGCATGCGACGTTGGTCAGGGCGTGGACGAGGACTTCGGTGTCGCCGAGGCGCTCGGCCAGCTCGATGGCGCGGGCGCCCCAGAGGAATGCCTCGTCGTCCTCTTCCGAGAGCATGGCGAGCTGGGAGCGGCTGCTCCATGCCATGGCGAGATCGGAGCTCTCCGGAAGCTTCTCGAGCACGTCGATCGCCTCGTCGAGCCAGGCGCGTGCCGGCGCCATCCCGCCGAGAAGCCAGGTGATTCTGGCCATCCAGCGGAGGTCGCGGCCTTCCGCCATGCGATTGCTGCAGGCTCGGCGGATCCGGAGCGCGTCGAGCAGCCGGTCGCGCGCCTGCTCCGACCAGCCGAAGAGCTGGAGCTCGTAGAAGAGGCGCTCGAGCAGATCGGCGAGCGCCTCGGGGACGAGCCGATGTTTCCGATCGAGGGCGGCCTGGTAGTGGGCCGCCGCCTCGCGATGGGCGCCGAGAGCGGAAGCGCGTGCGCCCGCCGCCATCAGATGTCCGAGCGCGGCCTCTTCATCGCCGGAGAAGATCGCATGATGAGCCAGGCGCGCCGGTTCGACCTCCTCGCCGCGGCTCTCGAGCGAGCGGAGCACGCGCCGGTGCAGCGCCGCGGCCCGGTTCGGCGCGAGCGCCTTCTCGATCGCCCTCCGCGCCAGCTCGTGCCGGAACATCACCCCGCCGCCGGCCGCGATCAGAGAACCGAGGCCGATGCATTCCTCGATCGCCGGACCCAATTCTGCCTCCTCGCCGACCAGCCACCGCTCGGCGCGCGAGGGCACGACCGATACGAGCTCGAGCACATCGCGACCCGCACGCGTCAGCCGCGCCGCCCGCGTTTGCACCGCGTCGCGGATGCTCTCCGGAACTCCCGATCCCTCATGCGTGAGGATCTCGGTGACGAAGAACGGATTTCCGCCCGTCACCTCGTAGACCTCGCGCCCGTCGCGTCCCGCCGCCCTGCTGAGCTGCGCAACCGCCTCCGGTGAGAGCCGCTCGAGGCGGATCCGCTCGAGGCTCGCCGCCGGAATGTCGCCGAGCATGAGGCGCAGCGGATGCGAAGGGCCCGCCTCGTCGTCGCGGTAGCTGATCACGACGAGAAGCGGCAGGCGCGCGACGCGGCGCCCGAGGAATTTCAGGAAGTCGAGCGTGGCATCGTCCGCCCAGTGGGCGTCCTCGACGACGAGCACGGTCGGCGCCTCGCGCGTGAGCTCGTCGAGCGCCGCGGCGAACAGCGCGCTCCGCTCCTCCTCTTCGCGGAGCGAGCGCGCGAGCTCGCCGCGCACCAGCCGCGCGATGTCGTGCAGCGGGCCGAGCGCCCGAGGGGTCGAGAGCGCTTCACACCCGCTCCAGAGGATCCGCGCACCCTCGTCGCCGGCCGCCACGAACGCCTCGAGCAGCGAGGTCTTCCCGATCCCCGCCTCTCCGCCGACCACGACGATCCCGCCGCGGCCGGCCGCCGCGACCGCCAGCCTCGCGGTCAGTGCGTGCAGAAACGTGTCGCGCTCGAGCAGCTCCATGGTGGCGCCTCGCTGACGGATCAGGCCGAAGTGCGTCGGAAAGTCCATTCTATCCGCGGCCGCTTCGAACCGGCTACTGGCCGGTGCTCCGCGAGGGTCGTCCTCGCGGCGAAACTCCGCGGCAGCCGCGTGCACGACGCCCGCGTCGCCGCGCTCTGCCGCCGCTGGGGAACCTCGGAGCTCTGGAGCGCCGATCGCGAGTTCTCCCGCTTCCCCGCTCTTCGCGTGGTGAATCCGACGGTCCCGGGAGCGCGGGCCTGATACCATCGATCCTGCGTGAAGACCGTCGTACTGGCGCACGGAGACGTGGTCGATCTCCTTCCGATCGGCGAATGCATCGAGCTGATGGAGGAAGCGCTCGGAATGCTCGCCCGAGGAGAGGTGCATCAGCCCCTCCGGTCGCTCGTTCGCGCCTCCGGCTCGCCCCGCGGTTTCCTCGGGCTGATGCCCGGCTGGCGCGGCGGCGAGAAGCCCTTCTGGGGTCTCAAGGAGATCTGTCTCTTTCCCGGGAACCCCGCGGTTGGACTCGACACGCATCTCGGCGTCGTGCTGCTCCACAGCGGCGAGACGGGTGAGCTGCTCGCGATCGTCGAAGCCTCGGCCGTGACCGCGATCCGGACGGCGGCCGTCACGGCGGTGGCGACGCGTCTGCTGGCGAGGGCCGACGCATCGGAGCTGGCGATCGTCGGGACGGGCGTTCAGGCGCGATCGCATCTCGGCGCGATCGCCGCCGTCCGGACGCTCCGGCGCGTTCGCGTCGCGGGACGCACCCCGGAGAAGGGGCGGGAGTTCGCGCAGCGGATGCAGCCCGACTTTCCCGCGCCGATCGAGCCGATGGAGACGGTCGAGCAGGCCGTTCGCGGCGCCGACCTCGTCGTCACGGCGACCAGCTCCAGAGAGCCGGTACTGCGAGCCGAATGGATCGCCCCGGGAGCGCACGTCAACCTCGTCGGCTCGAGCGTGAAGGGCGCGCGCGAAGCCGACGGCCCGACGATGGCCGCGGCGCGGCTCTTCGTCGACCGGCGCGAGTCGACCGAGAACGAATCGGGCGATTACCTGATGGCGATCGCCGAGGGGGCGATCGGACCCGACCACATCGTCGCCGAGATCGGCGAGGTGCTTCTCGATCCGCGCCGGGGGCGGCGCAGCGAGGACGAGATCACGATGTTCAAGTCGCTCGGCCTCGCCATCGAAGACCTCGCCGCCGCCGCCCGCCTCTGGGAGAACGCGAAACGCACCCGCCGGGGCACCTGGATCGACCTGCTCTGATCCGTTCCGGGGGCAGCGCGCTTCGCGCTCGCCCCCGGCTACATTCCGGCGCCCTCCGGGCGCGGGCTTTCCGAATTCGGGGCGCTACTTCACCCGCTTCCCCCGCTTGATCACGAGGTCGACCTCGCGAAGGAGACTGATGTGGCGCAGCACGTCGCCTTCGACGGCGATGATGTCGGCGAGCTTCCCTTCGCTCACCGTCCCGACCTGGTCCGAGACCTTCATCAGGACCGAGGGCCACCAGGTCGCGCCGCGGATCGCCTCCATCGGGTCGATCCCCATCGCGCGCACCCAGACGTCGAGCTCGTTCCAGGTCGATCCGCTGTGGAACTTCATCGGGATTCCGCTGTCGGTCCCGACGAGCAGCACCACGCCCGACTCCCTGAGCTGCGCGATTTTCCGCTGCAGGGTCGGACGCCGCGCCGGCGTGATCTGGAAGTACGGCAGCCGGCCCGGGTGGCGGAACGAGCGGCGCACGTCGCTCACGATCTCCTCCGGCAGACCGAGATGCCAGCGCGAGCCGTCGAGCGGCTCCGGGTTGTCGCGGAGCGATTCGTAGTTGAACAGCCCCTCCACCGTCGGCGTCCAGAACAGAGGCCCGAGGCTCATGTTCGCGGTCCGCTCCCGGATCATCGCGATCACGTCGGGAGGATATTCGGGTGCGGTGGCGAGGCCGGTGTGCTCGAAGCAGTCGACTCCGGCGAGCAGGCCGCGACGGATCTCGTCCGGCCTGTGCGCGTGCGCGACGACCGTCTTCCCGTGGCGATGCGCTTCGTCGACGACGGCGCGCACCTCCTCCATCGTCATCTGATCCTGATCGATCAGCTTGATGACGTCGACGCCGGCGTCGACGAGGCGGCGAACCTTGCGCCTCGCGTCGTCGACTCCGCTCACGCCCCAGCGGAACGCCTCGTTCCCGGGATACGGCTCGTGCTGGATGAACGGGCCCGAGACGTAGATCGTCGGCCCCGGGATCTCCCCCCGGTTGATGGCGTCGCGGACGGCGATGGAGTCGTCGAGCGCCGCGCCGAGATCGCGCGCGCTCGTCACCCCCGCCATCAGGAGCTGATGCGCCGAGGCCGGCATGATGACGCTGCGATAGAGAGGGGCGTACGTCGAGAACCAGTGCGCGTAATCGGCGTGACCGGTGAGCATCAGGTGGACGTGCATGTCCCACAGCCCCGGCAGCACGTCCATCCCCTCGGTCGAGATCACCTCGGCGCCCTCGGGGATCGCGAGCTCCCCCACCTGCCCCACCGCCCGGATCCGCTCTCCCTCGATGACGATGACGCTGTTCGCGAGCGGCGCTCCACCGAACCCGTCGATGAGGCGACCTCCGACCAGCGCCTTCACCTCCGCTTGCGCGAAAAGGAGGGGCGCGCCGCAGGCGAACATCGCCGCGGCGAGCCACCCCGCGGTTCCCTTCGATCTCCGACTCATCGCTCCTCCTGATCTCCGCGAACGTGCGCCTGCCGCGACGGCGCTACGAGCCCGATCGCGCGCCGACTCGCGTCTCTGTGCCGGCACCGGCCCCTCCGAGCAGCTTTCCGACGCGGGCGTAGTAGTCGAGCGCCTTCGCGCGAGCGCCGGCGAGCTGGGCGGCGCGGGCGGCGCCGGTAAGACCATTGAGGCGATTCGGATTGTCGGCGAGGGAGCGCTCGTACTCGGCCAGGGCGTCGGACGGGCGTCCGAGCTCGAGCAGCAGGTCGCCGAGCATCTCGCGCGCCGGCACGACGGCTCCGGGCGTGACGGGCGATTTTTCGGTGGCGTCCTCGCGATCGGCGGCGCTTCGCAGCCGCGCGAGGGCATCGTCGTCGCGACCTTCGGCTCGCGCGATCCATCCTTCCGCGAGCAGCTCGGTGATGCGCACCTGTTCGGCCCAGTACGCGTTGTTCGCGCTCTCGAGCCGGCCGCGCAGCTCTCCGAGCCGCGCGAGATCCTCGCGCGCCCGCCCCACCTCCCCCCGCCGCGCCGCCCCCACCGCCCGCGCGAACGCCGTCAGCGCCTCCGCGTACGGAATCTTCTCCCACGCCAGCCCCGCCGGCTCCACCTCGAGCGCCGCCGCTCCCGCCCAGTCCCGCCGCTCCAGCGCATACCGCGCCGGCACCGCCGCCAGCGCGTAATACGCCGCGAAGCTGTTCGCGTCGAGCTTCGACACCTCCCGCATCTCCCGCATCAACGCCTCCACCTCCGCATCCTCTCCCCGCTGCAGATGCGCGTACGCGAGGTAGTCCCACGCGTGCAGCGAGTCCCACGAAGTCACCCCCGGAGTCCGCACGTTCGCGATGCCGGCTGCGGCCGAGGCGCGATTCGAATCGATCGTGTCGGCCCACATGCCGAGGCGCACGAAGATGTGCGAGGGCATGTGGAGCGCGTGCGCGGACGAGGGAGCGATCTTCGAATAAGCGTGCGCCGCATCGACCGCCAGGTGCGCGAGCGCGGGATAGTCGAAGCTGTGGATGACGTAGTGCGCGATCCCCGGATGCTCCGGATGCTTCTCGAGCATGGCGTTGAGCGAGGCCGCTGCCTTCTTCTGCCAGGTGTAGGTCTTGTCGTTCGGCATCGACATCCCGTGCTCGATGAGCATGAGCGCATGGAAGATCTTCGCCTCGTCGTCGTCGGGATGACGCCGGACGAGCTCCTCTATCGCCTTCTCGTAGGCGCGAGCACGCGTCGGGTGATCGGCCGACGCGGGGAAGTAGAACGCGCGGATCGCGTCGATGTAGGCGCGCTCGCGCGGGGTCTTCGCCCCGGCGGCCTTCGCCTCGTTCGCCGCCTTGCGCCCGCGCGCGAGATCCTCGGGCGAGGGCGGCGTCCAGAGCGGATGGTATTGCGCCATCGCGACGCCCCACCACGCCATCCCGCAGCGCCGATCGGCGGCCGCCACCGCGCGGAAGGTCCGCTCCGCCTCGTCGTACCAGAACGAGTGCAGAAGCGCCACGCCCCGCTCGAACTGCGCCCGCACCTCCGGCGCACACGAGACCGGAAACTCGACGCTGCCCAGACGTTCGCCCGATCCCGCCATCGGGTGATGCTCGTGCTGCGCGTGCTGGGCCCGTACGGAGCTGCCGGCGATCAGAATGGAGAGAACGACCGTGACCAGGATTCGCATCGTGAACCTCCTGCCGCAATGCTCGTCGGAATCGAAGGGCCGAAGCATAACACCGCCGCGGGCCGGCCGCGCCGGTCGGAGAATCGGGACCGATCTCCCTTGCCGCCGGTGGCCGGGCAACCGGGTTCCGGGCGATAATGCCCGCGGAGGATGCGATGAGACATCCCGCCCTGAAATCCGTCACCGCCGCCCTCGTCCTGCTCGGCGGGCTCGGCGGCTCCGCCGCCGCCACCACGGCCGCGTACGAAAAGGTCCTCCGCGAGATCGAGAAGCAGACCGGCCTGACCCGGTCGGAGATTCCCGGAGCCGAGGGTGAATACCTCGGCAAGACGCACCGCGGATATCGGGTGATCTACACGGCGAAGGCCGGCAACGTCTGGGGTCGCTATGCGGCGCGCCTCACGATGGGAGAGATCGGCCGCGAGGTCGGCGGGGTCCTCGGCTATCTGACGGGTCAGCGCCACTCGGGCGGCACCATCGTCGGCAGCCCGCTCGACCGGCTGCTCTCCGAGATCATCGGACAGCCGCTCTCGGTCACGATCCTTCTCGACCACGGAAAGCCCGACGCCCCGCGGCTCGACATCGTCAGCGGCTACTCCCCACTCGCGCGCGACGAGGAGCTTCCGGAACAGGCGAGGATCAGCCGCAGAGCGGGGGCGATCTACTCGAACGATGCGGAGCTCGCCGCGCGCCTGACCTCGAACAAGGCGCTGATGAAGCGGATGAAGAGCCTCCGATGCCAGTTCATCCGCGTCGACGGCGAAGCGGTCGCCTTTCTATGGGCGGGAAGCGAGACCGACTACAGCGGCATGATCAACGACCACGGCGGCTACTACAGGATGCTCAACGCCCTGATGGACGATCTGGCCGACATCGCGGACGCGATCCCCGCCACCACTCCCGCACCGTAGCGCTGTCGCGCCGGCCCCGTTGTCGTACCATGGCAGAGCCCGCTTTTTTCCATCCCGACTCGAGGAGGTCCGCCGATGAGGCACGCAGCTCTGGTCCTCGCCCTGATCCTGGTCGCCATTCCCCTTTCCGCGCAGCAGGGGGAGGCATTCGACGTCGACGCGGCGACGCGCGCGTATCTCGATCGGCCCTCGCCCGAGGAGAAGGCGCGTTCCGACGCCTACTTCGAAGGGAGGTACTGGATCCAGCTCTGGTCCTTCCTTCTCGGGATCGCCCTCGCGTGGGCGCTGCTGCACTTCCGCATCTCGCGATGGATCCGCGATCGCGCCACGCGGGTGACGCGCTTCGCGACCGTGCACCGGTTCGCCTACTGGCTCGGATACCTCATCCTCACCTCGCTGGTCCTCCTTCCATGGACGATCTACACCGGATACTTCCGCGAGCATCGCTACGGCCTCTCGAACCAGACGATCGGCGGCTTCATGGGAGACTTCGCCAAGGGGCTCGTCGTCTCGGCGATCTTCGGCGGGATCCTCGTCGCGCTGATCTACTCGGTCATCTCGAAACATCCCACGAGCTGGTGGATTCGCGGAGCGCTGGTCCTGGTCACGTTCCTGATCATCGGCATTGCGATCGGGCCGGTGTTCATCGCGCCGCTCTTCAACGAGTACACGCCGCTGGAGGACCCCGAGGTGCGAGAGCCGATCGTGCGGATGGCGCATGCAAACGGGATCGAGTCGGACCAGGTGTGGGTGATGGACGCATCGCGTCAGACGAGCCGGATCAGCGCGAACGTCAGCGGTCTTCTCGGCACCGAGCGGATCACGCTCAACGACAACCTCCTCGAGCGCACTTCGCTCGCCGAGATCGAAGCCGTCATGGGGCACGAGATCGGACACTACGCGCTGCATCACATCTGGAAGATGATCGTGATGCTCGGCGTGGTGATCGTGGTGGGGTTCGCGTTTCTCCGGTGGGGATTCGAGCGGCTGTCGGCGCGGTGGGGCGCGCAATGGGGCGTCGAGGGCCCCGGCGATCTCGCGGGGCTCCCGCTGCTCGCGGCGCTCTTCGCGACGTTCTTCTTCATCGCGACGCCGGTGACGAATACGATCATCCGCGTGCAGGAGGCCGAGGCCGACCTGTTCGGCCTGAACGCGGCGCGGCAGCCCGACGGATTCGCCGAGGTCGCGCTCAAACT
>DATKCD010000011.1:0-9547 GCA_035544735.1 Thermoanaerobaculia bacterium
CGTCGTCGCCGGAATGGAGGGAGCGCTGCCGTCGGTCGTCGGAGGTCTGTTCCGCCAGCCGATCGTCGCGGTGCCGACGAGCGTCGGTTACGGGGCGAGCTTCGAGGGCCTCGCGGCCCTGCTCGCGATGATGAACGCCTGTGCGCCCGGCATCACCGTGGTGAACATCGACAACGGGTTCGGCGCCGCCGCCGCTGCGAAGGCCATGCTCGACATGGCCGGGCGTCGCGCGCTCCGGACCGGGAGGAAATCGTGAACACGAAGCTGCGATCTCGCAACGCCCGTTCCGCCGGCGTCCAGTCGGCGGCCATCCTGTTTCCGCTCCTGCTTTTCGTCTTCGGCTGCGTGCGCCCGATCGATCCGCCCGGGCCCGCTCCATCCCCGGATGCCGCCCGCGCGGAGCTTCCCGCGATCGTCCCCGACGTACGGGAGCGGCTCGCGCAGATTCCGGCGACGGAGATCGACTACGACCGCTCGCTGCTTAGCGCCGGGGAGCGCGCCGTCGTCGCGAAGCTGATCGAGGCGGCGAAGGTCGTCGATCGGATCTTCTGGCTTCAGGTCTCCGAGAAGAATGCCGAGTGGAACCGGATGCTCGAATCGACGGCGCCGGTGTCCCCCGATCACGCCGCAGCGTGGGCGTATTTTCATGCGATGAAGGGGCCGTGGGACCGGCTGGCGGAGGACGAGCCGTTTCTCCTCGCCGCCGGGCCGAAGCCTCCCGGGGCGGCGTACTACCCGCCCGACATGACGAAAGAGGAGCTCGAGCGCTGGCTCGCCGAGCATCCGGAGGACGAGGAGGCGTTCCGCTCGCTCCACACGGTGATCCGCCGTTACGGCGACCGCCTCGCCGCGGTGCCGTACTCGACGTACTATCGCGGTCTTTTGACCGAGGCGGCCGCGCGGATGCGGGAGGCGGCGGCGCTGACGGGCGAGCCGACGCTCCGCGATTTCCTCGAGAAGCGGGCGGAGGCGTTCTTCACCGACGATTACTACGAGAGCGATCTCGCGTGGATGGATCTCGAGGGGCCGATCGAAGTCGTGATCGGTCCGTACGAGGTCTACGAGGACTCGCTCTTCAATTACAAGGCGGCTTTCGAGTCGTTCATCACGGTCGTCGACCGTCCCGAGAGCGAAAAGCTCGCCGTCTACGCGCAGCGCCTGCCGGATCTGGAGAGAAACCTGCCGATCCCCGACGAGCACAAGAATCCGAACCGCGGTTCGGAGTCGCCGATCCGCGTGGTGCAGGAGATCTACACGGCGGGGGACGCCCGCTCGGGCGTACAGACGGCGGCGTTCAACCTGCCGAACGACGAGCGCGTCCGCGAGGCGAAAGGGTCGAAGAAGGTTCTGCTCAGGAACGTCATGGAAGCGAAGTTTCAGAAGAGCGGCAAGCCGATCTCCGAGCGCGTGCTCGTCCCCGAGCAGGTCGGGCTCGTCTCGAACGACGCCTATTTCAACCACGTCCTGTTCCACGAGCTGACGCACGGCATCGGACCGGGGATCATCGTGACCGCATCGGGCGAGCGCGTCGACACGCGTCTGCTCCTCAAGGAGCTCTACTCGCCGATCGAGGAAGCGAAGGCCGACGTCACCGGAATCTGGAGCGCGCTCCATGCGATGGACCGCGGCTGGCTGGCCGGCTTCTCGCGCGAAGAGCTCTACGCGACGGTCGTCGGGATGATGTTCCGGAGCATGCGCTTCGGACTCGACGGCGCGCACGGCCGCGGCAATGCCGTGCAGTGGAACTGGTTCCGCGAGAGAGGGGCGATCGCTCCGGCGGCGAACGGCCGGTTCCGCGTCGAGATGGCATTGATGGACGAAGCGGTGCGCTCGCTCGCCCACGAGCTGCTGATGATCGAGGCCACGGGCGATTACGATCGCGCACGGCGCCTGCTCGAGCGATACGGCGTGACCAATGCCGAGATCCGCGGCGTCATCGCCCGCCTCACCGACATCCCGGTCGACATCCGTCCCGTCTTCGTCGCGGCCGGCGAGCGAATGCCGTAGCGCGAGAGTGGCGCTCAATCGGCTTCCAGCACCTCGCTCGCCCGGTCGAGGGTCGACGCGAAGCGCTGCAGAGCCGCGGCGATGTCCTTCGCCTCCCGCTCCGCCTCGGCCCATTTCCGCTCCTCGATCGCCTCGCGCACGCCCGGAAGAGTCTTGACCCCGTAGCCGGTGTAGAAGCCGGGGGCGTAGATCTGATGCCGGAACCACGGCCGCCGCGGCAGTCCTTCGTCGCTCGTCAGCGCCGCTTCGGCGCCGGAGACGATCGCGTTCACCCGTGCCGCGCGATTCGCCGCGATCCCCGAGGCCACCGCCCGCGCCGCCGCGGCGTCGTAACGCTCCGCGCTCTGCTTCGCCGCCGCAGCGGCATTCGCGAGCGCCGCGAGCTCGAGGTGCGGCACCGGGTCCTTCGGCGTGGGCGCCACCCACGGCTCCTTCGGATCGGCGACCGCTTCGAGGACTCCCTCCCGGATGTTGCGATTTCTCTCCTCGGTCTCCTTCCGCATCGAGTCGGCGAGCTCGTGCACTTCGTCGACGTATCCGCCGGCGGTCTCGGTGAAGTTCGAGAACCGGAACGGCAGAACGTCCGCCTCGGCGAACCGCAGCGTCACGCGTCCGGCGACCTGGGCCAGCGTGATGCCGTAGTGGAACCCCGGATCGCCGAAGCGGCGATAGTGGTCGAACGAGTCGTAGATCGAGTGGTAGGAGCCGCCGCCGTTCTCCCCTCCGAAGCCGAGATGCATCGAGGGGATGCCGAGGTGCTGGATGAAGGGGGTGTAGTCGGAGCCGGAGCCTAGGGCCGCGACGCGGAGGTCGGCGCGCTCGCGCGCCTCGGTCGCTCCCTCTCCGCCGCCGTGGATCACGCGGGCCCTCGCGCGCTCGAGCACGCTGATGTTCTTCTGGGGATCGACGACGTCGCGCGCCGCCTGATTGACGAGCCGCTCGAGCGAGTGCGAGGCTCCGGCGTAGAGAAAGCCGCGGCCGTTCGAGTCGGTATTGACGTAGACCGCCGCCTTCCGCCGCAGCTCGTCCGCGTGATGCTCGGCCCATTCGGTCGAGCCGAGCAGCCCCTGCTCCTCGGCGTCCCATCCGGCGTAGACGATCGTCCGTTTCGGTCGCCATCCGCTCTTCGCGAGCGCTCCGACCGCGCGCGCTTCTTCCATCAGGGCGACCATCCCGCTGATCGGATCGGCGGCGCCGAAGTTCCACGCGTCGTGATGGTTCCCGCGCAGGATCCACTCGTCGGGGCGCTCCGATCCCCGCAGCTTCGCAATGACGTTGTGCGCCGGAACCGTGTTCCAGTCGAACGCCAGCGCCAGCCGCGCCTTTGCCGGTCCGGGCCCGATGTGGTAGGTGATCGGAAGGGCGCCGCGCCACGCCGGCGGCGCCACCGGTCCGCCGATCGCCCGAAGCAGCGGAAGCGCGTCGCCGTACGAGATCGGTAGGACCGGGATCTTCGTCAGCGTCTCCGCCTCGTCCAGCGACAGGCGCTTCGCCTCGCGGGTCGCGCCGACGAACGGCGTCAGCGGATCGCCGGGATAGAGCGGCATGTCCGCCACCGATCCGCGCTGCGTTCCCCACTCCATCCGGTACGCCCCCTCGGGATAGACGTCGCCCTGGAAGTAGCCGTCGTCGCGCGGATCGGAGTAGATGATGCATCCGATCGCGCCGCGCTCGGCGGCGACCTTCGGCTTGATCCCGCGCCACGACCCGCCGTAGCGGGCGACGACGATCTTTCCCGCGACGTCGACGCCGAGCGAGTCCAGCGTCTCGTAGTCGGCAGGGATGCCGTAGTTGACGTAGACGAGCTCGCCCGTGACGTCGCCGTCGACCGAGTAGGCGTTGTAAGGCGGCAGCAGGTTTTCCCGGATCGACGAGGTCGCATCCTCGTCCAGCACCGGTTCGTCGAGACGCGCCCGGTAGCGCACCGGCTCGATCAGCTCGAGCTCGCGCGAGCGCGGGGTGGGGAGCAGGACGTGGTAGGTCTCGATCGCCGTGTCGAAACCCCAGGAGCGGAAGCGGTCGGCGATCGATTCGGCGACGGCGCGGCTGCCGGGCGAGCCGGCGTGGTGCGGCGCCGCCGAGTACTCGCGAATCCAGCTCTCGATGTTGGAGCGCTCGAGCAGCGAGTCGAATCTCGCCTCGAGCCGGAGCTGGGCCGCGGCGCGCTCCGGCGTGAATCCGATCAGCTCTCGGGGAGCATCGCCGTCCGCGGCGGTCGAGATCGTGGCGAGCAGGAACAGCAGGGGAAGTCGGCGCATGCGGCGAATCTCCTTCACGGAAGCTGCGATTCTATCCCGGTGTGGTGCGGGCGTCCCGCCCGCCCCCGGGCGGGTGGTTCCGGATGTCACTCGGGGGGTGGGCCCATTCCCTGGAGGTGAGACGGGTTCGCGATACCGCCCGCCCGCCGGAGATGAAGGACGTCACGCTGGTTCGGGCGCTCGAGTGTGATGACTTTCCTTCGGCTCGGCACGTCCGCGCATGCGAAGCGCCTTCTCGTTCTGACTCCGTGACATGAAGGTCCGTTTCTCACTCGGCTCGGGCTCTGCGAGACGCCCCTCTCCCTTTGGGAGAGGGTGCCGGAGCCGACCGAAGGGAGGCGCAGGCGGGTGAGGGGATTCTCCGTACCGGTCGTTCCGCGCGAAGCTCGCGACGCGGGGCAAGTGAGCTCCGCTAGGTCCGTGATGCGTACGGTCACTCCATCACCGCCCGCCCCCCTCACCCGCCTCGCTTCGCTCGGCACCCTCTCCCACCGGGAGAGGGGCAGGCCTTGCGGCCGGCGGACTCCTGCGACTCGGCCGCCGGTTCGGTGAGAAGCCGTCCCGGTCATGATGATTCGGGGAGGAGCGCCGCTTCGCGGCAAATGCAAAATGCAGAATACAAAATGCAAAATGTAAAAGTCCCGGCCACAGGAAAGTCCCCGGCCAGGTCAGGAGCGTTCGGTCGGCGCTGTGGGTGCGTCGGCGAGATCGCGCACTTTTCGGAGGTACGGCTCGAGATCGGGGTCGGGCGGCGGCGGCGCATCGGGCTGGGCCGATTCCGCAGCCGCGGCTGCGCGACCGCGCCGGAGAACCGAGCGCACGGCCCACGCCCCGGCGAGCGCGAGGATCGCGGGGGCGATCCAGACGAGCCAGTTCATCCCGCGCATCGCCGGATTGAGCCGGACGAACTCACCGTACGACGCTTCGAAGTACGCGAGGATCTGCTCGCGGTCGTATCCTTCCGCCGCCAGTTCCTCGACCTGCCGCTTCATGTTGATCGCCATCGGGGCGGGGGAGTCCTGGATCGACAACCCCTGACAGACGGGGCAGCGGAGAAGCGAGGCGACCTCCCTCGTCTTCTCCTGCAGCTCCGCGCCCGAGAGCGGCCGTCCCCGGGGTGGGCCGACGATCTCACGCGGCGAAGGGAGGCGGACCTCCTGCGCCGCGAGCGCCGGAGCGACGAGGGAAACGAGAGCGACGAGAAGGCCGAGCCGTCTCAATGCGGCCCTCCGATCACGGTTGCGAGATACGCCGCGAGCGAGGAGTCGTCGAGCGGACCCTCGTGTTTCGCGACGATCGTCCCGGCGGCGTCGACGAAGAACGTCTCGGGGACTCCGTACACGCCGTAGGCGATCGCGACCTTCCCCGCCTCGTCGACGAGCGTCGGGTACTCGCGTCCGTTCTGATCGAGAAATCGGAGGATCCGCGACTCCTCGTCGTCGAAGACGACGCCGAGGAACTGGACGTCCGAGCCCATGCGACGTGCGCCGCGAACGAGCACGCCGTGCTCGGCGTAGCAGGGGAGGCACCAGGTCGCCCAGAAGTTGATGACGAGCGGTCTGCCGCGCATGGAGGCGAGGTCGATCGGCTGCCCGCTCCCGACCTCGGTCAGCTTGAACTCGATCATCGGCCGGCCGACGAGGGGGGAGACGACCTTGTGCGGATTGCGCCCGAGATTGAGGAAGAGGATGGCGATGGTCGGGACGACGAGTGCGGCGCCGATGAGGAGGACCTTGCGGTTCACGGCGTCTCCTCCGAGGGGGCGCCGACCGTGCGGGGCGGGGGCGATGGGTCGGTGCCGGCGGCGGACTCGGGGATCGTGCCGGCGGCGCCGCGCCGCTCGGGGAGAAGGAGCACCAGGGCGCCGAGCGCGAGCACGCCGGTCGCGATCCAGATCCACGCCACCATCGGGTTGATCAGTGCGTGAAGCCCGACCGACTGCGCGCCCGGATCGACGTTCATGATCGAGAGATAGAGATCGCCCTTCAGCGAGGTGTGCACGTCAGGCGTTCCGATCGGCTCGCGCTGGGTCGGGTACTGGTGCATCCGCGGCCCCATGTTTCTCACGAGCCGGCCGTCGCGATAGACGCCGATGTGCGCGATCGTCGCCACGCGGTGCGGCTCTCGCCGAACCTCGGCGCCGAAAAAGCTCAGGGTGTAGTCGCCGATCGCCATCGACTCTCCCTGGCGGAGCTGCCGTTCGGACGAGACCTTCATCGTGCTGCTGACGGCGATCGCCGCGAAGATGACGACGACCGCGGCGTGGACGATGTACGCACCGAAGCGGCGCCGCCCCCGCCCGAGCTGTCCCTCGACGAATGCTTCGGCTGCCCGCTCGCCGCGCCGCACGCGGCGCGCCAGCGGAAGCCACATCTCCTTCATCGTCACGTGGCCGGCGTAGCCGGCGAATGCGAGCGTCAGCAGCGTCCAGCCGTTGCGCACGCCGAGCGCGAGCCCGATGCCGAGGACCACCACGGCCGTGACCAGCGGCGGCAGGAGCGCCCGCTTCACCTGATCCCGCGTCGCGCGCCCCCACGGCAGTGCCGGCCCGATCCCCATCAGGAACAGCAGCGCCGCACCGATCGGCACCGCCATCCTGTCGAAGTACGGCCCGCCCACGCTGATCTGCCGGTCCTGCACCGCCTCCACCACCAGCGGAAACACCGTCCCGATCAGCACCGTCAGCGTGAAGAGAACGAACAGGAGATTGTTCACCAGAAACATCGCCTCGCGGCTCGTCCCGTGGAACGCCCCCTCCTCTCCCTCGATCCGGTCGATGTTCATCGCGAGAAGGACGACCGACCAGACGAGCGCCGCCGCCAGAAACACGAGGATCGTCGGACCGATCGAGCTCTGCGTGAACGAGTGCACCGAGTTGAACACGCCCGAGCGCGTCATGAACGTCCCGAGGATCACGAGCAGGAACGTCGCGAGGATGAGCGTCAGCGTCCATCCCTTCAGCGAGCCCTTCCGGAGGACGACGATGGCGGAGTGGAGCGCCGCCGTCGCGGTCAGCCATGGAAGGAACGAGGCGTTCTCGACGGGATCCCACGCCCAGTAGCCGCCCCACCCGAGCACCTCGTAGGCCCACCATCCCCCGAGGACGATCGCGACCGAGAGGAACGCCCATGGAAGCAGGAGCCAGTTGCGCAGCGGGCGGAGCAGGTCGTGACCGAGGCGGCGCCGCATCAGGGCAGCGGCGGCGAGGCCGAACGGAATCGTCATCCCGACGTAGCCGAGATAGAGGAACGGCGGGTGGATCGCCATCAGAATGTGATTCTGAAGGAGCGGATTGGGCCCGGGCCCGTCGAGGGGAGGGTTCGCGACGGTGAGGAACGGCTGCGCCGGGCCGGCGAGAAGGAAGCTGAAGAACGCCGCGGTCGCGAGCCAGGTCCCGATCGCGTACGGCATGTACGTCTGGTAGCGTCCCCGGGTGGCATGGGTCGCTCCGGCGACGTAGAGACCGAGGATGAGGCCCCAGAACAGGATCGACCCTTCGAGCGACGACCAGAGGCTGACGATGGTGACCCAGGTCGGGGTCGCGTGCGATCCGACCTGGGCGACGTAGCCGACGGAGAAGTCGCGGGCGAGCAGAGCCCACACCATGAGGGCGTTCGCGGCGGCGATGGCGAGGGCGTAGCCGTACACGAGCCGCCGCGCCCACGCGAGGGCGGCCGGGCGGCGGGCGGCGGCGAACGCGACGATGGCGCCGCTCGTGGCGAGGAGCAGCGAGAGGAGGATCAGCGTGCGGCCGAGCGCCGGAATCATCGGGAATCTTTCCTCGGTCCGCCGCCCGGCGCGGGCCGGCGGCGGTTCGGGGCGTCGATCCTATAGAAACCGGCCGCGGCGAGAGGGATTCCGCCCGGGGTCCTCACTCCTCGACCACGCGGCCGAAGAGCAGACCGCAGAGCGACCAGTAGATCGCGTTGAACGCGACCAGCAGCGTGATCCACGAGCGCGCCTGCCCCATCGGGTCGCCGAGGATGAACAGCGAGCTCGCCTTCACCGACGCGAGCAGGACCGGCACCACGAGCGGAAAGAGAAGGAGCGGGAGGAGAGTCTGCTGCGCACGCACCTGAGAGGTCATCGCGGTGTAGAGCGTTCCGGGTGCGGCGAGGCCGGCCGAGCCGAGGACGATCACCCCGACGAGCGGCGCGATGCGCGTGGTCCCGGCGTCGTAGAGCACGACCATCACCGGGATCAGCGCGACCCCGAGAATCGTGAGCTGGAGAGCGTTCGCGATCGCCTTCCCGTAGTAAATCGAGCGATCGCTCGCCGGAAGCAGCAGCAGTCCCTCGAGCGCCCGCTGCTCCATCTCGTCGTGGAAGCTCTCGGAGAGCGCGAGCGTCGAGGAGAGCAGCAGGCCGAGCCAGAGAAAGCCCGGAGCGTAGAGGCGCAGCGCCTCCGAGCTCGGGCCGATCGAGAAGCTGAACAGCAGCAGCGCGGTCGCGCCGAACAGGAACACCGCGGCGATCCGGCTGCGCGTGCGCCACTGCAGCAGCATCTCCTTCCTCAGCGCCGCCGCGAGCTGCATCACGCCACTCCCGCGGCGAGCGCCGCCGGCTCGAGCCCGCCCTGCGACGGAAGATCCGCCGCCCGTCCCGACCATCGGACCCGCCCCCCCTCGAGCACGATGCCGAGATCGCACAGCCCGGCGCCGCGCTCGATGAGATGCGTGGCGATGACCATGGTCGCTCCTCGGGCGCGCAGCCGCTCGAACATCCGGTCGACGAACCGGAACCCGGGAGGATCGAGCTGGTTGTACGGCTCGTCGAGGAGCACGACCGAGGCCGGGCTCGGCTCCCCCTCGACCTGCAGGAGCATGCGCGCGATCGACAGCCGCTTGCGCATCCCGGCGGAGAAGCTCCCGACGGCGTCGTCGGCGCGGTCGGCGAGGCCGACCTCGTCGAGCAGAGGCATGAGCTCGTCCCGGCCGCGCCCGCGGCCCAGCACGTCGGCCGTGATCGCCAGGTTCTGCAGCGCCGTCAGCGCCTCCCAGGTGTTCGCGTGGTGTCCGAGCAGTGCGGTGCGGCGGCGCACCTGGTCGCGACCGGAAACCAGGTCGAATCCTTCGATCCGGGCCGTGCCGCGGTCGGGCCGGATCGCCGTTGCGAGCAGGCGGAGCAGGGTCGATTTGCCGGAGCCGTTCCGTCCCGCCAGCAGCACCGAGGCGCCGCGCGGGACCTCCAGCGACACGTTCGCCAGCGCCCACCGCCGCCCGTAGCGGCGCGAGAGCCCGCTCGCCTCGATCGCGAACCCGCCGTCGCCAGTCTCGCTCAACC
>DATKCD010000012.1:0-8471 GCA_035544735.1 Thermoanaerobaculia bacterium
TTTCCCGGCGACCGCGGCGAGCGGCAGCCGATCCATACGGTGTACGGCGGAGCACAACTGTTCAAATCCGACACGACGGTGAAGCTCGGCACGCTCGCGCTGCGCGCGCTGAAGGAGTACGGACCGGATCCCGAGACGTTCGGGGAGGCCATCGGCATCGAGGCTCCGCTCGCCCGCACGGTCTATCCGCGGGTTGTCGAGAAGCTCGAGCGCGAAGCGGTCGAGGACTTCCGCATCGACTTCGAGGACGGCTACGGGAACCGTCCCGACGAGGAGGAGGACGCTCCCGCCGCCGCCGCCGCGCGCGAGCTCGCCGCCGGAATGGAGAACGGGACGCTCTCTCCGTTCAGCGGGATCCGCATCAAGCCGCTCACCCGCGAGCTGATGCGGCGGAGCATCCGGACGCTCGACGTCTTCCTGACGACGCTGATGGAGGCTGCCGGCCGGCTGCCTCCGGGCTTCGTCGTCACGCTTCCGAAGATCCAGCTCCCCGAGCAGGTGACGCTGCTGGCCGACCTCTACGAGCGGCTCGAGCCGAAGCTCGGGCTCGCCGCCGGGTCGCTCCGGCTCGAGGTCATGATCGAGACGACGCAGTCGATCATGAACGAGAGCGGCGGATCGAACCTCCCGCTCTTTCTCGAAGCGGCGCGCGGCCGCGCAGTCGCCGCGCACTTCGGAACCTACGACTACACGGCGAGCTGCAACATCACGGCGGCCCACCAGCGGATGGACCACCCCGCGTGTGACTTCGCGCGCCACATGATGCAGGTCGCCTACGCCGGCACGGGGCTCTGGCTCTCCGACGGCGCGACCAACATCATGCCGGTCGGCCCGCACCGCGCGGAGAAGGGGTCGACCCTCACCCCGCAGCAGCTCCGCGAGAACCGCGAGACCGTCCACCGCGCCTGGCGCCTCCACGCCGACCACATCCGCCACTCCCTTGTCCACGCCTGGTATCAGGGATGGGACCTCAACCCGGCGCAGCTCCCCACCCGCTACGCCACCGTCTACGCCTTCTTCCTCGAGAGCCTCGATGCCGCCACCGAGCGGCTGCGCAACTTCATCGGAAAGGCGGGCCAGGCGACGCTCGTCGGCGACGTCTTCGACGACGCCGCGACCGGACAGGGGCTGCTCAACTTCTTCCTGCGCGGGGTCAACTGCGGCGCCATCACCGAGGAGGAAGCGCTGGCGACCGGGCTGTCTCTCGCCGAGCTCCGCACCCGCTCGTTCGTGAAGATCATCGAAGGACGGAGGAGAAAGGGATAGTCGTCGCCCGGCCTCCGGCCGACCGGCCGGCGACGTTCGAAGTCGTCGGCTCCTCTTTGCATTTTGCATTGTGCATTTTGCATTGTGCATTTGCCCGAAGGGCGTTCCGAGGTGGCTTCGGCTGGCAGGCAACCCGCCCACCCGGGGGCGGGCGGGACGCCCGCACCACACCGCGGGACGCCCGCACTACACCGGCTCAGCTTCCGCGGTAGGTCGAGTAGCCGTAGGGGCTGAGCAGAAGCGGGACGTGGTAGTGCTGCGCCGCGTCGCGCACCTCGAACGCGATCGCGACCTCGGGGAAGAACGCCTCCCGCCCCGCGGCCCGGAAGTACGCTCCGACCTCGAATGTGAGGCGCCAGGTGCCGGCGGCGATCGCCTCGCCGGAGGGGACGAGCGTCCGCAGCCGGCCGTCGCCGTCGGTCTTCCCTTCGCCGATCTTCCGCCAGGCGCCCCCTTCCCGCATCTCGAGCGTGACTGCGACGCCGGCCGCCGGCCGCCCGAGGGAGATGTCGAGCACGTGCGTGGTGATTCCTCCGCTCATCCGTCCACCAGCTTCTCGAGGCGGAGCCTCGTGATCTTCCTCTGCTCCTCGGCGGCGACGCGCAGCTCGTCGCCCGGAGCATTCTTCATGCGCGACTGCAGGTCGGCGAGGATCTCGTCGCCGCTCTTCCCCGTCGCGCAGACGATGTAGATGTGCCCGAACTTCTCCTCGTAGGCGCGGTTGGCCTTCGCGAGCGCCTCCGCGGCGCCGGCGGCCGCCGCCTGCTCGCGCTCCGACCATCGGCGGGCCGCCGCCGCCCCTCCCTTCCGTTCGCCGATGCGCGGGTGCGCGCGGAAGGCTTCGAGACGCTCCTCGGGCCCGAGCCCCTGCCAGATCCGGTCGGACGCCGCGACCAGAGCGTCACAGCCGCCGAACGGTCGGGCGGCGAGCATCCCGTCGACCCAGGCGCGCGATCCGCAGCACATCGCGAGCTCGGCGGCGGCGCGCGTCCGGACGAGGCGGTCGAGACGCCGCGCCACCTCTGCGCGTTTCGTTTCCTCCGTCGCCGTCCCCCAGACCCGCAGCCTGCTGACGCCGCCGTCAGGGTGGACGTTGAGCCGCACGTGCGTGAACGGCCCGGCGGCGGCGATCGCGTCGAGGAAGAGGTGGCGGGTATGCGCCTCGAGCTTCGTGCGCGGAAGGATCTCGCTCCATTCGGCGCGGGCGAGGGCTTCGTCCGAAGGGGCACGGCAACCGTCGACCGAGGCGGTGTCGGGGTAGTTTCCCCTGAAGTGGGCGGTATCGATCTCGATGCGGCGGACGGCAGCTTCGACGCCGAGGCGGAGGACGACCCAGTCGTGTCCGGGTCCGCGGCGACGGCGCGTCTCCCATCCGTCGCTCATGTCGCGGCCGCGCCCGGGGAGGATGAGGTTGTGCTTCGGACCGAAGAACATGTCGCTGCAGTCGAGCACTTCGCCTCCGTGCTCGATCGCGGCGAGATCGAGCTCGCGGCCGAGGCCGCCCTCGCGGCGCCATTCGGGAACGACCTCGCCGTGGACGCGGAGACGGGCGACCCCGCCGTCGGGAACGATGTTGAGGCGGACGTGGCTGACCGTGTAGGGAAACTCGATCGCGAAGGCGTTCGCATGATCTCCCTTCAGCGGCGAGCGCGGGAGGATCGCGATCCATTCGGTGTCCGGCGAAAGGAGTCGTTCCAGCGGCGTTTCGGGCGGCACGCTGCACGCTTCGATCGAGCAGCTCTCGGGGAAGTTGCCGCGGAAGAACGAGGTGTCGACGACGACGCCGCGGACGATGCCGGAGAGCCCGAGGCGGACGATGGCGGCGTCGTGTCCGGGCGTGCGCTTCCGGCGGCTCTCCCACCCGTCCATCCATTTGCCGCGGTCGGTGTATTCGTGCTCGCGCCATTCCGGGGGGGAGGAACGGATCAGGTTCTCCTTCGGGGCGAAGAAGTCATCCGTGGCGTGAAGGACGGTGCCGCCCAGCCGTTCGGCGGCGAGGTCGATCAGATCGGTGAAGGAATCGTGGCTCGGCAAGGACGCGGATACCGTACAACGCAGGACGGGGCGGTGTCGAGCGGGGGCGGCGGGGGAGGCGGCATCGATCCGAAGATTTCCGGCGCCCCTGGCGGGGCGCGTCGTCATGATGCGACCGGGTCCCGGGGGCTTCGCGCTTCGCGCGCACCCCCGGCTACACTCCGGCGCCCTCCGGGCGCGGGATCGGCCCGCCAGCGACACGTCCTCACCCCCGCACCCACCCCCCGCCCGCCCGCCCCTCCACCGCCCGCCCGTCGAACAGCCGGCGCCCGCGCAGCCAGGTGGCGCGCACCACCCCGTGGAGCTCCGCGCCGGCGTACGGCGTGATCTTGTGGCGATGCTCGAGCCGCAGCGGATCGACGCGGAACTTCGCCTCGGGGTCGACGACGGCGAAATCGGCGTCGAGGCCGGGGGCGATGCGCCCCTTGCGCAACGAGATTCCCGCGAGGCGCGCCGGCGCCTCGCACATCCAGCGGGCGATCGCCTCGATCGAAAACCCGCGGCTCCTCGCGCCGCTCCACGTCGCCGCCAGGCCGAGCTGCAGCGAGGCGATCCCGCCCCATGCCGCCTCGAAATCGCCGCTCTCGCAGCACTTCAGCGCCGGTGTCGACGGTGAGTGATCGGTGACGACGAGATCGATCGAACCGGAAGCGAGCCCTGACCAGAGATGCTCCCGATTCTCCGCTTCACGGATCGGTGGGGCGCATTTGAGCTCGGTCGCCCGGTCGGGAATCTCCTCGGCCGCGAAGTGAAGATAGTGCGGGGCGGTCTCCGCCGTGAGCGCCGTCCCCCGTTCTCTCGCCCGGGTGATCGTGCCGAGGGCGGTGGCGGAGGAGAGATGAACGACGTGAACTCGCGCGCCGCTCCGCCCGCACACTTCGGCGGCGAGCTCGATCGCGTCATCCTCGGCTTCGGGCGGGCGTGAGGCGAGCCAGCGGCGGTAGCTCGTGCGCGGCAGCGCGGCGGCGCGGCGCCGCGCGCTCTCGATCGGCCCGGCGAGCTCCGCGTGCAGAAGCAGCGGCGCGCCGGTCATCGCCAGCACGCGCGCCGCCGCCTCGAGATCTTCCGCGCCGAGGTGAGGGAACTCCGGGACGCCGGAGTCGATCAGGAAGCCTTTGCAGCCGAGCGCGCCCGTCGCGACCATCGCCGGCAGCTCGCGCGCGTTGCCGGGCACCGCTCCTCCCCACAGGCCGACGTCGACGAAGATCTTCCCCTCCATCGCCGCGACCTTCTCTTCGAGCGCGGCGAGGCTCGTCGTCGGAGGGATGCTGTTGAGCGGCATGTCGACGATCGTCGTGACGCCGCCTGCAGCGGCGGCGCGCGTCGCCGTCTCGAACCCCTCCCACTCGGTCCGTCCCGGCTCGTTCACGTGGACGTGCGTATCGACCAGGCCCGGCATGACGACGAGATCGCCGTAGTCGATCGCCGCCGGCGGCGCGGTCTCGGGATCGGCCACCCGCTCGATGCGCCCGTCGCGCACGAAGATCGCGGCGGGACGCAGCCCGCCCGGCGTCACTACGCGCGTGCTGCGGAGCACGATCTCGGTCGCCACAGGCGGATCATAGCAACAACGCGCTTCGGGCAATCAACGCCGGGCAGATCAACGCCCTTGGGGCAATCAACGCCCTTGGGGCAATCAACGCCCTTCGGGCAAATGCAAAATGCACAATGCAAAATGCAAAATGTAAAAGAACCCGCCGCCCGACGCTGACGTGACGCCCGGGCCTGATCCTTTTTGGATTTTCAATTTTGCATTTTGCATTTTGCATTTGGCCGTAGGCCTCGATTTGGCCGTAGGCCTTGATTTGGCCGGAGGCCTCGATCGGCCGGACGCCTCTGTTTTCTGCCCGGATCCGTGCGGCGATACAATCGACCGAGTGGCTACCTTCTTCGAAGCGCTGAACGAGCTGGTCGCCGCGCGGGCGCCGTTCGTCTCGGCGACGCTGGTCGACGGAGTCGGAAGCATCCCGCAGGAGCCGGGAGCGAAGATGCTCGTCACGCGCGAGGGGCTCTACCACGGCACGGTCGGCGGCGGGAAGGTGGAGACGCGCGCGATTCAGGAGGCGCTCGCCTTACTCGCCGACGACGCGCACGGCACCACCCGCTTCTTCCAGTGGAGCCTCAACAGGGACATCGGCATGACGTGCGGCGGGATGGTGAAGATCTATCTCGAGGCCTTCAACGTCGTCCGGTGGAACGTCGTCGTCTTCGGCGCGGGGCACGTCGCGAGCGCGCTCGTCGCACTCCTGGTCCGTCTCGACTGCCGCGTCACCTGTCTCGATCCCCGCCCGGAGTGGCTCGCGAAGATCGCCGACTCGCCGAAGCTGACGAAAATCCACAGCGCCGACCTCCCCGCCGAGGTCGCGAAGATCCCCGAGGGATCGTTCGTCGTTCTGATGACGATGGGTCACACGACCGACAAGCCGATCCTGCTCGAGATCCTCCGAACACGGAGCTTCCCGTACGTCGGGGTGATCGGCAGCAACGCGAAAGCGAAGCGTCTGCGGCAGGACGTCGCGGAGGCCGGGCTGCCGGAGGCGATGCAGCGGGCGTTCTTCTGTCCGATCGGGCTGGAGATCGGGACGAACCATCCGGAGGAGATCGCGGTGAGTGTGGCGGCGCAACTGATTCAGCAGCGCGACCGGGTCGCGGCGGAGGCCGCGGGAGCCCGGACCTAGTGTCCTGTAACGCCGGACCTAGCGGCTGCTCTCGAGGAACGAGACGTCGCGGTTCTCCTTGATGCACGTCTCGAGCTCCCACGCCGACGAGAAGAGGACGGCCGGAAGTCCGTCGACGTCGTCGACCCGGCGGGTCTGCCCCGGCATGCGGATGTTCTCGATCGCGGCGGCGGGCCCGCGCGCCCAGCGGGCGAAGCGGTACGGAAGGCGCTGGAGCGTCGTCGCGACGCCGTACTCCGACTCGAGGCGCGAGCGGAGCACGTCGAACTGCAGCTCGCCGACCACGCCGATGACCGGCTCGCTCCGGCGGCCGTCGACGCCGAAGAAGAGCTGGATCGCTCCCTCCTCCTCGAGCTGCTTGATTCCCTTCTGGAACTGCTTCTGCCTCGAGGTCGAGCTCGCGCGCAGCGTTCCGAAGTGCTCCGGGGCGAAGCGGGGGATCGGCTCGAACTCGATGGCGCCGCCCTCCGAGACCGAGTCGCCGATGCGGAACAGCCCCGGATTGACCAGGCCGACGACGTCGCCGGGATAGGCGGTCTCGAGCGTCTCGCGGTCGCGCGCGAACAGACGGTGCGGGCGCGTCATCCGGATCGAGCGCCGGAGGCGCGGGTGGAACACTTCCATGTCCTTCTCGAAGACGCCCGAGCAGACGCGGACGAAGGCGAGGCGGTCGCGGTGGCGCGGGTCCATGTTCGCCTGGATCTTGAAGACGAAGCCGGAGAACTCGGGGCGCCCCGGGGCGATCTCGCCGCTGCTGGTGGCGCGGGGGCGCGGCGGGGGGGCGAGCTCGACGAGCGCGCGGAGGAACGGCTCGACGCCGAAGTTGTTGATCGCGCTGCCGAAATAGACGGGGATGAGATCGCCCGCGAGGAAGCGCTCGCGATCGAACTCCGCTCCGGCGCCCTCGAGCAGCGCCGCCGTCTCCCGCAGCTCCTCGCGCGCCTCGGCGCCGATCAGCTCCGCCAGCGCGGGATCGCCGATCCCCGCCACGCGCACCGGAGCGCGCGACTGCCCCCCCGCGGTCCGCTCGAACCGATGTACCTTCCCTTCGCGCAGATCGAAGACCCCCTGAAACGTCGGCCCGTTGCCGATCGGCCAGTTCATCGGCACGGCGCCGACGCCGAGCTCCTTCTCGATCTCCTCGAGCAGCTCGAGCGGGTCCTTCGCCGGATGGTCCATCTTGTTGATGAAGGCGACGATCGGGATGCGGCGCATGCGGCAGACGTGGAACAGCTTCCGCGTCTGCGGCTCGATTCCCTTCGCCGCGTCGAGCACCATGACGGCGCTGTCGGTCGCGTGGAGCGTCCGATAGGTGTCCTCGCTGAAGTCCTGGTGGCCGGGGGTGTCGAGGAGGTTGAGGCAGTACCCCTCCCACTCGAACTGGAGCGCGGTCGAAGTGATGGAGATGCCGCGCGACTGCTCCATCGCCATCCAGTCGGAGGTGGCGTGGCGCTGCGACCTACGTGCGCGGACCGCGCCGGCGGTCTCGATCGCTCCACCGTAGAGAAGGAGCTTCTCGGTGATGGTCGTCTTTCCGGCGTCGGGATGCGAGATGATCGCGAAGGTGCGCCGCCGCGCGATCTCCCGCTCGAGCACCGTCTCCCCTGCCGCTTCCGCCGTCTGCTTCACGGCGCCGTGAACGAAGCGACGGCCGCGCGGAATTCCGGAGCGCTGGCAGCTTCCCCCCGCCTGCGCCCGGCGGGCGCCGAATGCCGCCCGCCGCGATTCGCGCAGCCGTCGTCGCCGGGTCTCGGTTCGAGATGCGCGGGAGATCCCGGTCGTCGCGAGTGTGACGCAGCCGGAAGGCCGCCGGCTCGTGGTACCGTTGACGCTTCCGCGCCGGGGAGCTGATCCTCGGCGGGATCGAGGTGATGCTCCCTTGACCGCTTCCGCGCACGACGATGCCTCGCCCCGGGAGCGCGTCTCCCGCGTTCCGGCCCTGGCGGCGATCGTGGTCCGCCCCCGCGCGACGATGCGGAGGATCCTCGATCATCCTCCCTATCGCGGCGTGCACCTCATCGTCGTCGCGGCGATGTTCTCGAGCGCGCTGTCGGACATGAACTGGAACGACGCCGGCGGGGCGGCGGCGGCCATCGACCCGCGGCTCACTCTCGCCATCGTCATCGGCCTGCTGATCCTCATGCCGCTGATCGCCATCGCGTTCTTCTACCTCCTCACGGCCTCGGCCACGCTCGCGGGCCGGCTGGTCGGCGGAAGCGGCGGCTTCAGGCAGGTTCGAGCGGCGATCGCCTGGGGTTTCGCGCCGATCGTCTGGGCCCTCGTCTATCGCATTCCGGCGGCGATCTTCTGGGTCGAGGCGACCGTCGCCGCCCCGCAGCCGATTCTCCGCGTCGGCTCCGACACGGTCGTCTACCGCTCCGGCGGATTGTTCGGGGGAGCTCCGTGGTGGCAGGTCGTGCTCCTCGCCTGTCTCGATCTCGCGATCGTGGCGTGGTACCTGATCGTCGCGAGCGCCTGCCTGGCCGAGGCGCA
>DATKCD010000013.1:0-70438 GCA_035544735.1 Thermoanaerobaculia bacterium
AAAAAATGGCGGGCGGCTTGCGCCGCCCGCCGGGTGGGTTCGGGGGGCGTCATTGCCCCCCGGGCGCGGGCGTTTCCTGCGGGCGTCGGGGAGACGGCCCGCAGCCTGGAAACCGAAGCGATCAGTGCTGCATCTTCAGAAGACCTTCCATGCCGAATGCCGGCAGCGGCTTTCCGAAGAAGAAGCCCTGCATGTCGACGCAGCTCTGGTCCCTGAGGAACGAGAGCTGGTCCTTGGTCTCGACCCCCTCGGCGACCACGCGAAGGCCGACCGCGCGGGCCATCGTGATCACGGCCTGCACGAGCGCCGCGTCGTCGAGGTGACGGGTCACGTTCTGGACGTACGAAGGATCGATCTTGATCGTGTCGAAGGGGAGCCGCTTGAGGTCGGCCAGCGAGGAGCGGCCGGTACCGTAGTCGTCCAGGGCGAGACGAACGCCGAGGTTCTTGAGTCCGAGCAGAGTGGTCATCGTGCGGTCGCTGTGCTGCATCGCGCGCTCGCTGATCTCGAGCTCGAGCATGGAGGGGTCGATCCCCTCCTCGAGGATGATCACGCCGAGGCGGCGGATCAGGTCGGGCTGCTGGAACTGCCGCCATGACAGATTGACCGCGATCCGGACCGCGCGCAGCCCCGCCTCGGCCCAGAGTCGCGCCTGTTTCGCCGTCGTCCGGATCACCCACTCACCGATCTTCGGAATCAACCCTCCCTGCTCGGCCGCGGGGAGAAAGTCTTCCGGATTCACGATTCCGAGCTCGGGATGGTTCCAGCGCAGCAGCGCCTCGAGGCACTCGATCTGGCCGGTCTGGACGTTGATCTGAGGCTGATAGTGGAGAACCAGCTCTTCGTTCCGGATCGCATTGCGCAGCGACCGAACGACCATCTGCCGCTCGAACGCGCGCGCATTGACTTCGGGCTGATAGAACTGCCAGGTGTTCCGGCCGACGTCCTTCGCACGGTACATGGCGGCGTCGGCGTTCTTGAGGAGCATCTCCGGATCCGCGCCGTCGCCCGGGAACATCGAGATGCCGATCGACGCGTTGACCCGGACCTCGTGCGTCTCGATGACGATCGGATGCGAGATCGTGTCGAGCAGCCGCTGAGCGATCGAGGCGATCGACACTTCGTTGTCGACGTCGACGATGATCAGGCTGAACTCGTCGCTGCCGAATCTCGCGACCGTGTCCTCGAGCCGCAGCGCTTCGACGAGCCGGTCGCCCACCACTTTGAGGATCCTGTCGGCCAGTCCCCGGCCGAACGTCGCGTTGATCAGATCGAAATGATCGAGGTCGACCACGCAGACCGCCAGCGGCCGCTCCCGCCTCTGCGACTGCGCCAGCGCGACCATCAGCCGGTCGAGGTAGAGGCTCCGGTTCGGAAGCCCGGACACCGGGTCGTGCGTGACCTGGTACTCGATCCGCTCGCTCGCGAGCCGCTGCTCGGTCGTCTCGAGCAGCACGCCCTCGATCTGGTCTCCGTCACCCGACGGAATCAGGCCGATGTTCTGGGTCACCCACACGAGCGTCCCATTGCGCCGCCGCAGGCAGATCTCGAGGTTGTTCACCGTCCCGAGGTCCTTCAGCGCCGCCGCGATCGTCGGCTGGTCCGACGCGTTGAAATAGTCGAACGCCCCCGTGCGGAGAAGCTCCTCCGGGGAGTCGTATCCGAGGATCCGGGCGCACGCTTCGTTGCAGTCGACGAGTCGGCCGTCCAGCCCCTGCCGGTACACCCCGACCTGCCTCCGCTCCAGTAACCCCGCGCTTTCGTTCTCAGCCGATGCCATTTGCGTCTCGATCTATCACTTCCATATTCAAGGTAGACCGGCGTGCACGGCCCCGGTAGCCGGTCTTGGATAGGCATCCCCCTATCTTTGGATAGGTCGGAGGGGGCGGGGGCGGGAGGTGGGTGGGGGTGGGGGGACATGATCGGGGACGTAGAACGGAGAAGAGGTTGCCTGATCTACAGACGCTCCAGACGCTCCAGACGCCCCAGACGCTCCAGACGCCCCAGACGCCCCAGACGCCCCAGACGCTCCAGACGCCCCAGACGCTCCAGACGCTCCAGACGCCTAGAGGATTCCGTTGTCCTGAGCGTAGAGGGTGAGCTCGACCCGGCCGTGGACCTCGAGCTTTTCGTAGATGGCGTGCAGATACGACTTGACGGTTCCCTCGCTGATGGAGAGGCGGTGGGCGATCTCCTTGTTGCGGAGGCCGGCGGCGACCATGCGGACGACGTCGGTCTCGCGCGGGGAGAGGAGCTTGTCGCGGCCGTCGGACTTGCGGACGACCTTTTCGAGGGCGCGGCTGACGAGGGCCTGGTCGAGAGAGCGCTGGCCGCGCTGGACCATCCGGACGGACTGGACGAGGCGCACCGAGGCTGCCTCTTTGAGGACGAGCCCCCAGGCGCCGAGCTGCATCGCCTCGAGGACGTCGGCATCGCCGACGGTCGCGGTGAGAAGGACCACGCGCGTCGGGATCTGCTCTTCGTGGATCTGGCGCAGGACGGTGATCCCGTCCATGCGCGGCATGTCGACGTCGAGCACGAGCACGTCGGGAGAAAGCTCGCGGACGGCCTGGAGCGCGGCCTCGCCGTCCGTACAGGTGGCGAGCACCTCGAAGTCGGACTCGCGCCGGAACAGCTGCTCGAGCCCCTCGAGGATGATCCGATGGTCGTCGGCGAGTACGATCCGGATGCTCATCCTTCCGCACGCCAGCCGAGAGGAAGAAGGATCTCGAGCGTGGCGCCCTCTTCGGTCGAAACGATGTTCAGCTCCCCGTTGAGCGCAGCGATCCGCTCGCCGAGGACGAGGGGTCCCTGCTGTTTCTCCTGCAACGCAGCCAGATTGTACCGTCCTCGGAAGGGGAAGCCGATCCCGTCGTCGCAGACGCGGATCCAGAGCCGGTCCTCACGGGTTCCGAGATGGACCTCGATGCGGGAGGCCTGGCCGTGACGGGCGGAGTTGGTCACGGCTTCCGAGATCATGCGGAAAGTCTCCTGCCCGAGTGCCTGCGTGACGAGGGGATGCATCGGTCCGAGCTCGACGGTGAGCTCGATTCGCCATTCGCGGGCGAAACGCTCCCGCAGCTCGTCGAGACGTCCGCGGAGGTCGAACTCGGTCGAATGACGGCGTTTGCGCGGCCGCAGCTCGTCGACGTAGGCGCGCATCTCGCGCTGATCGTGCATGATCGTCGCTTCGACCTGCGTCAGGCGCCGTCTCGCTTCCATCGGATCCTTGTCGAGCAGATCGTGAACGGTCTCGAGCTGGAGCACGGTCCCGGTGAACGACTGCAGCAGCCCGTCGTGCAGATCGCGAGCGACCCGGAAGCGCTCCTCGCTCACCCCCTCCGCCCGGACCAGGCTCATCTGAGCCATCTGCTCGGCCCGCGCCACGATCTGTTCCGCTGCGTAGCGGCCGATCGCGAAGTCCGCGCGGCCGACCCGGCTCAGATCGAGGATCAGAACGATGCCCTGCATCCCTTCGCTCGAGAATCGGATGCCGAGCGCCGATTCGATCCCGAACCGCGAGACCAGATCGGGATGCAGCACGGGGGAACCGATCTCCTCCCGCTCCATCGTGGCCGTGAGGACCTTCGCCGGACTCCGTGCCGCGACGAAGAAATCGCGCTCGTCGAGCGCGGGAGCGACCGGCGGATCGAACCGCTCGGGCGGCTCCTGCGAAACGGCGAACTGGTCGCCGTCGGCGGCGGCCACGTTGAGATACGGCTCGTCGGCGAGCTCCCACAGCATCACGGCCCGCCGCGCCCGGAAGACGTGACGGATCGAAGAGAGCGCCTCGCGAACCAGCGCGACCTCGTCGGAGGGAATCGCATGGGGCCATTCGGCCAGGCGCCGGAGCTTGGCCTCCATCTCGCGCAGAAGCCTCCGCTCGCGCCAGTCGAGCAGACCGTTCAGCTTCGCGAGGGCGCCGAACGCAGGCTTCAGACCGAGGCTCTTCTCCACGGAAACTCATCTTAGCGCGTTCGGCGCCCGGCCGCGCCGCCGGGCACCGGTTCCGACTCGGCACCCGGTGCTATCATTCGCTTCCGCGCGAGAAATCGATGATGCGACGCACGGAGACGGAGAAGAGCTCCGCGATCCGGGACCACTGGACGCTCGATCCCTCGATCACGTTTCTCAATCACGGCTCGTTCGGCGCGACGCCGGGGGCGATCCTGCGCGTGCAGGACCATTACCGGGCTCGCCTCGAGGCCGAGCCCGTGCGCTTTATGACTCGGGAGCTCGACGCGCTGCTCGACGCCTCACGGGAGGAGCTGGCGCGATTCCTCGGCGCACGACCCGAAGGCCTCGCCTTCGTCCCCAACGCGACCGCCGGCGTCAATGCCGTTTTGCGCTCGCTCGAGCTCGAGCCGGGGGACGAGCTGCTCACGACCACGCAGGAGTACAACGCCTGCCGCAACGCACTCGAATACGTCTGCGCGCGCTCGGGCTCCCGCCCGGTCGTGGTCGACCTTCCCTTCCCCACGACGGGCCCGGCGGAGATCGCCGGACGGATTCTCGAGCGCGTCGGCCGCCGGACGCGCCTGGTGCTCGTCGACCACGTCACCAGTCAGACCGCGCTCGTCTTTCCCATCGAGCGGATCGCGACCGAGCTCCGAGAGCGCGGCGTCGACCTCCTCGTCGACGGAGCTCACGCCCCCGGCATGATCCCGCTCGATCTCGAGACGCTCGGCGCTGCGTATTACACCGGGAACTGCCACAAATGGATCTGTGCTCCGAAGGGGGCGGCGTTTCTCTCGGTTCGCGGGGACCGGCGCGATTCGGTGCGTCCCGTGTCGATCTCGCACGGTGCGAACTCGACGCGCACCGACCGGAGCCGGTTCCTCCTCGAGTTCGACTGGACCGGGACGTTCGATCCGACGGCGTGGCTATCGGTCGGAGACTCGATTCGATTCATGGGATCGCTCCTCCCGGGCGGCTGGCCGGAGCTGATGCGACACAACCACGAGCTGGCGCTCCGCGGGCGCGACCTGCTCACGCACGCTCTCGCCATCCCCAGTCCCGCACCCGACTCGATGCTCGGCTCGATGGCCGCCCTCCCGCTCCCCGACGGCAACGCGGCCACCGCTCCCTCCCTCTACGGCGATCCCCTCCAGGACGCGCTTCTCGAACGCCACGCCATCGAGGTGCCGGTCGTCCCCTGGCCCGCCCCCCCTGCCCGCGTCCTCCGCATCTCGGCGCAGATCTACAACGCCCCGAAAGAGTACGAGCGGCTGGCCGCAGCCCTGGTCGAGCTCCTTGGAGAGGAGAAAACGAAGGGCGGACGGTAGGGCAGGACCTCAGTCGTTCAGGATCTCGACACGGGTCGCGCGCGCCCGCCGGGGATACGATTCCAGGACCGGCCCGGTATACCACGCAACGACCCGCTGGCCGGGCTCCATATCGAAGAATCCGGCGGCGATCACTCCCTGCGCCGTGCGGCGGAGCACGAGCGTCGAGGCGCCGACCGCGACCACGTCCTTTGCCGAGCCCGACGGCTCGGCAGGATTTTCCTCGACGAGAATCGTCCCCGACTCCGCCCCCCCTGCGTCAACGGTGAGAGTCGTGATGGTTCCGCGCACGTCGGGAGGCTCTTCCTGCGGGGCGGCGGCGCACGCGGCGACGAAAAGGACGGCGGCGAGAACGGCGAGTCGGGCTCTCACGACTCGAGGATGAGCAATGAGCGCGCCAGAGGCTTCCGCCGGCACCACCTCCGAACGCCTCAGTCGGTCGGCCGCTTCACGATCCGCTTGACGAGCTGAATCTGCCCGGTGTGATAGAGATCGTGAGCCGCGACGCCGGAGACGAGCTGTCCGACGAGCCAGATGCCGCCTCCCGGGGGCTTCCGGTCGAGGTCGGCGTCGCGGAGCGAGGCGACGACCCGCTTCAGCTCGTCATGCTCGCCCTTCAGCAGACCGACGATCTCCTTCCACTCCCCCGCGGTCAGCGAGCTCGCCGAAAACCAGTTGCTTCCGTCGAGGGCGAAGCTGCCGCGCTTCCGTCCGGTGATCCGCCGGCGAACCGTGTACTTCCAGTAGGCGGCATGCATCACCAGCTCGGCGACGTTGTGCCGCCCTTCGGAAGGACGTCGGACGGCCTCCGACGCGGTCAGTCCGCGGATCGAGCCGCGAAGCGTCGTTCCATGCCACGCCTTCCGGTCGAATGCCTCGTCGAGAATCCGCAGGAGCAGCCGGACGGCAGGGGCCGCAGGGGGAGTCGCCATGGGTCAGTCCTCCTCGGGCCGCTCCATCGGAGCGGGCGGTGAGCTCCCGGGCGCTCGGGTCGCGCCGGGTCGGGCGATGATCGCGCGCCGGTCAGTGGTGAAGCGACCGGGTGCGATCACGCCATACGGCGGAAGACGGCCGCCGCCACGGAACGTGACGCCCTGGGCGCTTTCTCTCGAAGCAACGGACTCCGGTTCCCGGACGTGCAACATCGACCATGAGCATGAAACCCACCTCCCACCCGCGCCGTTCGGCGCGGAGACCACGAAGCTCGGGCAATGCAGCGCCACATCTCTCCCGGATCGACACGAAGAGCGTGAAAGGAAGGCGACGAAACGGGAGGTCGCTGGAGGAGCGGCAGGCGGCCCCTGCGAGTCCCGCCGGCTGCGGGAACCAGCCACTCCCCCCCGAAGACGAATGCGAACGAATCGATGGATCTAGGATACACCCGTCTGGAGCGTCTGGAGCGTCTTGGGCGTCTGGAGCGTCTTGGGCGTCTTGGGCGTCTGGAGCGTCTTGGGCGTCTGGAGCGTCTTGGGCGTCTTGGATCGGTGATACGCCAGAGTCAGAATGCAGAATGCAGAATGCAGAATGCAGAATGCAGAATGCAGAATGCAGAAAGATGCTGGCTCACCTCCGGACTTTCGCAACTCTTCAGACACTCCTTGACGCCCTGGACACTCGAGACGCCCGAGACGCCGCAGCTATTCGCCCGCGAGGGCGGTATGCACGGTGAGCAGGACGGTGGCGCAGCCGAGGGTGAAGACGGCGGCGAGCAGGGAGGGAGAGACCGAGGCTCCTTCGATCGCGGAAGCGACGGCCCGGTCGAGTGAGAAATTCGCAATGACGTCCCACTTCCACGTCAGCAGCGCCGCCCAGCAGAATGCGATTACGCCGAATCCGACGCGCTGGAGCAGATGGAGCGGCTGGAGGACCTTCTGGTCGGAGATTCGGCTGCCGAACAGTTCCGCCTTGAGCCTCAGAATGCTCGGATCGACCGGCGCCGGAGAGCGGGGAGCCTCCGAGGCCATCCGGTTCATCCAGACGGCGACCTTCGCCGCCTCGGAGCAGTCGGCGCACGACCGCGCGTGGTCGCGCAGCGAATCCGGCAGATCGCCGTGCTTCATCGCGCGGATCAGATCGAGCTCGAGATCGCATCCTTCCCTTCTCACGAGATCACCTCCGGGCCGAGTCCGAGAGACCGCAGTGTGTCGCCGAGCTTACGCCGGGCGCGGAACAGGAGAACTCGGACGCTCCCTGGCGCCACCCCGGCGATCGCCGCGATCTCCCGGTGGTCGAATCCTTCCACGTGGGCGAGCCACAGCAGCGACCGCTCGCGCGGGGTGAGTCTGCGGAACGCCCGCCCCATGTCGTGACGCAGCTCGGCCGATTCGGTCCGGCGATCGGTCTGGCGCAGGCCGAGCCATCCCTGCCGCTCCCTCCTGACCCTGCGGATGTGATCGATCGCCTGGTTCGTCGCCGTCCTGTAGAGCAGCCCGCGGATCCGCGACTCCTCCGTGCCGTCGAGCGGCGTGCGGAGGAGCTGGAGGAAGGCCTTCTGCGTCAGGTCGTCGGCCGCGGCGGCGTCGCCCGTCATCCGCTGCAGATAGGCCCACAACGACCGGGCCGTCCGTCGATAGAAGACCTCGAACTCGGCTTCGCTGAGGACGGCGGTTCCGTCTCGGGCCGCGGTTCGGGTCAGGGCCACCTCCGTTCGCATCCGGTTCTCCGGGGCGCTCCGATTCTACCGCCCCACCGATCCCGGCGACTCGTCGACCCCCCACGCCTTGGTGAGCCACCAGGAGACGGCCGCCGAGGCGAGGAAGCCGGCGCCGAGGAACAGGCCGAGGAACCCGAACACGAAGGGGGGCTGACGCATCGGGTCGTGGAAGCCCATCAGGAACGAGATCGGAATCAGGCCGATCGACAGAACCACGATGATCACACCGAGCCGCACCGACGCGATGATCTTCTCCTTCTGCAGCCGCTTCGATCCCATCGACACGATCTGGAGATAGTTGCGCCCTTCGGGCGTCTGGAGGAACGAGATGAACTCAGCCGAGTTGCCGAAGCGGTCCAGCATCCGGGAGTGCGCCTGCAGCCGATGCTCGGACCTCGTAACCCCCGCGCGGACGATCACATAGACGATGAAGCAGATCATCGTGAAGGATCCGAGCGGCGCCAGTATTTCTACACCCATGATGGCATCTCCTTGTCACGACCGAATTCCTCGATCGTTCCCCGGCATTACGGGCGGGGGGACGCCGGGGTTAACCAGGGACCGTCGCGTCCAGATCGCCGTCAGGGGCAATTTCGGAACCGTTCGAGAGGTTCATGGACGCCAGCCGCCCCGGATCCGTATCTATGGGTGCAGCAGTACCCGGCAGCACGTTTCTCCTGCACTTCCGGCCCTCCCTCGCTCCCGCGCCGACGCGATATGATCGCAGCCCGAGGGAGGGCCCGTTTTTTCTCCTCCGATTTGAATCCATGGCTCGCTATCAGGTCGAAGAGTACGTCCGGTGGGAGGACATCGATGCCGCCGGCATCATCAACTACCAGGCCTATCTCCGGTTCTTCGGCCTCGCGGAGGCGGAGCTGTTCCGGTCGGCGGGGCTGAGCTACCGCTATCTGTTCGACGTCCTTCACCTCTGGCTCCCGCGCGTCCGGGTGGAGTGCGACTTCCACGTGCCGGTCACCCTCGACGAGCTGCTGGTAGTCGATGCCTTCTTCGGGAAGATCGGGCGGACCTCGATTCATCTGCAGTTCGAAGTGCGGC
This sequence comes from Thermoanaerobaculia bacterium, assembly GCA_035544735.1. Classification (GTDB taxonomy): domain Bacteria; phylum Acidobacteriota; class Thermoanaerobaculia; order Gp7-AA8; family Gp7-AA8; genus DATKCD01. Next base: position 8,995 of record DATKCD010000013.1, read on the forward strand.
GGAAGAGCGACCCGGGAACGATCGTCGCAACGGGGAAGTACGTTCTGGTGGCCGTGCGGCAGGGGGAATTCGCACCGGTCGCCGTGCCCGAGGACGTTCGAAACCGGATCGCGCCGTTCGTGGAGACGACGTCTCCGCGCGGGCGGGACGACCCGAACGGGAGCTGAGAGCCCGATGCAACGCAACGACGACGATCTGCGAACGACCAGGCGCTACGCGTTCGCGACGCCGCTCCAGGCCGTGTTCGGCACCACGCCGATCGGGGTCCGAAACCTCGGATCATACGGGCTTCAGGCGGAGCACTCCGACCCGATCAAGCTGGGATCGAACGCCAGGATCGTGTTCGACATCCCTGCCGCGCGCGAGAAGATCGCCATTCGCGGCAGGCTCGTCTGGAGCCGTCTGTCGAAGACCCCGAACGAGAGGGGAAAGTATCTCTACCTGAGCGGGGTGCAGTTCGATGAATCCGCCCCATTCCCGCCTCAGGCCCTCGACACGCTCGTCCAGCTCGGCCTGGCGGTGCCGGACGACGATTCGCTCCAGAGAAAGCGCGACGAGCTCGCGCGCCGGCAGCAGGAGCGCTCGCAGGTCCGCGTCGTCCAAGTCCCTGCCGAAGAGCTCCCATCCGATCAGGCCCTGCTGGTCCAGCATGCGATCGCCCAGCTCCGCGGGAATCCCGACGAAGCGCAGAAGTGGTATCAGCGCGCCCGCTTTTCTCCTCCCGTGGTCGACGGCAAGCCGCTCCCCTATCGCGAAGACGTCGTCGCCATCTGGGAGTATCTGGGGCGCACGATCGCCATCGACGTCGTCGCCCGGGTCCTCGAGCGCGACCGAGCCCCGGAGTAGCCGGGGCGTCTGGAGCGTCTGGAGCGTCTAGGGCGTCTTGGGCGTCTTGGGCGTCTAGGGCGTCTCGGGCGTCTTGGGCGTCTTGGGCGTCTTGGGCGTCTTGGGCGCTCGTCAATAGAACGCGGGACGTAGCAGGTAGAACGTAGAGAGCCTGACGGATCCGCAGACGATCTGGACGCCGCAGACGCCGACGCTCCAGACGCTCCAGACGCTCGAGACGCCCTAGACGCCCTAGACGCCGCCGAATCCGATGAAGTTCGGCTCGGGGCGAAGGGCGATGCCGAATCGGTTCGCGACGGTCCGCTGGATCTCGGCGACGAGGCGCAGGACGTCGGTCGCCTTTCCCCCTCCACGATTGACGATCGCGAGCGTGTGCTTGGTGGAAAGCCCGACGGCTCCTGCGCCGTATCCCTTGTGGAATCCCGCCTGCTCGATGAGCCACGCAGCCGAGAGCTTGACCCGCCCCTCTCCGGTGGGCCACGAGGGGATGCGGTCGGCTCGGAGCGACGGCTCGCCGTCGACGGCCCGCCGGAGGAAGGTGTGGAGCTCTTCGGTCGAGATGATGGGATTCATGAAGAACGAGCCGTCGCTCCGGGTGTCGGCGTCGGCGGGGTCGAGAACCATTCCCTTGCGCCGGCGGATCTCTAGCACCGCCTCGCGGACCTGAGCGAGGGTCGGCGCCCCGCCGAAGCGCTCGTCCACGAGCGCCCGCAGCTCGGGATATCGAAGCGCCGCCGCCCCGCCCGGCTGGAGCCGATACGTCACGCTCAACACGACGAGCTCGTCGCGGCCCTCCGCCTTGAACATGCTGTCGCGATAGGTGAAGCGGCACTGCGCGTTCGAGAGGGATCGGACCCGTCCCGAGGCGACCGAGAGCACCTCGACTTCGACGACGCTCTCCGCGACCTCCTGACCGTAGGCGCCGACGTTCTGGATCGGCGTCGCACCGACCGAGCCGGGGATGCCGGAGAGGGCCTCGAAGCCGGCCCAGCCGCGCTCGCAGGCGAGCGCGGCGATCCGGTCCCACTCCTCGCCGGCGCCGACGCGCAGCCGGACCGCATCCCCCTCGCGCCCGGTGTCGATCCCGCGCAGCGCGTTGCGCAGGACCAGGCCGTCGAACCCCTCGTCGGCGATCAGGACATTGCTCCCGCCGCCGAGAAGAAACAGCGGCACTCCCGCCCTTCCCGCCCACTCGATCCCGGCCCGCACCTGATCGAGAGAAGCCCCCTCGAGAAACCAGCGCGCCGGGCCGCCGATGCCGATCGTCGTCATCGGCGCGAGCGGTACGTTCTCGCGCATGCCTGGAAGGAGATCGATCATCGGCGGGACTCGCCGGCGCCGGACCCTGCGCGCCGCGACCCGCGAAGTATCTCCACAATTCGGCGCGATGCCAAGCCGCCGGCGACCCCCCGCGGATCTCCGCGCCGAAGCCGGAATGAGGCGTTTGCTGGCGATCTGATCCGCAGTCAGGACAGACGGACTCGTCCGCACGGCGGCATTGGGCACGCGTTTTGTGTTGCCAATGGGTTGCTCCGCGATCCTGCGGAGCGACGACAAGGAGGAAAGAAGTCATGAGCTTCAATCGAATGATGCGGTTCACTGCCGTAACGGCGGTACTCGTGCTGGCAGTCGCGTGCAGCACCACCACCAGCGACGACGTGACCCGTGCCGATGTGATGCAGCCGGCGACGGCCGAGACGCACGACCCGATCGGGCAACCGCCCCGGGTCGTGAGCGACATCGGTGCGACCCATCCCTCGAGCGTGACCGGAGGAACAGGGAACGTGAATGCCGGCGGCACCAACACGAACCTGAACCAGCCGCCACCCGCCGATGGAACGGCCACCGTGACGACCAGCGAGGTCGTCGTAACCGAGGCGCCGGCGCTGATCGAGCCTGCACCGGTCGTGGTCGAGGAGAGGACGGTCATCGAGCGGAGGACCGTCATCGACGAGCCCGCGCCCGTCGTCACGACGGTCGAGACCCGCACGCTGATGCAGAAGGACTGACGCATTCAAACGGGTTTCTGCGGAGCGGGTCCGGTTCACCGGGCCCGCTTCGCATTCTCCGCCAGTACGGTCCCCTGGTTCGCTTCGCACGCCCTCGCCTCGAGCCAGGCCGCGAACCTCCGGAACAGCTCTTCGGCCTCGGCCGGCGTGAAGTCGTGTCGCGAGCGTTCCGCCACCCACCCCTGGTCGGTCAGCTCCAGACGAGCATCCTCCGTGAGGATCTGGATCAGCATCGTCGAGATCACGAATCGGACCTCGCCTCCGTCGCGCTCGATCGCCGCACGCGAACACGACCCGAGCTCGACCGACGATCCATGCATCAGCGTCTCGAGATGGCTGTCCTTCCGGCGAAGCAGGCGGACTGCGCTCGCCTCCGGATCGAAGCCTCGGGATGCGTTGACGATCCCGAGCGTCGGAGGAAGGAAGAGCGGATCGCCCGGCTCGCGATCGAGCTCGCGATAGATCCCGGGGCGGAACAGCCGTCCGGCGTTGCAGGCGGAAACGTAGGCCCGACCGACTCCGGCCTTCTCCAGCGTTTCCTGCAGGCCGCCGATCGAGATGTACGAGCGGAGGTCGCCCGGATCCTTCGATCGCTGGAGCTTCAGCCCGTGGCCGTTCGTGCCGTGCGTCTCGAGGACGACTCCGTCGATCGGGCGCCCGGGCGAGAGGACATTCGCCCGCGCGATCGACCGGGCGACCTCACGCCAGTCGGACGCTTCGAAATAGACGAAGCCGAGCCCCTCGTAGAATCGTCGATTTCCCGGAAGCGCCAGATCCGGCGTGAACACGATCGCCGTCCCCGAGCCGATCGCCTCGATCGCCGGCCGCGGGGGGGGGACGGTCTCCGGCTCCGCACCGGCGAGGGGGCGCGGCGGCGGGAGCGCCGGTGCCGGATCGGGGCGGGTCAGCAGCAGCGCGAGAACGACGAGGCCGAACGCCAGCAGGACGGCGGCAATGATGCGGGAGCGGCGAGCTTCCATCGAGCAGACACGACTGCAAGGAGTTCGCCGGGCGGCCCGCCGGGCCGGATTCTCAGAGCAGCTCTTCGAACCGGGTCAGCGCCTTCCGTCCCGCGCCGTGCGCTCCGGCGACCGGAGGCGACTGCAGATATCTGCCGTAGGTTCCCGCGAAGGGGTGGGCCGGATCTCCGCTGCCGAGCATCTGATGGAGGTCCTTCACGAGATTCCGGTACGGAGCCCGATCGGTCTCGGTGGCGAGAAGCTCGTCGAGCTGAGCCACGGCGCCGCTCAGCGGACGCAGCCATGCGAACGCCGGATCGTTCACGAGGAGGTCGAACATCCGGACCGGGCTCTGCGGTCCGTGAGTCCGCTCGTATTCGCCGCGGACTTCTCCGAGAAGTGCACGGTGGAGTGCGAGCAGTGCCGAGGAGAGCGCGCGGGCCCTGCGCGCGAACTCCGGCTCCTGGGCCGGCCTCGGCATTTTCTGATACAGCGGTTTCAAAGGGAAGCCGTCCCGTCCTCCTCGAATCGTCGATTGCAACCGTTATGCAACCCGACCTCTCTCGTCTCGGCGCGCCGGGGAACCCTACTATACTCGACGCATGAGTTCGCCAGAGTCATCCGCGGAACCACTCCTCGTGCGAGCCGCCACCATCCGAATCAGCGTATTCCTCGCGGGGGCAGGGCTCATGGCGCTCGAGATCCTGGCGTTTCGCGTGATCGGGAAGAACTTCGGGACCGCGCTGCGCGAGACCAGCGTCGTGATCTCGGTGTTTCTGCTCGCAATGAGCATCGGCTACTGGGCCGGCGGCAGGGTGGCCGACCGGATTCCCCGGCTGGAAACGTTCGCAGCCGTCCTGGCGCTGGCCGGGCTCGCGGTCGTCCCCGTCCCGGTGCTCGACGTGCTCGTCGCGGACGGGGTGTACGGGTCCGGTCTGCCGCTTCCGATGCACTCGTTCCTGGTGAGCGTGATCCTGTTCACCATCCCGACGATCCTGCTCGCGAGCGTCTCGCCGATCGCGATCCGCCTTCTCGCACGATCGACGGCGGAGACCGGATCGGTGGCCGGCACGACCTCGTCCATCTCGACGGCCGGAAGCATCACCGGGAGCCTGCTCGCGGCCTTCGTGCTCATCGACTGGTTTCACGGGGTGGGCAATTCGATCCTCGCCATCGGGGCGGTGATCATCGCCTGCTCGATCGGGACGCTCTTGGCCGGGAGCCGGTCCGGAGTCCTCGCGGGCGTCACCGCGAGTCCGGCCCGAGCGGGGCTCGCCGGCCTCTGCGTGGCCGCTGCCGTCGCGACGATGCTGGCGGTCATCGCCGCCCGTCCCCCGCGCCTCGCCGATTACAGCAATCCCGATCCCCGCCAGGTCACGATTCACGTCCGCGAAACCCCGTATCACTCGATCCGCGTCCGCGAGATCGACGGCCGCTATCGCATCCTCTCCTTCGGACGCTTTCACCAGAGCGAGATGGATCTTCAGGACCCGCAGGGGGCGGGCTTCGAGTACACCGACTTCTTCCACCTGCCGATGGTCCTCCGTCCGGACGCCGAGCGGGTCCTCTTTCTCGGCCTGGGGGGAGGGACCGGACCGAAGCAGTTTCTGCGGGATTATCCGAATACCGGGATTACGGCGGTCGAGATCGATCCCGGCGTGATCGACGTGGCGCGGGAGTACTTCGCGCTCCACGAGCATCCGCGCCTGAGGATCGACGTCGGCGACGGCAGGATGTGGCTCAAGAGCTCGAGCGCATCGTTCGACTCGGTGATCATCGATGCGTTCACGGTGAACCGCTACGGGCTGAGCCTTCCGTGGCACCTCACGACGCGGGAGTTCTTCCGCGAGCTCGATGCGCGGACGACTCCCGATGCGACGATCGTATTCAACTCACCCGGTCCTCCCGATTCCGCGATCACGCTGGCGCTGATGAAGACGATGCGCGAGAGGTTCCCCTACCAGCTCGCGTTCCGCGCGGGGATCGGGAACACGGCCATTTTCGCGGCGAAGCAGGGAAGCGGGATGACCGCCGACGCGCTGGCGAAGCGGGTGGCCGAGCTGCGGCTGAGCGGCGAGATCGGCCACCCCGGTCTCGAGGGCAGGGTGCTTCAGCATGTGGACGTGACGCCGGGAGGAGCGGAGGTGCCGGTCCTCACGGACGATCACGCTCCGGTGGATCAGTTGCTGCGGACGGGAGGATGACCCTGAGCGCGCGAACCGCGGAAGGGCTGCGCGACCGGCTCGAACGGTTTCTCGCGCCCGAGCAGGTTCTCGATCGGGAGATCGACCGCATCGCGTGGGCGTCGGACGCGAGCTTTTACCGCCTGATCCCCCGCGCGGTATTGCGCCCGGCGACGCTCGACGAGATCCGCGGGATCTTCCGATTCGCGCGGGAGAGCCGGATGTCGGTGACCTTCCGCGCAGGAGGGACGAGCCTCTCGGGTCAGGCGATCACCGACGGACTGCTGGTCGACGTCGCTTCGCGCTGGCGCGGGATCGAGGTCCTGGACGGGGGGGCGCGCGTCCGCGTCGAGCCCGGCGTGATCGGAGGTCGCGTCAATCAGCTCCTCCGCGCCTTCGGACGGAAAATGGGGCCCGATCCCGCGTCGATCCACGCCTGCATGATGGGCGGAATCCTCTCGAACAACTCGAGCGGAATGTGCTGCGGGGTCGTCCACAACAGCTACCACACGCTCGATTCCCTGACGTTCGTGCTCCCGTCGGGGACCGCGATCGACACCGCGAGCCCGAACGCCGCCGCAATTTTCGAGCAGACCGAGCCGGCGCTCGCACGCGGCCTTCTCGCCCTTCGCCGCCGAATTCTCGACGACGCCCGGCTCGCCTCCCGCATCCGCGCGAAGTACCGGATGAAGAACACGACCGGCTATTCGCTCAACGCGTTTCTCGACTTCTCGACGCCGGTCGAGATCTTCCGGAACCTGCTGATCGGCGCCGAGGGAACGCTCGCCTTCATCGCCTCGGCCGTGCTGCGGACGCTTCCCGAGCTCCCCGTCAGGCACACCGGCATTCTGCTGTTCCCGACGATTCGCGCCGCGTGCGACGCGATCGTTCCGCTGTCGGCGGCGGGCGCGGCGGCGCTCGAGCTCATGGACCGCGCCGCGATCCGCTCGGTGGAGCTCCAGCCGGGGGTTCCGGAGCTCGTCCGCGGGCTGGGACCCGAGGCTGCGGGGCTGCTCGTCGAGCTCCAGGAGCCGGCCGGTTTCGATGCGCGGGAGCTGGCCGCCCGCGCCGCCGCCGCAGCGGCGGGCCTCACGCTCCTCCACCCTCCCCTCTTCACCAGCGATCCGGCGGAACAGGAGCTTCTCTGGAAAATGCGGAAGGGGATGTTCCCGTCGGTCGGCGCCGTCCGGAAGAGCGGCACCACGGTGATCATCGAGGACGTCGTCTTTCCGGTCGCGTCACTCGCCGATGCGGCCGTCGATCTGATCGCGCTCTTCCGCAAGCACGGCTATCCGGAGGCGATCATCTTCGGCCACGCGAAGGACGGGAATCTGCACTTCGTTCTGACGCAGGGATTCGGATCGGAGCGGGAAATCGAGCGCTATGCACGGTTCATCGACGAGGTGGTCGAGCTCGTGGTCCGGCGGTACGACGGCGCGCTCAAGGCCGAGCACGGGACGGGGCGGAACATGGCACCGTTCGTCGAGGCGGAGTGGGGACCGGAAGCGCTCGCGATCATGCGCGAGGTCAAGCGACTCGCCGACCCCGATGGAATCCTCAACCCCGGCGTGATCCTCGATCCCGATCCTCGCGCCCATCTGCGGCACCTGAAGGATCTCCCGTCGGTCGAGCCGGAGGTCGATCGCTGCATCGAGTGCGGCTTCTGCGAGCCGCGCTGCCCCAGCCGCGATCTGACCACCACCCCGCGCCAGCGCATCGTCATCCGTCGCGAGATGGAGAGGCTGGCGGCGGCGGGGGAGGGTCGCGAACGGCTCGCGGCGCTCGAGCGCGATTTCGGCTACGAGGTGCTCGATACCTGCGCCGCCGACGGACTCTGCGCCACCGCCTGCCCGGTCTCCATCGACACCGGGACCCTGACCAAACGCTTTCGCGAAGCGCGGCACTCGCCGCGGCAGCGGCGTGTCGCCTCGTGGACGGTCGAACACTTCGCGACGATCGAGAAGCTCGCTCGCGGCGCGCTTCGCGCCGGACAGCTCGCCCGAGCTCTTCTCGGATCGCGCGCTCTCGCGGCGCTCACCCGGCCGTTCGGTCCGGCCGCCTGGGTCGAGCCGATGCCGCGCCCCGCACCTCCCCTCCCGCGCGGTTCGGGCGCTCGCCCCACCGCAGTCTACTTTCCGAGCTGCGTGACGCGAACGATGGGCTCCCTTCGCGGCGAGAGATCGCTCCTACCGCTCGCCTCCGCCTTCGTCGAGGTCGCCGCGCGCGCCGGCGAGACGCTCTTCGTACCGGAGGACGTCGCGGGAACCTGTTGCGGCCAGCCGTACTCGTCGAAGGGTTACGTGCAGGCTCACGAACGGATGCTCGCGCGCAGCGTCGAGCGGGCGTGGCGCTGGTCGGAGCAGGGGCGGCTGCCGATCGTCCTCGACACGACCCCCTGCACGCACGCCCTTCGCTCGAGCCGGCCGGCCGACGAGTCTCTGGCGGAGAAGCTCGCGCAGCTCCGCCTCGTCGACGGAGTCGAGTTCTTCGAAGCGCTGCTTCCGCGGCTCCCCCTGCGGCCCGTCGCGGGGCGCGCGGCCGTCCATCCCGTCTGCTCGCTGGTCCGGATGGGAGCGCAGGCGAAGCTCGAGCGGATCGCCGCATCGGCATGCGGGGAGGCGTGCACTCCCGCGCGCACCGGCTGCTGCGGATTCGCCGGCGACCGCGGCTGGCTCGTCCCCGAGCTCACCGCCGCCGCGATGGCCGATGAGGCGGCGGACCTCGAGGCACTGGGGGCGGCCGATCACCTCTCGAGCAGCCGCACCTGCGAGATCGGACTCACTCGCGCCACCGGCCGCCCCTGGCGCTCGTTCATTCACCTGCTCGAAGAGGCGACGCGTCCCCCGGTCTGACGCGCGGGGCCGCGGCTCACCCGCGGCCCGACGGCGCCCGCCGATCGAGGGGGGCAGCGGAACATTGCGAGACGAACGTTCTGGCCGTCCTGGACGAGCTGCTCCACCTCGACGAGCCACCTCGACGAGCCGCCGATCGAGCTCGCCGATCAGCTCACTCCGGGCCCTCTCCGGCCGGAGCCGGCCGGTAGATCCCTTCGAACACCGCGCTCCAGCTCTTCCCGCCGTCGCTCGACTGCTCCCAGAGCTGGCGCACGCAGCCGCGGCAGCGCTCCTGCTCCAGCGGCGTCCAGGTGATCCGGTTCATCACCTCCGTCCCGTCGCGCCGCTGCGACTCCCCCGACAGGCGCATCGAACCGTCCTCGATCCCCCCGTCCAGCAGCAGCAGCACGCCCGTAGAGTCGATCCAGGTCTGATGCCACCGCTTCTTCGCGCGGCTCCAGACGTTGAAGCTCTCCCCCACCATGCCACCCGCTCCCTCCCAGTGCTCGTGAAGCACGCAATCGTTCAGCCGGCGAGTGATGCGGTTGGTCCCGAGCAGCTTCCCTTCCGGCGATTCGACGCGCCAGGAACCGATCCAGAAGTCGAACTGACGGTGCTCGGCCGAGTCGCAGCGGGGCGGCGCGGGGAGTGGGGGGGCGTTCTGCTGATCGGGTCGGGCTGCCGCCGCGGCGAGGAGCAGAGTGATCGAGATCAGGAGTGTTCGGCGCATTCGTGACTCCTCCGCGCAATCTGACGGCCGATCTTCCCGGCGGCCGCCGTCATGATCGTGCGATCCTCTCGCTTCCGGAAGCGCGCCCGAGTCACCTTTTCGAAACGGTTTCCCGGGACGGCAGGGTCACCCTTCGTCGTCGACGATCGCGAAGGCGCGGACCGGAAAGCTTCCCATCCCCGCGACTTTCACCGGGACGGCGAAGAAGCGGAACCCTTCGGCGGGGAGCGACCCGAGGCGGGCGAGATGCTCCACGATCGGAATCCCCGCCGCCAGCAGGATCGAGTGGGCGGGGCGCGAGGCATCGGCGGGATCATCGACGTTCAGCGAGTCGATTCCGACGAGCGCGGCGTTCTCCGCGACGAGGTGCTCGGCCGCCTCGCGCGTGAGAAACGGGTTGTTCTCGAAGTAGGCGGCCGATCCCCAGTTCGCGTCGAAGCCGGTCCGGACGAGGACCCCTTTCCCGCGGAGCGAGATCCCCTCGAAGTGCCCGGGCGTCACGGCGCGATCCGAACGGCTGTCGACGACTACGGCATCGAGATCGGCGAGGCGCTCGAGCGGAAGCCGCGCCAGATCGGGGCCGTCCTCGTAACGGTGGAACGGCGCGTCGACGTAGGTCCCGGTGTTGGCCACCATCTCGATCCGGCCGATGTGGAACTCGACGCCGGGAGCGTAGCGCTGGCGCGAGGCGGCGCGTGAGACGAACTCTCCGATCACCGGTGCCGGAAGGCCGGGATAGGTGATCAGCCCGTCGCGGATGGTGTGGCTCAGATCGATCCAGCGCTTCATCCGCGCCACGATAGCGCGTCACGGCATCGAGCGTCGAGCCGGGACGGGTCGCGTTCGGGCTTGCGGGTCATCCGCCAATGATCTACGCTCGCGCGCCTGCATGGAACAGTTCCTGATGTTCGTGGCGGTCGGATTCGCCGCGCAGATGATCGACGGGATTCTCGGGATGGCGTACGGGGTGAGCGCGACGACGTTCCTGCTCTCGTTCGGCGTTCCGCCGGCGGTCGCGAGCGCGAGCGTTCACGCGGCCGAGGTGGTCACGACCGGCATGTCCGGCCTCTCGCACCACGTGTTCGGCAACGTCGACCGGACGATCGTGCGCCGCCTGCTGATTCCCGGCGTCGGCGGCGCGATCCTCGGCGCGTACGTCCTGGTCTCGTTTCCCGGCGAGGTCCTGCGTCCCTGGATCTCCGGTTACCTTCTGCTGATGGGATTCGTCATCCTCTCGAAGGCGATCGGGAAGCGGCGGGCCGGCGCGGACGGAGCGCGCCGGCATCTGGTTCCTCTGGGGTTCACGGGGGGGTTCTGCGATGCGGCCGGGGGCGGCGGATGGGGCCCGATCGTGGCGGGGACGCTGCTGGCGCGTGGAAACTCGCCTCGCCATACGATCGGATCGGTCAATTTCGCCGAGTTCTTCGTGACGCTGGCCGCCACGGCGACGTTCATCGCGACGATCGGGCTGTCTTACTGGGTAGCGATCGCCGGACTCGCGCTCGGCGGAGCGCTCGCCGCTCCTCTGGCGGCGTGGGCGACGAGCCGCGTTCCGGCGCGTCCGCTGCTGGCGCTGGTCGGCATCGTGGTGATCGCCCTCAGCGCGCGGACGCTCTGGCGCGCCGTGTCGTGATCCCCCGCGGGCGGCTGGCTCCGCGGCACGAATCGTGATTCGATGTCGCGCTGCACGATGAGCGGACCCTCCCTCCCCCTCTCCCCCGCGCGGCGGCGCCTGGTCACCGCCGGAATCATGACCGGCATGTTCCTCGCCGCCCTCGAAGCGACCGTCATCGCGACCGCCATGCCGACCGTCATCGCCGCCCTCGGTGGAATGAGCCGCTACTCCTGGGTCTTCTCCGCCTACCTCGTCGCCTCGACCGTCACCGTCCCGGTATGGGGAAAGCTCTCCGACCTCTACGGTCGCCGTCTGTTCTACCAGATCGGCATCGCGATCTTCCTGGTGGGATCGATCCTGTCCGGACTGTCTCATTCGATAAACGCGCTGATCGTCTATCGCACGATCCAGGGGGCGGGAGCAGGAGCGCTCATTCCGCTCGGGATGACGATCATCGGCGAGATCTTCACGGTGGAGCAGCGGGCGCGGATGCAGGGGTTGTTCAGCGGAGTCTGGGGGGTGGCGAGCATCATCGGGCCGCTCCTCGGGGGGTTCATCACCGACCAGATCTCGTGGCGCTGGGTGTTCTTCGTGAACGTTCCGTTCGGGATCGCCGCGGCGCTGATCATCGGACTCGCGCTCGAGGAGCCGGCGCGGCACGGCCGCCCCGCAATCGACTACGCGGGTGCGGTGGCTTTGACCGGGTCGGTGACGATGCTCCTGCTCGCGCTGGTGGGAGGGGGCGGGACCGTCGCGTCGCTGTTCGGCACGCGGAACGTGGCGCTGATGATCGGGGCGGCCATCGTGTTCGCGCTGTTTCTCAGGATCGAGCGGCGGGCCGCCGAGCCGATCGTCCCTCTCGATCTGTTCCGCGACAGGGTGGTGTCGGTCGCGATCCTCATCGGGTTCCTGACCGGTGTGGCGATGTTCGGCGCGATCACCTACGTGCCGCTGTTCGCACAGGGAGCGCAGGGGACGAGCGCGACCGCGGCCGGCTCCCTGCTGACCCCTCTCATGCTCGCCTGGGTGACGATGTCGGTCGTCGGCGGGCGGCTCCTGCTGCGGATCGGGTACCGGCCGATGGTCCTCGCGGGGCTGACTCTGATGACGGCGGCGTTCGCGATCTTCTGGACGTTCGACCGGGAGACGCCCCGCTCGTGGATGATCACCGACCTGGCCCTGCTCGGCGCCGGGCTCGGCCTGACGATGCTCACCCTCCTTCTCGCCGTTCAGCAGTCGGTCCCGCGCATCCGCCTCGGGATCGCCACCTCGCTGAATCAGTTCTCCCGATCGATCGGCGGCGCCGTCGGCGTCGCCGTCATGGGCGCCGTCCTCTCCATCGGCCTCCACCTCCATCTCGGCCAGGCCGCCGCCGCGGGCGGCGGAGGTGCGATCTCGGCCCGACAGGCGACCCGCCTCGCCGACGACCCGAGCGCCCTCATCGATCCCGCCGAGCGCGCTCTGCTCTCACCCACCGCCCTCGAAATGCTCCAGAGCTCACTCGCCCGCTCCCTCCGCCCCGTCTTTCTCGTCGGCGCCTGCGTCTCGCTCCTCGCCCTGCTCATCGCGATCTTCCGGATGCCCGCCCGGATTCCCGGCTTCGAGCACTCCTTCGCCGAGGGCGAACGGATGGTGATCGCCGAGATGGCCACTCTCGATCCGAAGAGCGAGCCGCTCTCCGACTGACCTCAGACGGCGATCTCCGGATCCTCCGGCATCCGCCGCAGCACCTCGGCCGCCACGCTCTCGGGCTTCGCGTCGCCGCAGCGGATCGCGATGGCCCGCAGATCCTTCCGGGCCTGATGCATCGCCTCGCCATGCTTCGGAAGCCCGGGGGGGCAGATCGTCTCGGGAGGTGCGAGATAGAGTGCGAAGATCTGCGCGAATCGCCGGCGATCCTGCTCCAACACTTCGTTGGCGAGAAGCCTCAGCACGGCGAGAAGCGGCATCCCCGAGAGGTTTCGCATCTGTGCGCTCCCTGCCGAACACAATCGGCTTTTCGCGCGCGATGCGCCAGACCTTTCGATGACGGAGCGCCGCGGCACACCGATTTACGGAAAGCAGCAGAGCCTCAGTCCCCGGCGCAGCGGGGACCGAGGATGGGGCGGTCGCCGCGACGCTGCGCCCGGCGCTCGCGGAACTGCTCGTACTTCTCTTTCTGCCCGGGGGTGAGCAGCGCGACGAACTGCGCCTCCCCCTCGCTGCGGATGGCGCAGATCTGGTCACCGATCTCGTGACTGGCGATGACGAGCCGGCCGATCGCCTCGGCGCTCAGGCTCCCGCCGTCGATCTCGGCTCGGATCGCCTCGCGGTTCGCGCGCCGTTGCGCGGCGAGCGGTTCGATCGCCGTCCGCGTCGCCTCCCGAATCGCCTTCGACTGGGCGATCTGCTCATCGGTCAGCTCGAGAAATGAGGCGAGCCTCTCGCCCCCGCCCGACCCGGGCCCGCCATGCGGGCGCCGCGCCCCCGGACGCCCCGGCCCCTGCGCGAGAGCCGCCATCGTCACGGCGAGGATTGCAATGCTGGAGAATGTCGCGATTCGTACTCTGGTCATGGTCGATCTCCTCGTCGATTGGACGCCGAGGGCGGCCGCGCGTTTACCCCGTCGAGTCGGAGAAGTCGGATCGAACCGTCCGAACGAGATCGCGTCCCAACCATCCCGTCGGTCCGGTTTCGGCTCTCTGGTACTCTTGCGCGCATGAACGACAAGCCGAAGACGGGAGCGATCGTCTGGACGGATCTGACCGTCCCGGATGCCGACGCGATCCGCGACTTCTATTCGAGCGTAGTCGGATGGCGCCCTGAAGCGGTCGACATGGGCGGCTACAGCGACTACAACATGGCCGGCGCGAACGGCGAGCCGGCGGCGGGAGTCTGCTGGGCTCGCGGGAGCAACGCCGACCTTCCGGCCCAGTGGCTCGTCTACGTCACGGTCGCCGATCTCGACGCGAGCCTGGCTGAGTGCTCGAAGCGCGGCGGGGACCTCGTCGCCGGGCCGAAGTCGATGGGAACGCACCGCTACGCCGTCATCCGCGATCCCGCCGGCGCGGTCTGCGCCCTCATCGAGCCCGCCGGGGAGTGAGGCGAAACGGAGCGTGAAGACCGGAGGTTCGTGAGAGGGCGAGCTTCGAGGAGCGCCGCTTCGCGGCAAATGCAGAATGCAAAATGTAAAAGAGTGTCGCGATAGTTCGGGCGGTCAGTGCGCTCCCGAATGATCATGACCCGGAAGGCTTCTCACGGAATCGGGGGCCGAGTCGTAGGAGTCCGCCGGCCGCAAGGCCGGCCCCTCTCCCGGTGGGAGAGGGTGCCGAGCGAAGCGAGGCGGGTGAGGGGCGCGGGCGGTGACGGAGTGACCGTACGCACGACGGACGAAGCGGAGCAACTGCGCGCGCCGCGAGCTTCGCGCGAGGCGAGCGGGCGGAGAATCCCCTCACCCGCCTGCGCCTCCCTTCGGTCGGCTCCGGCACCCTCTCCCAGAGGGAGAGGGGCGTCTCGCGCAGCCTGAGCCGAGTGCGAAAGGGACCTCATGCCACGGAGTCAGATCGAGAAGGCGCTGCGCATGCGCGGACGTGCCGAGGCGAAGGAAAGTCATCACACTCGAGCGCGCTGACCGCCGGGAACCAGCGTGACGTCCTTTTACATTTTGCATTTTGCATTCTGCATTCTGCATTTGCCGCGAAGCGGCGTTCCCGTACCGCCTCCCTCCTCCACAACCCGGAGGGGTCACGATCCGCGGACTCTGGCCCAGGCGTCCTTCAGCGTGACGATCCGGTTGAACACGAGCGCGTCGTGCGACGAGTCGGGATCGAGGGCGAAGTACCCGAGGCGCTCGAACTGGTAGCGCGATCCGACCGGGGTTCCGGCGATCGACGGCTCGAGCCGGCAGCCCGTCAGGGTCTCGAGGGACGAAGGATTCAGATTCGAGAGAAAGTCCTTCCCCTCCTCGCTCTTCTCCGGATCCTCGACCGCGAACAGCCGGTCGTACAGCCGCACCTCGGCGGAGATCGCGTGCGCATCCGAGACCCAGTGGAGCGTCGCCTTCGGCCGGCGTCCGTCGGGCGAGTCGCCCCCCCGGGTCGCCGGATCGAAGCGCGCCCGCAGCCCGGTGACGACTCCCGCCTCGTCGCGGATCACGTCCGTGCAGGTGATGAAGTACGCCGAGCGGAGGCGCACCTCGCGGCCCGGCGCGAGGCGGAAGAACTTCTTCGGCGGATCTTCCATGAAGTCGTCGCGCTCGATGAGGATCTCGCGGGAGAAGGGGACTTTGCGCGTCCCCGCGGACGGATCTTCGGGATTGTTCGGGGTCTCGAACCACTCCACTTCTCCATCGGGGTAGTTCTCGATGACGACTCTGAGGGGACGGAGCACGCCCATGACGCGGGGCGCGGAGCGGTTGAGGTCCTCGCGGACGGCGTGCTCGAGCAGCGCGACGTCGATGACGTTCTCGCGCCGGGCGACGCCGACGCGGTCGCAGAACGTCCGGATCGCGGCGGGCGTACAGCCGCGCCGGCGGAGGCCGGCGAGCGTCGGCATGCGCGGGTCGTCCCATCCGCGGACGTGTCCCTCGCTCACGAGGCGGAGCAGCTTCCGCTTCGACATCACCGTGTAGTTGAGGTTCAGGCGCGCCATCTCGTACTGCCGCGGGCGCGAGGGAAGCGGCAGCCCCTCCACCAGCCAGTCGTAGAGCGGGCGATGGTCCTCGAACTCCAGCGTGCAGATCGAGTGCGTGACGTGCTCGAGCGCGTCGGAGATCGGATGCGCGTAGTCGTACATCGGGTAGATCGGCCACGCGTCCCCGGTCCGGTGGTGCGTCTCCTTCCGGATGCGATAGAGAACCGGGTCCCTCATGTTGATGTTGGGCGAAGCCATGTCGATCTTCGCCCGCAGCACGTGGGCGCCGTCATCGAACTCCCCGGCACGCATCCGCCGGAACAGATCGAGATTCTCTTCGACGGAGCGCTCGCGGAACGGGCTGTTCCTTCCCGGCTCGGTCAGCGTCCCGCGGTACTCCCGGATCTCGGCGGCCGAGAGCGAGTCGACGTACGCCCTCTCCTCACGGATCAGATGCTCGGCGAGCTCGCAGAGCGTCTGAAAGTAATCGGACGCGTGGTAGAGATGCTCCCCCCAGTCGAACCCGAGCCACCGGACGTCCTCCATGATCGCCCGCGCGTACTCCGCCTCTTCCTTTTCGGGATTCGTGTCGTCGAAGCGGAGATGGCAGCGCCCGCCGTACTCGAGCGGAAGGCCGAAGTTCAGACAGATCGACTTCGCGTGCCCGATGTGGAGATAGCCGTTCGGCTCCGGAGGGAAGCGCGTCACCACCTCGCGGTGCTTCCCGGAGCGCAGGTCCCGCTCCACGATCTCGCGGATGAAATCGAGCGAACGGCTGGTTTCGGTCACGGACATCGGCTCCCCGATCCCCCGGCCCGCGGGCGCGGAATGAATCGGGGAGTCTACAACGCGCCGCCGGACGGCGGTATGCCGGCTCCGTCCGCCAGACGGCGAGGTCAGCCCGATACCGACAATGCGCCCGTTCGACTCGTATAGAATTCAGGAAACTCCGGAACCCTCCCCCATGCCAAGGCTCTTCGTCCTCGTTCTCCTTCTCGCAGCCACGTCACCGGAACCGCTCCAGGCCGTCCCGATTCTCACTCCCGTCGGACCCGACCGCCCGCTCTCGATCTCCCCGCCGGCTCCTCATGGGCGCAGCCCGAATCTGGCGAGCAGCGGCGAGGTCGTTCTCGCCGTCTGGGTCGATCCCCGCTCGCGCGTTCGACTTCCGAACAGCTTCGAAGTCCTCGACCGGGTCCGGGCGGCGCGGTTCACGAGCCGCGGCGAACGGCTCGACGCGATTCCGATCGAGCTCGGCGAGACCTTTCGCGGACCTGCTCAGGCGCTCTGGACGGGTCGATCGTTTCTCGTGATCTGGCCGACAGGCGCACAGACTTCGTGGGCGGAGCTCGACGAGGCTGGCCGAATCATGCGGCGGGGCGCGCTCCCGACCGGCGGAAACGTCGAGCTGACGGCGGCATCCGACGGAACGGGGAGTCTCGTCGCCTCCGTCCGAGCCGTCCGTGGAGGGCAGGCCGAGAACTTCACGCTCCTCGATCTTTGGGAGATCCCGTTCGCGGGGGCTCCGCGCCGGACGGCCGAGGCGGGATTTCCTTCGTTCCTCGCGAGCCGCGCAGTTCTCCGCGCGCGCGGTGAGGAGTACGTCCTGTTCCTGTCGGGGACGAGCTCGACGCCGGAAACCCACGCGCTGACGATTTCGGCCGAGGGCGAAGTCGTCTCCCGACACGTCGAAGCCGAGGGACGGCCGTTCGGAGAGAGCTCGTTCGATCTCGTTTCAATCGCCGAGGGCTTCCTGGTCGCCTCCGAGGGCCTCGAGCTCCGAAAGGTCGATGCGGAGGGGCGCGCGATCGGTGAGGCGTGGACGATTCCCGCCGCGGACGGTTCCGGGGAGCCGGAGCCCGGTTCGGAGCCGCGGATCGTCGCCGCGGGCGGCGGGTTCGTTCTCGCGTACCAGGTGGTGACCGAGTTGATCCTCTGCGGCATCGTATGTGAGCGCCGGTACGACGTGAGGCGGGTCGAGCTCGATGGAGAGGGGCAGCCGCTCGATCTTCCCCGTCCGATCGCAGAAGGACCCGGATCGCAGCGCCTCGCCGATCTCGTCGGCCTGCACGACCGCGTCGCCGCCGCGTGGAGCGATGGGCTCGACGATACGGTTCGCGCCGCGTTGGTTCGCGGAGAGGACGTGCAACCGGTCGAGTTCGCTCCCGGGGCGGTCGATCAGGGTGCCGTCGCATTCGAGACCAGCGGCACGCTCTCGCTCGCCGCGTGGGCCGAGCGTCGCGACGGCACCGAGATCCGCGCCACCCGCGTCGGACCGACCGGGGTCCCTCTCGACCTCGAAGGGATTCTCATCGGATCCACGACGTTCCCTCGGTTCGAGGAGGCCCGAGCGCCGCGCATCGCACCTCTCCCGGACGGATTCCTGGTCGCCTGGATCGATTCGGACTATTCGGGGCGGGATCTCGTCAGCAGGACGGTCGGGCTCGACGGGACCGTCGGTCCGGAACGCCGAATCATCGAAAGACCTTCGGGGAACGCGTTCGACGTCGTCGGCCGTGGCGACCGGACCCTCGTGTTCCATGCACGCCTGGGAGAGGGGATTCTCGCGCGCGACGTATCGAGCACGGCGATCGGCACCGACGAGCTCGTCGTTCCGCTCGCGGGCGCGGTGGAGGAGATCGAAGCCTCACGCCAGGGTGACCGCATCCTGCTCGTATGGATCGAAGACAACGAGATCGGCGGCCGGCTCCTCGACCTCGACGGAAGGCCGCTTTCCGCGCCCTTCGCGATCGCGACCGGGCCGGGAGAGAGACATTCGCTCTCCGTGGTGACGGACGGACGGCAGTGGTTCGTTCTCTGGCGGGACCGAGACGAGATCCGAGCCGCGCCCCTCTCCCTCTCCGGAGCTCTGCTCGACGTCACACCCTCCGTGGGAGGAATCTCGCTGGGGCGATCGATCGGCCCCGCCGCGCTTCTCTGGGACGGCCGGCATCTGCTCGTGCTGAACGACAACGCCTCGCCGACCGATCTTCGGCTCACGGTCCGCAAATTCGATCCGTCCACCTCGCTGGCCACCCAGAATCCGGCGACGCTTGTCGTACCGACGGACGGAGCGAACGTCCTGGGAGCCGCCGGAAGGGTGGACGGCGACCGCTGGATCCTCGTCGAGCGGCGGGCGCCCGGAGAAGCCTCGTTCGACGGAGCGCTCCGTCTGTTCCTGAGGCCCGTCGGCCAGTCGCTTCGCTCGCGCCCCGCTCGTCGATGACGGCGCCGCGATCGCCCCCTTGCCTCCGCACGCCCCTCTCCCTATCGTGTCGGCATGCGACCGACGATCGCGCTTCTGGTTCCTCTCCTTTTCCTCGGCTGCGCGGCCGAGGAGCCGCCGGCCGGGGCGCCGTCTGAATCGGCGACCGCCCCGATTCCCCCTCCGCCGACCGTCGACGAGGCGAGGACCCTCATCGCCGAGGCGCAGGCGTTCGGCGACTACCAGTTCAGCACCGGGGCCTCGTTCTCGATCCCGATGGACTCGACCCGGTTCAACGAGCCCGCCCGCACCGGCGCCCGCGATCTCGAGAAGGGGGGATGGATCCGCGTCCGCGGCGGCCGGGTCGAGCTGACGCCGAAGGCGGCCGGCGACAAGCGCTTTCTCGTCCGCCCCAACGATTTTCTCGACATCGTCCCGCTCGCGCGCAAGGAACTGCTCGAGATTCAGCAGATCCGCGCGACCCCGGAAGGAGCGGCGGTCGAGCTCACCTGGCGCTGGATCCCGAACGAGGTCGGCGAGTCCTTCACGGAAGGAGTGGTGAAGGAGCGCTTCGAGGCTACGCATGCCGCGACGGCGAGCCTTCAGGACCTCGGCAGCGGCTGGGAAGTCATGCTGATCGAGCGGCTCGCCGAGGAGGCGGCCGAAAACTGACCGCATCGCTCGAGGCTTGCCCCGTTCTTGCACGTGCGATCCCGTTCGCGTACCGCGACCGGCGAGACGCCGGCCGTACGAGAGCCCGTCAACAAGAGGATCACGAAGGAGAACGATCATGCGAACGCCCTTCCTCATCGCCCTCGGCCTCTGGCTCGCCGTCGCCTGCACCAATGCGACCGAGGTCGGCTCGCCCGCTGCGCGCCTCGAGACGACTCCGCGCCATCACGAGTGGGCGGCGATCCCGAGCGCCGGACGGACGCTCCACGCGTACCTCGCCTATCCCGAGCGCGCCGACCGCGCGCCGGCGGTGCTCGTGATCCACGAGAACCGGGGGCTCACCGATTGGGTGCGCAGCGTCGCCGACCAGCTCGCCGAGCGCGGCTACCTCGCGATCGCTCCCGACATGCTCTCGGGCGATGCTCCGGGCGGCGGGCGGACGAGCGACTTAGCCTCCGAGGATGCGGCGCGGGAGGCGATCTCGAGGCTGCAGCCGGCGAGAGTGCGGGAAGACCTTCGCAGGGCCGCCGACTACGTCCGCTCGCTTCCGTCGGCCAGCGGCACGCTGTACGTCGCGGGATTCTGCTGGGGAGGCGCGCGTACGTGGGAAGTCGCGAACGATTACGACCCGATCGCCGGAGCGTTCGTCTTCTACGGAACGGGACCGCGCGAGGCGTCTGGCATTGCCGGGATCGACGCGCCGGTCTACGGTTTGTACGGCGGGAACGACGCCCGGGTCAACGCGACGATCGATGCGAGCGCGCGCCTGATGCGCGAGGCGGGAAAGACGTTCGATCCGGTCGTCTACGACGGAGCCGGTCATGCGTTCATGCGCATCGGCGAACAGCCCGACGCGAGCGAAGCGAACCGTCGCGCCCGCGACCAGGCGTGGTCGCGCTGGCTCGCCCTCATGCGGTGACGAATTGCCGCGGCCCGATTTCCGCTACCATGGACCATGCTTCGGGCCCGGGATGAAGAGATCGGACGCACGCCCGAGCTGGTGATCGCGACCCTGACCGACGCGCGCGAGGCCGACACGGCCCGCGCGGCGCTCGGCTCGGCCGGAATCGCGGCGCGCGTCACCACCATCGCCACTCCGAAGCTCGGAGCCGGCGGCGAGCGCGTCGACGTCAGGTTCGGCGTCTCCGTCGCACCCCACGACGCCCGCCACGCCATCGAGATCCTCCACGCGCGCCTCACCTCGACCGACGGCGACGCCATCGAGCTCGATCTCGACGAGCCCCTCGAGCCTCCCCGCCACGTCCGTTGTCCCGAATGCGAATCCGAACAGGTCAGAACCACCTCGACCGTCATCGGCGCCCTTCTCGGCGCCGCCGTCCTCGCCGCCGTCGGCTGGGCCATCGGTCAGGAAGACGTCTTCTACCTCGCCGCCGTCATCGTCGCCCTCATCCTGGTCCTCGGTCCCAACCGCCGATGCCTCCAGTGCGGCCATCGCTGGATGGAGTAGGAGCGTCTGGGGCGTCTGGAGCGTCTGGGGCGTCTGGAGCGTCTTGTGCGTCTAGGGCGTCTTGTGCGTCTTGGGCGTCTTGTGCGTCTCGGGCGTCTTGTGCGTCTAGGGCGTCTTGTGCGTCTTGTGCGTCTTGAGCGTCTAGGGCGTCTTGTGCGTCTTGAGCGTCTGGAGCGTCTAGGGCGTCTTGTGCGTCTTGAGCGTCTTGAGCGTCTGGAGCGTCTGGAGCGTTTTGAGCGTCTGGAGCGTCTGGACCATCTTGGGCGTCTGGCGCGGCACGGCCCGGTGCAGGTGAATCGATTCCAGACGCACGAGGAGCACGAGGCGCCCCAGACCCCCTAGACGCACAAGACGCTCTAGACGCTCTAGACGCCCTAGACGCCCTAGACGCCCTAGACGCACAAGACGCACAAGACGCTCAAGACGCCCCATTTCCCGGCTCTTCGGGCTCTTCGATGGGGGGAAAGGCCCGCGGGTCGGGGAGGACGTCGGCGGCGGGTCCGAGGCGGCGGGCGCGGATCACGGAGGCGAGCACGGCGAGCAGGAGCACGCCGAGAATCACCGACAAGGACGCGACGATGGGGATCTTCACCCACTCGGAGACGACCATCTTGACGCCGACGAAGGTAAGGATGACGGCGAGTGCGGGGCGAAGGTAGTAGAAGCGGTCGATGACGCCGGCGAGAAGGAAGTAGAGAGCCCGGAGGCCGAGAATCGCGAAGACGTTGGATGTATAGACGATGAAGGGGTCGTGGGTAACGGCGAAGACGGCGGGGATGGAGTCGACGGCGAAGATCAGATCGCTCGTCTCGATGACGATCAGCACGAGGACGAGCGGAGTGAGGACGACATTCCCGGCCGCATCCCTTATGTAGAATTTTTCTCCCTGATAGTCCGAGGTCATCGCGAAGCGCCGGCGCACGAGCTTCACGAGCGGGTTGTCGTCGATGTGGACCGAGTCCTCCTCCTTCTGGACGGCGATCTTGATTCCGGTGTAGATCAGGAAGAAGCCGAAGACGTAGATGATCCAGTGGAAGCGGACGATGAGGGCCGCGCCGATGCCGATCATGATCGCGCGCATGACGAAGGCGCCGAGAATGCCCCAGTAGAGGACGCGGTGCTGGAAGGCGGCAGGAACCCGGAACGCCGAGAAGATCAGAACGAAGACGAAGATGTTGTCGACGCTGAGCGACTTCTCGATGACGTATGCGGTGAAGTACTCGAGGGCGGGCTCGGGCCCCTTCCACCAGTAGACGACGGCGTTGAAGATCAGCGCGAGGGAGATCCAGACGGCGCTCCAGGCGATCGCTTCGCGGATCGAGACCGCATGCGATTTCCGGTGGAAAACGCCGAGGTCGAGGGCGAGGACGCCCAGGACGAACACCGTGAAGATCACCCACGGAAGGACCGTGCTCAGCTCCATCTCGCCGATTCTCCAGTCATCTCGCGGTCCACCCGTTTCAAATCTCGTTCCGTGAAAGGCGTGCAGGAGGGGCGCGGCGAGCCGCCTGCCGGGGGGCGCCGCGGGCGGATTCTACCTCACGCGAGCGTGATGCCGCGGGAGAGATAGTCCGAGAAGGTGAGCACGAACAACACGCCGAGCCAGACGAAGCTCCCGATGACGACGACCCAGATCAGATGCGTCGACCACCGGACGTGCATAAAGTAGAGAATCACGAGAGCCGCCTTGATCGAGGCGATCACCAGCGCGATCGGCGTGCTGAGCCATCCGAGATCGGCGTACGCCACGGCGACCGTCACCGCCGTCAGTGCCATCAGCGCAGCGAACACGCCGAAATAGATCGCGGGCGGAGTGACGTGGTGCATCCGCGCGGACTCGGTCTCGAGCTCCTGGTTGTGCTTCTGGTGGCGACGCTCCATGGCTCTCTCCTTGGTGGACTACTGATGCCGCCCGATCAGGTAGAGCAGCGGGAACAGGAAAATCCAGACGATGTCGACGAAATGCCAGTACAGCCCCCCCGCTTCGATCGGCGAGTAGTACTCCGGGCCGAACTCCTTCTTCACGGCCCGGATCAGCAGCCACGCATAGATCCCGAGCCCGATGACCATGTGGAACGCGTGCAGCCCCGTCATGAAGAAGTAGAGGACGTAGAACATCTGCGCCTGGGCGGCGAGATGCGGCGCGCCCGGGAGCTGAAAGTGGTCGCCCGGAACGAGGTGATGCTCGAAGTGCTCGTGGTACTCGACGGCCTTGATCCCGAGGAATGCGAGGCCGAGCATCATGGTGATGACGAGCATCCAGACGAGCGCGCGCTGCCGGTTGGTCTGCGAGAAATAGACGCTCATCGCCACGGTGAGCGACGAGCAGATGAGGACCGCGGTGTTGATGCCCCCCAGAAGGATGTTCTGGTGCTCGCTCGCCGCGATGAACGCGTCGTAATAGAGCCACCGGTATAAGGTGTACGCCACGAACAGACCGCCGAAAAAGAGAATCTCGGTGGTCAGGAACAGCCACATCCCGAGCGAGGACGCCTCGTGCTGCTGGGCCATCGACTCGAAGTGATGCTGGAGTCGCGGATGGCCGTGATGCTCCTTCCCGGTGTGTGCCTCAGCGCTCACGCGAACCCTCCGTATACCCCGCCTCCGTGAAGCCGTGATAGTCGTACGCCTCCCACGTCACGACCGGAGTCTCGTGAAAGTTCTCCGTCGGCGGAGGCGAAGAGGTGGCCCACTCCAGCCCGACGGCCCCCCACGGGTTCGCACCCGCCTTCTTCCCGTACTTCAGCGACCAGAGGAAGTACAGCAGCGGAAGCGCGTACCCGACGCCGAGGATCGACGCTCCGGCCGACGACATGACGTTCAGGACCTGGAACTCCGGGACGTAGACGTGATAACGCCTCGGCATCCCGAGGTATCCCAGCAGGAACTGCGGGAAGAACGCCAGGTTGAATCCGACGAAGACGAGCATCGCCGCCAGCCTCCCCCACCACTCCGGATACATCCGCCCGGTCATCTTGGGCCACCAGTAGTGCATCCCTGCGAAATAGGCCATGACGGTGCCGCCGACCATGATGTAGTGGAAGTGGGCGACGATGAAGTAGGTGTCGTGAACGTGAATGTCGAGCCCGAGAGCCGCCAGGAACAGCCCGGTCACGCCGCCGACCGCGAAAAGTCCGAGAAAGCCGAGCGCATACAGCATCGGCGTGTGGTACGAGACGGACCCCCGGTAGAGCGTGAAGGTCCAGTTGAAGATCTTGATGGCCGAAGGGACGGCGACGAACATGCTGAGGAACGAGAAGATCATGGCGCTGTAGACCGAGATGCCGGCGACGAACATGTGGTGGGCCCAGACCAGAAAACCCAGCAGGGCGATCCCCAGGCTCGAGAACGCGACGAACTCGTAGCCGAACACTCGTTTGCGGCTGAATGCCGCGATGACGTCGCTGATCACGCCCATCGCCGGGAGGATCATGATGTAGACCGCCGGATGGGAGTAGAACCAGAACAGATGCTGGTACAGGATGGGATCGCCGCCGATGGCCGGGTCGAAGATCCCGACTCCCAGCAGACGCTCGGCGGCCAGGAGCAGGAGCGTGATCGCCAGCACGGGCGTGGCGAGCAACTGGATGATGCTCGTCCCGTAGAGGGCCCAGACGAACAGCGGCATCCGGAACCAGGTCATTCCCGGCGCGCGCATCCGGTGCACCGTCACCATGAAGTTGAGCCCCGTCAGGATCGACGAGAACCCGATGACGAACGCGCCCAGGGTCATCAGCACCACGTGCGAGTTCGAGTACGCCGTCGAGTAAGGCGTGTAGAAGGTCCACCCCGTGTCGACTCCGCCCAGCATGATGATGACCAGGGTCCCGATCGCGCCGATCATGTACAGATACCAGCTCAGCAGATTGAGCTTCGGGAACGCCAGATCCTTCGCTCCGATCTGGATCGGGAGGAGGAAGTTCCCAAGCACCGCCGGGATCCCCGGAATCAGGAAGAGAAAGATCATCACGATCCCGTGGAGCGTGAACATCTTGTTGTAGGTGTCGGAGGTCATCAGGTCGCCCTGAGGGGTGAGCAGCTCGACGCGCATCAGCACGGCGAACAGCCCTCCGACGAAGAACATCAGCGTGATCGCGATGACGTAGAGAATCGCGATTCTCTTGTGGTCGATCGTCAGGAGCCACGAGGCGACGCCGTACTCCTTGTTGATGTACGTCGTGCGCGGCTCGGCGCCCGGATTCGTATCGAGGACTGCGCTCGTCATGGTCGTCGGTTTCCTGTCCCCGGCGTCCCGGTGATGGTGCTCCGCGTCGCGTCGTTGCTCGCTCCCCCGTCCGGCGGCCGTTCCGCCTCCGGTGCGAGCGACTTGATGAAGGTCAGCAGATAGATGAGCTGCTGCTCGTCGACCTGCCCCTGGTACGACGGCATCAGCGGCTCGTATCCGGCGACCACCTTCGCCGCCGGGTTCAGGATCGACTCGCGGACGTAGTTCTCGTCGGCGACGACCGTCTGTCCGTTGCGGAGGCGCACCTCGCTGCCGAACAGACCCGTAAGCGCCGGCCCCCGCGCGCGCGGCCCCTCATCGGCGTGGCAGGTATCGCAGGCGAGCGCGGTGAACAACTCCCGCCCCTGCTCGACCGGTGAAGCGACGGCCCCTCCCGCGAGCCAGCTCTGATATCCCGACTGCGGCATGACCACGATGCTGCCGATCATTCTGGAGTGCTCGGTGCCACAGTACTCGGCGCAGAAGAGATGGTAGCGACCGACCTTCGTCGGACGGAACCAGACGCTCGTGTAGCGGTGCGGAAGCACGTCCCGCTTCACCCGCATCGACGGAAGATAGAAGCTGTGGATCACGTCCTCGGAGGCCATGATCATCCGGATCGGACGGTCGAGCGGGACGTGGAGCTCGTTGATCTCCTGCTGTCCCCCGACGTGCTGGAACTTCCACATCCAGCGCTTGCCGGTCGCCCAGACCTCGAGCGCATCGTCGGGCGGCCGGTTGATCTCGAAGTAGAGCTTCGCTCCCCAGAAGTAAATCGCCATGAAGGCGATGAACGGGATCACGATCCAGGCGTACTCCAGATACTTGTTCTCCGGCTCGTGCGCGGGAACCTCGTTCTGCGGGGTCCGCCGGTACTTGACGGCGAACAGGATGACGAGGATCACCACCAGGGCGGTCGCCGAGCCGGTGACCGCGATGAGGAACCAGTAGAGCTGGTCGACCTCGCGAGCCACGCTCGAGGCAGCCTCGGGGAACAGC
The DNA here is from genome assembly GCA_035544735.1 of Thermoanaerobaculia bacterium. GTDB lineage: Bacteria > Acidobacteriota > Thermoanaerobaculia > Gp7-AA8 > Gp7-AA8 > DATKCD01. The sequence continues at coordinate 35,351 of DATKCD010000013.1, forward strand.
GGGAAGTCGGTGAACATGACGGTGTCAGTCTCGCTCGATCTCTGCGTTCACGCGACCGCGCCGCGTCAGGATGACGATGAATCCGCCGAGGGCGAGAACCGTGGCCACCCCGCCCAGCCGCACCAGGTTCATCGCCATCGCCGTGTACCTGCCGGTCGACGCATCGTACTGGTAGCAGAGCAGCAGAAGCTGCTCGGTCACACCGCCGATCCTGTTCTTCGAGGCTTCGACCAGCCCAAGCCGCAGGTCCCGCGGCCCGTATTCGATCCCCCAGAAGTACTTCGAGATCCGTCCCTCGGGCGTCGCCACCACCACCATCGCCGCATGCGCGAACTCGCCCGACTTCCCGTCGAACGTATAGCGGAACCCGAGCGCATTCGTCAGCGCCCGGATCGAAGCTTCGTCACCCGTCAGGAAATGCCAGCCGTCGGCAGAGCCGGGACGTCCGTACTTTTTCGTGTACCGCTCCTTCTTCGCCGCGGCCGCCTCCGCCCCGTCCCGCGGATCGAAGCTGAAGGTGACGATCTCGTACTCCTCACCCACCTTGAACGGGATCTCGTGGATCGCGCTCACCAGGCCGTCGAGCACGAGCCCGCACAGCATGGGGCAGGAGTAGTAGACGGGTGTGATGACGACCGGCTTGTCGCCGAAGTAATCGCCGAGCCGCACCTGCTTTCCGCTCTCGTCGTGGAGCACGGTCTCGAGCGGCAGGAGCGCGTTGATCCGCGGCTCGACGTTCGCCAGGCCGGCGGGCCCGCGCGCGGAGAGGTATTCCTGGGCCGCCGCCGGAAGCGCGGCCAGAGCGAAGGCGAGAACGAGAAGTCTCCGGGTCATCGTCGTGGGGGCTCCGAGGCCGCAGGCGGCCGCTCGTCCGGACCTGCCGGTGAGAGCTCGCCGGCCGTGGTCGTGGGTGCGCCGGGCGCGAGGGGGAATCCGCGGCGGAGCTGGAGATCCATCGCGCGATCGACCGGCATCCGCACCCTCCCCTCCCCCTCGTCGACCCATCCCCAGCTCTCCATCCGCCGCCGCTGCTCGCTCCGCATCCGCTCCATGTCGTGCGGGGGAACCGAATGGAGAGGGCTGACCGAGGCTCCCGTCGCGGTCGGCGCGGGGAACGGCTGGAGCCGCGGCGCGGGCGGAAGCTTCGCGCCTTCGCCTTTGACCAGGGAGATCGGAAGCAGGTCGGGATCCCGCTCGGCGCGGATCAGGAACTGCAGATGAAACCAGAGGAGCACGTGCGAGACGATCGCGAAGACGACGAAGATGACCGTGAACCAGAGTATGGCGCGGACGTCGACGTCGGTCTGCTCGTGGTGGACCTCGGGGTTGACCGGCTCGGAGTCGCGAGGCGTCTCATCCTGCATGGGACAGGGCCTCCTTCACGTGCGGTTCGTAGAGCGGCAGGAGCGCCCGCTTCCGAAGGCTCCCGAGGAAGAGGACGAACCAGAGCGCGAGAAGCGCGATGAACGCCGCCGGGTCCATCCAACTGACGTGAAACGGCGCGCCGTGGACCGCCGGGTGCGACGCGGCCGCCTCCCCGCCGTGCCCACCGAGCCAGGCCGGGGCCGCGATCCAGAACACGTCGATCACGCGCATCAGGAGCACGAGCCCGGCGACCGTTCCGAGGGTCGCGGGGCGGTCCTTGATCGGCCGCATCAGCAGCAGAGTGAACGGAAGGAAAAAGTGGAACATGAGAAGCACGACCGCGATCACGCCCCAGCCGCCGTGCATCCGGGTGAGGTAGTAGGGGGTCTCCTCGCGGATGTTGCCGTACCAGATCAACAGGAACTGCGAAAAGGCGGTATAGGCCCAGAGCATCACGAACGCGAGCATGAGGTTGCCGAAATCGCGGAAGTTCGTCGGCTCGACCACGACCGAGTAGGGCTCCGATCGCGCGAGGCGCACGACGACCATCGTGAGCACGGCCCAGCCGCTGAGCAGACAGCCGATCACGAACGAGAGTCCGTACATCGTCGAGAACCAGTGAGGCTCGAGCGACATGAGCCAGTCGACCGAAGCGAAGGTGAGCGTCAACCCGATCGCGAGGAGGCCGAATCCGGAGAGCCGCCGCAGCCGCAGCTCCACCCAGGGGTCGTGACGCTCGTCGAGGCCCCGTCCCCACCGCACGATCAGCATCGCGATGACGCTCCAGAGCGCGAAGAAAGCGATGCCGCGGATCGTGAAGAAGGACGGATTGAGATACGCCTGCTTGTGCTGGAGCAGGGCGTCGTGAGCGAGGACCTCCGGATGGGACCAGACGTAGATCGACTTCATTCCGATGAGCACGGGGATGAATCCGAGACCGACGATCGGGATGGTCGACGCGGCGGCTTCGGCGGGGCGGCGCATCAGCACGCCCCAGATCCCGCCCGTGAGGTACTGGATCAGGAGGACGGCGAGGCCCCCGACGGAGATCATGACGAGCAGCACCCACGCCATCAGCCAGGAGCGGAAGAACTGTTCGGTGTCGGCGAAGGCGCCGGCCAGAAGAGCGACCGACGAGATCGCGCCGAGGATCAGAGCGGGCCTGCGGAGAGCGAAAAGCTCCTCGCCGCCGCCGGTTCGGCCTGCATCCATCACTCTGAGCCTCCGGTGAACAATTGCGCGCGCTCGGCTTCGGGGACCTCCGCCAGCGGCGCGTCCTGACTGAGCTGCAGCACGCGAATCCAGGCGACGATCAGCCACCGGTCGCGCACCGGAATCTGCGCCGCATACGGCGGCATGACGCCGAACCCGTTGGCGATCACGTCGTAGAAGTGACCGGCCGTACGCTCCCGCAGCAGCTCCGAGTGGAACGAGGGGGGCCGTCGGAAGCCTCGCTCGACGATCATCCCGTCGCCCGCTCCGACCATTCCGTGACACGGGCTGCAGAAGATCTCGTAGCGCTCCCTTCCCCGCTCCAGATCCTCCCGGCCGATCTCGAAGGGGTAGGCATCGACCGGGACCCCGCCGATCCTGCCCGTGTGGAGGAGCGACTCGTCGCGGAGCCCTCCGCGGGGGACGGTTCCGGGGACGGGCTGGCGCGCCGACATGCCGTCGGCGAACAGCAGGCTCGGCTCGAGCGGCCTGTAGCTCGGCTGATCGGCCATTTTCTGCGGCGGCCTGCAGGCGGCGAGCGCGAGCACGACGCCGAGGGCGAGCGGCGCGATGCGCCTGAGCCTCGCCGCGGGCGTGCATTCTGTAAACGCGCTACCACGGGACATCGGACACCTCGAGCGGACGGAGCGCTTCCAGGAACCTGCGGGTCTCGTCGCGGCGGAACTTCGGATCGCTCGCCTCGATGCTGAGGAAGAACTGATCGCGCGTCGCCAGGACGAAACGGCCGACGTTGAAGACGGGATGGTACGGTTCGGGCAGCCGGTTGAGCGCGAGCATGCCGAAGATCGCGGCGAACGCCGCGAACAGGATCGCGAGCTCGAACGAGATCGGAATCCACGCGGGCCACGAGTTGAGCGGGCGTCCACCGATGTTGAGCGGATAGTGGATCACCGTCGCGAAGTACTGCATGCCGAACCCCGTCACGAAGCCGAGAATCCCTCCCGCGAGGACGATCATCGGCAGCTTCGTGTGGTGGAATCCGATCGCCTCGTGGAGCCCCTCCACGGGGAACGGCGTGAATGCGTCGATCCGCGTATAGCCGGCCTCGCGCGTCTTCTCCGCCGCCTCGATCAGACTCGTCGGGTCGTCGAACTCGGCCAGCAGCCCCCACGTCTCGGTTTTCGGCCTCATGTCAGTCCTCGTGCACCTGCGCCTCCGGCAGCAGGGTCCGCATCTCGAAGATCGAGATCATCGGAAGGAATCGAATGAACAGGAACAGAAGCGTCAGGAACAACCCGATGGTTCCGAAGAACAGCATGAAGTCCCACCGCGTCGGCGAGTACATTCCCCACGACGACGGGAGGAAATCGCGGTGGAGGGAAACGACGATGATGACGAAGCGCTCGAGCCACATGCCGACGTTCACGAACATCGCGATCACGAACAGGATCAGGGGGCTCGTCCGCACCTTCTTGAACCACAGCGCCTGGGGCGCGACGATGTTGCACACGATCAGCAGCCAGTACGTCCACCAGTACGGCCCGAACGCCCGGTTGAACATCACGTACATCTCGTAGATGTTTCCGCTGTACCAGGAGTAGAAGACCTCCATCACGTAGGCATAGCCTACGATCAGGCCGGTCGTCAGCATCACCTTCCCCATGTTCTCGAGGTGGCGCATGGTGATGAAGTCCTGGAGCCCGAACGCCTTCCGGACGGGGATCGCGAGGGTCAGCACCATGGCGAACCCGGCGTAGATCGCGCCCGCGACGAAGTACGGGGGGAAGAAGGTCGTGTGCCACCCGGGGATGACGGAAGTCGCGAAATCGAACGAGACGATCGTGTGGACCGAGAGCACGAGCGGGGTCGCGAGGCCGGCGAGCAGCAGGTAGGCCGACTCGTATCGGTACCAGTGCTTCGCCGAGCCGCGCCAGCCCAGCGAGAAGAAGCCGTACAGAATCTTCCAGGGGCGGCTCTTGGCGCGGTCCCGGAGGGTCGCGAAATCGGGGACCAGGCCGATGTACCAGAACAGCAGCGAAACCGTCGCGTAGGTCGCGACGGCGAACACGTCCCACATGAGCGGGCTGCGGAACTGCGGCCAGAGGGACATCGTGTTCGGGTAGGGTAAGAGCCAGTAGGCGAACCACGGGCGGCCGACGTGGAGGAGCGGAAACAGGCCGGCGCAGGCGACCGCGAAGAGAGTCATCGCCTCGGCGAATCGGTTGATCGAGGTCCGCCAGCTCTGCCGCAGCAGCAGCAGGATGGCCGAGATCAGCGTTCCCGCGTGCCCGATCCCGATCCACCAGACGAAGTTGATGATGTCGAAGGCCCATCCGACCGGGTTGTTGTTGCCCCAGATCCCCACGCCTTTGATCAGGAGCCACCCGATCGCGTAGAGCATCATCATCATCATCGCGAACGCGATCCCGAAGCCGATGAACCAGCCGCCCGAGGTCTTGCGCGTGAGGACGATCGTGGAGATCTTGTCGGTGATCGAGCCGAAGCTATGCCCCGGCCCGATGGTCGGAGCGCGCTCGAGACGCCCGGTCTGCGGACCGGGCTGGTTCGCCTGCGGATGCGGAAGCCTGGGATCTCGAGGGTCCATCGATTATTCCGCCGGCTCGGTCGAGGAAGCGGGAGCGGCCCGCCGGGCGAGCTCCGGATTCGGATTCTTGAGCGCGCCGAGGTACGAGGTGCGCGGCTGCGTGTTGAGCTCGGTCAGCATGCCGTAATTCAGCGGCTCGGCGCGCAGGCGCGCGACGTCCGAATCGGAGTCGTTCAGGTCTCCGAATCGGATCGCACGCGTCGGACACGCCTGCGCGCACGCCGTCGTGAACTCGCCGTCCCGGATCCGCCTCCCATCCTTCTCCGCCTCGATTCGATGCTCGTTGATCCGCTGGATGCAGTACGTGCACTTCTCCATCACGCCGCGCGAGCGGACTGTGACGTCCGGATTCCGCATCGCCTTGTAGCTCTCCGTCTCGAAGTCCGCATACGAGAGGAAATTGAATCGCCGCACCTTGTAAGGACAGTTGTTCGCGCAGTACCGCGTTCCCACGCAGCGGTTGTAGGTCATCTCGTTGATGCCCTCGTCGCTGTGCGAGGTCGCCTCGACCGGGCACACCGGCTCGCACGGTGCATTCTCGCAGTGCATGCAGGGGATCGGCACGTTGTACATCCCGATGTCGGGGTCGTTCGGGTCTCCCTTGTAGTAGTGGTCCGTCCGGATCCAGTGCATCTCCCGCCCCACCAGCACCTGCTCCTTGCCGACGACCGGAATGCTGTTCTCCGCCTGACACGCGATCGTGCAGATCCCGCAGCCCGTGCACACGTTCGTGTCGATCACCATCCCCCACGCGTACGTCTCGTACGGCCATTCGGGATAGAGCGACGGGCCCCCTTTGATCTCGAGTCCCGGAACCCTCAGAAATTCCGGGTTCTCCCGATAGCGATCGAGCGTCCCCGAGCGGACGATGTTTCGTCTCGCCCCCGCCCCGTCGGCGAGCTCCCAGGCGAGCTCGTGGTGCATCTGCACCGTCGCGAGCCGCACTCTCCGTCCGGTCTTCCGGACGGTGACTCCGCGCACGATGTCTCCCCCGGCGAGCGTGCGGAACGGATAGACGTCGGTCCCGGTGCCTCGGCCGACCTCCCCCGTCCGGAGGGCACCGTAGCCGTAGTCCAGAGTGATCGAATCGTCCGCGTGCGCCGGCACGCTCCAGACGGGCGCCTGCACCGTCCGCCCCCCCGCTTCGATCTCGATCACGTCGCCGTTGGCCACCTTCAGGACGCTCGCCGTCGCCGGGCTCATGAGGGCCGCATTGTCCCAGGTGAGCTTCGTGACCGGCTTCGGCAGCTCCTGCAACCACGAGTTGTTCGCGAACCGGCCGTCGTGAATCATCGGATCGGGCCGGAGTACGACCTCGATTCCGGCGGCGCCGCGCGGCGCCGCGGCCGGGATCGCACCCGAGGCGGGCGCGGAGACCGGAGGGAGAGCGCTGTCGGGAATGACGCCATCGTGCAGCCAGCGGTTCCAGGTCGCGTCGAAATCCGCGCCCGTTCGGGCGCGCTCGCGCCAGAAGTCGCGCACGATCTCGTGCCCCGTCCGGATGTCTTCGTTCAGCGCGGCAAGGATCTCGTGAACCGAGGCTCCGTTGTAGAGGGGGCGGATCAGCGGCTGGACGATCGAGACGGTGCCGTCGCAGGCGCGGGTGTCGCTCCACGCTTCGAGGAAATGGGTCGCCGGAACGTGCCAGTGTGAGCGGGCGGAGGTCTCGTCGTAATAGGTTCCGAGGTGGACGCGGAACGGAACGAAATCCATGGCGCGGGCGAACTCGAGGTCGGCGGGAGCGGTAAAGGCGGGGTTTCCGCCGAGAATCAGGAGGGCGCGGACGCGCCCGGCCCGCATGTCGGTCGCGAGGCGCCGCATCGATTCCCCCTGATTGACGGGGTTGGCCTCGACAGGCTCGATGTAATGGACGGTCCGGCCGGCGTTGCCGAGGGCGGCGTTGATCGCATGGACGATCGCATGGACGGCCGGCGGCTGGTTTTCTCCCGCGAGCACGATCGAGCGGCCGGGATGGGCGCGCAGATCGCGCGCCACGGCCTCCGCCCACGCCGATCGCGCTCCCGCGTCCACCCTCGTCCCGACGCCGATCTCGCCGGCGATCGCCCGGGCCAGCGTCTCGATCTCCCCGGCGGGAATCGCGACGCGGTGGTCGGCCATCGTCCCGGTCGGCGTCGGCATCGACTCGGCGACGTAGAGGCGGTTCATCGTCGCCGCGCCCGCCCGCACGCGCCTCCGGTCCATGAAGTCGCGCGTGTATCGGACGAATCCCGGCTCGCGCGCGAGAAAATCGGAGTCGAGCGCGAGCACCACGTCCGCACCGCCGAAATGACGGACCGTCTGCAGCGGCCGGCCGAACGCCAGCCGCGACCCCTCCAGCACGCTGTCCCGCGTCACCGGCTGCCACGTGTGCCACGCCGCCGCCGGATACCGCTGGAGGATCTCCCTCATCTGGCTCCCGGCCGTCGGCGAGCTCATCCCCTCGGTCAGGACCCGCAGCCCCTCTCCGCCCGAGCCCCGCAGCGTCTGAAGCGTCGCCTGAAGCGCCGAGACGAACGCCGCCCAGGTCGAGACATCGCCCGTGTAGCGGACCGTCCCCGAGCGCTCGGGATCGTAGAGCGAGAGAATCGACGCCTGCGCGAAATGATCGGTCGCCCCGAGGCTTCCCGGGTGATCGGGATTCCCTTCGATCTTCGTGGGGCGTCCCATGTGGCTCTCGACGAGCACGCCGGCGCCGACCCCGTCGAGCTCCATCGCCGAGGCGTAGAACAACGGCCTGCCCGGGACGAGCTGCTCCGGGGCGTCGACCCAGGGGACGATGGTCTCGGCGGGCGGAGTGCAGGCGGCGAGCCCGCCCATCGCGACCGAAGCCCCCATCAGACGGAGGAAGTCGCGGCGATCGACGCCCTCCCCCGTCGCCGCCGACTCTCGCGCGAGCTCTTCGCGAAGGACTTCGTGGAGCGAAGGATCCTCGGCGAGCTCTTCGAGCGCGCGCCAGTACTCCGGGGCGTTCTCCCCCGAGAGTCGCGCGCCGAAGGCGGCGAGATCGAGATGTCGTCGTCCTGTGGTCATCGTCGGTCCAGAATCGAATCGCGCGGCGCGGCCCGCGCAGTCATCAGTAATGGCAGATCGAGCAGTTGGTCTTCGAGCGGATCCCGTAGTCGCGGACGAGTCGTGGCCCGATCTCGTCCTGATCTTCCGGTTCCCACGTCATGTCGAACACCTTGTCACGGGGGCGGACGAACTCTTCGGGAGCGCGGTGGCATTCGAGGCACCACGACATCGACAGAGGCTTCTCCTGCCAGACCAGAGGCATCTGGTCGACGCGGCCGTGGCAGGAAACGCAGCCGATTCCCTTCTGGATGTGAATGCCGTGGTTGAAATGGACGAACTCCGGGAGCCTGTGGACGCGCTGCCAGCGGATCGGCTCGCCCTCGCGCAGGCTCGCCCGGACCGGCTCGAGCATCGCGGCGCCGGTCCAGATCTGCTTGTGGCAGTTCATGCAGGTGGCGGTCGGAGGTATCCCGGCGAACGAGGAGGTCTCGACGGAGGTATGGCAATAACGACAGTCGATTCCGAGGCCGCTGACGTGGTGCTCGTGGCTGAATGGGACGGGCTGAGTCACCACGTCGCGCTGCCCCGTCGCGAACGGCGAGCGGTTCAACTGATACACGAACCACAGCGCGAACGCGACCAGGAAGACCGCGCCGAAGATGCTGAATCGAGAAAGCGTATTGGCGCTACGATGGAAGACTTGCATTTCACGGATTCGGCCCTCGGAGCTCGCGGAGAGTGCGGGAGCGGCCGCGCCCGTAAGGCGGCGCTTACCCTACTCCGAACGACCGGGTTTGTCGAGTGTCGCGAGACGCGAAACGGCGCCCGTCATTCGCTCGTTCGCGAGCCATCAACTATCCGAAGTCCGCTCCCCGAGTCAATAGATTCGTCGTGCGCGCCGCCATCCTCGCCGTCCCTCTTACGATCGTGCATCAGGACCGCGTCTGGTCTGAATTCCGGCAGGAAGAGCGAACCTCCGGCCGTGTGTCGGCTCACGGCGGCTCACTCGATGCCGCGCTCGCCGCGGATCCGCTCGGCGAGCTGCTCGATGTGGAGCGAGATCCGCTCCTTTCGGAGGCGCTCGGCGCGCTCGAGCTCGTCCTCGGAGGCTCCGGGAAAGGCTCGGCCGAGCGGACTCATCTGACGCGCGAGAAGGACGAAGTTCTTCAGCCACGAGAGGTCGCGATCGATGAGCCGCCCGCTCTCGTACTCGACCGCCGGAAGGTCATCGACGTGGGGCTCGACTCCTTCGGTCATCGCCGCGACGCCTGCGGCGTCGACCAGAAGCATGCTCGCGAGGTCGATCTCGTTCTCGACGCCGATCGGCTCGAGCTCGGCGGCGATCTCACCTTCGAGTCTCGCTGCGACGCGGTCGAGCGGGATCGGCCCCTGCTCGAGGCGTCCCAGAATGATCGTGAACGAGTTCGAGACATTCGGCACGTACCAGATGCTCGCGTCGGGAAACACGTCGCGGAACGCGCGCAGGATCATCAGGTAGTTGCGCTCGGTGAGGGAGTACATCGGAAGCCACATCGAGATCACGCCGTCGGGGCTCAGCCTCTCGCGGCAGAGCTCGAAGTAATCCTTCGTGTACAGCGATCCGTTGCCGGCATAGCGGGGATGGATCGAGTCGGAGAGGAGGACGTCGAACGACTCCCGGCTGGCGAGGACGAAGTTGCGCCCGTCGTTGATCTCGACGCGGACGCGCGGGTCGTCGAGCACCCCGTTGTTGACTTCCCGAAGCATGGAGCTCGAGACCTCGATCACTTCCGGCGAGATCTCGGCGACGACGATCTCCTCGACGGGATGGCGGGAGACCGCCCAGGCGGTGCCGCCGCTGCCGAAGCCGATGTGAAGAACCTTCTTCGGCTCGGGATGGATCAGCAGCGGCAGATGACCCTGGAGCTTCTGCGTCCCGATGAGCTCGGGCGAGGTTCCGGCGACGTTGACGCCGTTGAGCTCGAGAGAGAGGACCTCGGGGCCGAGACGGCGCAGCGTGACCGTGGCGGAGACGTCCTCGCGGAACAGGAGCACGGGCGCCCGGGCGTCGACGAACAGTCCCGCCGACAGGATGACCTGATCGGGGCGGGCCAGAACGAACGAGAGACCGACGGCGCCGACCGCGGCGGCCGCGGTGGCGAGCGCCGCCGCCCCCCGCTCTCTTCCCCGAACGAGGAACCAGAGCCCGATCACGAGATTGATCGCGGCCATGAGGAACAGGCCGTTCTGCGATCCGAGCAGCCGGATCAGGACGAAGCCGGCGAGCAGCGATCCCGCGATGCTTCCGAGGGTGTTGGCGAAGTAGATCACGCCGACCGAGCGCGCCTCACTCCGCTCCGCAGCGAGGCTGTAGATCTTGACCACGACCGGGAAGGTCGCCCCCATCAGTACCGTCGGAATCAGGAGCGCCGAGAGAACGGCGACCAGCAGCGTCACCAGAGTGCCGAACTGACCGGAGGCCCCGACGGTGCGGGCGATCGCTTCGAGCACGTCGGCGAATCGGGTGAAGTAGTGGATCTGGGCGGCCAGGGCGGCGGCGAGCGCGAGCTCGAGGATCGCGAGCAGCCTCTCGAGTCGCGCCCGCTCGATGATCCGGTAGACCAGCGCGCTGCCGATCGCGAGGCCGATGAGGAAACAGAACAGCATCAGCGCGTACGCGTAGACGCTGCTTCCGAGGTGGAGCACCAGAATCCGCGACCAGAACACCTCGTCGGCGATCGAGCTGAGGCCCATGAAGAAGGCCGCCACCACCGCCGCCCACGCCGCGATCGGACCCGCCGAAGACTCCTCGAGCGAGGGAGGCTCCACCGGCAGGTTCGATCGCGAGGTCCACGCCAGAAACGTCGAGAACGCCGCCAGCCCGAAATTGAGTGCCACCGCGATCCCGATCGTCGCCGTCAGCCCGACCGTCGGGATGAGCCAGAACCCCGCGAGCGCCACTCCCGCCGTCGCTCCGAAGGTGTTCGCCGCGTACAGCGACGACACGGCGCGGCCGCTCGCGAGGCGCTCGCCCGAGAAAAAGCGGACCAGCACCGGCAGAGTCCCTCCCATCAGGACCGTCGGCGGGAGCAGAAACAGCGACGCGGCTCCGATCCGGAACAGGGTCAGCAGCAGCGGCTGGTCCCCGATCGAGGGATGCGCCGTCACGTAGAGCCGGTCGAGCAGCTCGAATGCATTGGACGAGAACGCGCCGATCGCGCCGATCACCGCTTCGAGCACGGCATACAGCACCAGCGGCCGCACGCGATGGAAAAAGCGGCCGAACAGGTATCCGCCGATTCCGAGACCCGCGAGGAAGATCGCGATCAGCGTCGCCGCCGCGTGGACCGTGTTTCCGAAGACCAGACCGAGATATTTGAGCCAGGAGATCTGATAGAGGAGGGCGCTGAGACCGGAAACGAAGAACACGCCGAGAACCACGCCTCTGGCCCGCATGCGCCGATTGTAACCGGTTTGTCCGCGCCGCCGGCTCGACCGCGGGCCGCGAATCGCGTTCCACCGCTCCCGACTCCGATCTATGATCCGCTGCACCGGAGCCCGGAGCCGCCTGCCGCCATGCTCAACCGCTACCATCTCGATGCCGCACTGGAGCCCGGAACGTCGGTCGTTCTCGAAGGGGACGAGCACCATCACGCCGTGCGCGTGCACCGCGTCCGTGAGGGGGAGGGAGTCGAGCTGTTCGACGGGCGGGGGATTGCGGTCCTCGCCCGGATCGAATCGATCGGCCCGCGCTCGCTCGGCCTGTCGATCGAATCGCGGATCGTTGAACCGCGCGAGCCGCGGTTGGAGCTCGAGCTCGCCGTCGCTCTGATCCATCCGGACCGGCTCGAGCTCGTGCTGCAGAAGGCGACCGAGATCGGAGTCGCCTCGTTCCAGCCGATCACGACTTCACGAACCGAGGTCCGACCCGAGCGCGTGCTCGGCAGGTCCGAGCGCTGGGCGAAGATCGTGCTCGAGGCGGTCAAACAGTCCGGGAGGTCGGTCATCCCGCGGCTGGAGCCGGTGATTCCCCTCGAGCAGGCGCTCGCCCGTCCCGGCGTCAACGTGATCCTCGATCCGAGCGGCGAGTCCTCCCCTCCGCCGGCCGCTTCGGTCCGGCTGTTCGTCGGACCGGAGGGAGGATGGAGCGAAGAGGAGCTCGACGCCGCGCGCCGCATGGGCGCCCACTCCTGGTCGCTCGGGCACCGGCGCCTGCGCGCGGAAACCGCGGCGATCGCCGGCGCGGCCCTCCTCCTGCTGCACGAGTGAAGCGCTCCCCCTCTCCGGACCGGCATCGCTCGAATCAGCAATCGCGCGCTGCGGAAAAGAAAGCAGCATGCGCTCTGCGATCAGTTTTCCGACGCACGGCGCGCTCCCTCCGCTCCGAGCACCCCGCACCACCACTCTCCTTTCGATGCCTCTTCGACGACGTTCAGTCCGGTGAGCCGTGCGGCGGCGACGACTTCGTCGCGGTACGGAAGCATGATCCCGCTCACGATCGCCCGTCCGCCGGAGGCGAGCATGGCGGCGAGGCGGGGAAGATTGGGGACGATCACGTCGGGCAGGATGTTCATCGTCACGAGATCGAAGCGGGCGGAGGGGGCGAGGGCGTCGATCGGCCCGATGAAGAATTCGATCCGGCCCGGGGGGACCTGGTTGCGCTCGAGGTTCTTCGGGACGATCTCCCACGTCACGGGATCGTCGTCGAAGGCGAAGACGCGCGCGGCGCCGAGACGGAACATCCCGATCGCGAGGATTCCACTCCCCGTTCCGACGTCGAGACCGCGGCGCTCGACCATCTCGATCGTCTCGAGCATCTCGAGGCAGAGCGCAGTCGACTCGTGCGAGCCCGTCCCGAACGCCCGCTCCTGAGGAATTACGATCGGATCGCGTCCCGGCTCGCGCGGCAGCAGCGAAGCGTCCGGAGCCACCACGAACCGCCGGCCGATGAAGAGCGGCTCGAGCGACTGCCGGTACAGCTCCAGCCAGTCCTTCCGTTCGCGGTCCTGCTCCTCGAGCTCCAGCCCCTCGACCTCTCCCAGCACGGCGCGCGCTTCGGCACGCTCCTCCGCCGAGTCGAACCAGCACGCCACGACCGTCCGCCCTCCCCGCTCCCCGATCTCGCACCCGCGGCAGCTCGTCAGGAACAGCAGCCCCTCCACGCGATCATCGAGATCCGTCCGCGGCTCGTAGACGATCTCGAGAACAAAGTCGCGCATGGGCGTCTTGGGCGTCTTGGGCGTCTTGGGCGTCCTGGGCGTCTGGAGCGTCCTGGGCGTCTTGGGCGTCTTGAGCGTCTTGAGCGTCTTGAGCGTCTTGAGCGTCTTGAGCGTCTTGAGCGTCGAGTATCGATTCACGTCGAAGATCCGGACCGTCCCCTGCCGTCGGCCGCACCGGGTCGGCCCGAGAGCCCGAGGAGTGAGGAGCAGGATCGTTCTATCTTCTACGTTCTACGTTCTACGTTCTATGTTCTGCGTTCAAGAAGATCTACAGAGGCTCCAGACGCTCCAGACGCTCCAGACGCTCCAGACGCTCCAGACGCTCCAGACGCTCCAGACGCTCCAGACGCCCTAGACGCTCCAGACGCCCTAGACGCCCTAGACGCCCTAGACGCTCAAGACGCCCTAGACGCTCCAGACGCCCTGGACGCCCAAGACGCTCAAGAGTCGGTGCCGGTGAAGAACTTCTTCGCTTTCCGGAAGACATTCGGCTCGGGGATTTCTTCTCCCTCGAGCTTCGCGTACTCCTCGAGGAGCTCGCGCTGACGCCCTTCGACCGAGGTCGGAATCTGGACGGTCACGTGGACGTAGTGATCGCCGCGGCCGCTGCCGTCGATCCACGGAACGCCCTTCCCCCGGATGCGGAAGATCTGGCTCGGCTGGGTTCCCGGGGGGATCCTGAGCGTCTCCGGGCCGTGAACGGTCTGGACGGAGAGCTCGGCGCCGAGGGCTGCGCGCGTGAACGTGAGCGGCTCCTCGGAGTGAATGTCGTAGTCGCGCCGGGTGAACCGCGGATGCTCCTCGACGGAGATGAAGACGTAGAGGTCTCCCTGAGGGCCTCCGTTGGTTCCGGCCTCGCCTTCCGCGGCGAGGCGTAGGCGGGTGCCGTCGTCGACGCCGGGAGGGATCTTGACGGTGATGCCCTTCTGCTCGCGGACGCGGCCGGCGCCGCCGCAGTCGGCGCAGGCGTCGGTGATCACGCGCCCGCTGCCGCCGCACTGGGGACAGGTGCGGGCGACGGCGAGAAAGCCCTGCGAGTACCGAACCTGTCCGCGGCCGCCGCAGAGGGTGCAGGGGGTCGGAGAAGTCCCCGGCTTCGCACCCGAGCCGCCGCACGGGGCGCAGGTTGCGGCGCGAGGGACTTCGATCCGGACGTCCTTGCCGAAGACGGCGTCCTCGAAGGCGAGACCGAGATCGTATCGGAGGTCGGCGCCCCGCATGGCGCGGGTGCCGCGCCGGCGACCTCCGCCGAACAGATCGCCGAAGCCGAACAGGTCGCCGAGGATGTCGGCGAAATCGGTGAACTGAGAGGGGTCGAAGCCGACGCCGGCGCCGAGGCCGCCGTGGCCGAACCGGTCGTATTTCGACCGCTTGTCGGCGTCGGAAAGGACGGCGTACGCCTCGGCGGCCTCCTTGAACTTCTCCTCGGCTGTCGCGTCTCCGGGGTTCTTGTCCGGGTGAAACTGGACGGCGAGGCGGCGGTAGGCCTTCTTGATCTGATCGACCGAGGCGTCGCGGGAAACGCCGAGAACCTCGTAATAGTCTCTTTTCTCGATTGTGGCCATCGGGGATTCTGGTTCACTCCACGACGGGGGGCTGGGTCTTGAGCGGGTTGTAGAGCATGACGGTGGTCAGGATGCGCGAGGCATTCTGGAGCTCGAAGATGGCGTCGTTGATCGCGTTTCTCTGTTCGCTCGTGACGGCCGCCTTGCCGGCGTTGATGGCCTTCTGGACCTTGTCGCGGTCTTCATCCGGGAGGAGTTTGCCGAACTCGCGGAAGACTTTCTCGTTGGTGTAGACCATCCCCTCGAGCTTGTTCTGGAGCTGGCGGATCTCGCGGCGCTCCTGGTCGGCGCGGGAGTGCTCCTGGGCTTCGTTGATGATGCGATCGATCTCGTCCTGAGTCAGACCGCCGGCGGGATTGATCTGGACGCCCTGCTGCTGGCCGGTGGCCTGGTCGCGTGCGGTCACGTGCACGATGCCGTTCGAATCGATCGAGAAGGTGACCTCGATCTGGGGAACGCCGCGGGGTGCCGGAGGGATTCCGACCAGATCGAACTTGCCGAGGGATTTGTTCTCGCGGGAGAACTCGCGCTCGCCCTGCAGGACGTGGATCTGCACCTTGTTCTGGTTCTCGGCGACGGTGGTGAAGATGAGGGAGTTCTTGGTCGGAATGGTGGCGTTGCGCTCGATGATCTTCGCGAACAGCCCGCCGTGGGTCTCGATGCCGAGCGAGAGGGGCGTGACGTCGAGCAGGACCATGTCCTTGATGTCGCCCCGGAGGATCGCCCCCTGCACGGCGGCTCCAACCGCCACGACCTCGTCGGGATTGATGTTCCGGTTCGGATCCTTGCCGAAGACCCCTTTGACCGCTTCGATGACCTTCGGCATGCGCGTCTGCCCCCCGACCAGGACGACCTCGTCGATCTGACTGGGGGAGAGGGCGGCGGCTTCGAGCGCGTTGCGGACCGGGTCGATCGTCTTCTGAATGAGGTCGTCGACCATCCGCTCGAACTCGGCGCGGCCCAGGACGCGGTTCAGATGCTTCGGACCCGACTGATCGGCGGAGATGAACGGCAGCGTGATGCGCGTTTCCTCGACCTGCGAGAGCTCACACTTCGCCTTTTCCGCCGCCTCCTTCAGCCGCTGCAGGGCCATCCGATCGTCGCGCAGATCGATCCCCGCTTCCCGTTGGAATCCCTCGATCAGCCAGTCGATGATCCGCTTGTCGAAGTCCTCCCCGCCGAGATAGGTGTCGCCGGAGGTCGAGAGCACCTCGAACAGACCGTCCTCGAGCTTCAGGATCGAGATGTCGAACGTTCCCCCGCCGAGGTCGTAGACGGCGATGATCTGATTCTTCTTGTTGTCGAGCCCGTAGGCGAGTGCGGCCGCGGTCGGCTCGTTGATGATCCGGAGCACTTCGAGCCCCGCGATCCGCCCGGCATCGCGCGTGGCCTGCCTCTGGGAGTCGTTGAAGTAGGCGGGAACGGTGATGATCGTCTCCGTGATCGCCTCGCCGAGGAACTCCTCGGCGAATGCCCGGATCTCCATCAGGACGAAGGCCGACACTTCCTCGGGCGAGAATTCGCGTTCGCGGATCTTGACCTTGATGTCGCCGTTGGACGCCGACACCACCTGGTAGGGAAGGACCTGCTTGGCGCGCGAGACTTCCTCGGTGTCGAATTTGCGGCCGATCAGGCGCTTGATCGCATAGACCGTATTGAACGGATTGGTGATCGCCTGGCGCTTCGCGATCTGTCCGACCAGACGCTCCCCGTCCTCGGTGAATCCGACCACCGAGGGGGTGGTCCGACTTCCCTCGCGGTTCGGTACGACCTGCGGAGTCGACACGTCGACTACGGCGACGCAGGAGTTCGTGGTGCCGAGATCGATTCCGATGATCTTCCCCATGCAATCCTCAGGACGGCTCCCCGCCCTCTGTCTCACCACTCCTCGGAGCCGCCGAGACCTTCACGAGCGCCGGTCGCAGCAGCCGGTCGTGCAACAGATACCCCTTCTGGAGTACGTCGATCACACGATTCGGCTCCACTTCGTCGGTCTCTTCGCGGGCGATTGCCTCATGGTACGACGGATCGAACGGTTGTCCAGCGGGATCGTTCGAGCTGAGCCCCGCCCGGGCCAGCACGTCCGCAAGCTGCCTCTGGATCATCTCGACTCCCGTCCGGAAGTCATCGGCCGCCCCTCCCTCCACCGCGAGTGCCCGCTCGAGATTGTCGAGCACGGGCAGCAGTTCCCGGAGCGTGTCGGCCAGCGCGTAACGGCGGAACTCGCTCCGCTCCCGCTCGGCCCGTTTTCTGTAATTCTCCAGGTCGGCCCGTGTGCGGAGCAACTGGTCGCGCAGCTTCTCGCTTTCCGCCCGAACGGACTCGGCTCCGCCGCCCGCACCGCGCCCGGAACCGGCGGGCGGCGAGCTCGAATCCTCCTCACCGACCGGAACCGGGGCCTCCCGATAGCCGGCGAGCTCCTGAACCTCGTCGAGATCGCCGCTGTCGTCGATGACGTAAATGTCCTCGTCGCCGGAAACGTCGTCCGGCTCTTTTCGATCGCTCACGGTACGCTCTCCCCGGATGATTCCTCGATCTTACGACCGAGCGCCTTGCCGAGGTACTCGACCAGCGGAAGGACCCGGCTGTATTCCATCCTCGTGGGTCCAATGACGGCGACCAGGCCCGCCGGCTGAATCATGCCGTAGCTGGTGGCCACGAGCGCGAAGTTGTAGCTGCCGGTGAACGGGCTTTCCGATCCGACCACGACCTGGAGGCCTTCCTCACCGAGACAGTGATTCAGGATCTGAACCAGCTTCTCCTTCTCTTCGAACGCGCGGAGGACCTTGCGCATGGCCTCGCCGTCGGCGCTCGCGAACTCCGGCTTGCTCAGGATCGAGCTCGCCCCTTCGACCCAGATCTCGTGCTCGGACGGAAGGAGCTCTTCGACCGCGCCGGCGCCGACCGCGAGCGTACGCCGCCACATCCGATCGAATCGGGCGCGCTCCTCGCGCATCAGCGTCACGAGCCGCTCGCGGATCTGAGCCAGGGTCAGCCCGACGAACTCGGCCGACAGATGACGGCCGATCCCCTCGGCTTCCTCCCGCGTGAGGACGTCGTCGATCTCGATCACCCGGTTCACGACCACGCCGTTGGTGGCGACGATCACGACCATCAGCCGCCGCTCGGCCACCAGGATCAGATCGATGCTCCTCATCGCGATGTGCCGGAGGGTCGGCATGAACACCAGACCGACCTGATCGCTCAGCTTCGAGAGCAGGCGCGAAGTCATGTGCATCACGTCGTCGAGCTCGCCGATCTTCGCCACCTCGCCGTCGATCACTTCCCGCTCGTGCGAGGTCAGCCGTCGCGATCGCATCAGGTGATTGATGAAGAACCGGTACCCTCGGTCGGTCGGAACCCGGCCCGCCGAGGTGTGCGGCTGATGGAGATAGCCGAGGTCTTCCAGATCCGCCATCACGTTGCGCAACGAAGCCGGCGACAACTGGAACGCTCCCGACTTCGCGAGCGTCCGCGAGCTGACCGGCTCGCCGCTCGACACGTAGATCCGGACGACCTCGCGCAGGACCTCGCGCAGCCGGCTCTCGAGCTCGTCCCCGTTCGATTCCTGGCGATAGTTCGGCATCGGCGTTAGCACTCCTCCGCACTGAGTGCCAAACTACCCGGGCGGCGGGGTGCTGTCAAGGTGAACGATCTTCGGGCTTTACCTCATTCCGCCCCGCGGCAGGCTCCGTGCAACCCCCCGGACGAGCGCCAGAGCCGCCCGCCCCCGTGATTCCTCTTCTCACGGCGGGCAAAATCGGCTTTACTGGGGCCGCCGCCATGAACGACCGCCTCCGGCTCGTCCCGCTCCTCCTCGCCCTGCTCACTCCGCCGTCCCTCGAGGCCGAGATCATCGACCGGATCGCGGCGCTGATCGATCGGCAGGTGATCACCCTCAGCGAAGTCAACCAGGTGGTCGAGATCCGCCTGCGCGCCCCCCGGCAGGGGGAGGACGAGGGGGAATATCGCCGGCGCGTGCTCGACGCCATGGTCGCGCACACCCTGCGCTACCGCGACGTCGAGCGCTTCGGGGCGGCGGACGTCCCGGCGGACTCGATCGAGTCGCGGCTACGCGAGATCATCGCCCGGTTCCCCTCGGAGGAGGCGTTCACCGATACCCTGCTCCGCGTCGAGCTCACGCTCGACGAAGTGCGCGCTCTGATCAAGCGGCAGCTCCAGGTCCAGGCCTACGTCGACGAGCGGTTCGCGCCGATGATCTTCGTGTCGATCGAGGAGATCGAGTCGTATTACCGCGAGACCTGGGCGCCGCAGCGCCAGGAGCGCGGCCTTCGCGTCCCCCCGCTGGCAGAAGTCTCGGAGGAGATCCGGCGCCTGGTGCGCGCCGACCGTCTCCAGGACGAGATCGACCGCTGGACCGAGCAGCTCCGCGCCCGCGCCAACGTCGACATCTTCGTCTACCGGTGATCCGCCCGCCCCGGTGTGGTCGGGCGTCCCGACCGCCCCCGGGTGGGTGGCTGCGCCGAACCCGGTGTGATCATCGGGAGAGCGCCCTCCGGGCAAATGCAAAATGCACAATGCAAAATAATGCAAAATGGACAATCCAAAAAGGAGCCGACGACCCTCGACCGTCGCCGACCGATTCTGGCTGCTTCTCTTTGGATTGTGCATCGTGCAGTTTGCATTCGGCCGGAGGCCCGCACGACTACGCCGCCGGCTCTCTGCGGGAGGTCCTACCTGCGCTCCTCGAGCAGAGCCATCGTGTTTCCCTCCGTGTCGCGGAACAGCGCGAGCCAGAGCTGGTGATCGGACATCTCCGCCACCATGCGCGGCGCCTCCACGAACGTCACTCCGGCCGCCGCGAGGCGCTCGTGCACCGCCTCGATCGATTCGGTGCGGAAATAGAGGATCGACGAATGATGCTCCTGCTCCGGCTTTTCCGCCACGCCCAGCAGCAGCCGGATGCCTCCGACCTCGAAGAAAGCCATCTGCGGAGGAGCGTCGAAAAGAAACGGAATGCCGAGAACGTCGCGATAGAAAGTCCTCGCACGATCGAGATCGCGCACGGTGATCGCGATCTGCCGGACTCCCAGGATGTCGGTGCTCGCCGCCATGGCAACCTCCCTGGCCGATCGATCGGGGAGCGCCGGACCGTCGGCCGAAGCCACGGCGCCCGTGAACAACATGGACGCGACCAGAATCACTTTCATGAATCGTCCTCCTCCGGCCCCGCCGGGCTGGTGACGATTCTCCGATCCCATTCACCGCTCAGTCTGACCGATCTTGCGAATTCCGGCGGTGACGTGCGGGCGGGATCCCGAAGCGTGAGCGGAACCGCCGGGCGAGGCCCTCGGGCGAGAGGAATCCGCAGAGAGGGGCGAGCGTGGCGATTGGCAGCGAGGTCTTTTCGAGCAGGTCGCGGGCACGATCGAGACGGACGCGGGTGAGGTACTCGAGGGGAGTGACTCCTTCGATCGCCCGGAACGTCCGATGGAAGTGGTACTCGGAGAGCGAGGCGGCGGCGGCCATGGCGCCGAGGTCGATGGGATCGGCATGGCGGGCGTGGATGAAATCGACCGCACGGGCGATGCGGCGGTGGAGCTCGATGCGGGTCGAGGCGCGGAGCGCGGGCACCGAGGCGATTCGCAGGCGGACGCTCCGTTCGGCTGCGAGCGCGGCAACGCCGGCCTCGAGAAAGCATTCTTCGATCCGGCGGGGGTCGCGTGAGCGGTCGAGCTCTCGCCGCAGGGCGGCGATGGCGGCCGTGAGGGCGGGGGTGCGGCGGACGTGCGGATCGAACCCGCGATCCGCGCCGGCCGGCGCCTTTTCGAGAAGGGCCTCCGATCCTCTGGTCATGCCGGCCTCGAGGCTGGCGAGCCAGCCCCGCCGGAAAAAGAGGCAGAGCGTCTCGACCCTCTCGGTGGAATGGATTCGGAGGGCATAGCGGTCGCCCTCGTTGAGCGGCAGCCAGGCGCCCGTCTCGAGGCGGTGCGTCGCGCCGGCGGCCTCCCACTCGCCCGCTCCCCGCACGACGGTCTTGATCGATGCCGGACCTTCGAAGGCGACCTCGTGGCGGAAAGCGAAGCCGCGGAGGATCGCGTTCTCCCGCCCGAGCATCGACGCCGGAGGGTTCAGCAGGATCGGCATGGCCGGAGTCTCGAACGCCGGAG
The DNA here is from genome assembly GCA_035544735.1 of Thermoanaerobaculia bacterium. Lineage (GTDB taxonomy): Bacteria > Acidobacteriota > Thermoanaerobaculia > Gp7-AA8 > Gp7-AA8 > DATKCD01. The sequence goes on from DATKCD010000013.1 coordinate 56,400, forward strand.
CGGGATCGACTCGTCCGCCTCGACGCGCCTCAGCTCATCAGCTCTTCGGGGATGTCGAAGTTCGACCAGACGTTCTGCACGTCCTCGTGATCGTCGAGTGCCTCGAGCAGTTTGAGCGCCTGCTTCGCCTGCGGCTCCGCGACGCTGACCGAGGTCATCGGAATCATGCCGAGCTTCGCTTCGACCGTCGGGATGCCGACCTTCTCGAGCGCCTGCCGGACGTGCTCGAACGCCTCCGGCCCGGTGTAGACCTCGTAGGAATCGGCGTCGCCGCTCTGCAGATCGTCGGCCCCCGCCTCGAGGACGATCTCCATCAGACGATCCTCGCCGACCGCGCGCTTCTCGATCGAGAAGTAGCCGCGGCGCTCGAACTGGAACCTGACCGACCCGGGCGTCCCGAGATTCCCTCCGTTCTTTTCGAACATGTGGCGGATCTCGGGAGTCGTGCGGTTGGAGTTGTCGGTCATCGCGTCGACGATGAACGCGACCCCGCCCGGCCCGTAGCCCTCGTAGATGACTTCCTCGTAGCTGGCGCCCTCGAGCTCGCCCGTTCCGCGCTTGATCGCGCGCTCGATGTTGTCCTTCGGCATGTTGCTCGCCTTCGCCTCCGCGACGGCCGCACGAAGGCGCGGGTTCGCATCGGCGTCGCCGCCGCCGAGACGGGCGGCCACCGTCATCTCCTTGATGATCCGCGTGAAGACTTTGCCGCGCTTCGCGTCCGCGGCACCCTTCTTGTGCTTGATCGTGCTCCATTTGCTGTGGCCGGACATGACGGACGTGCTCCCTGGCGAGGTAATTCGGATGTTGAGAAACCGGGCTCGAAGAATACCATTCCCGTCGACGCCGGGCACCGCCGGCCTCCGGGGCGGTCTTTCCCCTTCCCCCCCGCCGGGCCCGGTCACATTCCCCTGCGGCCGCGGACGACCAGGCGCACGGGGGTGCCGACCAGCCCGAGGGCTTCGCGGAACTGGTTCTCGAGGAACCTCTTGTAGGAGAAGTGGAGCGGCTGTTCGACGTTCGAGAAGAGGGCGATGGTCGGCGGGCCGGAACGGAGCTGAGTCGCGTAGTAGAACTTCCGCCCCTTTCCGTCGACGGAGGGGGGGGAGTGCTTCGCGACGGCCGCCGCGAGGATCTGGTTGAGCTCGGAGGTCCGGAACCTCGCCCGATGGGACTCGGCGATCCGATCGATCTGGTCGAACAGCTTGTCGACGCGGCGGCCCGTTTTCGCGGAGATGAACTCGACCGGGGCGTACTGGAGGAACTTGAGCTTCGAGCGAATCGTCTCTTCGACGCGCTTCGCGGTGTCCTGCTCCGCCTCGACCAGGTCCCACTTGTTGACCAGGATGAGCGCTCCCTTGCCTTCCTCCTCGGCGTAGCCCGCGACCGTCGCGTCCTGCGCGGTGACGCCCTCGACGGCGTCGATCATGACCAGCGCCACCTCGGAGCGGCGGACCGCCTTCAGCGCGGAGATCACGGCGAGCTTCTCCGCCCCGTCGGTCGTCTTCCCCTTGCGGCGGATCCCGGCCGTGTCGATGACGAGATAGCGCCGGCCCCCTCGCTCGATCCACTCGTCGACGGCGTCGCGCGTCGTGCCGGCGATCGAGGAGACCACCACCCGCTCGCTCCCCGCCAGCCGGTTCAGCAGCGACGATTTACCGACGTTCGGCCGACCGATGATCGACAGCCTGACCGGGCTCGTCTCGTCCCCCGCTTCGGCCTCGTCGGGATCGTGCGGCAGCCGCTTCGCCAGCTCCTGCTCGAGCTCGTCGAGATTGATCCCGTGCTCCGCCGAGACGGCGATGAGACGCTCGAATCCGAGCGCGTAGAACTCTCCCGCCGAATCCCGCGCGCTCCCAGTGTCGATCTTGTTGACCACTACGACGACCTTCTCCGCGTGCGGGCGCAGCTCGGTCGCGATCTCTTCGTCCTCCGGCATCGAGCCGGCGGTCCCGTCGACCACGAACACGATGACGCTCGCCGTCTCGATCGCGCGCAACGCCTGCTCCCGGATCTCACCGGCGAACGCCGACAGCGGGTTCTGCCCGTATTCCAGCCCCCCCGTATCGATCAGCTCGAAGCTCCGGCCGTCGGCGAGCGAGGAGAGGGCCGAGATCCGGTCGCGCGTCATTCCGGGCATGTCGTGGATGAGCGCCCTCCGCCGCCCCGCGAGGCGGTTGAAGAGCGTCGACTTTCCGACGTTCGGTCTCCCGACGATGACGACTCGATTCATGACGTTCACGCCGGAGACATCATCGCATTCCGGAACGCCCCTCGACACGATGCCGTCTGCGCGCACCTCCTTCCCTGTCGCACGCTTCGCCTCCGGACGCGATCAGAGCGCGACCGCTCCCCAGTACAGCGCGATCGCGATCAGCGCGCCGGCGAGGGTGTTGAAGAAATTGAGCGCGCCGTTGGGAACGGGGACGCTCCTGTTCCGATTCCAGCTCCCCGCCACGCTCTCGAGCCACGAGGCGAGGATCGCGGCCGTGGTGACGATGAGCGTGCCCGCACCGAAGCTGACCGCGATCCGATCGTGTGCGAGGGCGACGCCGAGCGCGCCAACCGCCCCTCCCGCCAGCGCCCCCGCCAGCGTCCCCTCCAGCGAGATCGCCCCCTCGGTGCCTCGCGGAACCTGGCGGAGGCTCAGCGGAAGGAACGTCCTTCGCCCGAACAGCTGGCCGATCTCGGAGGCGGTGGTGTCGGCCGTCGCGGTGGCGAGCGCGGCAATCGCCCCGAGCCAGAGCGCTCGCAGCGACCCCGCTTCAGCTGCGATCAGGAGCGAGACGATCGCCGCCACCCCGACGTTCGACCAGGCATGCGAGAACCCCCTCCGCCCGCCCCGCTCCTGGGCGAGCCCGGCCGCCTCCTTCTTCTGCCATCCGAGTCGCGTCACCGCCGTGCCGACGACGAAGAACGCGACCAGCACCACGTAGAGCTCCCAGCCGGCGAATGCGATCAGGATCGCACCGAGCGCGAACCCTCCTGCCGCGCCGGAGAGGGTCACGCTCCGTCCGAGCCACCCTCCCAGAGCGAGCGCACCGTTCGCTCCGAGCCAGAGCAACTCCGTCCCGCCGAGACGCGGCTCCGGCTCGCGCGAGATCCGCGTCAGCGCCGCCAGCAGAAGGGCTCCGACCAGCGGCACCACGAAGTTGTCGTCGAGACGCAGATCGAGACTCTCCGCGATCGCGCAGGCGATCGCCGTCACGACCGCCAGGGAGATCCAGCCGGCCGCGTACGGAGGATCGGGCTGCACGAACGAGGCGACCTGCCACGCCGCGACGCTCCCGGCCAGAACGAACGTCAGCGAGCCGGCGACGCTCTTCGAGCGGTTCCACGGCAGTCGCGGTCCCCCGATCAGCCGCCCCGCCAGGGTCGCTCCCCCGTCGCCGAACGCCATGATCGCCCACACCGCCGCGGCGACCCCGGGATCGCCGGGGAACAGGACGATCAGGAAGAACACCGCAGCGGGATAGAGGACGATTCCGAGGTCCGTGCCGCGCGGGCTGCGCGCGATGCGCGTGCCGAACAGGTGCGGGAGCACGAGCCAGTTGTAGAGAAACGCCGCGGCGGCCAGGGCTGCCGCCTGCCAGGGACTCAACCATCGGAGCAGCAGAGCGCAGAACCCGAACGCCACGTGCACCAGCTTCCGGAGGACCTCCCGATCGAGCGCCATCCGCGCGAGTCTAGGGGTCGGGCAGACCCGGAGTCCAGAAGAGTCGGGGTTCGGGAGTCGGCAGTCTCGCGGTTCCCCGCCCGGCTCCAGACTCCAGACTCTACAATGGGCGGCGATGGCCGAATCCGAGAGCCCCGCCGAGCCCCGGCCGCTGCTGTCGGTCATCGTTCCCTGCTACAACGAGCGGTCGACGGTGGCGGAGCTTCTGAGACGCGTGAGGAAGGTCCCGGTCGACAAGGAGATCATCGTCGTCGACGACCAGTCGCGCGACGGCTCGCGCGACATCGTGGCCGCCCTGGCGGCGGAGTGGCCCGAGCTGCGCCAGGAGATCCAGCCGCGAAACATGGGAAAGGGGGCCGCGCTCCGGCGCGGGATCGAGCTCGCGCGCGGCGAGATCGTCATCATTCAGGATGCGGATCTCGAGTACGACCCGGAGGAGTACCCGAAGCTGATCCAGCCGATCGTCGACGGGCACGCGGACGTCGTCTATGGTTCGCGATTCGAAGGCTACCCGCGACGCGTCATGCTCTACTGGCACAGGCTCGGCAACGTTTTTCTCACATTCCTCTCGAACGCGACGACCAACCTCGACCTGACCGACATGGAGACGTGCTACAAGGTCTTCCGCCGCGAGGTGATCCAGTCGATCCGGCTCAACTCGAACCGCTTCGGTTTCGAGCCCGAGGTCACGGCGAAGGTCGCGAAGCGCGGGTACCGGATCTACGAGGTCCCGATCGCCTACTACGGCCGCGACTACTGGGAAGGAAAGAAGATCAACTGGAAGGACGGCTTCTCGGCGATCTGGACGATCCTGCGGTACGGCCTGTTCGAAGATCCCGCGAGCGAGCCGGCCGGCTATCTCACGCTGCGCCGCAAGTCGACCCTCCGGAATTATCACGAATGGATCTGGGACCGGATCCGGCCGCACGTGGGGCAGCGCGTGCTGGAGGTCGGAGCGGGGAGCGGGAGTCTGACGCGCCTGCTCTACGGGCGCGATCTGGTGGTCGCGACCGAGAAGGAGACGCCGTATCTGGACCGTCTGACCAACGCATTCCGGCGGCGGCCGGGGATCGAAGTCGAGGCGCTCGACCTCGATGCGCCGGGAGACCTCTCGCGCTTCATCGAGCGTCGCTTCGACACGATCCTGCTGGTCAACGTCCTCGAGCACCTCGGCGACGACGCCGGCGCGCTCCGGCGCGCCCATTCGATCCTCGAGCCGGGGGGAACGGTGATCGTTTACGTGCCGGGAGACAGCCGGCTGTTCGGACCTCTCGATCGCGGCGTGGGGCACCACCGGCGCTACGACCCCGAGCAGCTCCGGCAGCTTTTGTCGGAGGCGGGCTTCTCGACGATCGAGCTCGGATGGCAGAACCGGGCGGGCCGCATCGGATGGAGGGTCAACTCCGGGCTGCTGCGGCGGCGCGAGCTGCCGTCGACCCAGTCGAAGATGTTCGATCGTCTGGTGCCGCTGCTGCGGCGGCTGGAGGGGGAGCGGCCGCGCAGGGGGCTCAGCCTCGTCGCGGTGGGTCGCAAGGGAGAATCGCGATGAGCGAGCGCGCGGCGATCCTGCTCGCGGGGGGGGCCGGCACGCGCCTCTGGCCTCTGAGCACCGACGAGCGGCCCAAGCAGTTCCTCCGGATCTTCGAAGGACGCTCGCTCCTGCAGATCGCCTTCTCCCGCATGCGGAACCTCCTTCCGGCCGACCGGATCTTCGTCGCGGCCCACGAGCGCCATCGCGAAGCGATCTTCGCCGAGCTGCCCGAGCTCCCCCCCGACAACGTCCTGCTCGAGCCCGAGCGGCGGAACACCGCGCCCGCGATCGCCGTCTCCTGCTCGCAGGTCGCGCGCACCCTCGCCGGCGATCCGGTCATCGGGATCTTCCCCTCCGATCACTTCGTCGCGGACGAGGACGCATTCGTCCGCACCGTCGACCGCGCCTTCCGCTTCGCCGCGACCGAGCCGTTTCTCGTCACGATCGGAATCGATCCCGATCATCCCAACACCGGCTTCGGATATCTCGAGCTCGGAGAGACGATGGGGGACGAAGTCATCCGGCTGCTCCGCTTCGTCGAGAAGCCGACGCGGGAGCGCGCCGAGGAGTTCGTCCGGAGCGGGCGGTTCGTCTGGAACGGAGGGATGTTCGTCTGGCGCCGGAGCACCTTCGAGAACGCGCTGGAGGCGACCGCTCCGGAGATCGCGGCGATCGCCCGGAAGCTCGCCGGCGCTTCGGCAGCCGAGCGGAAGACCCTCTACGCGCAGATGCCTTCGATCTCGATCGACTTCGCCGTGATGGAGAAGGCGCCGAACGTCGCGACCGTCCGGGGATCGTTCGGCTGGTCCGACGTCGGGTCGTGGAAGGCCGTCGCGAAGATCGTCGGGCAGGGACTGGAGGAGGGAGTGATCCGCGAAGAGTCGCCCGGCTCGCTGGTGCACGCCCGAGGCGACCGCCCCGTCATCCTCATCGGCGTGCCCAACATCGCCGTCGTCGACGTCCCCGAAGGACTCCTCGTCATCGACCTCGACCGATCCGAGCACCTCGCCTCGGTCCTCAAGAAGCATGAGTAAGGCATTGATGATTGATGATTGATGATTGATGATTGACGGCTCGATCATCGAGCATCAATCATAGATCATCAATCAAAAATGCCTTTCAATCATCAATCATAGATCATAGATCATCAATGCCTTCTGGCGTGTTCGACATTCACCTTCACGTGCAGCCCTGGGAGATGCTGCGGGACGAAGTGCGGCCGCTCATCGACGACGAGTCGCACCGCGGCGCCGCGGAGATTCTCGCCTCGGCTCCGCGCCTCCTCGACTGGATGGATAAGGAAGGGATCGCGCGCGCCTGCTGCATCAACTACGTCTCCCCCGACGTGATGGGATTCCCCGCCGCGGTGAACGACTGGATCGCGACCTTCACGCGCGCCCATCGCGACCGCCTCCTCCCCGTCGGCTCGGTCCATCCGAAGACCACTCCCGACCTCCGCTCCGAGATCCTCCGCCTGCTCGACCTCGGCATGCGGATGATCAAGATCCATCCGCCGCATCAGCTCTTCGCCGCGAATGCCTACCGCTCCGGCCTGCCGGGCCTCGCCGCCGTCTACGCCGAATGCGAGACGCGCGGAGTCCCGGTGATGTTCCATACCGGAACGTCGATCTTTCCGGGAGCGCGGAACGTCTACGCCGACCCGATGCCGATCGACGACGTCGCCGTCGATTTTCCGCGCCTCACGATCATCCTGGCGCATGCCGGCAGACCTCTCTACGGCGACACCGCCTTCTTCCTCGTGCGGAGGCATCGCAACGTGTTCCTCGATCTGTCCGGCATCCCTCCGAAAGCGATCCCGCGATACGTCCCGCGCCTGGCCCACATTTCGGAGCGGGTCCTCTGGGGAACCGACTGGCCCTCGCCCGGCGTGGTCTCGCCCCGCGCGAACGTCGAGCAGTTCCGCGCCCTCGGTCTCGGAGAAGAAGTCGAGCGCAAGATCCTCGGCGAAAACGCCGCCCTGTTGTTCCCGACGTAGCTTCCGAGCTCGCCCGTCGTCTCCGGCCGCTCCGCCGGCGGTCGATTGGCAGGGGGCTTGCGTCCTCAGCCGTTCGCAGATGACGGCAAAGCCTTCCATTCGCATCGGGATCTTCGGGTCGTACGGCGGCCTCAACCTCGGCGACGAGGCGATCCTCCATTCGATGCTCCGCCAGATTCGTGAATCGGTCGAGGCGGAGCTGACGGTCTTCACGCGCGACGTCGAGGACACCGAGAGGCGGCACGGCGTGCGCGGTCTCGCCCCCGCGAACCTCTCGCGCGACGAAGCACGGGCCGAGATCCAGAAGCTCGATCTGCTGATCCTCGGCGGCGGCGGGATCCTCTACGATCGGGATGCCGAGCTGTACCTGCGCGAAGTGAAGCTCGCCCACGAGGTCGGCGTCCCGGTGGCGGTGTACGCGATCAGCGCCGGACCGCTGAAGAAGCAGGCGATGCGCGATCTGGTCCGCGATGCGCTCGGCCCGGTCGCGCTGATCACCGTCCGCGACAAGAGGGCGCGCCAGCTTCTCGAGGAGATCGGCATCGAGAAGGAGATCACGGTCACCGCCGACCCCGCCCTTCTGCTCGAGCCTGAGCCGCTGCCGGAGGGAGCCTTCGAAGCCGAGGGGCTGCCGACCGACGTGCCGATCGTCGGATTCTCCGTACGCGAGCCCGGTCCGGCAGCGCCCGACATCGACGTCGACCACTACCATTCATTGATCGCCAACGCCGCTGACTACATGGTCTCGCGTCTGAACGCCTACATCGTCTTCGTGCCGATGGAGCGGCGCAAGATGGACATGCAGCAGAGCCACGCCGTGGTGTCGCTGATGAAGAACGCCGATCGGGCGACCGTGCTCAAGGGAGACTATTCGGCGGGACAGCTCCTCGCTCTGGTCGGCCGCATGAAACTCGCCGTCGGCATGCGGCTGCACTTCCTCATCTTCGCCGCACTACAGCGGGTTCCCTTCGTTCCCCTCCCCTACGCGACGAAGGTCGCCGGATTCATCGAGGAGATGGGGATGGAGATGCCGCCGCTTCACGACGTCAACGCGGGCGTGCTGATCGCGGCCATCGATCGGAGCTGGGACTATCGGAAGACGCTCGAGAAGCGGATCGACGAGCACCTCCCCCGGATGCAGGAGAGCGCGCGCACGACGCACCGGCTGCTTCTCGATCTGATCGACCGAATCGAGCCCGAGGCGCGAAAGGAGGCCTGATCTGCCGCCGCTGACTCGCCCCGCCGAGCTGGAGACGATCGATCTCCCGCCGCGGAAGGGAGCTCTAGCCGCCGAGGCCGACGTCCTGGTGGTCGGCGGAGGTCCCGCCGGACTCGGGGCGGCCGTCGGCGCGGCCGAGGCCGGCGCGGACGTGATCCTCGCGGAGCGTTACGGCTTCCTCGGCGGCAATGCGACCGCGGCACTCGTGATGCCGCTCATGTCGTTCTTCACCCAGAAGCCTTCGGCGGGCCAGGCGCCGCCCGACAGCCTGATGCCGTCGGACCACGGCCCCGGCGATCCGGTGATCGCCGGGGTGCTCCGGCGGCTTCTCGAACGGCTCATCCGCAGCGGCGGCGCGATTCCTCCCGGATCGCGCACCGGCTACACGGTCCCCTTCGACCCCGAAGTGTTCAAGCTCGTCGCGCTCGAGATGCTCGACGAGTGCGGCGTGAGATTTCTGCTCCACGCGTTCGCCAGCGACGTGGTTCGGACCGGCGGAAGGGTCGAGGGGGCGGTCTTCGAGACCAAATCGGGGCCGGTCGTGATCCGCGCGCGATGCATCGTCGACGCCACCGGCGACGGCGACCTCGCCGCCCGCGCCGGCGCCCCCTTCGAGCTCGGACGGCTCGAGGACGGTCTGGTGCAGCCGATGACGCTGATGTTCCGGATCGTCGACTTCCAGCGCCAGGCGTTCGAGTCGTACATCCGGGAACATCCCGATCAGTGGCGCTCGGTGCACGGGCTGTGGGACCTGATCGGCCGCGCAGCCGAGGCGGGCGAGCTCGACCTCGCCCGCGAGGACATCCTCTTCTTCGGCACTCCGCACGAGCGCGAGATCGCGGTCAACAGCACGCGCGTGACCCGCGTGCTCGGCACCGACGTCTGGGACCTCAGTTATGCCGAGTGGGAGAGCCGCCGCCAGCTCCGCCAGATCGCCGCCTTCTTCCGCCGCTACGTCCCCGGATTCGAGGAGGCTTACGTCGCCCAGAGCGGGGTCCAGATCGGCGTTCGCGAGACGCGGCGGATCGTCGGCGAGTATCAGCTCACCGCCGAGGATCTGCTCTCCGCCCGAAAGTTTCCCGACGTGATCGCGCGCGGCTCGTATCCGGTCGACATCCACAATCCGCGGGGCAAGGGAACCCTTCTGCGCCGCATCCCGCCCGGAGAGGCCTACGACATCCCTCTGCGGAGCCTCATTCCCCAGCGTGTCGACCATCTGCTCGTCTCGGGACGATGCATCTCCGGAACGCATGAAGCGCATTCGTCGTACCGCGTCATGCCGATCGCGATGGCGACCGGTCACGCGGCCGGCGTCTGCGCCGCCCTCGCCTCGGGAAGCCGCAGGCCTCCCCGCGACGTCCCTGCCGAAGAGGTGCAGGCCGAGCTGCGCCGGCAGGGCGCGAACCTCGGCTGAGAACGAGGCACGGATTCTGCTCGTCTCCCGGATGAGAGGAGCAGAGCATCATGGTTCGCAATCCCGATCCCGCAGGACTCGAAGAGCTCGCCCGCGCGCTGCCGCGCAACGTATCCGCCGCCGAGAGGATCGCGAGCGCGGCGGGGGGAATCGCCCTGGTCGCCTGGGGGCTCACGCATCGCTCGGTGCCGGCGCGCCTCGGCGCGCTCGCCGGCCTCGTCCTCGTCATCCGCGGGGCCAGCGGCTTCTGCCCCGTCCGTCAGGCGCTCTCCTCGTCCGACGAGGAGGGGTTCGGCCAGGCGCGCTCGGCCGTCCTCGAGCACGACGAAGGCCTCACCGTCGAGACCGCGGTGATCATCGAGCGCCCCGCCGAGGAGATCTACTCCTTCTGGCGGCGGCTCGAGAACCTTCCTCTCGTCATGGAGCACCTCGAATCGGTCCGGGAGATCGACGCAACGCGCTCGCACTGGATCGCGAAGGGGCCGGCGCGGAGGTCCGTCGAGTGGGACGCCGAGATCATCAACGACATTCCGGGAGAGATGATCGGCTGGCGCTCGCTTCCCGACTCCGAGGTGGCCAATGCCGGCTCGGTGCATTTCTCCCCGTTGACCGGGGGCCGCGGCACGGAGGTGCGGGTGCGGCTGCGCTACGAGCCGAAGTTCGGGCGCGCGGGGGCACTGGTCGCGAAGCTGATCCGCGAGGAGCCGGGCCAGCAGATCGCGCGCGAGCTGCGGCGGCTCAAGGCGAGGATGGAAGGGAGCGGACGGACGGCGTCGGAGGCGGTCGCGGCCTCACGGGACGACCGCGCAGCCCGGCTGTAGCCGACGGCCCGGGCGTCCTGCGGTGTCATCACCGATCCTGACGCCGGCGGGCCTATCGGGGGACGGCGGCGCGCGACTCCTCGATCCGGCCCGCCACCTCGTCGCTCTCGACGATCTGCACGCCGGCGCGGCGCATCTCCTCGATGGCGCGATCGACGTCGCCAGGATGCACCTCGACCCCACGCGTACCGTCTCGCACCACCCACGTCCGCAGTCCGAGGCCGACCGCATCGAGCGCCGTGAACTTGACGCAGTAGTCGGCGGCCAGCCCCGCGATCCAGACGTCGGTCACCTCTTTCTCCTGCAGGTAATCCCCGAGACCGGTCGCCTTCCGGTGCCCGTTGTCGAACAGCCCGGAGTAACTGTCGATCCCGGGATCGGTCCCCTTCCGGAAGACGCGATCGATCCGCGAGGTGTCGAGATCGGGGTGAAACTCCGCCCCCTTCGAGCCCTGGACGCAGTGGTCGGGCCAGAGCTCCTGACGGAGGCCGTTGAGATCGACCACGTCTCCCGGCTTTCTGCCGGGATGCTGCGAAGCGAAGCTGCCGTGGTTCGGAGGATGCCAGTCCTGCGTGGCCGCGATCACGTCGAAGTGCCCCTGGATGCGATTCGCGACCGGAATCACGGCATCTCCCTCCGAGACGGCGAGCGCGCCGCCCGGGCAGAAGTCGTTCTGGATGTCGACGAGGATGAGGGCGTGCTTCATGACGGTGTCTCCCGTTGCGAATCAGATTTCAAAATTCAGTCCATGGCGTGCGAGCTGCCGGTATTTTCCTCGGTCGAAGGTGTAGAGGCGGGCGGCGCGATGGGCGACCCCGCGCTCCCGTTCGTCGAGCTCCAGAAGGAGGCCTGTGCCGAGGATCTTCCTGCGGAAGTTGCGCTTATCGAGGGGAGTCCCGAGGATCGCCTCGTAGAGATTCTGGAGCCGGGTGAGGGTGAACTTGCGCGGAAGGAGCTCGAATCCGATCGGTTGATAGCGGACCTTGGCCTTCAGGCGGGCGAGGGCGGTCGCGAGGATCGAGCCGTGATCGAAGGGGAGGCGCCGGACGCGGTCGAGGGCGAACCAGGCGACCGAGCCGTCGTCGCGGACGGGATGATCGGCGAGGGCGACGAGCGCGTAGTGTGCGACGCTCACGACCCGCCGGCGCGGCTCGCGCCCCGGATCGCCGAACGTGTAGAGCTGTTCGAGATAGAGGCGATCGATCCCCGTCTCCCGGAACAACTCGCGTCGCGCCGCGACCTCGAGGCTCTCGCCTCGCCGGACCAGACCGCCCGGAAGCGCCCAGCGTCCGCCGAACGGCTCTTCGCGCCGCCGCACCAGAAGCACCTCCAGATCGCCGGCGTCGAATCCGAAGACCACGCAATCGACCGAGAGCGCGAGCTTCTCCGGCGAGGGCGGCCGCGAGCTCGCCGCAGCGCGACTCATCTCGCGACTCCCCTCGCCTCCAGCACCAGGCGCGTCCGCAGCTCGTGCAGATTTCGCGCGAGACCGACGGGATAGACGTGAGGATTGACGAATCGCCGGGTGGTCGGATGGAGCGAATCGAGCTCGCCGAGAGTCCGCTCACGGCTCTCCTCGAGCGGCGGCACGCGGTAGACGAGCTCTCCGCCGCGAAAGATCGGGACGAGCAGATCCTCCCACGTCGCGCTCTCGTCGAACCGCTTCTGACGCGTCGGGTCGAGCGGATCGATGATCAGCCTCTCGGCGGGATCGGGAGGAGCGAGCTCGTCGAAGATCATGTCGCCGAGATCCGCTCCGTTCCGCCGGAAACGGCGGACCTGGAGGACTCCCGGAACGGAGATCTTCGCCGTCTGCTCGGACAGTTTGATGCGGTACTCCCACGAGCCGAGATCGTTGCGGAGAGCTGCGAGCTTGTAGACCCCGCCGAGCGCGGGCTGGTCGTACGCGGTCGCCAGCCTCGTGCCGACGCCCCAGAGGTCGATCTTCGCTCCCTGCTGCTTGAGGCTCGTGATGATCCATTCGTCGAGATCGTTGCTCGCGAGGATCTTCGCGTCGGGAAAGCCCGACTCGTCGAGGATCTTTCGCGCCTCGATGCTCAGATAGGCGAGGTCGCCCGAGTCGAGACGGATTCCGACCATCTCCGAGCCCCGTTCGCGCAGCCGGCGCCCCACCTCGACGGCGTTTCGAACACCCTGCAGAGTGTCGTACGTGTCGACCAGGAAGATGCAGTTGTCGGGAAGCGCCTTCGCGAACGCCTCGAACGCCTCGATCTCGCTCTCGAACGCCATCACCCAGCTGTGCGCGTGCGTGCCTCGAACCGGGATCCCGTAGAGCTTTCCGGCGAGGACGTTCGAGGTCGCGGCACAGCCGCCGACGAACGAAGCGCGCGAGGCCGAGACCCCGCCGTCGGGGCCCTGCGCCCGGCGCAGCCCGAACTCGATCACCGGATCGCCCTGCGCCGCGATCACCACGCGCGAAGCCTTCGTCGCGATCAGCGACTGGAAATTGACCAGGTTCAGCAGCGCCGTCTCGACCAGTTGCGCCTGCATCAGCGGCCCGCGCACGCGAACCAGCGGCTCGTTCGGAAACACGACCGTCCCCTCGGGGATCGCATCGACGTCGCACTCGAGCCGGAGCCCGCGCAGGACCTCGAGAAACTCCCGCTCGAACAGCGGCCCCTTCGTCCCGCCGTTGAGCGTCGCGAGCCACGCGATCTCGTCCTCGGTGAATCGGAAGTCGCGGAGATGATCGACCACCAGGCCGAGCCCGGCTGCGATCGTATACCCCGCTCCGAAGGGATTGCTGCGGAACGTCGCGTGGAAGACTCCCTCCCTCCGGTCGAGACCGTTCTTCCAGTAGCCGTACGCCATCGTGATCTGGTAGAGGTCGGTGAGGAGGGAGACGCCCGTGCTCCGGTCGAACGACATGATAGTGTAATCTATACACTATCGATCCGACCGGTCAAGGGAACGTCTGTGGCCGGGGATTTCATGTGGCCGGGGATTTCATCCCCGGCCACAAGGAAATCGCCTGCGCCGAGCCTGGCGGACGCGGTGGCCCTCTCTCTGCTGCTTACTGCGTTCTGTTGCCAGATAGTCCACGCTCGCGAGACTGCTCAGAAAACGCAGGACGAAATGCAGAATGCAGAAGATAAGTCGTTCTTCGGTCTGCGTTCTGCTTCCCGTCCGGCGGCGCGCGTTCTACGGCTTCTCTTCGTCGCGTCCAACCACTTGTTAGATGTGATGTCTCAGGACGTTGTTCCTTGAAGCGAGTTGTTCATCCGGGCGACTTTCGTCAATCTGAAAGCTCTCAAAACGAACAGGTTGACAGGAAGGTCCCGGATGAACGTGCACAAGAATGCGCGAAGCTGTCCCGCAAGTCGAGCCCTGCTCGCCCAACGAGTCCTCGAACTCGGATGGTCAA
>DATKCD010000014.1:0-10289 GCA_035544735.1 Thermoanaerobaculia bacterium
CACCGCGGCTGGATGGTCCTGCGCGGAGACCATCCCACCCTCCACCCCTCCCTCCGCTCGGTGCCGGAGCTGCACGACATCGCGGAGCTGGGGATCTTCGAGCACGTCTTCGCCGGTCGCGGATGGGACGCCAATCTCTCCGCCGACGCGAGCCCGCAGCGCGTTCGGGGCGCGAGGGTCACCGCGTCGGTGTTCCCGGCCCTCGGCGTCGCACCGGCGCTCGGGCGCTGGTTCGAGCCCGACGAGGACCGCCCGGGCGGGCCGTCCGTCGTGGTGATCTCGCACGCGCTCTGGAAGAACGCTCTCGGCGGAGAGTCCTCGGTGATCGGGGCCAGGCTGCTGCTCGAGAACGAGCCGTGGACGGTGATCGGCGTCATGCCGCCGCGGTTCCTGCTCTGGGGGTCCGACTTCTGGCTGCCCGCTCGGCTCGATCCGGGGGCGGCCGATCGCGCCGACCGCTGGCTCGCGGTTCAGGGGGTCCTCGCCCCCGACGTCTCGCTCGAGCAGGCCAACGCCGCTCTGGCGCTCCTGGCCCGGCGATGGGCGGCCGAGCATCAGTCGCTCCATCCGGAGTACCGCGAGCTCACCCTCGAGGCCTCGTCGCTCCTCGACGCGGTGCTGCGCGACGTCCGGCCGGCGCTCTGGGCACTGCTCGCGGCCTCCGCGCTTCTCATGATCGCGGCGGCGGCCAACCTCGGAGGCGTCCTGCTGGCGACCCTGTCGGATCGCCAGAGGGAGCTGGCGGTGCGCCGCGCCCTCGGAGCCACCCGCGCCACCCTGGTCCGCCAGCTGCTCGCCGAGGTCCTGGTGCCCAGCTTCATCGCAGGACTCCTCGGCTACTTCCTCGCCGTCGGCCTGCTGCGCTGGATGGTGGGGCTGATCCCCTTCGGCTACATTCCGGCCGAGACGATCGTGTCGGCGAATGGATGGGGCCTGGCGGCGGCGATCACCCTCGCTCTCGCCGGCGGACTCGCCATCGCATCGCTCGGCGCCTCCGGTCTCGGGCGCTGGTCCGAGCGCTCGGGAGCCGATCTTCGTCTCCGATCGGGCACCGGATCGCTCTCGAGGTCGCGGCTCATCGGCGGACTGGTGGTCGTGCAGGTGTCCGTCGCCGTGGCGGTCGCGAGCTCCGGCGCTCACGTGGTCGAGAGCGTGCGCCGCCAGCATGCGGCGAGCATCGCCTTCAGCGCCGACGACACCATGACCGCGCGGCTGCACCTGCCGCGGCATCGCTACCAGCAGCGCCACGAGCGCGTCGCTCTCTATCAGAGGATCCGCGAGGAGTCGTCCCGCGCGACCCGCATCTCTCACGCGGCCCTCGCCGGGAGCCTGCCGATGGGTGGAGGAGCCGCCAGGGCGGTGATCGTGCCGGGAGCGACCCCGGAGCTCGCCGCCGCGCTCCGGGAGGTGAGGATCCAGGTTTCGGTCGGCGACTACCTCGAGGCGCTTGGGGTGCCGCTGCTCGCGGGGCGATTCCCCGATGAGCGCGACCGCGAAGGAGGTCAGGCGGTGGTGGCGGTGAGCGAAGAGCTCGCCCGCCGGCTCGGCGGCCCGGAAGCGGCTCTCGGCAGACGCGTCGCCATCGAGGGGTGGGGCGATGAAGAGCCGCGGGAGGTCGTCGGGATCGTCGCCGACCATCTCCACGAGGAGCTCGGCGGGACGCCGCGTCCGGCGCTGTTCGTGCCGCTCGCCCAGGCATCCACCGCTCCGGCGAGCCTCGTGATCATCGCGCGTGGCGAGGGTGGGCCGGCGAGGCTGCTCGACGCCGCCCGCGCAGCGGTGGCCGGCGTCGACACCGATCTGCCGCTCTCCGAGACGCGGACACTCGGGCAGCTCGTCCGGGAGGCCGCCGGCGGACGCCGGCTCGCCTCGGCGGTGCTCGGACTGTTCACCGCACTCGCGGCGGGGCTGGCCTTCCTCGGGGTCTTCGGCCTCGTCTCCCACGGCGTCGCACAGCGGACCCGCGAGCTCGGCGTCCGCCTGGCGCTCGGCGCGCATCCGAGTCATCTGTTCGCCGAAGTGCTGGGACGTGCGCTCGCCCTGGCGGTGGCGGGGGCCGGCGCCGGCCTGGCACTGGCGTGGACGGGCGGGCGGCTGCTGCAGCACCTGGTCGTCGGCCTCGATGCGAGCGAGCCGGCTCTGGTGGCCGTCGTCGCCTTCGCCGCCCTCCTCCTCTGCGCCGCGGCGGCCCTAGCTCCGGCGCTCAGGGCGGCATCGGTCTCCCCGGTCGAAGCGCTGCGCAGCGAATGAGCCGAGCGGCGCAATCTCGCATTGCGGTCAACATGGGGACCCGGGGAATCGCGGCCGCGGAGTCGAGGCGGTTCCCGGATGGATCGTGACTCGCGCGACCACCGCCCGCCGGGGATGAAATCCCCGGCCACAGGGGATGCAACCCCGGTCACGGGAAATCTCCGCCGGCGTTCGACTTCAACGCGACTTTTTCTTCCAGCACCACTCCTGCCCCTCGCCTTCGAGCGACTCGACCCGCGCGCAGAGAT
Source organism: Thermoanaerobaculia bacterium (assembly GCA_035544735.1). GTDB lineage: Bacteria > Acidobacteriota > Thermoanaerobaculia > Gp7-AA8 > Gp7-AA8 > DATKCD01. The sequence goes on from DATKCD010000014.1 coordinate 2,499, forward strand.
CTCCCTCCTTTTTCCAGTAGATGATCCGCTGCGGGAAGTCGTGCTCCCGGTTCTCGAACACCGCGCGCTCGCCCTTCGTGCCGACGAGCGTGAACGGCGTGGGAACGGCGCCGCCCGGGCTCGCGAGATAGGTGACCGCTCCCTCCCGTTCCTCGATCCGCAGAAACTCGAAGCTCGCCCTCCCCTCCCGCCGTATCGTGCGATTCAGTCCGAGCATGAGCCCCCCCGCCGGCTCGGTCCAGAGCTCCTCACTCGTTCCGCTCCGCCCCTCCGCCGTCCACGAGCCCGCCATCCAGGCGAGCTCGTCGATCGACGCCCCCCGGGCGGTCGCGGCGACGCTCAGCAGCGCGCAGAGAATCAGGATCTTCTTCATCTTCGGTCCTCCGCGGCGATCGTAGCCGGACGGCTCGGGTCGGGATTGGACGAATGCGACCTCGGCTCGTCGGACGAGATGAAGTCGGACGAGATGAAGAGGTCGTTCATCGGGAGGAGCCTCCGCGCGAGCTCGCCCGGCGGCGCGCCGGCGAACGAGCGGAACTCGCGGATCAGGTGCGACTGGTCGAAATATCCCGCCTCCATCGCGCGGTCGAGCCACGATCGCGCATCGGTCCGGATCTCCCGGACGACCCTCCGGAAACGGAGGAGTCGGCTGAACCTCTTCGGAGCCATGCCGACGCGATCGAGAAAGACGCGCTCGAGCTGGCGTCGCGAGGTGCCGCGTAGCGCGGCCAGCCGCTCGATCGGAATCGCCCCCGCGGCACGGTCGATCGCTCCGACCATCTCGTCGAACCGCCGATCGACCCGCCGGCCCCACTCCCGGCTCCCGAGGAACCCGTCGAGCCATGACGCACGCGCCTCGTCTCCGACGATGCCCGCCAGCCGCCCGGCGACTTCCCGGCATCCGCTCCCGAGCTCGGCGAGATCCCACGTCCTGCCGTGCAGAAGGGAGGATCGCGCTTCGAGGAAGGGATACGCCCGCCCCGGCCGGAACCGGATCCCGACGACGTCGATCTCCCTCCCGCAACCAGCGTCATCGGCCGCTCCAGGTCGTGGACGCAGAGCGCCTCCGCCTGCCGGCGCATCACGCCGTTCTCCACCGCGAAGAACGGCGAGCCGAGATGAAACACCCACTCGACCGATCCGTCCGGCAGGATCGGCTCCGGCTCGCGCTCCCGGGCGCGATCGCGCAGGAACCAGTAGCAGCGGACATGGGCGCGGAGCGCCGGCGCCGGCAGGAGCTCTCGATACTGCATTCGGGACGATCATTATCGTCCATCTGGACAGCCGCCGCCATTTGGCGGAAGATTCCTTCATGAACGTTCTGAAAGTCGTCGGAATCCTTCTGATCGTCGCCGGCACCCTCGCCCTCCTCTACGGCGGATTCACCTACACGAAGGACACTCACGAAGCCGACCTCGGACCGATCGAGTTCTCCGTGAAGGAGAAAGAGCGGGTGAACGTCCCCGTCTGGGCCGGCGCCGGCGCGATCATCGTCGGAGTCGTGCTGCTGTTCGTGAAGCGTCCGCGCGCCTAGTGGACTGAAACGTACGGACTCGACGGCATCGAGAAGTCCGGCCGGACCCCCGCCAGCCGGGGATGAAATCCCCGTCAACATGAAACCCGGCCACATGAGATCCCGATGAGAGCGTGGACCGCCCTTCTGCTCGCGACCCTCGTGATCCCCTCGGGGGCCCGGGCGCAGTTCCGCGACGAGTTCGACGTGGTGAGGACCGATCCCTCGGGCCGGAGCGGGTGGCGGTTCCGGACCGGAGAGGGAGCGGCGGCGATGGAGTTGCGCCGGGGCGGCGCCGGCTACGCCTCGATTCTCGTCGACGCCACCGCCGACGAGCGCAACGTCTGGTGGGCGCTGATCCAGCGCGAGGTCTCGGCCGGGATGGACCTCGCCCCACTCCGCGAGCCGGAAACCGAGGTCCGGATCGCCGCCCGGATCCGCGTCAGCCACGCGCCGCGCCGGGTCAACCTTCAGGTCCAGACTCAGAGAACGACCGACTACCACTCGCACCTGATGGAGTTCGACATTCCCGGGGCCGGAGAGTGGCACACCATCAGTATGACCACGCGCGGATTCGATGCGGGGCCGGGCGACACGCTGATCGCGCACATGGCGCTGATGGACTGGGGCCGCTCGAAGTACCGCGTCGACCTCGACTGGATCGCGGTCGATCTGGTGGACCTCGCGACGGCCGGTCCCGATCAGGGAGCCGCCGTTCCGTACCGTCCGCCGCTCGCCGATCCCGCGAGCTTCGCGCACGCCCTCGCCGTCGCTCACGACGCGACGATCGACCTCGAGCATCCCGAGGTCGACCTCGACGACTGGTCGATCCGGGAGGGAGCGCGGGAGGTGCCGCTGCTAGCCGTCGACGGCGCCCGCATCGCGATCCTCCGCTGGAACCTCGATCCCTTCGCCGGAAAGCGCGTCGCCGGAAGCGGCCTTCTCGAGCTGACCACCCGCTCGGTCCGCCGCAAGGCCGAGTCGCTCCCGGACTTCGGCTTGTTGCGCGTGGTCGAGATCCTCGGCGGAGACCCGCGATGGGACCAGGCGGCCGTCACCGCCGCGAGCTTCCGCCGCGGCCGCCCCCTCGACGAGGTCCTCAATCCGCAGATGATCGTCGACGCGCCCGCGGCGGAGGGAGACGGCGCGCGGACTCTGCTCACGATCCCGAAGCCGGTCCTGCAGCGGCTCATCGACGGCATCACGCGCGGGATTGCCCTCACGCCGCTCGGCTCACTCGCCGCCGACTTCTACGCGATGGAGCACGACGGCGGCCGCCGCAGCGCGCGGCTTCTGTTCGATCTCGAGCCGGAGTGACGAAAGTCGGAGCCGGCTTTCTACACCGCCCGTGCGATGAGGTAATGGACGGTCCGGGTCTCGCGTCCCTTCAGCCGCTTCGCCCAGGAGGTCTGCAGCTTTCCCCATTCCGAGGCGTCGAGCGTCCCGTGCTCGATCACGTCGAGCCCCGCTTCGCGGTATCTCGGAATCAGCACGGCCTCGATCCAGCGGGGCGAGAGCGACCGCAGGCCGAGACGCTCGATCTCGGTGCGGTCGCGGTCGGGATCGATCCCGATCACGACTTCGAGCAGCGCGCCGGGCGCGCAGAGTCTCCGGAGATTCGCCAGCGTGGCCCGCTCTCCCGAAGCGAGCGCGCGCAGCAGACTTCCCCAGGGGAAGTGCACGTGGACCTCGTCGGCAGTTCCGTCCAGCTCATCGGGGAGATCTTCCACCGCGGCCTGGACGAACAGGACGTTCGGCAGACCTCCCTTCGCCGGCTTCCGGTGGATCTTCTCCGAGATCTTCTCGAGGGGGCGTGGACTCGGATCGATCCCGATGTAGAAGCGGCTCGGGTTCCTCTGCGCGGACTGGTACACATAGAGACCGTCGCCGGTCCCGATGTCGACGATCACTCCCCCGCCGGTAGGGGGCGAGGATCTCGAGGAGCGTCTGCCGGTCGAGTCATCAACGGGTTTTGCCACGGATCAGCGTCAGCATGTTCGGCCCTCAATGATGGGTAACAGGGGGCTGCCCCCTCCTTGTTTCCTCGAGCCTCGGGGTCTGCCCTGCAGCGATCCCTGCCATGGACGACCGACGTCAGCCTTCGGAAGGATGGGTCAGGTCCAGCGGACCGGATCGCGGCGCGTACTGCAGAAGATCCCAACGGTTGCCATAGAGATCCTCGAAGACCGCGACGGTTCCGTACGGCTCATGGCTCGGTTCCCGCACGAACGTGACCCCGGCCGAGACGAGCCTTTCGTAGTCCCTCCAGAAGTCATCGGTCTGCAGGAAGAGAAAGACACGTCCTCCGGCCTGATTGCCGACGAACGCAGCCTGCTCGGGCGTAGATGCCCTCGCGAGAAGAATGGATGTGCCGTTGGTCGTGCCGCCCGGCGCAACGAGAACCCAGCGCTTGTTCTGCTCGGCGCGGTCCGTATCCTCGAGCACAGTGAAGCCGAGACGATTCGTGTAGAAGTCAATGGCTTCATCGTAGTCGCGAACGACGAGCGCAACGTGTGCGATCCGCCGGCTCAAAGCGACACGGGCTCCGTGGCAGCCGAAAGGGAACTTCGGGCCGAGGGAAGTCGTATCAGGCCCTGAATCACGATCATCGGTAACAGGAGGCCGGCCCTCCCTCGCTCGCTCGAACCTCGGGGCTTTTCCGCTCCGTCCCTCTCATTTCAGATGCTCGTCGAGGAATTCGAGAATCGCCCTGTAGCCCCGCTCCTGATTCTCCTTCTTGCGGAATCCATGTCCCTCGTCGTCGAACACCACGTACTCGACCGGTACGCCGTTCGCCCGGACCGCCTCGACGATCTCGTCCGACTCGACCTTCAGCACGCGCGGGTCGTTCGCTCCCTGCAGCACGATGAGCGGCCTGCGGATCCGGTCCGCATGGAACAGCGGCGAGATGCTCTCGAGATACTCCGTGTCCTCGAAGTCCCCCATCTCCTTGACGAGATAGGCGCGGAACGACTCCCACCAGGGCGGAATGCTCTGCAGCGTCCGAACCCAGTTCGAGACGCCGAAGATGTCGACGCCGACCTCGAACGCGTCGGGGCGGAACGCCATCGCCGCCAGCACCATGAATCCGCCGTAGCTGCCGCCGATCACCCCGACCCGGTCGCCGTCGATCCACTCTCGCCCGGCGAGCATGCCCCTGCTGGCGACGACGTCGTCGAGATCGCCTTCTCCGTGGGCGCGGTCGTCCATGTGGAAGAACGTCTTGCCGTAGCCGGAGCTCCCTCGGTTGTTGATCGCATGGATCGCGTAGCCGTGGTTCACCAGATACTGGATCAGCGCGCTGTAGCCGAGGCGCGACTGCCCCCCCGGTCCTCCGTGAACCCAGACCAGGGCGGGGGCCGGATCCGCCGCGCTCGCCTGCTTCGGCCTGTAGAGAATGCCGGGGATCGTGACTCCGTCGAACGAAGCGAATCGCACGACCTCCCCTTCGACCAGCGCGTCCGGATCGATGGCGGGATTGAGGGATCGGGTGAGGCGCCGCGGCTCACCGCCGCGCACCGGTGCGACGAACAGGTCCCGCGGCATGCGGCTCGACGAGGCGTAGAACGCCATCCGGCCTCCATCCGAAGCGAACTCGACGCCGGTGATGTCGGCTTCCGGCAGGGGCGGCAGCCGGACCGGCGAATACCCGTCGAGCTCCAGGATCCGCAGCTCCGTGCGCCCGTCGTCGTTGATCCCGGCGACCAGATACCGGCCGTCGGCCGAGACCTCGGCGTACATCACGTCCCATGGCGGGTCGAGAATGACGGCCGTCTCCCCGGTCTCGACGTCGAGGCGGGCGAGATACGCGAACTCGCTGCCCGCATCGCTGACGTAGTAGAGCGATCGGTCGTCGGGGCCGAACTCCTGCGGAGTGAAATTCGCGTCGCCTTCGTGTGCCGGAGAAGCCACCCGCGTCGAACCGGAGCGGAGGTCGTGCAGGACGAGGTCGGTGTTCGCGTTGTCGATCGTCCTGGTCATCGCCAGCCAGCGGCCGTCCCGGCTGATCGTGAACCCATCGTAGCCCTCGTCGTTCCGGAACAGCATCTCGCGCTCGTAGCTCGCCGCGTCGTACGCGTAGACGTCGAAGAAGCGCGGGTCTCTCTCGTTCGTGATCGCGTGGAACGAGCGGCGGTCGCCGCTCCAGTCGAGGAATCCAGCCTTGAGCTTCGCGCCGGGCGTGAGATCGCGCACGCTGCCGTCGAGCTCCCGCACGTAGAGATGATCGAGCTCGTTCCCCCCCTCGTCGGACCGGTAGAGGAAGCGCTCGTCGTGCGGAAAGTACGCCTCGGTGAAGATCGAGTCGGTGGTCGACCGGGTCAGCGTCACCGGATCGCCTCCAGCAACCGGGATCGCGTAGGCGTTGTAGATCCCCGACAGGTCGCTGGCGACGAGGATCTTCCGTCCGTCCGGAGAGAACGAGGCGCCGCGGTAGTTGTCCGTGTCGAGAAACTGCTCGATCGTGTATAGCGGAATTTCCGGCGCCGAAGGCTCCGGCGCCGGAGCGGTCGTCGAACAGGCGAGCGCGACGACGGCGATGGCCGTCAGCAGTGCGTTCTTTGAGAATCTCATCATCTCCTCCAGTGCCCGGCGTGAATCATACCGCCGGCCCGATGGAACGCCCTCCGAATCCCCCGCCCGGCGAGCTTCCGGGTTCGGGAGCCGGGCTCGTCCTGCTTATTTTGTGTTTTGTAGGCGATATCGACCTCCGATAGTCTCTTCGCGTCCGTGGAGGATCTGCGCGCCGTCATCGAGAGAGCGCTGTCGGATTCCGTCGAAGAGTTCGTCGACGACTCGGCGTTTCTCGACGCGATCCGATAGATCGTCGCTGCGCGCCGAGCCGCCCACGCCGATCTGGGTCTCGCCCGGGGCGCTTCCCCGCAACGCCTCGGATGAATCCTCCGCCACCCGGACGGGCGGGACGTCCGATACAATGCCGGGCTCCCACACTACGATCGCCAGGAGCTTTCGATGCGAACCGTCGCCGCCGCGCTCACCCTGCTCGTCCTCGTCTCGCTCCCCCTCTCCGCGCAGGGACGTCCCGATCTGCGCATCGATACGACGGAGAAGTTCTCTGCCGCCGCGATTCCCCCCTACACCCGGAATCACGACGAGGTCTACGAATACATCGATCGCAATCTCGATCGCCACCTCGAGGCGCTGCAGCGATGGGTGCGCCAGCCGTCGATCAGCGCCCAGGACGTCGGCATCGATGCGATGGCCGAGATGCTCCGCCGCGACCTTCTCGCGATCGGGTTCGCCGAGGCCGAGCTCGCCCCGACCTCCGGACATCCCGGAGTGTTCGGCTACTACGATGCCGGCGCCGCGAAGACGCTCATCGTCTACCTGATGTACGACGTCCAGCCGGTCGAGCCCGACGAGTGGCGGGTCGACCCGTTTGCCGGCAGCATCGTCGACCACGAGCTCGGGCGCGTCCTCATGGCGCGCGGCGCGACGAATCAGAAGGGACCCGAGCGGGCCTTCCTCAATGCCGTCGAGGCGATTCACGCGGTCCGTGGCAGGCTCCCGGTCAACCTCCTCGTCGTCGCCGAGGGTGAAGAGGAGCTCGGCTCGCCTCATTACTCCGAGGTGATCGATCGCTACGAGTCCCGCCTCCGGAGGGCTGACGGCGTGCTCTTCCCCTTCAACTCGCAGGACTCCGCGGGCGAGGTGACGATGTCGCTCGGCGTGAAGGGCATCGTCTATTTCGAGATGGAGGCGGTCGGAAACGAGAAGGGAGGGCCGCAGCGCGCCGAGGTCCACGGTTCGCTGAAGGCGCTCGTCGACTCTCCGGTCTGGCGCCTCGTCCAGGCGCTCGCGACGCTCACCTCGCCCGACGGCAATACGATCGCGGTTCCGGGTTACTACGACCCGATCCGCCCGCCGACGCGCGAAGAGCAGCGTCTGCTGAGCGCCGCGCTCGACGACTGGACCGGGCGGGAGGAGCGGATGAAGAGCGTGCTCGGTGTCGCCGAATGGATCGACGGCATCGGCGACGCCGAGGCGCTCCTCCGGCTGCTCTACGACACGACGCTCAACATCGACGGCATCTGGGGAGGCTACAGCGGAGAAGGGACCAAGACGATCCTCCCGCACAAGGCGACGGCGAAGGTCGACTCCCGTCTGGTGCCGGATCAGACGCCCGAGGGAGCGATGGCCCTGATCCGGTCTCACCTCGACGCGAATGGCTTCGAGGACGTCGCGATCCGTCTCATGGCGGGATACCCTCCGGCGCAGACCTCGGTCGAGGCGGCCCTGGTCGAGGCGGCGATCAGCGT
>DATKCD010000015.1:0-28622 GCA_035544735.1 Thermoanaerobaculia bacterium
GATCTCGTGGACGCCTTCCTTTCCCTGCAGGCGGAGCGGCCGCTCGCACCACGCGCAGCCGAGCGCCTCCTTCGAGAGCCCCGCCGGCCAGTCGTAGTCGATGCTCGCGCGCGGAGCGGCGAGGGCGATGATCCAGGGAGAGACGAGCTCGTTCGCGCCGATCTGGTGACGGTTCCTCGCGAGGGCCTCGGGCGGGAGCTCCGAGGTGAGGCGGACGGAGACCGCGCGCGGATCGGGATGCCCCTGCTCGTCGAAGCGCCGGAGGTGAGCGCGCGGCAGCGGCTCGGGGGTCTGCGGCGCAGGATCACCGGGCGCGGTCTCGCTCTCGATCGCGAGGGGGATCGCGCCGCCGGGGAACCACGTCAGCATGCCCGCCGGCATCGTCGCCTCGATCCGGAACGCGGCGGGAGAGAAGTTCTCCCGGCAGCCGATCTGCTCGGCGTGTGCGCAGGGCGCGAGCCCCTGTCGCATCGCTTCCAGCGCCGGCCCGGGCGAGATGCCGAGCGGCACGATGCGCGAGGGCGGCACACCCTGCCCGAGCAGCGGCGCCCGGAGCACCGCCGCCGCAACTATCGCCGCACAGATGACCGACGAACGCGATCGCACGAAGGACCTTCATGGAAGGAGTCGCGCGAGGGGGTGGTTTTCCTACCCGGCGATCATGAATCGCCACAGTGGCGGGTCGTGGCCGCGGACTTCCACGGCCCCAGTGCCAGTCGCGCGCATCCTGGGGTCCGCACCCTCAGAGCTCCCGCCCTCGCAGGATCTCCCGCACCCATCCGGGCGAGGTTCGCGCGAGCTCCGCGAACTCCGCTTCGGTATAGACGAACAGGTCGATCCCCGTCGGGAAGGGGCCGGGATGGAACGCCGCGCCCCGCTCGATGAATGCGCGGTCGGAATCGGACACGATGACGCAGAGATCGACGTCGCTCGACCGCGTGGGCCGACCCGTCACGCGGGAGCCGAACCAGAGGATGCGCACGATCTCCGGGCGCCGCGCGCGAAGATCGCGTGCGTGCGTGACGACCGCCGCCTCGATCTTCTCCGGCTCGTCACGGATGACTCTGACACCACTCGATGATGCGCTCTGCATGCTCGATCGCCCGCTTCGCCTGGGTCCTGGTATAGAGCTCCGACGGCGTCCCCGCCGGGAGCCCGTTCGGATACCGCGACGGGATGTAGTGCTGGTCCAGCTCCTTCGCCCCCTCAGCCAGCGCTCCGTCCGGCTCGATTCCCGGATCGAGCTCGAACAGGAGTCCCGCAACCGAATGGCCCCACGCCTCGAGCCCGCGGCCCAGGCCCAGGCTCTTCAGCGCCTTTTCCGCCGCCTGCTGTGCCGCGAAGCAACTCCACTCGTATCTGCCGGCCTGTTCCGCCGTGCGCGCCATGCCGACGTCGGCGAGAGCCTGCTTCATCCAATCCGCTGCGCGGTTCGCCATCAGCTCATTCTGGCACAGGAATCTCGGACCGACGTTCCCGTGGCATATCATCGCCTGCCGGAGCTGCGCTCACCCTGCCCGAGGCCGGCCCTGGCCCGATGAGGACGAAGTGATCGATACTGTCCGCGCCGCCATTCAGTCATGAAGCGCTCGAGCAGGGCTGGACGGGTTCCCCTGCTCGCAATCCCAAAGGAGACCGCATGGACGAACAGGCTCTCTCCACGAAGTTCTGGGCAGACGAAACGAAGACCACCCACAACGTGCTCGCGAGGATTCCGGAGGGATCGGACTACCGTCCCGACCCGAAGTCGCGGACCGCGCGCGAGATCGCGTGGCAGATCGTCTGCGAGGAGAGGATGATCATCGAGGCGCTCGAGAGCGGCAGGGCGGAATGGGCGCCGCCCCCGATACCGGGGACGATGAAGGAAGTACTCGAGGCGTACGAGAAGCAGAGCGAGGGGATGACCGACCGCTGGAAGGCGCTGCCCGCCGCGCGCTGGGAGGGGATGCTCGAGTTCTTCGGCCAGGAGCGGCCCGCATCGCCGATGGCGTGGAGCTTCCTGTTCGACCTCGTTCACCACCGCGGACAGATCACGACCTACCTCCGTGCGATGGGATCGACCGTACCGCAGATCTACGGGCCGAGCGGGGACGAACCGTAGACATTGCCGCCAGCGAGCGTGCGGTCGTGGGATGCGGCAACGGGGGAATGGGCCGGGCGGGCGCGCGTCCCACATCCGAAACCGCGGTGTCCGCTGGCGAACAGGGGAGACGGCGAGAATGGGGCGCCCCGGAGGAGGGGAGGCGTGGCACCCCGATTGCCGGGTCGTAACCGAAGGAGGAAAGTCCAATTGGCCTCGATTCTGCGCGAGCTCGCGTTCGCCGTGCACGGCCTCAGGCGCTCGAAGCTGTTCGCGATCGTCTCGATCGCAACGGTCGCCCTCGCCGCCGGAGTCGCCGGCAGCGTCTTCGGCGTCACCGACACCCTCCTCCTCCGATCGCTGCCGTACCCCGAGGCGGAGCGGCTCGTCGCCGTTCGGACGGGGCTGCAGGATCGCGACGACTTCCCCGCATCGCCGGCCGAGTATCTCGACTACCGGAACGAGTCGACGCTGGCCGAAGCGGTCGGAGCATGGGCGGTCGACACGACGACGGCGCGCATCGGCAACGGCGATCCGGAGGTGGTCCTGTTCGCGTGGCTCACTCCGAGCGTGCAGCCGATTCTCGGCCTGACGACCACGCCCGGCCGGCCGTTTCTCGAAGAGGAAGCGCGCGAAGGAGCACCGGCGGTCGTCGTCCTGTCGCACTCGTACTGGAGCTCGCGCTTCGGTGAGGATCCCGCCGTCGTCGACGGCCGCGACCTCCACATCGGCGGTGTCCCGCATCGAATCATCGGCGTCGCCGCGAGGGACTTCGCCCCTCCGGGAGCCTCCCCGGCGATCTATCGCCCGCTGCAACTCCCCGAAACCTCGGAGCAGCTCGGAACCCGCAGCAGCCACTTCCTCAACGTCGTCGCCCGCCTCGGCGACGGGGTGAGCTTCGAGCAGGCGATCGAGGAGTCGAGCCGCCTCGTCTCCCGCTGGGAGAGCCGCTATCGCGGCGACCACGTCCTCACGGCCGAGCTGCATCCGATGAAGCTGCGGCGCCTCTCGGAATGGGCTCTGGGGGAGGCGTGGCGATCGATCCGGATGATCCTCTGGGGAGCGGCTCTGGTCGTGCTGCTCGCCTGTGCGAATCTCTCGAGCCTGATGCTCGCCCGCGGGGAGACGCGCAAGATCGAGCTGGGGGTGCGCAGCGCCCTCGGCGCCGGCTTCGGGCGACTCGCCCGGATGGTGCTCGTCGAGAGCGTCGCGGTGGCGCTCGCCGGCGGCATCGCCGGCATCGGACTGAGCGCGGCGGTGCTCCGCTGGGTCGGACGTGGCGAGGTCGGAGCGATGCGCGTCGGCGCGAGCAGCCTCGGCGCCGCCTCCCTCGACTGGCGCCTCGCGCTCTTCACGATCCTGGTGGCGGCGGCCTGCGGCGTGGCGTTCGGCATCCTCCCGTCGATGGCGGCGAGGCGCATCGACCTCGCGAGGCTCCTCTCCGGCTCGGGACGCTCGCGCGGCAGCAGCCGCGGGATGCGGCGGCTGTTCCACGTCCTGGTCTTCGTCCAGCTCGCCCTCGCCGCGGTCCTGTTGAACGGAACCGCGCTCCTCATCGACGGCTTCAGGAAGGCGACCGGGATCCCGTCGGGCTTCGACCCCGAGAGTCGGATCGCATTCCGCGTGAGGATGTCCGAAACGGAGTACCCGAACGGCGAGCCGGTGCTCTCGTTCTACGATCGGGCGCGCGAGGCGATCGCGGAGATTCCCGGCGTCGAGAGCGTCGCGGCGACGCGGGCGCTTCCGATGCGCAATCAGCTCGGCACCGAGGCGTTCATCCACGAAGGGGAGACCTACAGCCACGACACCGCGCCGCCCCAGGTCGACTTTCAGACCGTCTCTCCCGGCTATTACGGCACGATGGGCATCGCGATTCTCGCGGGGCGGCCGTTCGACGAGAGGGACCGTCCCGGTTTCCCTAAAGTCGCGATGCTGAACCGCTCGGCGGCGCTCGCCTACTTCGGCGGGGTGCGGGAGGCTCTCGGCAGGCGGATCGTTCCGCTCTTCATGGGCGGTCCCGACGCCGATCCGTTCACGATCGTCGGCGTCTCGGAGGACGTGCGTCATCTCGGTCCGATCGGGGAGGTACGGCCCGAGCTCGCGCTGCCGATCGCGCAGGCGGAGGGATGGGTCTTCGGCATCCTCCGTCGCGGCGAATTCGTCGTGTGCGTCCGTCCCGGGATGGAGGAGAGCGTGATGTCGGCGATTCGGACGAAGCTCGGCGCTCTCGCGCCGGGCGTGCCGATCGACGAAGCGGGATCGATGACCGCAGCGGTAGCGGAGAGCGTGGCGTACGAGCGATTCCTCGCCGAGCTGACGACCGGGTTCGGTGTGCTCGCCCTCGCGATCGCGGCCGTCGGCGTACTCGGCGTGGTCTGGTTCGGGGTGAACACGCGGTGGCGGGAGTTCGGCGTGCGCATGGCGCTCGGGCAGACCGCGCCGTCGATCGTCGGTCTGGTGCTCGCGCAGGGGTTGAAGCTCGGGATCGCCGGGGCGGCCGTCGGCGCGGCCGCGACGATCGCGGTCCACCGGGTGGTCGAGTCGGTGGTCCCGCTGGCTGGCGCATTCGAGCCGTCCCTGGTCGCGCTCTCGACGGGCGTACTCCTCGCGTCGGTCGTGATCGCCTGCCTCGTGCCGGCGCTCCGCGCGGGGAGGCTCGATCCCGCCACCGTCCTCGGCGCGGAATGAGGAGTGGACGAGCGCCCCGAAGGCGCGCGCCGGCGGCGGCACGATCGCGAAACTCAGCGGTGCCGGTCGCTGTCTTGCAGCCCGGCGCATTCCGAGGTAGCCTCGGATCATGTCCGAGCCGACGAGGAAAGGGGCGACTTACGAGGACGTCGTGGCAGCGCCGGACGACAAGATCGCCGAGCTTCTCGAAGGCGATCTCTATCTGTCGCCGAGACCGTCTCCGCGCCATGCCAACGCCGCGTCGGCCCTCGCCTCGGATCTCCACGACGCCTTCCAGCGAGGGCGGAGCGGGCCCGGCGGCTGGTGGATTCTCTTCGAGCCCGAAATTCATCTGAGGGACGACGTTCTGGTTCCCGACATCGGAGGCTGGCGGCGGGAGAGGCTTCCCGATCTGCCGGAGCTTCCGTGGTTCGAGATGGCGCCCGACTGGCTCTGCGAGGTGATCTCGCCTTCGACGGCTCGAATCGATCGCGAAAAGAAGCTGCCGATCTATGCACGCGCGGGCGTCGAGTACGTATGGATCGTCGACCCGCCGCTGAGGACTCTCGAGGTGCTCCGTCGCAGGGGCGATCGCTTCATCCTCGCCGGCGCACACTTCGGCGAGACTTCGGTCAGCGCTCCACCCTTCGAAGAATCGGCGATCGAGCTCGGCCCGCTCTGGACGTGAGGGCGCGCACGCGCGCAGGGCAGGCCCTGTGAGGGACGAACGCGGTCGTCGTGATTCGTCTCGATCGCGCGAGACCACCGCCCGCCGAGCTTGAAAATGAAAAGCTCGGCCACGCCCGACCCTCCCGGAGGCGCACCGTCGCGAAAACAACGTCGAGGGACCGGTCGTATTAACGATGTATGGAGAAGCGTCGAACCTCCCTTCGCTCGTTCGCTCAGGCAACGGTCGTCGGCCTGCTGCTCGCCGCCGCGATCGTATCGGCCTGGTTCGAGTTCACGCCGGTCGCTTCCATCGCGGACACGCGGGCGGCGGCGCTGATCTTTGCGCTCGCGGCCGCCCTCCTCGCTCTGCCGAAGGTCCTCCGGCCGCTGCCGTCGCTCGCTCGTGGCGCCTGGATCGCGGCGTCCGCGACGGCGCTCGCCGTCGCTCTGTTCGCACTCGTCCTCCTGTTCGGCATGTACGGCGAGGAGGAGGTCCGATTCCGGAGCGGTGAGCTCGTTCTCGCGGGAACGCTGTTCCTGCCGGAGGAAGCGGGACCGCATCCCGCCGTCGTTTTCATCCACGGCTCCGGGCGCGCCGAGCGGCGGGAGTTCGGCTGGCACGCGAAGTTCCTCGCCCGCCACGGCATCGCCGCTCTGATTTACGACAAGCGCGGCTCCGGCGAGTCGGGCGGAAACACCTTCGAGACGGGATACGACGGCTATGCGGCGGATGCCGCCGCGGCGATCGACGCCCTGCGCTCGCGGACCGACATCCGCTCCGAATGCATCGGGATCGCCGGACACAGCGAAGGAGGGTGGGTGGCGTCGATCGTCGCGTCGGGCCTGGCGCCCGAGGTGGCGTTCGTCATCGTCACCTCGACCACGGACCTTTCGCCCGCGAGGCAGGTCCTCTACGAAACCGGATCGAGCATGCGCGCGGCCGACTTTCCTCCCGACGCCGTCCGACGCGCCACCGACCTCCAGCGGCGCGTCCTCGCCTCGCAGCGTTCGGGCACGGCCGATCCGGCGCTCGAGCAGGAGCTCGCCGCGGCGGCTGCGGAGCCGTGGTTTTCCACCGCCGAGCTGCCCGACCGTCTCTATCCGCCCGACGAGTACGCATGGTGGCGGAGCGTCATGGATTTCGATCCTTTCGCGCACTGGCGCGGCGTTCGTGCGCCCGTTCTCGCGATCTCCGGCGGACTCGATCTCAACAGCGACGTACGCGCGAGTCAGGCCGCGATCCGGCAGGCGCTCCGGTCCGGAGGGAACGAGGACTTCACCGGCGTCGTCTTCCCGCGGATGGAGCACGGGGGAATCGAGTGGTGGTTGCCGGGCCGCATTCCTCCTCCGCGCTTTCCCGAGGGATATCCCGAACTGCTGCTGGAGTGGACGCGAAGGAAGACCGACGCGTGCGGTTGATCCCTGCCCCTGTCGGTATTCACGGGTCGTGGAACCTCCCCGGCTGGCGCTCGTCGGAACGCTGCCGGACGGGAGTCCGCGCCGCGAGCCGGAGATCGCACGGTCATGGCCTCGGTCGGCTCCTGGATCGAGAAGGCTGACGGCGACCGATTCCCTCTCCCCGTCCGGGATGTCGCTGAAACTGGAAGGGACCTGGATTCGGGGAGAGGGTCAGGGTGAGGGGTCGCAGGGTGCAGATCGCGAGCGCGATGCAGGAACGCGAGATCGGCGCCGCGAATCCTCCCCCTCGCCAGGTCCGTGCCGCGAGCCGGAGATCGCACGGTCATGGCCGAGCCGCTGCACGCGGTCTCCGCTCTGCACGATCGGCGGCGCGAGCCTCGCTCCGTGGCTTCTGGATCGAGAGGGCTCACGGCAACCCCTCACCCCGACCCTCTCCCCGAAGAAACGCCCGCCAAAAATCTGACAGGATCCGGACGGGGAGAGGGAGACGTTGGCTGAGCCGCTTCAGGCGCGCACGATCGCTCGAGGCTCGACCGAGTGCCTTCTAACCGCGGCTCAGATCCGGCGACGAGGAGCGCCCGTTGGCGGTCGTCGTGTTTCGTCTCGATCGCGTGCGACCACCGCCCGCCGAGCTTGAAAAGCTCGGCCACCTTTCTCAGGAGGCGGTCAGCTCCTTGTAGAAGAGGACGGCGTCGTGCGGGGTCGTGCCGTCCGGATCGAGGGCGTAGCGGGGAATCGTCCCGGCGGCGATCCATCCCTCCTCGCGATAGAGGCGCTCGGCCGGCTCTCCGCGCTTCGCGTCGAGCGTCAGGAGGGTGAAGCCGGCGCGCCGCGCCTCCTGCTCGATGGCCTGCATCAGCCGCCTGCCGAGGCCCGCGCGGCGGCTGCCGCGATGAACGATCAGCTTGACGACTTCGGCGCGATGCGGCTGGTTCGGCGCCCAGGCGGGATGGAGCTGGACGGTCCCGACGATCCCCCCCGGCTCGCGCGCGACGAGGAAGATCGCGCCCGGGCGCGATGTGCCCACGCTCTGCCGCCACCACTCCTCCGCGCGCTCGAGGGGGAGCGGCGCGAGAAAGCTGACAGCCGATCCCGACTCGACCGCGTCGACCAGGAGCCGCGCGAGAGCCAGGAGATCGGAGCCGGCCACGGGCGGGGTCAATCGCTCGATCGCCGGTGTTCGCGCCGTCACGATCGCCTCACCGCTCCGAGGCTCCGCCTGCCGGCTCTCCCACGGCTTCGCGCAGCGCGGCGCGGGCGAGGATGCGGGTCGAGTCGAGGACCGGAAGCGGGGAATCGGCTTCGCCGACGAGAAGGGGGATCTCCGTGCACCCGAGGATCGCCGCGTCGGCTCCGCGGCGCTTCCCCTCCGCGATCACGTCGCGGAAATACGATCGGGCGCGCTCCTCGAAGCGCCCGTAGACGAGCTCGTCGAAGATGATGGCGTTGATCCGCCTGCGGTCGTCCTCGCCCGGAAGCTCGCGCTCGATTCCCAGCGGGGCGAGCTTCGCCGGATAGACCGGCCCCTCCATCAGCCAGCTCGTGCCGAGCAGCAGGAGTCGGCGGTAGCCTCGCGCGGCCGCGACGCTCGCAACCTCCTCGGCGATGTGGAGCCAGGGGAGCGGCGCCCGATCGCGCACCAGGTCGAGGGCCTGGTGCGCCGTGTTGTCTGGGCAGATCAGCAGCTCCGCCCCCGCCGTCCGCAGCGTCGCGGCCGAGGCGAGCAGCATCGCACCCGCTTCCTCCCACTTACCCGCCTCGATGTGGTGCATGTAGTCGGCGAGCGGCTCGGTGTGCATGGTGATCGGGGGATGCGCGTGGCGGCCGAGCAGAGCGGCCCCCTCGCTGCAGATGGTGCGGTAGCAGAGCGCCGCCCCTTCCGCGCTGACGGCGACGATTCCTATGTGCTTCGCCGGCTGCATTCGCGCTCCGGGCGCCGACTACCGCGCCGCGAGCCTTCGGACCGCTTCCTCGGCGTCGATGTCCGGCTCGGTCCAATCGGCGATCAGCTCGTACTCGCTCGCCGAGATGCAGCGCATCAGCATGACGCTCCGCGCACCCTGACGGCGATCGGGGCCGAACGTGATCGCCGGGCCGATGCCCTGGAATCCGTCGAGCGATTCGAGCGCCTCGACGAGCTTCTCGCGCGACAGATCGCGCCCCGCCCGGCGGAGCCCCTCGACGAGCGGCTCGGCGAAGGTGAAGCCGGCCGAGGGAAACGCCCCCCACTTGATGTCGGGATGCCGCTTCTCGAACGCCTCCCTGTAACGCTGAATCGTCTCGTTGTCCTCGTCCCACGCGTTGCCGAGTGCGGCGAAGGTGACGCCCGACCAGAGACCGTTCGTGACCTCGTGCATCATCGCCATGTCGCTGAGCGTGGTCGATGCGAACCACTGCGGCTCGAAGCTCAGGTTCGACGCCGTTCCCAGCAGGATCGCCGCCTGACGGGGCAGCACCCACAGCAGCACCCCCTCGGCGCCCGCCTGACGGAGCCTGACCACGTGTGAGCTGAGGTCGGTGTCCATGATCTCGGTTGGGAGGGAGGCGACGATCGTCGCGCCGCGGCGCTCCGCCGCCATCTCGGCGCCGACCAGGCCTCCCTTGCCGTAGTCGTCGTTCTGATAGACGACGCCGAGGCGCTGGAGGCCGAGCGAGACGGCGTGTTCGACGATCACCGCCGCTTCGTCGGCGTAGAGCGGATAGGCCGAGAAGAGATAGCGGTTCTGCGGCCAGGCCCAGTGGCTCGATCCGCTCGCCGGGGCGACCCACGGAATCCGGTTCGAGGTGATGAACTCGCGAACCGCCATGCCGGGCGCGGTGCCTACGCCGACCGAGAAGGCGAAGACCTGCTCGCGCTGCACCATCTCGCGCACGGCGGCGACCGTGCGCGGCGGTTCGTATCCGTCATCGCGATAGACGAAGCGGATCGTCCGGCCGTGGATCCCGCCGTCTTCGTTGACGAGATCGAAGTAGGTCTCCATCCCGCGCACGACCGAGCCCCAGAGCGCCGCCGGCCCGGAGAGCGGCCCCCAGGAGCCGATCACGATCTCGGTGTCGGTGATCCCCGGATCGGTCGCGGCGGCGGGGCGCTCGCCGGGAGCGCAGGTCAGCAGAATGAGCGAAGTGGCGATGGCGGCGAAGGGGAGTCGTGTCATGCGGTGGCCCTCCTCGGAGGGCCCCATTGTACTCATGCGAAGGAGCCTCTTCGGAGGGGGACCGGAGCGGGCGGGCGGGGTGTGGCCGGGCTTCTCGAGTTCGGCGGGTGGGCGGTGAAGCGGAGGTCTCTCCGAGAATCCAAGCGAGCCCGGCCATTGGCTTCGGTGGTTTCGACTCGGCGATGAACGGCATTTGCGCCCATGTCGGCTGAAGGAATAGGCTAGGACTTCGATTCAGAAGAGTCGAGGAGGATCCGATGCGAATTTTCATGCTCACGCTCCTGATGTCTCTTTCCCTCCTGGTGGCCGGCTGCCCGCCGGCCGAGGGCCCTGCAGGCGAGCTGGCCGCGATTTCCGATCCGGCCGCCGCGCGGGAAGCCATCGACCGGTTGCGGGATGAATGGATCGCCGCCGCGGAGCGGGACGACGCCGCGGCCGTCGCCGCCCTCTACACCGAGGACGCAGTGGTCACCTCGCCCGATGATCCGCCCGCCGAGGGGCGGGAGGCGATCGAGGCGCTCTGGACGCGGAATTTCCCGATGGCGAGCGGACTCGAAGTTCGGTCGACCAAAACCGCAGTGAGCGGCGACGTCGCCTACGATTTTGGGGAATTCTCGCAGCGCCTCACTCCGCCCGAAGGCGAGCCGATGGACGTCACGGGCGAATTCCTCGTGGCGCTCGAGCGGCAGCCGGACGGATCGTGGAAGCTCAGCAGGCACGTCTCGTTCAGCAGGCCGCCCGAAAGCGCCGAAGGGGAATGACTGCGGCTGAGGCGTAGCCGGCCCGGACGTGCAGGTGCCCACCCGGGATCCGGCTCGGAGGCGAGGGGGTCGCGGCTTCGCTGACCCCTCACCCTCGATCCCTCTCCCCGAATTGCGATCGCGCTTCGTGGGTACGAAGACTCGGACGGGGAGAGGGACGCCGCCGCCCCTGCGGATCGTGAGGTGAAGCAGCCAGGAAGTTCGTGGCAGGCCGAGCCGGGAAGATCCGGCTCCGAAGCGAGGGTGTCGCCGCTCCGCTGACCCCTCACCCTCGATCCCTCTCCCCGAACTGCGATCGCGCTTCGTGGGGGGGAAGCCCGGACGGGGAGAGGGACGCCGCCGCCCCTGCGGATCGTGAGTCAGATCCGGGTACGAAGACCCGGACGGGGAGAGGGACGCCGCCGCTCGCGCGAGATCGTGAATCAGATCCGGCTCCGAAGCCCCGGACGGGAAGAGGGACGCCGCCGCCCCCGAGGGGTCGATCACTCCGCGTACATTCCCTCGATCAGCTCGCGGTACTTTTCGTGGACGACGCGGCGCTTGACCTTCATGGTGGGGGTGACTTCCCCCTCTTCCTCGTAGAGGCGGGTCGGAAGGATGGCGAACCGGCGCACCTGCTCCACCCTCGCGAGCTCGGCGTTGACCTTCCGCACTTCGCCGTCGATCAGCTCGCGGATCCCGCCGCTGCCCGCCAGGTCGGCATACGTGCCGAACGGGATCCGCTTCTCCTGCGCGTACTTCACGACGTTCTCCTCGTCGAGCACCACGATGGCGGCGATGAACTTCCGCCCGTCCCCGATCACGATCGCATCATTGACGTAAGGGCTGAACTTCAGCCGGTTCTCGATCATCTGCGGCGCGACGTTCTTCCCTCCCGCCGTGATGATGATGTCCTTCTTCCGGTCGACGATCCTGAGGAATCCGTCGGCATCGAGCTCGCCTACGTCGCCCGAGTGCAGCCACCCGTTCCTCAACGCGGCTCGGGTCGCCTCCTCGTCGCCGAAGTAGCCGAGAAACACGCCGGGCGAGCGAACGACGATCTCCCCATCCTCGGCGATCCTCAGATCGACGCCCGGAAGCGCCCGCCCCACCGTCCCCGGACGGAACGCCGCGCTCGACGACGCCGTGGTCACCCCCGTCCCCTCGGTCTGCCCGTAACCCTCCACCAGGTACAGCCCGATGGCGTGGAAGAAGAGAAGGACGTCGGGAGAGATCGGAGCGGCGCCGCTGAAGGCGAGGCGGATGCGGTGAAATCCCAGCCGCTCCCTGAGCTTGCGCAGCACGAGGAAGTGGGCGAGGTGCCAGCGGGCCCGGAGCAGGAGCGGCGCCTTCTCGCCCCGGATCGCGAACCGGGCGTGACGCTCGCCGGTCCGCAGAGCGAAGCGGAACGCGATTCGCTTGAGCCGGCTCGCCTCCTCCATCCGGAGGACGATACGCGAGTGGTACTTCTCCCAGATCCGTGGGACTCCGTACCCGAGGGTCGGCGCCACCTCGCGCATGTTCTCCGCGACGGTCTCGACGCTCTCGGTGAAGTTCACGGTGTAGCCGGTGGCGAGGGGAACGAAGCTGGTGAAGAGGCGCTCGAAGATGTGGCAGAGGGGGAGGAACGAGAGAACGTCGTCGTCGGGTCCGAAGCGGAGCGCGGGATCGAAGCCGGCGACCGTCTTCGCCTGCCAGGCGAGATTGCGGTGGCTGAGCATCGCCCCCTTCGGATCGCCGGTCGTTCCGGAGGTGTAGATGAGGAGGGCGAGATCGTCGGGCTTCGCCTCCTCGCACAGCCTCGTCCACTGTTCCGGGCGTCGCGCCGCCTCGGCTCGTCCCTCGTCGAGGAGCCGATCGAACGAGACGACCCGCGGATGACGGAGCTCGCGCAGGCCGGTGAGGTCGAAGACGACGACGCGCTCGAGATCGGGTGCGTCGTCCTCGAATTCGAGCCACTTCTGCAACTGCTCCTGATTCTCGACGAAGAGGAAGCGGGCGCCCGAATGGCGGACGATGTAGCGGCACTGCTGCCAGGAGCTGCTGGTGTAGATGCCGGCGGTGACGCCGCCGGCGGTGAGGATGCCGAAGTCGGCGAAGAGCCACCAGGAGGCGTTGTCGCCGAGGATCGCGACGCGGTCGCCGCGCCGGAGTCCCGCCGCCCGGAGGGCCATGGCGACCGCCTCGACGCTCCGGCGGTATTCGCGCCAGGTGGTCTCGCGCCAGATGCCGAGGCGCTTCTCGCGGAGGGCGACGCGGTCGGGTGCGCGGCTGGTCGCCTCGAGGAAGAGCCGGGGGATCGTCTCGTGAGGGTTCATCGCCATCGCTTCTTCCGCTTCCAGCGCTGCGCGCCGCCGGTGAACTGGTCGCTCCGCATGCCGAGGTAGAACTCGCGGACGTCGTCGTTCCGCAGCAGCTCGGCCGACGTTCCGCCGGCGACGATCCGGCCATCCTCGATCACGTTCCCATGATCGGCGATCTCGAGGGCTTTGCGCGCGTTCTGCTCGACCAGGAGGATCGTCACGCTGCGCTCGCGGATCTTCACGATCGCCTCGAACATCCTGGAGACGAAGATCGGGGAGAGGCCGAGGGAGGGCTCGTCCATCAGGAGGAGACGGGGGCGGGTCATGACGGCGCGTCCGATGGCGAGCATCTGCTGCTCGCCGCCGGAAAGCGTCCCGGCGAGCTGCCGCTCGCGCTCGCGGAGCGGGGGGAAGGTGTCGCGGACCCACTCGAGGTCGGCGGCGAGGGCGTCGCGATCGCGGCGGAGCCACGCGCCGACCGCGAGGTTCTCCGCCACCGTCAGCTCCGGGAAGAGCTGGCGCCCCTCGGGGACGTAGCCGATCCCGCTCCGGATGATCGACTCGGTCGCCGCGCGGTCGATCCGCTCGCCGGCGAAGACGATGGTCCCCTTCTCCGGCTGATCGTCGAGGACGCCGGCGATGGTGTTGAGGATGGTCGTCTTCCCCGCGCCGTTGCCTCCGAGGATCGCGGTGATGCTCCCCTCGGGGACCTCGAGCGAGATTCCGCGCAGCGCCTGGATGCGCCCGTACCACGTTTCGACGTGGCGGAGGGAAAGGAGCGGATTCGTCACGACGTCACCGGCGGATCAGCCAGGCTGCGTCCGCACGCCCTGGTCCCTCATCCGAGCCAATTCTCCACGGCGAGCGTGCCGGCCTCGGCAACTCGCGCGTAATCTCGATCGGCGGTGACGATGATGGCATCGCGTTCCATCGCCGACGCCGCAATCCAGAGATCGTTGTCGGAAAAGCCGAGACTTGCGAGGTCGAAGTTGCGGCGCTGCAGGCGACCCTTCGGGCCGAAAGTCACCAGCAATCGGGATTTTAAGTCGGCGTAGTGCTGGGTCGTCGCCGGCGAGACGGGCGTCTGATCGATCCTGCCGAGAAAATCTTCAACTGCCGCCGCATTCTCTCGAAACCGTTCGGAAATTGCCGCTCCGTAGCGAAGCTCTCCGGCCACGATGACGGAGGTCATCAGTCGAGCGGCCGAACGACTCTTGACGGCCTCGACCATCGCATTGTCGCGCGCGATGAGCCGGAAGCAGTGATTGGTATCCAGCAGGTATACCATCAGAACCGCGCCTTGGTCCTCGTGTCCGCGACGATCTCGATGACTTCGTCGAGGTCATCACCTGTCCATCCGGCTGCATGCTCGAGCAATGCGGCGGCGGTCGACCTGCGGTCGGCCGGCGGGATCGCAGGAAAGGCCTTCGGGAACTTCGTGGCGCTCCTCGATGCGCTCTTTGCGGCGGTCTTGGATTTCGGTGACTTGTGCGTCTTTTTGACTGGTTTCATCAGACCTCCCGCGTCAGGCGCTCCCGGTGAGTATCCGTCCAGCGTAGCAAACACACCGGGAAGAGCTCGCAATCCACCCGAGCGCTCATCCGAGGTAGGCCCTCACGACTTCGGGGTGTGCGGCGATCGCGGCGGGCTCTCCTTCGGCGATGGCGCGGCCGAAGTCGAGGGCGAGCACTCGGTCGGAGATCCCCATCACCATCTGCATGTTGTGCTCGATCATGACGATCGTCACGCCGAGCTCGTCGCGGATGTCGCCGATCCAGAAGAGCAGATCCTGCCGCTCCTCGAAGTTCATTCCGGCTGCCGGCTCGTCGAGCAGCAGGAGCGAGGGGCGCGTGGCGAGGGCGCGCCCGAGCTCGACCAGCTTCTGCGTTCCGTAGGGAAGCTGCCAGATGTATCGGTCGCGCGCGGCGTGGAGGCCGAGCAGATCGATGATCTCCTCGACCTGCTCGCGGTGCTCGATCTCCTCGCGGGCCGCGCGCGAGCCGCGGTGGAGCATCGTGATCCCGTTCCAGACGCCGGAGCGCATGTGGAGGTGGCGTCCCAGCATCAGGTTCTCCATCGTCGTCATGTGGCGGAAGAGCTCGAGGTTCTGGAACGTCCTGGCGATGCCGCGCCGGGCGACCTGGTGCGGCCTGCGCCCGGTGATCTCCTCATCGCGAAAGCGAACCGTTCCGCCGTCCGGCCGGTAGATGCCGCAGATGCAGTTGAAAAGCGTCGACTTCCCGGCGCCGTTCGGTCCGATGATCGAGTAGATCATCCCCTCGTCGACGCGGAAGGTGAGCTCGTCGAGCGCGGTGAGCCCGCCGAAGCGGCGAGTCAGATCCGAGACCGCGAGCAGCTCCGCCATCTCAGACCTTCCTCACGTAGTGCCGCCCGAACAGCCCCGAGGGGCGGAAGCAGAGGACGAGGACGATCACCAGAAAGGCGACGATCGACTTGAACTCGAGCGAGACGTAGGCGCCGAAGAGGTTCTCGATGACGCCGAGAAGGAGCCCGCCGACGACGACGCCGGGGAGCGAGGTCAGCCCCCCGAGGACCGCGGCGGCGAATCCCTTCAGCAGCGGGTCCCACATCATCGTCGGATCGAGCGTGGTCATCGGGGCGATCAGCATCCCGGCGATCGCCCCGACGACCGCGCTGATCGCGAAGGAGAGACCGAGAAGACGATCGACCGGCACGCCGTGAATGCGGGCGGCGAGGCGGTTCTGCTGCGTCGCGCGGAGCGCCGCTCCCCAGCGGGTGAAGCCGAAGAACAGCCAGACCGCCAGCATCAGGATCGCGGCGGTCGCGAAGGTCAGCAGAGTCAGGTGGCTGACGACGACTTCGCCCATCCGGACGACCTCCCGCTCGGAGACGGGGAGGGAGAGCCGCCTCTGCTCGGGTCCGAAACGCCAGCCGGCGAGCCCGTAGAGGACCATCTGGAATCCGAGCGTGATGATGATGAGATTGAGCACGGTCGGCTGCTTCGCCCGCCGGATGAAGGCGAACTCCAGAAAGAAGCCGATCGCCGCCGCCGACAGCAGAGCCGCGGCGAGCGCCATCCCGAACGGCGCGCCGTGCGCCGACGCGATCAGCCAGGCGATGAAGGTGGTGATCATCGCCATCTCCCCCTGCGCGAAGTTCGGAACCGACGAGCTCTTGTAGACGATCGCCATCGCGAGCGCGATCAGCGCGTAGATGCTGCCGAAGGCGAGACCGT
Source organism: Thermoanaerobaculia bacterium (assembly GCA_035544735.1). GTDB lineage: Bacteria > Acidobacteriota > Thermoanaerobaculia > Gp7-AA8 > Gp7-AA8 > DATKCD01. The sequence goes on from DATKCD010000015.1 coordinate 16,251, forward strand.
TGACGATCACCTGTCCCAGCATCGCTTCCTCAGAACGGCCACGTCCGCCAGTAGATCTTCGTCCGCAGCCAGAGGCCGTAGAGTCCGAGCGGCTCGAGCGTGACGATGAAGATCAGCACGAGGCCGGTGACGATCCAGGTGACGTTCGGCAGGCCGCTGACGGTCATGAATCGCTGCGAGAAGGCCTCGAGGGCCGCGCCGACGAGCGGGAGCGTCTGGATGGACGAGGCCTGGAGATTGAGCCAGGTCAGAACGATCGCGCCGGCGATCGCCCCGAGGATCGTCCCGAGGCCGCCGACGACCACCATCGCGAGAAAGAGCACCGAGAGGACGAAGGTGAACATCCCCGGATTGATGAACCCGAGCACGGCGGCCCAGAGGCCGCCGGCGACGCCCGCGTAGAACGCGCTCACGGCGAAGCTCAGCGTCTTGTAGCGGGCGAGGTCGACGCCCGCCATCGCGGCGGCGACGTCGCTGTCGCGGATCGCCTGGAAGGCGCGACCGACGCGGCTGCGCATCAGATTGCGCGCGGCGAGCGCGAGGATCACGGTCGTGCTCATCGTCAGCGCGTAGATGCCGCGATCGCCCGACAGATCGATCGGCCCCAGCCGCGGCGGCGAGACGACCAGCCCCATGTGTCCGCCGAAATAGGCCGTGCGCCCGATCAGGATCGTCGTCGCCATCCCGAAACCGAGCGTGGCGATCGCCAGATACGGCCCCTCCAGCCGGAGCGTCGGAAGGCCGAGCAGGAATCCGACGCCCGCGGCGATGAGCCCCGCCGCCACGAGCGCCACCGGATACGGCACACCCAATCGCTCGGCGAGGATCACCGTCCCGTAGGCGCCGATGGCGACGAAGCCGGCGTGCCCGAGCGAGATCTGGCCGGTATAGCCGACCAGGATGTTGAGCCCGAGCGCGACGACCACGTTCACCGCCATCAGACTGACCACGTAGATCTGATAGCCGGTCGCGACGAAGGGGAAGAGGGCGAGCGCGGCGAGGAGGAGGACGAACCAGAAGCGGGAGCCGCCGCTGCGAAGCAGCTCGATGTCCTCGTAGTAGTCGCGCTTGAGCGAAACCGGCCGGCGCATCCTCGCCGCCATCCTACAGCGTCTTGGGCGTCTGGAGCGTCTGGGGCGTCTGGAGCGTCTGGGGCGTCTGGAGCGTCTGGGGCGTCTGGAGCGTCTGGAGCGTTTGGGGCGTCCAGCGCGTCGCGGCTACGATGGGCCGATGAGATCTCACGAATACCGTGCGCGGCTCGTCTGGGACGGTAACCTCGGCGACGGGACGGCGAGCTATGCCGCGTACGGCCGGCAGTACCGCGTCGTGATCGAGGGAAAGCCCGAGCTGAGCGGCTCGGCCAATCCGGCGTTCCGGGGAGAGCGCGGGAAACACGACCCCGAAGACTTCTTCCTCGCCGCGATCTCGTCGTGTCACATGCTGTCGTACCTCGCTCTCTGCGCGCGGGACGGGATCCGGGTCGTCGCCTACGAGGACGAGGCGAGCGGCACGCTCGCGCTCGACGGGAAGGGGGGCGGGCGGTTCGAGGAGGTGACGCTTCGTCCGATCGTGACGATCGCCGGCGGCGACGCGAATCGAGCCGCGAATCTGCACCAGAGGGCGCACGAGCTCTGCTTCATCGCGAGCTCGTGCAGCGTTCCGATCCGGCACGAAGCGACGATCCGAGTCGAGGAGCGCGATTTCGCGAGCTAGCCACCGCCGCCGCCGCGCTCGCGCTCGCGCGCTTCCGACATCTCCTCGACCGATCGGAACCTCCGTACGCCCGGGCGGAAGCGCGATCCCGAAGTGCGCCGGCCGAACGCCCAGACGGAGGCGATCGCGCGGAAGAGCTCGGCGTCCCCCGGATCGCGCCAGACCGGCTCGCTCATCTCCTCGACGGACCGGAAGCGACGAACCGGCATCATTCCTCCCTGAGCGAGAATCGCTTCCGAAGCAGCTCCGCGTCGGCGCGATCCTTCAGCCGGCCCGTACTCTCCTTCATTCGAACCAGCGTTCGCGGGCTCGCGACCGTGATCATCAGCTCTTCGAAAGGAATGCGCTCGCTCTCGAGATCTTCGTACGTGAATGCAGTTCCGAGCCGTGTCAGCACGTCGATGTGAAACGTCCCTTCCGGCGGGACGTATTGCACGGCCGGATAGTCCCCCATGAGATCCTCGGCGGTGATCCGGTCGATCTCGGGATCGTCGAATACGGAGCGGAGAGCCCGTTTCAGCCGCTCGACGTTCTCGCGCTCGGGAGCAATGAAGACATCGAGATCCTCGGTGAAGCGGGCAAGCCCGTGAAAGTTGAGAGCGACCGCGCCGATGATGACGTATTCGACGCCTTCGCGCTCGAATCCGTGAAGCACCTGTTTCACCAGCTCGTAATCCATTCCGGATGCCCGGTCGTACGCGACGCCGTTCGAGTATAGCGGAGGACTTCACCCTTTCCGCACCATGTGGCCGGGGATTCCATCCCCGGCGGGGGGGCGGTGCAGCGAACGAGCAGCGCCCCACCCGCCCCGGGAAATGGAACGAAGAACGGAGAACGAAGAACGAAACCGACGTGGCGGGGCCGTCGCCGTGCGCGAGGCCCGCAGCAGAGGCCGTTCTTTCGTCGATAATGCCGGCATGACCGAGTGGATGATCTACGGGGCGAACGGGTTCACGGGGGAGCTGATCGCGCGCGAGGCGGCGAAGCGCGGGATGCGGCCGCTGCTCGCAGGGCGCAATGCCGAGGGCGTCGGGCGTCTGGCGGAAGAGCTCGGGCTGGGGCATCGCGCGTTTCCCGTGAGGCGGCCGGATCTGAGCGACGTGCGCCTCGTGCTGCATTGCGCCGGTCCGTTCGTCCACACCAGCGCGCCGATGGTCGATGCGTGCCTCGGCGCCGGCGCGCATTACCTCGACATCACCGGAGAGATCTCGGTGTTCGAGGCGATCTACGCGCGCGACGGCGACGCGCGCGCCGCCGGAGTGGCGCTCATTCCCGGCGTCGGATTCGACGTGGTGCCGACCGACGGTCTCGCCGCGATGCTCGCTCGGCAGTTGCCCGGCGCGAGCGAGCTGCGGCTCGCCTTCTCGACGAGTCGCGGGAGCGCGGCGAGCCGCGGCACGAAACGGACGATGATCGAGGGCCTCGCCGCGGGAGGGGCCGTCCGGCGAGACGGGCGCATCGTCCGCGTTCCGCTGCTGTTCGACGTGCGCGAGATCCCCTTCGCGAGCGGCCCGCGGCTCGCGATGACGATCCCGTGGGGCGACGTCTCCAGCGCGTTCCGGACGACCGGCATCCCGAACATCCGCGTCTACTCGGCATCGTCGCGCCGGGCGATCGCGAATGTCCGGCGGCTCTCCCGCGTCGCGCCGCTCCTCGCCCTCCGGCCGTTGCGCCGCCTGGCCCAACGGTTCGTGCCGCGCGGCTCGGGCCCCTCGGCCGAGCAGCGCGAGCGCGGACGGGTCGAGCTCTGGGGATGCGTCCGTCGCGGCTCCGAGGAGCGGACGGCGAGCCTTTCGACGCCGGACGGATATGCGCTCACCGTCTCCGCCGCGCTCGCCGCGGTCGAGCGCGCGCTCGGCGAGGAGCGGATCGCCGGCGCGCTCACGCCGTCGCAGGCATTCGGAGCGGAATTCATCACGACGCTGCCCGGCGTGAGACGGGAAGCGTGAGCGCTCAGTCCCACCCGTGTCGTTCCCTGCCGAAGACCGCTCTGGTCACTCGACACGCCTCACTCGATATTCTGCACTCCGCAATCGGGAGATCCTCAACCGCAGGCCCGCCCAGTAGACGAGGTAGTACCCGATCACGACGGCCCCCGCCCCCATCGAGCCGGCGGCGCCGGCCTCGGCGAGCCAGTTGCCTTCGCCGCCTGCCTGCCACGCGCTCCATCCTCTCCAGAAGCCGTAGAGCAGGCGCGCGAGGACGACGAGGGTGATCGAGAGGACGAGCCAGCGGTTCGGCGCATAGTGCAGGGTGCCCGGTCCCGCGGTCCAGCGCGTCAGCGCGAGCCCGAGCAGGCCGAGGACGGCTCCGCTGGCGAGGCCGGCGAGGGTGAAGGGGATCGCGTCCGGCACCCAGAGGCTGCTCAGCGCCGCGATGAAGAGGAGAATCGCGGCCGAGAGGGCGATGGCGACGAGGTTGATCGTCGCGACCCATCCCCGTGCCTGCCGGCGCATCGTCCCCATCCGGTACCGCTGCACGATCGACAGGGGAATGCTGAGCACCGCGAGCGCGAAGAGCAGAACGAGCGCGAGCAGAAGCCCGACGAGCGGCATGCGGCAAGCCTACCGCGGGTGTGGGCCCCGCGGTGTGGTGCGAAGCCTCGCAGGCAGAGGAGGATCGCCGCCGCACCACACGCCGGGGGCGCACTCTCCGTGCGGCTCACGAGATCGTGGCGACGCGGATCTGGTTACGCCCGTCGCGTTTGCCGGCGTAGAGCGCCCGATCCGCCGCGCCGAAGAAGTCTCCGTGGTCGGGACGGGGAATGCCGATCGCGATGCCGATCGTGACGGTCAAAGGGGACGGCGAGTTGGGAAGGGGGTTCTCGGCCAGCCAGGCCATGATCGCTTCGGCGGTGCGGACGGCGGCGGTCTGGTCGCCCCCTTGGAGGAGGACGGCGAACTCGTCGCCGCCCCATCGTGCGGCTTCGTCGCTCCCGCGCTTCGCCGCCCCGATGGCGGCCGCGACCTGAACCAGCGCGGCGTTCCCGCGGACGTGACCCTGCTCGTCGTTGATGGCCTTCAGCCAGTCGACGTCGATCAGAAGGAGCACCATCGGCTCGCCGAAGCGCGTCGAGCGCTCCAGCGCGCGCGAGAACCGGTCCTCGAACGCACGCGCGTTCAGGAGGCCGGTGAGCGCGTCACGATCGGCGAGGCGCCTATAGAACTCTTCCGCCGCGCGCAGCCGTTCGGCATGCGCTCCGGCGACCGCTCCCGCGAAGGCGAACACCACCGACGTACCGATCAGAGAATAGAGGTAGAAGAACGAGCCGGCGCGGAGCTCGGTCAGCGGATCGAAGCGGACGGCCGGATCGAGAACCATGCGGAGCAGAAGCGCTCCCGCCGGAGCACCGATTCCGAGCACCGCGCCGATCGCCGCATACCTTCCGCGCACCGCCAGCCACTCCTTTCCATCGCTCACCATTCATGACTCTCGACCCTTCCCCTCCCCGACCGTGTGTCGCTCGTCACCGTGCGGCGTGCGGGCAATCATGGTGTCGCCGGCCCTTCGGGAGCGATGATGAGCTTCGCGAACTACTCGCTGGAGGGTTGCTCATGATACCGATCTCGAAGTCCGCGGATGCGATCTCGCGTGACGAGGCGATCGCCAGGCTCCGGAGCGAGCTGCTCCGGCTCGTCGATGAGGAGACTTCGATCTGCAGGGCGGCCGCCGAACGCGGAATCTTCTGCCGCGGCTTCCGGCGCTTCGCGCCAGGAGAGCTGCGCGCACGATTCGACTGGATCGCCCGCCGGCTCGCTCACTCCGGCGACGAGGAGATCGAAGAGATCGTGAATCGATGGCAGCTCGCGCGTCAGGAGGTCACCCAGCTTCCCCTCGCCTGCGACGTCCAGCAGCGCGAGCACGTCGGCTGCCACGGCTGGGACGACTTCTCCAGGGAGGAGCTCTCCCGCTTCTATCTCGAGCTCACGGGGCGACCGCTCGATTCGGAGTAACGAAGACCGCGACGACTGGGGGGCGCCGGGCGGAGTGGGCGGGCTCTTCCGCTCATTTCCGCCGTCGCCGCGTCTCGACCATTATCATCAGTCGTCACCGGTCACGCGCCGAAAGACGGAGGTACCTCCATGGCACGCCCCGCTCCCTATCCTGCGCATCTCGAGGCGGACGTCGTCCTGCGCAGCGGGCGTACGCTTCATCTGAGGCCGGTGCGGCCCGACGACGCGGACCGGATGCGCACGTTCGTGGCGGGGCTGTCCGAAGACGATCTTCACTCGCGCTTCTTCGACGTGCGCAATGCGGAGTCGGCGCTCGAGAGCGCGCCGGTGGAGGTCGATTACGAGAACGAGCTCGGACTGATCGGCGAAGTCAGCGGCGCGATCGTCGCGGTGGCGCATTACTTCCGGAGCCGGCGACGTCCGGAGGGGGCGGAGGTGGCATTCGCGATCGCGAAGAGCCATCAGGGGCTCGGGGTCGGGACGCGGCTGCTGGAGCGACTGGCCGAGGCGGCGCGCGCGAAGGGAATCGAGTGGTTCGAGGCGGAGATGCTGGCGGGTAATCAGGCGATGCTGGACGTGTTCACGAGCTCCGGGTTCACCACGCAGGTGACCTCGGGCGAGGGGGTGGTCCACGTGAAGCTCTCGCTGCGGAAGACGGCCGAGCTCGCGACGCAGTCGGCCGGACGCGCGCAGCAGGCGGCGTCGGCGTCGATGCGGCCGATCTTCGCCCCGCGGTCGATCGCCGTCGTCGGTGCGAGCCGGCGGCGCGGCAACCTCGGCGCCGAGATCCTCCACAACGTCCGCGCCGCCGGGTTCCGCGGAACGCTCCGCGCGGTGAATCCCAACACGGATGCGATCGACGGCATCGCGAGCAGCCGCTCTCTGCGCGAGATCGCCGAGCCGATCGATCTCGCCATCGTCGCCGTCCCCGCCGCGGCCGTCGAGAGCGTCGTCGACGATTGCGTGGCGAAGCAGGTTCCGGCGATCGTCGTGATCTCGGCCGGCTTCGGCGAGACCGGAGAGGCCGGCCGCGCGATGGAGCAGCGGCTCGTCGAGAAGGTCCGCGCCGCCGGAATGCGGATGGTCGGCCCGAACTGCATGGGGGTGATCAATACCGATCCCGCCGTCTCGATGCAGGCGACCTTCGCCCGCGTCAGGCCGGCGCGGGGGAACGTCGCGATGTCGAGCCAGAGCGGGGCTGTCGGTCTCGCCGTGCTCGACTACGCTGCGTCCATGAACCTCGGGTTCTCGAGCTTCATCTCCGTCGGCAACAAGGCCGACGTCTCGGGCAACGATCTGATCCAGTACTGGGCGGACGATCCGGCGACCGAGGTGATCCTGCTCTACCTGGAGAGCTTCGGAAATCCGCGCAAGTTCGTGGAGATCGGGCGCCGCGTGAGCCGGCGCAAGCCGATCGTGGCGGTGAAGGCGGGGCGTTCGGTCGCGGGCGCGCGCGCGGCGCAGTCGCACTCGGGAGCCCTCGCTTCCTCCGATGCGGTCGTCGGCGACCTGTTCCGGCAGGCGGGAATCATTCGCACCGGAACGCTCGAGGAGATGTTCGACGTCGCCTCGCTGCTGGCGCAGCAGCCGCTCCCGGCCGGCCGGCGCGTCGGGATCGTCACCAACGCCGGCGGGGCGGGAATCCTCGCCGCCGATGCGTGCGAAGCCAACGGGCTCGAGCTGCCGCGGCCCTCCGACGCGACCGCGGAGCTGCTGCGCTCGTTCCTCCCTGCCGCCGCGAGCGTCGGCAACCCGGTCGACATGATCGCCTCCGCCTCCGCCGATCACTATCGCCGGACGCTCGAGGCGATGCTCGCCGACGACTCCTTCGATGCGGTCCTCGTGATCTACATCCCCGTGCTCCCCGAGGATGCCGATGCGGTCGGCGCGGCGATCCGCCGCGCCGCAACGGCGGCGAAAGGAAAGACCCTGCTGGCGACGTACATGGGGGCGCACGAGCAGCCGCAGAAGCTCTCTCCGGTGCCGTCGTTCGCGTTTCCGGAGCGGGCCGTGGCGGCGCTCGCCCGCGTCACGCTCCATGCGGAATGGCGCAGGCGTCCTCCCGGCACCATTCCCCGTTTCTCCGATCTCGATGGCGACCGCGCCCGCTCGCTCGTCGAGGAGACTCTCGCAGCGGGGGGTGGCTGGATGGAGCCCCTCGAGGTGGCCGCCCTCCTTCAGGCCGCGGGGATCGCCGTCCCCGAGACGTTTCTCGCGACCAGCGGAGAGGAGGCGATGGAAGCGGCGATGCGGATCGAGGCGCCGGTCGTCGTGAAGGCGATCGGTCCCGAGCTCCTGCACAAAACCGAGGCGGGAGCAATCCGGCTCGATCTGAAGAACGAATGCGACGCACGCGCCGCATACGACGACCTCCGGCTCGCCCTCGGAACGTCGATGACCGGGGCGATCGTGCAGAGGATGGTGAAAGGGGGCGCCGAAGCGATGATCGGTGCGACCGAGCAGCCGACCTTCGGGCACGTCCTGACGTACGGTGCCGGCGGGACGCTCGTCGAGCTTCTCGGCGACTTCGCGATGCGGATCGAGCCGGTGACCGACGCCGACGTCGATGCGATGATCGAAGAGGTGAAGTTCACCAGGCTCCTGCGAGGCTTCCGCGGAAGCCGTCCGGCGGACGTTCCGGCGCTGAAGGAAGCGCTGCTCCGGCTTTCGGCGCTCCTCGCGATCTGTCCCGAGATCCGGGAGCTCGACGTCAACCCGCTGAAGGTGCTCGAGACGGGCGTGGTGGCGCTCGACGCCCGGGTACGGATCGAAGCGATCGTGCCGGGCGCCCCGTCGCGACGAATCGCGTACTAAGGAACCTCTGCGCAAGTCGGAGGGGGTGTCGTTGCGGGTCGGCGCCGAGGCTTCGGATCACCTCTTCCGGCTCGAGCGCGTGTGCTTCCGCGCCGGCGTGCGCGAAGGTCTGATCGACGTTCATCCTCGAGGGCTCCCGGGTTCCGAAGTTCGATGATGACTCATGCGCGCACAGCCGACGGTAATGGATTCACACGCTTACGGTGACCGACATCACCCAAATATGAGTGGATGCCCACCCGATCGGGTGGGGCGGACGCGCGTGTCGGGTGCGATCGTGACGGAGACGGAAGGAGTGAGCCATGCCGACCCCCTACAACCTCGAGATCCGGGATCGCTGCACCGAGTGCGAGATCCGCAATCACGGTACGTTCTGCAAACTGTCGAGCGAGGGAAGCGCCGCGCTCGAAGAGATGAGGTATTCGACGGTCTACCCGAAGGGATCCGTTCTGTTCGTCGAGGGAGACGTGCCGCGCGGAGTTTACATCGTCTGCCGCGGCGAGGCGAAGCTCTCGACGACCTCGAGCGATGGGAAGACGCTGATCGTGAGGATCGCGGAGGCGGGGGAGGTGCTGGGGGCGAGCGCGACGATCCTGGGCCGGCCGTACGAACTGACGGCCGAGACGCTCGAGCCGTCGCAGGTGAGCTTCGTCCGGCGGGACGACTTCCTGAGGTTCGTCGAGACGCGCCCCGAGGCCTCGCTCAATACGGCGCGAGTGCTGAGCGAGAAGTACCAGTCGGCGCAGCGCGAGATTCGCTCGCTCGGACTCTCGCGGACGACGGCAGAGCGGTTGGCGCGCCTGATTCTCGACTGGTGCGACGCGAGCGGAACCGAGACCCCGCGCGGCACGAGGATCCGCGTCCTTCTGACGCACGAGGACATCGCCCAGAGGATCGGAACGACGCGCGAGACGGTGACGCGACTGTTGAGCGATTTCCGGCGGCGCGGCGTGGTCGAGGTGAAGGGATCGAGCTTCACGGTGCTCGACCGCGGCGTTCTCGAGGATCTCGTCGGCGCCGGCCTCACTCACGCGGCAGTGTAGCGATCGTCACAGAGAAGGCTTCGAGCCGGGGCTCATGCTGCTCTCGTGAAGCGATCCGGGCTGCCGCCGTCCCTCTCGTCACTCGAGACGATCCAGAATCGGGTCGCCGGAGAAACGCTCTTCCTGGAGGGGGAGCATCCGGCGGGCCTCTACGTGCTGCACTCCGGCGAGGTCGAGCTGCTCTTCGCGGCGCACGACGGGCGGCCGCGCCCTCTGCGACTCGTCTCGCCTGGCGCGATTCTCGGGCTCAGCCCGGTGGTCATGGGCCGTGCCCACGACTGTTCCGCGACGACGCGAACGGACTGCCGGGTCGGGATCGTCGCAGCCGAGGATCTGCTCCATACCCTCGCGGAGCGGCCCGAAGCCTGGCTCCAGCTCCTTCGCCTCCTCAGCAGCGACGTCAACGCCGCATACGAAGACCTCCGGCTGCTCGCGTCGTGACCAGACCAGTCGCCTCCGGGCATCGCCGGCTCCGGCGTGACCACCGCCCGCCGGGGATTGAAATCCCCGGCCACATCGGCGATCCGATCCCCGGCCACGAACCCCGGAGTGATGCAGCGCACATCCGGCTCGTACGCCCGACACCGGCGATGAAGCCGGGCCGGGGTATTCAATGAAGGTGGCTGGAAAGGAGGCTTCTCATGACCACTGCCACCCAGACTTCCCTGCAGTACGACGTTCTCGCGGAGCTCGACTGCATCGATGCCGCGAAGATCGGGGTGACGGCCGAGGAGGGGGTGATCACCCTCATGGGTGACGTGACGAATTATCTCGACAAGTGGAATGCCGAGCGCATCGCCAAACGCGTGCACGGAGTGCGGGCTGTTGCGAACCGGCTCGAGGTCAGACTTCGCAGAGATGACGAGCGCGACGATGGAGACATCGCGAAGGCGGCTCTCGATGCGCTGATGTGGAACATCTCGGTTCCCGCAGACCGGATCAAGGTCGTGGTGAGCAGCGGGTGGGTGACGCTGAACGGCATGGTCGACTGGCAGTACCAGAAAATCGCCGCCCAGAGCTGCGTCCGCCACCTGAAGGGGGTGCGGGGGGTGACGAACGAGATTTCCGTCACGCCGAAGGTCCGGGCGAGCGACGTGAAGGTGAAGATCGAAGAAGCGTTCAAGAGGGGAGCCGAGGTTGACGCGGGGAAGGTCTCGGTGGAGGCGAGCGACGGGCGCGTGACTCTGCGCGGCAAGGTCCGTTCGTGGGCCGAGCACGACGACGCGGTAGCCGCCGCCTGGGCCGCGCCGGGCGTGAGCAACGTCGTCGACGGGCTCCGCATCGAGCCGTGAGCTCGCGGCCCACATGATGATCCCCGGCGGGTGGGCGGTATCGCGCGGCCCGAACGGACCGCGAGGCCGAGGTTTCTCGCACGGACCTTCCGCCCGCCGGGGATGAAATCCCCGGCCACATGAGATCCCCGGCGGGCGGTGGTCGGCGCGCCGCGTCCCGGCGCCACTCGCCGCGCCCCGGCGGAGTGTTTCTTGCACCCCTCGCGCAACACCTCCCGCCGGGCCCGGCCCGACGGGAATTCGCAAGCGAGGTGAGGACGCATGGCGCATGACGCGATGACCGGGACGAACGCGAGATCTCCGATCGAAGACCACTGGCGGGGATCGACGCCGGCGGTGATGCTCGTTCTGTTCACGCTGGCCTGCGGCGGCGCGAATGCCACGCAGGAGCGGGGGGTGGAGGGGGGACGGAGGGACTGCGCCCCGCTCGAGACGCGGCGGCCGAACGCTCCCTCCCAGCAGCCGACGTTTCCCGAGCAGACGCGCGCGTGCGAAGCGGCGTCCGAGGTCGCGTTCGACGTCGTCGTCCTCGCGAGGGGATTACGGAATCCGTGGGCGGTCGAGCCGCTGCCGGGGGGCGATCTGCTCGTCACCGAGAAGCCGGGGCGGATGCGCATCGTGACGGCGGCGGGCCGGACGAGCGAGCCGATCGCAGGCGTGCCGGAAGTCGATGCGCGCGGCCAGGGAGGGCTGCTCGACGTCGCCCTCAGTCCGGACTTCGAGTCCGACCGGACGATCTACTGGAGCTACAGCGAGCCGCGCCGCGGAGGCAACGCGACGAGCGTCGCGCGCGGCGTGCTCTCGCCCGACCGCAGCCGCCTCTCCGAGGTCCGCGTGATCTTTCGCGCGAGACCGACCTACGACGGAGCGGCGCACTTCGGCTCTCGCCTCGCGTTCGGTCCCGACGGGCACCTCTACGTCACTCTCGGCGAGCGATCGGACCGCTCGATACGCCTCCAGTCGCAGCAGCTCGACAGCCACATGGGGAAGATCGTCCGCATCACCCCCGCGGGCGAGGTGCCGCCCGACAACCCGTTCGTCGGACGCGAAGATGCTCTCCCGGAACTCTGGACCCTTGGACACCGCAACATCCAGTCGGCCGTTTTCGACGGCCGCGGGCGCCTCTGGATCATCGAGCATGGTGCGAGGGGAGGCGACGAGCTCAACCTGATCGAGAAGGGGAAGAACTATGGATGGCCGGTCGTCACGTTCGGCGAGGAGTACTCCGGGATGCCGATCCGCGGCGCGAGAACGACGCGTCCGGGCTACGAGGACCCCGTTTATTACTGGGATCCGGTGATCGCGCCCTCGGGGGCGGAGCTCTACACGGGCGATGCGTTCCCCGGGTGGCGAGGGAGCCTCTTCGTCGGTGCGCTCGCCGGGCAGCGTCTCGTCCGTCTGGAGCTCGAGGGCGACCGGGTGACGGGAGAGGAGCATCTGCTCACCGGCCGCGGGCAGCGGATTCGCGACGTGCGGCAGGGGCCCGACGGCGCGCTCTATCTCGTCACCGACGAATCGAACGGAGAGCTCTGGAAGATCGTTCCGCGGCGGTGAAGG
>DATKCD010000016.1:0-55546 GCA_035544735.1 Thermoanaerobaculia bacterium
TCGTCGAGCGCGGCCGAGGCGGCCGCCAGAGCGAGGGAGTTGAGAACGCTGAAGCGGTGCGCGGCGAGGCGCCGCGCGGTCTCGGGCCGGGCGACGGCGTACCCCATCCGCATCCCCGCGAGACCGTGAATCTTGGAGAACGTGCGCGCGACGATCGCGTTCTCGCCTGCCCGAACCAGGTCGGCCATCGAGCTCCTGAGGCTTCCGTCGGCGTACTCGAGGTAGGCCTCGTCGACCAGGACCGGCGCCTTCGCGGCGGCGGCGCGCACGAACGATCGCATCTCGCCGGCGGGGATGAGAGAGCCGCAGGGATTGTTCGGCCAGCAGAGGTAGACGAGGCGGACCTTCGGGTCGAGCTTCGCGGCGAAGCGATCGAGGTCGTCCCCCTGATCCGCGGTGACGGGGACTCTCTCGAGCGACGCGCCGCGGCGCTCGGCGCAGCGGCCGATGAGCTCGAAGGTCGGATCGCCGAGAAGGAGCACGTCGCCGGCGCCGAGAAACTCCGAGGCGGCCATCCAGAGGATCTCGCTCGAGCCGGCGCCGAGAACGACGTGGTCGCGCGTGACGCCCTCGCGACGGGCGATCTGATCGCGGAACGCATCGAGCTCGTCGGCGTCGAGATACCGGTTACCGCGCTCGATGCGCGCGATCATCGCCTTGCGCGCATCCTCGGACGGTCCCCACGGATTCTCGTTGCGATCGAGCTCCAGCCAGCCGTCGTTGCGCGCGGTGCGCGCGACCGGACCGGCGAGCGCCGGCAGATCGATCGCCGCCGCTCCGAGGGCGAGGGCGCTGGTCCTGAACAGAGTCCGGCGAGTGAGCATGGGGAGACTCCTTTCCGACGGTCACCCGACGAATGGTATCAGCCCGCCGCCAACCGGCGCCGGCCAGCCGCCGGAATGATCTTCACGCGCCGCGCGCCAGATTCGCCCCTCCGGTACGGATCACCTCGGAGTAGAACTCCGCACTCTGTTTCGGCGTCCGCTGCTGGGTCCGGTAGTCGACGTGGACGATCCCGAATCGCTGGGCGTACCCGAGCGACCATTCGAAGTTGTCCATGAGCGACCAGACGAAATAGCCGCGCAGGTCGACTCCGCCGCGGATCGCTTCGGCGGCGGCGAGCAGATGCGTCCGGAGGTAGTGGATCCGGAGCGGGTCCTCCACCCTGCCGTCGATCGGCGAGGGAGGATCGTAAAAGGCGCCGCCGTTCTCGGTGATGAAGAGCGGCAGTCGCGTGTAGTCGCGATGCACGCGGACGAGAAGCTCGGTGAGCGACTCGGGACGCACCTCCCAACCGAGCGTGTTGCGCAGCCGGCCCGGCTGCGGAACGCGTCTGGAACGGATGTACGGGACCGACGGATCGGCGGCCGTCACTCCGCGCGTGTAGTAGTTGATGCCGAGAAAGTCCATCGGCCGGCGGATGACGTCGAAATCCGACCGAGGGAGCTCGGGCCATCCATCGCCGTAGATCTCCGACATCTCTTCCGGATACGACCCGCGGAAAAGTGGGTCGAGGAAATGCCGATTCACCTGCGCGTCGGCGAGCCGCGTCGCATCGCGGTCCTCCGCGGAGTCCGATGCCGGGTCCTTCGGCTCGAGGTTGAGGACGATGCCGATCTGGTTCTTTCCGATCGCGCGGTATGCGGCGACCGCCTCGCCGTGCGCGAGAAGGAGATTGTGCGCGACGATCGGAGCTTCGTACGGACTCGCATGCCCCGGTGCCAGCCCGCCGTGGAGGTAGCCGCCGTCCATCACGACCCACGGCTCGTTGATCGTCGCCCACCATCGCACCCGATCGTCGAGCGCCCGAAAGAGCACCTCGGCGTAGTCGGCGAACCATCCGACGACGTCGCGGTTGGTCCATCCCCCCAGATCGTCGAGCGCCGCGGGAAGGTCCCAGTGGTAGAGCGTCGCCATCGGCTCGATCCCGCTCGCCGCGAGCTCGTCGACGAGCCGCCGGTAGAAATCGAGCCCCTTCTGGTTGACCCTCCCTCTCCCCTCGGGGAGGATCCGGCCCCAGGCGATCGAGAATCGATAGCCCTGAAGGCCGAGGCGCTTCATGAGCGCCACGTCGTCCTTCCATCGGTGGTAGTGGTCGCAGGCAGGCTCGCCGGTCTCGCCGTTGGCGACCTTTCCCGGCGTGCGGCAGAAGCGGTGCCATATCGAGGGCCCCGCGCCGTCGGCCAGGGGGGAGCCTTCGATCTGATATGCGGAGGTGGAAGCCCCCCATACGAAACGGGGTGGAAACAGGGTTTCGGGCATCGTTCGGCGGCGCATTCTATCGAAACGGAGGATGGACGGCGGGGGGGAATCGCGTGTTCGGCGCGGAATCTTTCGTCTTTGTCGCGGTTAACCGGGAGGGAGCGGTCGAGACACGTGACCAGACAGGCGAGAAACGTACGGATCGGCTCGGTCCGGATCGGCCGGGACTACCCGGTGGCGGTCCAGTCGATGGCGGCGACGCGGACGCAGGACGTCCCGGCGACGCTGCGTCAGATCGAGCTGATCGAGGCGGCCGGCGGCGACGTGATCCGGGTCGCGGTGGACAACCCGAAGGACGTCGAGGCGCTGGCGCAGATCCGGCCGCGGACCCGGGCGAATCTGGTGGTCGACCTCCAGGAGAACTACCGGCTCGCGGAGAAGGTCGCGCCGCTGGTGCAGAAGATCCGCTACAACCCGGGACATCTCTACCACATCGAGAGAGGGAAGCCGATCCGGGAGAAGGTTCGCTGGCTGGCGGAGGTCGCGCGGGAGCACGACTGCGCGATCCGGATCGGGGTCAACTGCGGCTCGGTCGACCCGGAGAAGCTCGCGAAGTACGAGGCGGAAGACTCGATCACGCCGATGCTGGAGTCGGCGCTCGAGCACTGCGCGATGCTCGACGAGCTCGGGTTCGACCGCTACGTCGTTTCCCTGAAGGATTCGGATCCGAACAAGGTGATCGATGCGAACCTCCGCTTCGCCGAGGCACGGCCCGACGTGCCGCTCCATCTGGGAGTGACCGAGGCGGGGATGCCGCCCGACGGAATCATCAAGACGCGGATCGCCTTCGAGCAGCTTCTCACGCGCGGGATCGGCGACACGATCCGCGTCTCGCTGACCCTCCCGTTCGAGCGGAAGGGTGAAGAGATCACGGTCGGGCGGAAGATTCTGGACGACATCGCGAACGGCCGCTTCCGGTCGGTGCCCCGGTTCGAGCAGTCGGGCCTGAACATCATCTCGTGCCCTTCGTGCTCCCGAGTCGAGAACGAGGCGTTCATCCAGCTCGCCGAGGACGTGAAGCAGATGACCGAGTACGCGAAGGAGTATGACATCACGATCGCGGTCATGGGCTGCCGGGTCAACGGACCGGGCGAGACCGACGACGCCGATCTCGGCATGTGGTGCGCTCCGAGCTTCGTGAATCTGAAGAAGGGGACCGAGACGCTCGGCCAGTTCCGCTACGACGAGATTCTCGACCGACTCCGCTCCGAGCTCGACCAGCTCATCGAGAGAAAGAGGCCGGCGGGAGTCTCCGCATGACCCGGCGGCTCCCATACCTCGCGATCGCCCTCGCCGTCATCGTCCTCGACGTCTGGACCAAGCACCTCGTCCTGCGGAGCTTCACCCTTCACGAGAGCCGCGAGATCATCGCCGGACTCTTTCAGCTCGTCTACGTGCGCAATACCGGCGCGGCGTTCGGCATCGGCGCCCACAGCGAGTCGCCGCTCGTACCGCTCGCGCTCAACATCGGGGCGATCGCCGTCTTCTTCTTCGTCGTCGTCTATTCGCTTCGCACCGCTCTGACGGATCGGCTGCTCCAGGTGGGCCTCCACCTCATTCTCGGCGGTGCAATCGGAAACCTCATCGACCGCTTCCGCTTCGGATGGGTCGTCGACTTTCTCGATTTCTACGTCACCATCGGCGGCCGCGAGTACCACTGGCCCGCGTTCAACGTCGCCGATTCGGCGATCTGCGTCGGCATCGGCCTGCTCTTTCTCGACATGTTCCGCAAACCCGCCGCCCGCGAGCCTCAGGGCGCGTGAGCGTCGGGAGTCCGGGATTCCGGGGCGGATCGAAACTCGGAGGGCCACGCGCTCCCCGTTCCATCCCGACCCCGGATTCCAGACTCTGCTAGGATGCAGAGACCCTCTTGACTCGGGAGCCCCGCATGGCAGTCGAAACGATGACCGGCAAGCCTGAGGCCTTGAGCAGGGAGACCCTGATCGACGTCTACCGCGCGATGTACGTGTCGCGCCGGCTGGACGACAAGGAAATCCAGCTCAAGCGCCAGAACAAGATCTTCTTTCAGATCAACGGGGTCGGGCACGAGGCCGTGCTCGTCGCCGCGGGGATGGCGCTCCGGCCGAAATCGGACTGGGTGATCGCCTACTACCGCGACCGGGCGCTGATGGTTCAGCTCGGCATGACGCCGTACGAGATCCTCGCCCAGGCGAGCGGAGCGCACGACGACCCGAACTCCGGGGGACGGCAGATGCCGGCCCACTGGGGGCACCCGAAGCTGAACATCATCTCGAAGTCGTCCTGCACCGGGATGCACTTCCTGCACGCGGTCGGCGCGGCCGAGGCGGGAATCAAGGCGGCGAGGCTCGAGGCGCTGCGCGAGAAGATCCCTCACCGGAGCGACGAGGTCGTCTACTGCTCGGCGGGAGAGGGACAGACCTCGGAGGGAGAGTTCTGGGAATCGCTGAACACGGCGAGCAACCTGAAGCTTCCGGTCGTCTATCTGATCGAGGACAACGGCTACGCGATCTCCGTTCCGGTCGAGGTGAACACGGCGGGGGGCTCGATCTCGAAGCTGGTCCGCAGCTTCCCTGATCTGTTCATCCGGGAGTGCGATGGAACGGATTTCTTCGAATCGTACGGGGCGATGCAGGAGGCGGTGGCGCACTGCCGGCAGCGCAAGGGGCCGGCCCTGGTCCATGCGCACGTGATCCGGCCCTACTCGCACTCGCTCTCGGACGACGAGACGCTCTATCGGACGAAGGCCGAACGGGAGGCCGAAGCGGAGCGCGACCCGGTCCGGAAATTCGGTGAGTACCTGATCTCGAACGGGATGCTCGAGCCGGAGGCGCTCGAGAAGCTGCAGGAGCAGGTCGATCGCGAAGTGAACGAGGCGGCCGACCGCGCGGTGGCGACTCCGCAGCCGGCGCCCGAGACGGTCTACGACTTCGTCTACTCGCCGGAAGTCGATCCGACCTCGCCGGAGTTCGACACCGAGCCGCAGTTCGAGGAGGGATCGTCCGAGGGGACGATGGTCGACCTGATCAACGCATGCCTCCATGACGAGATGGGGCGCGACCCGCGCATCGTGGTGTTCGGTCAGGACGTCGCCGACGCATCCCGCGAGGAAGTGCTGGAGGAGTGCAAGGGAAAGGGAGGCGTATTCAAGCTGACCTACGGGTTGCAGCGCAAGTACGGAAAAGAGCGCGTGTTCAACTCCCCCCTCGCCGAGGCGAACATCATCGGACGCGCGGTCGGAATGGCCACGCGCGGGCTCAAGCCGGTAGCCGAGATCCAGTTCTTCGACTACATCTGGCCCGCCTACATGCAGCTCCGCAACGAGCTGGCGACGATGCGCTGGCGCTCCAACAACGGATTCAAGGCGCCGGTCGTCGTTCGCGTTCCCATCGGCGGCTACATCAAGGGCGCCATATATCACTCCCAGTCGGGCGAGGTGCTCTTCACGCACATCCCCGGCCTGCGCGTCGTGATGCCGTCGAACGCCCTCGATGCGAACGGCCTTCTGCGCACCGCGATCCGATGCGACGACCCCGTCATGTTCCTCGAGCACAAACACCTCTACCGCCAGACCTACAACAAGGGGAGATACCCCGGACCCGATTACATGATCCCGTTCGGGAAGGCCAGGATCGTCCGCCCCGGGGCGCAGATGACGATCGTCACCTTCGGCGCGATCGTGCAGAAATCGCTCGCGGCGGCGAGGCAGGTCGAGGGGCAGGGCTACGATCCTGAGATCATCGATCTCCGCTCGCTCAGTCCGTACGACTGGGACGCGATCGCCGAGTCGGTGAAGAAGACCAGCCGCGTCCTGGTCGCCCACGAGGACTGCCTCAGCTGGGGCTACGGCGCGGAGATCGCCGCCCGGATCGCCGACGAGCTGTTCGAGTACCTCGACGCTCCCGTCGCTCGCGTCGGCGCCACCGACACGTTCGTCGGCTACGCCCCGAGCCTCGAGGAAGCCACCCTCCCCCAGATCGACGACCTGCTCGCCGCGATGAACCGGCTCGCGAGCTACTGACGACTACGATTCGCGCTCCGGCGCCGGCTCTCGCTCCGGGCCGCCCCCTCTCACGAGAATCGCCGTCAGCACCACCACCACCGCGAACGCCAGGGGGAAGCGGACGTGGCTGACGAGCCGCTCCCACGACCATCGCACCTGCCAGTCGATCTCGTGCGGCGTGGCGAGGTAGGCGAGCAGATAGAAAGCGAGCTGCGTGCCGCAGAGGACGAGCAGCAGCCGCTCCCGCCGGAGCAGCTCGCGAGCCCCGACGAGTGCCCCGAGGAGCAGCCCCCCCCAGAGCAGCGGCCGGCCGGTCGTCCAGGTCCCGAGCGCCGCCAGCAGCGGGCCGGGCGACCGAATTCCCTCGAGGACGCGGCCGAGCGGATCCCCGGCCGCCAGGTCGCTCTCGAGCCCCAGCAGCGCCCGCGGCACCCCCCACGCGCCCGCGAGGACGATTCCCGGCAGAAGTCCGGCGAGCAGCCGCGGCCGCCACCCCGCGGTCGCGATCACCGCGATCGCACCCGCCACGACCAGCGTCATCCCCTCGTTCTTCGTCCAGGCGGCGAGCCCGAGCAGGGCCGATCCCGCCGCGATCTCGCGGGCATCGAGGTTGGCAGTCCCCCTTCGCAGCAGGAGGGCCGCCCCGCCGGCCAGGGCCAGGAAGAGGCCGTCGGCGATCCCGATCCACGGCGTGACCGCGAGCGAAGCGAGCGACACGACCGCGACCGGAACCACGACCCCGCTCCGCGGGGCGGAGCGGCGCAGCTCCGCCGCGGCGACGAGCAGCACGCCGGCGGCCCAGGCGGTGTACAGCAGCCCGATGGCGCGATCCTCCCACGATCCCTCGACCGTCGCCACGAACGCGAAGAGCAGCGGGAGCAGAATCGGGTAGTCGGGATGGTTCTGCCACATCGCCTCGCCGGCGAGCCATTCCCAGTCGATCGCGCCGTGGCTCCAGAAGATCCTTCCCTTCAGCCCCCAGTTCTCGAGAAAGTCGACTTCGATCGCGGGCGCCACGGTGGCATAGAGCGCGTGTCCGGCGAGGATGAGCAGCGCCGGAGCGAGCAGGAGCCGGGCGTGAGGTGGGAGAGGGGGCAGCGGAGGGAGGGGGGCGGGGGCGAGGCGGATCGCTGCGGCCCATGCGAGTGCCGCAAGTACGAGCGCCGCCGTCACGATCGCGGTCCGGCTCCATCCGCCCGGAATCAGGGAGAGAGCGAACATCAGGACGCCGATCGCGCCGCTGCCGAACAGCAGTCCGAATCCGAGCAGCGCCCCCCCGTTCGACTCGCGCGTCGCCAGCCTCGCGAGCGGAGCTCCGATCGCGAGCGCCAGAGCGATCAGCACGAGCGTCCCGCTCACCGCTCCCTCCGCGCGACGAATCCGTCGGCACCATCCCAGGTCACCGCGATCCCCGGCGGCGGCTTCACGCGCCATCCGACGACCACGTCCGCCCGATCGAACGCGCCGGGATCGCGCCGGTCGTCGGGACCGAGGACCGCCAGGACCCGCCTCCCCTCGAGAACGTATGCCGCCCGGCTGTGGGCGTACCGGTATCCTTCCTCGAACCCGGCGTGCGGCGTGAGCAGCACGATCACGTCTCCCTCCCGCGTCTGCTCCATGACCGCGGCGAGAAACTCCGGATAGCCGGGAAGCTTGCGATAGGGGAGGCCGGCGAGGCGTTCGCGGAGCTCCGTGCGATCGGCGAAGAACATCCGCAGATAGAACAGCTCGAGCCCGCCGAAGGTGATCATGAGGAGCGCAGCGGAGGCGAGAAGCCGTCGCGCGCGATGCGGCATTCCGCGCTGGCTCGCCGTCCGGGATCGGTCGTCGGGGCTCGGCTCGGTCACGGTCTCGAAGCGCTCGGCCGCTCAGGCGTCGATGACCGAGGGGCGGCCGCGCACGATCAGCTTCGGCTCGGTCTGCTCCTGCACCTGCTCGACGCTCACGCCGGGTGCGAGCTCCTTCAGCTCGAGCCCCTCCGCGGTCACGTCGAGGACGCAGTAATCGGTGATGATCCGGTCGACGCAGCTCACCCCGGTCAGCGGAAGCGAGCACTCGTTCAGGATCTTCTTCTCTCCCTTCCTGGTCACGTGCTCCATCGTCACGACGAGCCGGCGAGCCGAGGCGACCAGATCCATAGCCCCCCCCATCCCCTTCACCATCGCCCCCGGAACCATCCAGTTCGCGATGTCTCCCCTGCCGGAGATCTGCATCGCGCCGAGGATGGAGAGATCGATCTTCCCGCCTCGGATCATGGCGAATGAATCGGCCGAGCTGAAGTACGAGGCTCCCGGAATCACAGTCACGGTCTGCTTGCCCGCGTTGATCAGGTCGGGGTCGACTTCGTCCTCGGTCGGGAAGGGTCCCATCCCGAGGATGCCGTTCTCGGACTGGAGGATCACTTCCATGCCGGGAGGGATGTGGTTCGCAACGAGCGTCGGCATTCCGATGCCGAGGTTGACGTAGAACCCGTCCTCGAGCTCGCGGGAGGCGCGGCGGACGATCTGCTCGCGGGTCAGAGGCATGCGGAAGAATCTCCTTCGGATGCGATCGTCCGGAGTCTATCAGAGCGACGCGGACGAGCCGGCCGCGCGGCCGGTGCGGACTCCGCGGTAGGCCCACGCGATTCCGCCATGGAGAGATCTGGACTCGACCTGCTCGAGCAGGCCCGTCTCGAGCATGATCGAGGTGAATCGGGGCCCGGTCGGGAACTCGGCTGCGGAGCGATCGAGATAGCCGTAGGCGTCCCGGTGTCCGGTCAGGAGCCCGCCGAGAGCCGGGAGGATGCGGCGCGAGTAGAAGCCGAACAGGGGGCGTACGAAAGGATTGTCCGGTCGCCCGAACTCGAGGACGACGACGCGTCCGCCCGGCCGGACCACGCGCGCCATCTCGTGCATGGCCGTCGCCGGGTCGGCGACGTTCCGGATGCCGAACGCGATCGAGGCGACGTCGAACGAGGCATCCGGATACGGAAGGGCGGTGACGTCGGCGGTCTCGAATGCGACCTCGACCCCCTTCTTCGCGGCCTTGGCGGGAGCGGGAGCGAGCATCTCGGAGGAGAAGTCGGTGCCGATGACCCGACCTTCGGGCCCGACGGCGCGCGCGAATGCGATCGCGAGATCGCCCGTTCCGGTCGCGCAGTCGAGCACGCGGTCGCCCGGCTGCGCGCCGCTCCACCGGACCAGCGTCCGCCGCCAGAGGTGATGCACCCCGCCCGACAGGATCGTGTTCGCGCGGTCGTATCTCTTCGCGATCGAGCCGAACATGGCCCGGATCTCTGCCGGGTCGGGTCCCGCCTGGCGACTCATCAGGGCGAGACCAGGCTTCGTCCGAGGGCGGCGAGCAGCGGCTCGAGCCGGCTCATCATCGAGGCGAAGCCCTCGAAATCGACCGCCTGGTGCCCGTCCGAGAGCGCCCGATCGGGTTGCGGGTGCACCTCGATCAGCACGCCGTCCGCCCCGGCGGCGGCCGCCGCCAGCATCATCGGCTCGATCAGCTCGGGCCGCCCGGTCCCGTGCGAAGGATCGACGAGCACCGGAAACGGCGAGTGCCTCCGCACCCACGCCACCGCCGCCAGATCGAGCGTGTTCCTCATCTTCGTCTCGAAGGTCCGGATCCCGCGCTCGCACAGAATCACGTCCTCGTTCCCCCCCGAGGTCACGTACTCCGCCGCATGAAGCCATTCGTCGATCAGCGCCGAAAAGCCCCGCTTGAGCATGACGGGCTTGCGGATCCGCCCCAGTTCCATTAGAAGGGAGTAGTTGTACATGTTCCGGGTGCCGACCTGAAGGACGTCGACGACTTCGGCCAGACCCTCGATCTGTCGCGGGTCGGTGACCTCGGCGACCATCGGCATCCCGGTCAGCTCGCGGACGGCGCGAACGATCTCGTAGCCCTCCTCCCCCAGACCCTGGAACGACGACCGCTTGGTTCTCAGCTTGAAGATTCCGCCGCGCAGCATCGCCGCGCCGTGCTCGCGCACGAAGCCGGCGATCGACTCGAACTGCGCCCGCGACTCGATCGAGCACGGTCCGGCGAGCACGACGAATCCTCCGCCGCCGATCGTCAGCGGACCCACCCGAACCGGCCGCCTCGCCGTCTCGGGCCTCGAGAGCAATGGAAGGGGCTCGGCCTGAACCGCTCCCCCCGAAGGACTCGTGTCGCCGATGCCTGATTTCGCGCTCATCCAGCTCGCTCCAGGGCGGTTTCTCCTCGGATGGGGGCCCTTCCGCCATCTCCCCTCGCCCGACCCGCTCCTCCCCTCCTTCTACCTCAACGACTACTTCCTCGACGCCGAGACCCCCTGGAAGATCCCCGACTCCTGGGAGATCGTCGAGCGCGGCGAGCTCGGCTCCCGACTCGGCGGTCCGCAGCCGCCCGCCATTGACTGGCAGCCGCTCGACGACGTCTCCTTTCAATCGCTTTTCCGGTCGGCTCATTCCGCTCTCGCCCGCGGGGAGTTCGGCAAGATCGTCCCGATCATGTTTCAGACGGGCGTGGTGCGGGAGGGAGATCCGGCGGCGTATCTGGTCGAGCGACTCGCGATGCTTCCGCCCGAGATGTGGGCCTATGCGTACCGGATCGGGGAAGAGGGGATGGCTGGCGCATCCCCGGAGACGCTGTTCACCCTCGGCGAGGGCCTGGTCGAGACGATGGCGGTCGCCGGCACGCGCGGACTCGACCGGGTCCGCGAGCTCGCCGACGACCCGAAGGAGCGCGAGGAGCACGAGCTGGTCGTCCGCGATCTCGAACAGCAGCTCCGCGATCTCGGGCGCGTCGAGGTCTCACCGACCACGGTGGTCGAGCTCCCCACCCTCGCGCACCTGGTGACGCTCGTCTCGGTGCGGCCGCGCTCGATGCCATCGTTCGAGGAGGTCGTCCGTCGACTTCATCCCACGGCAGCCCTCGGCTCGTCGCCGCGCAACGAGGCCGCGCGGCAATGGCTTCGAAACGCCGACCGCGGTATCGGACGCGGGACCTTCGGCGCCCCGTTCGGAGTCCTCTTCGAGGATCGCTCGGCGATCTGCCTGGTGGCGATCCGGAACGTCGCCTGGAACGGCGAGCGGGTCCGGATCGGCTCGGGCGCCGGCGTTCTGGTCGAGAGCACGCTCGAGAACGAGCGAAAGGAGCTGAAGAGGAAGCGCGACCAGGTGCGGGCGCTGTTCGGACTCGCCCCCGAGCGCGACGGGGTTCCGGCGTGAGCAATGTCGCGCTGGCGGACGCCGTCGTCGGCGCGCTCCACGCGAGCGGCGTCCGCGAAGCGGTCGTCTGCGGCGGATCGAGAAACGCGCCGCTGATCGCCGCACTCGCCGCGCGGAGCGATCTGCGCGCCTACAACTTCTTCGAGGAACGGAGCGCCGCATTCTTCGCCCTCGGGCGCGCTCGCGCGAGCGGCGCGCCCGTCGCCGTGATCACCACCTCCGGAACCGCCGCTGCCGAGCTCCTCCCCGCCGCCATCGAGGCCCACTACTCCGGCGCCCCTCTCGTCCTCGTCACCGCCGACCGCCCAGCGCGCCATCGCGGAACCGGCGCGCCGCAGGCGATCGAGCAGCCCGGCCTGTTCGGCCCGTACACCGAAGCGAGCGTCGACCTCGTCCCCGGCGCTCCTCCGCGCTTTCCCCCGTGGAGCCGCCGCGGCCCGATTCACCTCAATCTCGCCTTCGACGAGCCGCTGCTCGACGCCACCCCCGCCCCCTCCAGTGCGGAGCCGATCCCGCCGCGCGATCCGGAGCTGGCGAAACCGGCGGATGCGTCGGCGATCCTCCGACGTTTCGCGGAAGGCGCGAAACGGCCGATCCTCCTCCTCGGCGAGATCGCGCCGCCCGACCGCGCCGCCGTCCGCGATCTCGCGCTCGGCCTCGGCTGGCCCGTTCATGCCGAGCCGCTCTCCGGACTGCGCGAAGACCCGCGGTTCGCACCGCTGGCGCTGCAGTGCGGCGACCGCATCCTCGCCGAAGCCGACCTCGACGCGGTCCTCCGCCTCGGCGGCGTCCCGTCCCTCCGCTTCTGGCGCGATCTCGACCAGACGCGCACCGGCATCCCCGTTCTCTCCGCCGGCCCCCTCCCCTTTTCCGGCCTGCCGCGCGGAGCCCACGTGCGGTGCGACCTCGGCGCCGCCCTGCCGCTCGTCGGAGCGACCGCGCGCCCCTGGCCCGAGCTTCTCGAGCGCGACCGCGCTCTCGCCTCTCGCATCGACGCTCTGCTCGCCGACGAGGCTCGCTCCGAGCCGGCCCTCGTGCGCGAGCTCTCGGCGCGCGTGCCGGAGGGCTCGCTCGTTTTTCTGGGCAACTCGCTTCCGATCCGGGAATGGGATCTGTTCGCCGATCGCCGGAGGAGGGTCGAGGCGGCCGGAAGCCGCGGGGCGAACGGGATCGACGGCCAGATCTCGACGTTTTTCGGCCTCTGTTCGGCGGAGCGGGAGAACTGGTGCGTCGTGGGCGATCTGACGGCGATGTACGACCTCGCCGCCCCGTGGGCGGTGAGGCAGATCGATCCGGAATGCCGCATCCGCATCGTCGTGATTCAGAACGGGGGGGGACGGATCTTCAGCCGAGTTCCTTCGCTGCGGGCCGTTCCCTCGGGGGAGCGCGAGCGGCTGTTCGAGAATCCGCACGCGATCTCGCTGCGGGGCTGGGCGTCGATGTGGGAGCTGCCGTTCGTGGAATGGGACGAGATCCCGAACCGGCCGCGGCTCGAGCGGCTCGCCGTCGTCGAGCTGCGCCCCGCCGCGGCCGCCTCGCAGCGCTTCTGGGACGCGATGGACCGGCTGGCGCCATGATCTGGTGCCTGCACGGATTCCTCGGCTCGTCGCGCGACTGGCAGCGGTTCGCCGGACCGTTGCGGGACGCGACGGGCCAGGCGCTGCGGCCGATCGAGCTGCTCGACAGGCCGATCACCGAGGAGACGCCCGCGCAGTGGGGAGAGACGTTCGTCCGCGCGGTCGAGGCGATCGACCCGGCTCCGGTCCTGATCGGCTACTCGATGGGGGGGCGCCTCGCGCTCCACGCCATGCTCGCCGCGCCACGGCTGTTTCGCGCAGCCGTCGTCATCTCCGCCGGCCTCGGTGTCGAGGGGGAAGAGGAGCGGCAGATGCGGCGCGTGCGCGACGACAAGTGGGCCGACCGCTTCGAGCGCGAGCCGTGGAACCAGGTCGTCGGCGCGTGGAACGCGCAGCCGATGCTCGCCGCGGAACCGCTACCTTCCGAGCGTCTCGAGACCGACTTCGACCGAAGCGCGATCGCGACCGCCCTCCGCTGGTGGTCTCCCGCAGTACAGCAGCCGCTCGCGCCGCGCCTCGCGGAGATCGCGACGCCGATTCTCTGGATCGCCGGGGAACGGGACGCGCGATCGGTGGAGCAGTCCAGGCGCGCGGTCTCGCTCCTCCCTCACGCCGAGCTCTGGATCGTGAGCGGAGCGGGACACCGCGCCCCGTGGCAGGAACCGGAGGCGTTCGCAAGGCGGGTGGCGGCCTTCATCGGGGAGGGAGAGGGAACGGAGAAAGGAAAACAGAGGGCGTGATCGATCGGCGACGGCTGAAACGCAGGCTGCTCCTTTCCGGATCGTTCATTCTGCATTCTGCATTAGCCCGAACGGAAAAGGGGACGGTCACTGCATCACCGCCGCCCCCCTCACCCGCCTCGCTTCGCTCGGCACCCTCTCCCAAAGGGAGAGGGACTCGTCTTGCGGCCGGCGGATTCTTGCGGCTCGGCTCCCGGTTCCGCGAGAAGCCTTCCAGGCCATGCGTGAAGAACAGCGTTTCGTGAGAGACGAGCTTCGCGTGAGGCGAGTGGCACCTTTTCTGTCTCGAGCTCGGGCTCTGCGAGACGTTCCCTCTCCCTCTGGGAGAGGGTGCCGGAGCCGACCGAAGGGAGGCGGAGGCGGGTGAGGGGCGTTTTCTCCGCACAGCATGATGATTCGGGAAAGAGAGCCCGCTTCGCGGTAAGAGACCCCCCCCTTCGCGGCAAATGCAGAATGCAGAATGCAACAAGTGACCGGGATCCCTGACCGGGTTCCCGGCCGCCCCCCCACCCGAATTGACCGCCCCCCCCGGCGGCCTGATAAAAGGATGCCGCCATGGAACGCTGGACTTCCCTGCACCGGTTCGAAGACATCCGCTGGGAGCGCACGGACGACGGGATCGGCAAGATCACCATCAATCGTCCGGAAGTCCGCAACGCGTTCCGCCCCCGGACGGTCGCCGAGCTCAGGCAGGCCTTCGAGATGGCCCGCGACAATCCCGACATCGGGGTCGTGATCCTCACCGGCGAGGGTCCGGAGGCGTTCTGTTCCGGCGGCGACCAGAAGGTGCGCGGAAACGCCGGGTACGTCGGCGAGGATGGAGTCCCGCGGCTTAACATCCTCGACGTTCAGAAGCAGATCCGGAGCCTGCCGAAGCCGGTGATCGCGATGGTCGCGGGCTATGCGATCGGCGGAGGGCACGTGCTCCACGTCGTCTGCGACCTGACGATCGCGGCCGACAACGCGAAGTTCGGCCAGACGGGGCCGAAGGTCGGCTCGTTCGACGGGGGGCTCGGCGCCGCCTATCTGGCGCGGATCGTCGGGCAGAAGAAGGCGCGCGAGATCTGGTTCCTCTGCCGCCAGTACGATGCGAATCAGGCGCTCGAGATGGGCCTGGTCAACGCCGTGGTCCCTCTCGCGCGCCTCGAGGAAGAGACGCTCCAGTGGTGCCGCGAGATCCTCGGCATGTCGCCGCTCGCGATCCGTTGCATCAAGACCGCGCTCAATGCCGATTGCGACGGTCAGATCGGCCTGCTCGATCTCGCCGGAAACACAACGCTCCTCTATTACATGACCGAGGAGGCGCAGGAAGGAAGGAACGCCTTCGTCGAGAGACGAAAGCCGGACTTCAGGAAGTTCAAGCGGTTGCCGTAGGGCGCATCCCGGACCTCCGGAGCGCCCGGGATCGAGGGCGTGGCGGGGGTCCGGAGATGCGCCGTGGAGGCGAGACGACCCCCGAGCCGCCTCAGACGCCCAGACGCCCCGATGCTTCGAGCCCGAGACTGGATCCTCGCCGCACGGCCGAAGACGCTGACTGCGGCCGTCATCCCCGTCGTGGTCGGGGTCGCTCTCGCCTTTTCCGCGACCGGACGGGTGGAGTGGGTCTGGGCCCTTTTGGCGCTGGCGGGCGCGCTGCTGATCCAGATCGCGACGAATCTCGTCAATGATGCGATCGATTACGAGAAGGGAACGGACGACGCGCAGCGGGTCGGTCCGATCCGCGTCACCGCCTCCGGTCTGATCGAGGCGCGGCAGGTGAAGCATGGCGCCTGGATCTGCTTCGCCGCGGCGGCCGTCGTCGGGATCCCGCTTCTGATCCGGGGAGGCTGGCCGCTGCTCGCGATCGGCCTCGCGTCGATCGCAGCCGGCTACGCCTACACCGGAGGACCGTATCCGCTGGCCTATCACGGCATGGGCGAGGTCTTCGTTCTCGCGTTCTTCGGCCCGGTCGCGGTCGGCGGGACGTACTGGCTGCAGACTCTCTCGATCGCGCCCGACGTGCTGATCGCCGGGCTCGCGATCGGCATGCCGGCGTGCGTCCTGCTCGCCGTGAACAATCTTCGCGATGTCGAGGGGGATGCGCGGAGCGGCAAGCGCACGCTCGCGGTGCGGGGGGGCCGGCGGTTCGCCGTCGGTGAGATCGCGGTCTTCGCGTTCACTCCGCTGCTGCTCGGGGCGTGGTGGTGGTGGCGGGGGGAGAGGGTGGCGGCACTGCTGCCGCTGCTGCTCGCTCCGCTCGCGGCAACCATCGTGAGGAGCGCGATGCGCGATCGCGGCGCGGCGCTGAACGCGACCCTGGGACGGGCCGCGGCGCTCCACGCCGGCTACGGGCTACTCTTCTCGGTCGGGATGATCGTCGGATGAAAGCCTGGATCTCTCGGTACGAGCTGGTTCCGCGGCGCGATCTGAGCGCGCGCGCCAGCAGCGCTCCCCGCCGAGGCGCGCTGCTGCGCTTCCGCGACGGCTATGCCGATCTCCATCCCTGGCGCGAGCTCGGAGACGATCCGCTCGAGGAGCACCTCGACTCGATCGTCGCCGAGACTCCGACCTCCCTCGCACGCCGTTCGCTCGACTGTGCGCTCATCGACGGGGAGGCGCGCACGGCCGGCTATTCCCTGTTCGAAGGGCACACCGTCCCCCCGAGTCACTACCCTCTCGGCGCCCTCGAGAAGGATCTCGATTTCGAGCTGCTCCGCGCCGCAGGCTTCGATCGAGCCAAGCTCAAGGCCGGCCGCCAGCCCGTCGTCGAGTCGAGCCGCCTCGCCGCCGCGACTCCTTCGATCGTCGCGAGCGGCATCCGTATCCGCATCGACTTCAACAGCGCCCTCGGCGTGGCCGATCTCGACGCCTTTCTGGAGTCCCTCCCCCCACGGCTCATCGACCATCTCGACTTTCTCGAGGATCCCGTCCCCGCCGACCCGAATGCCTGGAAGGAGATTCGAAGCCGCTGGGGCGTTCGCATCGCCGCAGACCGGGAAAAGCCCGCCACCGACTCCTGGGACGTCGCCGTCATCAAGCCGGCGTACGAAGGCGATCGGACGATCGCGCTCTGCATCGACGCGGGCAAGCCTCTCGTCTTCACTTCGGCGCTGGACCATCCTCTCGGACAGCTCTGGGCCGCCTGGAACGCAGCCGTCGCGCTCCGCGACCATCCCGGCCGCGTGCTCGCCTGCGGACTGCTCACGCACGACGCCTACGAGCGCAATGCCTTCAGCGATCTTCTCTCGTCGATCGGCCCGGTGCTCATCCCTCCCCGCGGCGCGGGCCTCGGGTTCGGCGACCTCCTCGAAGCCCTTCCGTGGAAGCGCCTGTCATGATCGACTTCGGCGCAAGCTCGACCGAGATCCTGCTCAACCCCCGCCTCCCTGCGGCCGAATCGGAGCGGCTCCGGCGGATCGTCGACCTCCTTCCACCGCTGACGAGGCACGTCTGGCTGACCACTTCGGGCAGCGGCGGGAACATCAAGCTGGTGGCGCTCTCGAAGCAGGCGATCCTCGAGTCGGCCGACGGCGTCAATCGCCATCTGGAGGCGACGGCGGCCGACGTCTGGTGCTGCCCGCTCCCGCTGTTCCACGTCGGCGGACTGGGAATCGTCGCGCGGGCTCTGCGGAGCGGCGGCCGCGCCCTGGTTCTCGATCGCTGGACTCCGGGCGCGTTCGTCGATCTCGTTCGGAACGAACGGATCACGCTCGCCTCTCTGGTTCCGGCACAGGTTCGGGACCTGATCGAAGCGGGCACGCGCGCTCCCGCCACGCTGCGCGCCGTCATCGTCGGAGGGGGCTCGCTCTCCTCCGTGGCGTACGAACAGGCGCGCTCGCTCGACTGGCCGCTTCTCCCGAGCTACGGCATGACCGAGACCAGCTCGCAGGTCGCGACCGCGCCGCTCGAATCGCTCGAAAGGGACGAGCTTCCCGGGCTCCGGCTCCTCGACCACCTCGAGGCCCGCGAGGCGGGGGGGAGGCTCGCGTTCCGGGGCCGCTCGCTGTTCACCGCGTACGGGAGCGACGGAGACGAGGGGCCGGTCATGACGGATCCGAAGCTCGACGGCTGGTTCGTGTCGGAAGACACCGGAGAGGTGAAGGCCGCGGCGGACGGGGTCCGGATCGTTCCGACGGGACGGTCGGCGGACTTTCTGAAGATCGGCGGTGAGTCGGTCAGCCTCGGGCGGCTCGACGAGATCCTCGCATCGGTGCTTCGATCCCACCCTGGCGTCGATGCGGCGGTCGTCGCGGTGCCTGACGCGCGGCTCGGATCGGTGATCCACCTCGCGGTCGACCAGGCGGAGGCTGCGGATGCGATTCGCGCGTCGTTCTCGGATCGCGTGCTCCCGTTCGAGCGGCCGCGCGCGGTTCACGTGATGCCGGTGCCGCGCTCTCCGCTCGGAAAGCTCCGCCGCGACGCGCTGCTCGCAGCGGTCAGGGGCAGCACCCGGCTCACTTAATCCTTCCGGACCGTTCGCTGCTCGATCCTCTTCTCGCGGGGCGCCACCACGACGCGATGGACGAAGATCCCCGGCGTGTGCACGTGGTCGGGATCGAGCTGACCGACCTCGACCAGCTCCTCGACCTCGGCGATGCAGATCTTCCCCGCGCTGGCGGCCATCGGATTGAAGTTGCGGGCGGTCTTCCGGTAGACGAGGTTGCCGTAGCGGTCGCCCTTCCAGGCGGCGACCAGCGAAAAGTCGCCGACGATGCCGCGCTCCATGACGTAATGCTTGCCGTCGAACTCGGCCGTCTGCTTCCCTTCGGCCACGACCGTACCGTAACCGGCGGGAGTGAAGAAGGCAGGGATGCCGGCCCCCCCGGCGCGCATCCGTTCGGCGAGAGTCCCCTGCGGCACGAACTCGACCTCGAGCTCGCCCGCCAGGAACTGACGCTCGAATTCGGCGTTCTCGCCGACGTACGAGCTCACCATCTTGCGGATCTGGCGCGTCCGCAGCAGGAGCCCGAGGCCCCAGTCGTCGACGCCCGCGTTGTTGGACACGCACGTCAGGTTGCCGACCTTCCGCCGGACCAGAGCGGAGATGAGGTTCTCGGGAATGCCGCAGAGCCCGAACCCTCCGACGATCAGCGTACTGCCGTCGCGGATGTCCCGAATCGCCTCATCGGCGGTCGCGACGATTTTGTCGATCACGCACCACTCCTCGCCTGCGGCATTGAACGGCGTTATATCAGAGGGCGCGCCCGCCGGCGAGACCGGCCTTCGCGCGCATGCGGAGCCCGCCCGCCCCTCTCTCAGACCCTCTCGACGATCATCGAGGTCGCCTCGCCGCCGCCGTTGCAGATGGCGACCAGCCCGCGGCGCAGGCCGCGGGACTCGAGAGCGTAGAGCAGGGTGACGAGAATGCGCGCGCCGCTGGCTCCGATCGGGTGGCCCATCGCGACGGCGCCGCCGTGGATGTTCAGCTTCTCGTGCGGGATTCCTGCGTCCTTCATCGCAGCGAGTGCGACGGCGGCAAACGCCTCGTTCACTTCGAACAGATCGATGTCGGAGGCTTTCAGCTTCGCCCGCTCGAGCACCTTCCGGATCGCACCGCCGGGAGCCGTCGTGAACCATTCCGGCTCTTGCGACATGGTCGCGTGCGCCACGATCCGCGCGATCGGGGCGCGGCCGTTGCGGCCGGCCCAGTCGGCCGAAGCGACGATCAGAGCCGCGGCTCCATCGCTCAGCTTCGACGAGTTCGCCGCCGTGACGCTGCCGTCCTTCTGAAAGGCCGGCCGCAGCGTGCCCATCTTCTCGAGGGGAGCCGCGAACGGCTCCTCATCGTCGACGATCACCGACTTCCCCTTCTTTCCCTCGATCTCGACCACCGCGATCTCACGCTTGAACTTCCCGTCCTTGACCGCGTCCTGCGCCCGCCGATACGACTCGAGCGCGAACGCGTCCTGCTCCTCGCGCGAGAGCTCATACTTCGATGCGCAGGCCTCGGCGCAGCTCCCCATGTGCTTGTCGCCGTACGGATCCCACAGCCCGTCGTGGATCATCGAGTCGATCACCCTGCCGTGGCCCATCCGATACCCGCTTCGAGCCTGATCGAGCAGGTACGGCGCGTTCGACATCGACTCCATCCCCCCCGCCACGGCGAGCTCGTAGTCGCCCGCCCGGACGTCGTTCGCGGCGATCATCACCGAGGCGAGCCCGGAGCTGCATACCTTGTGAACGGTGAGCGCTCCCGCCCCGACGGGAATCCCGGCTTCGATCGCGGCCTGCCGCGCCGGGGCCTGCCCCAGCCCCGCCTGAAGCACGTTCCCCATCAGCGCATACTCGATCTGCGCGGGTTCGACCCCGGCGCTCTTCATCGCGCCCCGGATCGCAATCGCCCCCAGCTTCGGCGCCGCGAGCGACGAGAGGCTGCCCTGGAACGAGCCGACCGGCGTGCGGGCGCCTCCGAGAATGACGATCTCCTTCATGAGCTCTCCTTCCGGCGCGGCACCCCCGGGACTCGCCGCGCCCGAACGTCCAACCCGCCGTCCCGACCTCCGATTCCTGCGCCACCACCGGACGATGCCGAGCTCGTCGCGACCCATCTGATATCATCGCGGTCCGATCACTTCTCGATTCCCCGAGGTGTCCTTCATGCCCATCGCCACGATCACAGACAAACGGACGCACCTGCAGCCGGGACAGGTCCACGAGGTCCTCTCCCGGTACATGCTCGCCGACGGCTACGACGTCGTGATGGACCTCCGAAAGTCGAAGGGGTCGTGGATATTCGACGCGAAGAAGGGGCGGCGGCTGCTCGACTTCTTCTCGAACTTCGCCTCCGTCCCGATCGGCTACAACCATCCGCGGATGGACAACCCGGAGTTCCGCGAGCGACTCGCCGACGTCGCGCTCAACAAGATCGCGAACTCCGACATCTACACGACGCAGATGGCGGAGTTCGTCGACACGTTCGCGCGCCTCGCGGTCCCGCCGAGCCATCACCAGCACATGTTCTTCGTCGAGGGAGGCTCGCTGGCGATCGAGAACGCGATCAAGGCCGCCTTCGACTGGAAGGTCCGGAAGAACTTCCGGAAGGGTCTGAAGCAGGAGCGCGGACACCAGGTGATGCACCTGGCCGAAGCGTTCCACGGCCGCACCGGCTACACGCTCTCGATCACGAATACGGCGGATCCGCGCAAGACGCAGTATTTTCCCAAGTTCGACTGGCCCCGGATCCCGAGTCCGAAGCTCTCCTTTCCGGTCACCGAAAAGGTCCTGGCCGAGGTCGAGCGGGTCGAGCGCGACGCGATCGACCTCGCGAAGCGCTTCCTCTCCGAGCGGAAGGACGACGTTGCCGCCTTCGTCATGGAGCCGATCCAGGGCGAAGGGGGCGACAACCATTTCCGCCCCGAGTTCTTCGAGGCCGTGCGCCGGCTCTGCGACGAGAACGAGATGGTCCTGATCTTCGACGAAGTGCAGACGGGCGTCGGCATCACCGGAAAGATGTGGGCGTTCGAGCACTACGGAATCGAGCCCGACATCATCTGCTTCGGCAAGAAGACTCAGGTCTGCGGATTCGCATCCAACGACAGGATCTTCGACATCGACGACAACGTGTTCCGCGTCTCTTCGCGGATCAACTCGACGTGGGGCGGGAACCTCACGGACATGGTCCGCAGCCAGCGCTACTTCGAGATCATCGACGAGGAGAAGCTCGTCGCGAACGCCGCGAGCATCGGCGCCGAGCTCCTCGCGGGGCTCGAGCAGCTCGCGGGCGAATTTCCCACGCTGCTCTCCAACGTCCGCGGCCGCGGGCTGATGTGTGCGTTCGACCTTCCGAACGGCGAGGTGCGCGACAAGCTGATCCAGGCGATGGAAAGGAACGACCTGCTCGTGCTCTCGTCGGGCAACCGTTCGATCCGTTTCCGTCCCCACCTGAATCTCACCGCCGAGGAGGCCGCCGAGGGTCTGAAGCGGACCGAGACGTCGATCCGCCAGGTCGTCTGAGCCCGTTCACCGGTGCACAGATGATTGTGCACTCATCACCTGGCGCCGTCCCGGGACCGGAGGCACGCCCGGCGTAAAGCCTCCCTCCGACCGTCCGCGGGCGTCTACCGCGTGCATCGAGCTCGTCCCTCCGCAGGGTGGCTTCCTGGTTGGTGTTGCAGAGTGGCTTCCTGGACGGTGTTCATGACTGAGCGCAGGACGAATGCAGAATGCAGAATAATGCAGAATGCAGAATTCAAAAACGGACCCGAATGGTGAGTTGCGCGTTGGTCTGGCCGCGTAGACGTCCGCATCACGAAGCGGGCGACCTCGTCTCGATCCTGACCGCCATCCTGAAAAGGCCACTGCATCCAACAGACGTGGACCGCTGCCGGAGTCGCGATTCGGGCGCTTTTGGATTCTGCATTCTGCATTCTGCATTCTGCATTCTGCATTCCCCCAGCGTCTCTCCGCGGTGCTTCATGAGCAATCGGTGTCTACAGTCCGATCCGCTCCCCTTCGCGTGCGACCGCGAAGCCGCGGCGCTCGACCTCCCGCTCCGCCGCGCTCCCCGGGACCAGCGCGGGGTTCGTGTGGTTCAGATGGATGAACCTCACCTTCGCCCGCTCGGTCTCGGGCAGCTCGGAGAGCCTCGCCATCGTCTCCTCGATGAACGGATGCGGGATCTCGCTCATGCTCCGCCCCGGCACTTCGCCGTCGGCGAAGAACGTCCCGTCGAGATAGGCGAGGTCGACGCGCGCGAGCAGATCCTCGATCCGGAGGTCCCATCGCTCCCATTTGTCGATGTCGGGGATGAAGGCCACCGAGCGCGAAGGCCCTTCGATCACGTAGCCCACCGTCTCCGAATGCTCGTCGCGGTGAGGAACGAGCAGCGGCGTGACCGCGATCCTCTCGTTCAAGCGCAGGGCGCGGTCCGGTTCGAGACCCCGCAGATCGATCTGGCCGAGCGCGACGAGCTGACGCCACGGCTCGTGCGACTCGAGGAACGTCCGCATCCGCGGCATCACCCAGACGGGAACCTTCCGACTCCCGACGCCCTCGCGCCCCAGAAGCATCAGTCCGGTGTAATGCCCGACGTGCGCGTGCGTGAGCAGGATCCCCGTGAGGCCGAGCTGCTCCGCGATCGGAGACTCCGGCGGAAAGACCCGGGCGGGCGTGTCGAGCTCGTGGACGGCTCGGAGCTGGGCGGTGAGATCGGGCGTCGCGTCGACGATCCACCGCTCGCCGCTCCCCGGATCGACGATCGCGAGCGAGGAGACTTTCCGGCGAAGCTCCGGCCGCCGCCACGCGAGCTCGCAGCACGACCGGCGGCAGCCGGCGTGCGGATATCCGGCATCCTGCGCGATTCCGAGCACGACGACGGAAGGTCCCGCCGGGAGGCTCGGCGGATCGGTCGTGGTCGAGAGAGGGGCGCAGCCGGACAGCGCGAGCAGCATCGCGAGCCATCGCATCGGCTGCATCCGCGACTCCTTCTCACGACGAGCCGGCGACTTCGGTCGGCGCCGGGGAGGTGACTCCCGATTCCTCCCAGTTCGTGTGCGGCTTGCGGTTGAGCACGATGTAACCCCACACCAACTGCCCGTACCCTCGGGGGGTCATCCCCCGCTTCTCGTAGAACGGAAGCAGCAGCTTCTGGAGGCGCGGCAGATTGTAGAGAGGAACCGAGGGGAAGTAATGGTGCTCGAGGTGGTAGTTCGAACAGAGATAGGCGATGTCCCAGAACCACGAGCCGCGGACGAACGTCGCCCACTTCGCCGGGTCGCTCGGATCGATGTCGTAATGCTGGCCCAGCCGATTGAGCGCGAATGCCACGGGGAAGACCAGGAATATCGGCACGATGTACGCGCGGAGCGCCACGTCGAACCCGGCGAAGATCCAGATCGCCGCCAGAATCGTCAGGTGGAAGAGCATCGCGACGCGGCGCTCGCCTGCGATCTTCTTCTGCAGCTCGGCGGGGTAGGTGGAGGTTTCGCGGCGCGCCGCCCGGAAGTAGATGAAGAAGAGGGCCGGAGTGAAGTAGAGGAGCTTGAGCCAGCGCGCGTTGATCTTCGGCGAGAGCCAGTGCCTCTTCGGGTCTTCCTCGGGCGATCCGAGTCCCGCATGGTGATCGAGATGCCACCTGGTGAACTGGCTCGCCGAGATGCCGCTCGGGATCGCGTAGAGCAGCCCCAGCGCCCGCTGCACCGGCGCGCTCTGTTCCTGGAGCACCGTGTGATGCACGACCTCGTGCAACAGGACGGTGAAATTGAACACGGCGAACCCCGCCACCACGGCGCAGGGAATCCAGAGCCACCACGGCTCGAGCACGATCGCTCCCGCCAGCCCCAGTGCGAGCGCGCCGACGAGCCCGCCGGCGGCCGCCGCGTGCTTCCACGGCTGTCGCCGGTGGAGCCGCCGCAGCTCCTCGGTCGGCAGCTCGGCGCCGAGATTGCGCCGCAGCTCCCTCGAGTGCTCGAGATAGTAGGTGGCCATCGTCCCCTGCAACAGCCGCCGCAGCGGCCTTTATTCGACCGGAATCCCGCCCCTTCGCCGCGGCGTTCCGCCTCCCAGTGACCGCACGAATTTACACGATCGGGCACTCCACGCGCTCGACGGACGAGCTGCTCGAGCTCCTCCGCGGGCACCAGATCCGGACTCTGGCCGACGTCCGCCGGTTTCCGGGCTCCCGCCGCTTTCCGCACTTCTCGCGGGCGGCGCTCGAGACCGCTCTGGCGGCGGCCGGCCTCCGGTACGCCCATCTGGAGGACCTCGGCGGGAGGCGGAAGCCGTTCGACGGCTCGGCGAATGACGGCTGGCGCAACGAGGCGTTCCGCGCGTACGCCGACCACATGGCGAGCGCGGCGTTTCGCGAGGCGATCGAGACGCTTCTCGCGCTTCCGCCGGCCGCTGCGATCCTGTGCGCCGAAGCGGTTCCGTGGCGCTGCCACCGGAATCTGATCGCGGACGAGCTGACCCGCCGCGGAATCGAAGTCCTCCACCTGGTCGGAGCGGGACGCGTTTCGCTGCACCAGATCAACCCGATGGCGCGCGACGCCGGAGGATGGCTGGTGTACCCCTCGCTCAGCGGAGCGCAACATAAGCTTCCGCTCGCCTGATCTCACGCCCGGGGCCGCTGCGCTAGAATGCGGCGCGTCGACTGCTCGATTTGCCCGGAACTTCCGGCCGCCCCCCGGGGCGGGAGCTCGCGAGCGGCGCCGCTGAACTCGCATGCAGGTCGTCCACGATCCACTGAGAGAATCCGATCTTCCGTCGGGATGCGTCGCTACGATCGGCAACTACGACGGAATGCACGTCGGACATCAGGAGATCGTTCGGGGGCTGGTCGCACGGGCGCGGGAGACGGGGCGGCCCTCGGTCGTGGTGACGTTCCATCCGCATCCTCTCTCGATCGTGGCGCCCGACCGCGTTCCGCCGCAGATTCTCACGCTCCATCAGAAGGAGGAGATCCTCGCCTCGATGGGGGTCGATGCAATGCTGATCGTTCCGTTCACGCACGAGCTCTCGCGCTGGACGGCGGACCGATTCATCCGCGAGCTGCTGATCGGCGCGCTGCGGGTGCGCGAGATTCGAATCGGAGAGGACTTCGGCTTCGGAGCAGGCCGGGAAGGGAACCTGGAGATGCTGAAGCGTTTCGGCGAGCGGTACGGGTTCGGGGTGGAAGGAGTGCCGCAGGTCCGGATCCGGGGGATTCGCGTCTCGAGCTCGCTCGTGCGCGATTCGATCCGGAAAGGAGCGATCGGGGTCCTGACGCTCCTGCTCGGCCGGACCTATTTCATCGACGGCCGCGTCGCGACCGGGCGCCGCCTCGGCAGGAAGATCGGATTCCCGACCGTGAACCTCGATCCGGCGAACGAGCTCTTTCCGGGCAACGGCGTCTACGTGACGAGCTCCCGCTTCGAAACGTTCGCGAGGACCTTCGAGAGCGTCACGAACATCGGCGTGCGACCGACCCTCTACGAGAATTACGCGACCACGATCGAGAGCCACATCCTCGACTTCGACGCCAACGTCTACGGCGACGACGTCAGGCTCTACTTTCACGGCCTGTTGCGACGCGAACGGCAGTTCCGCTCGGCCCTCGAGCTGACGAACCAGATCCGTTCCGACAGCGAGCGGGCTCGGCGCTGGTTCCTCCGCCATCCGGCCGCACTCGCGGCGGCCGATCGAGCCGTCGGATAGAATGGCCACCAAGGGATCAACCT
The DNA here is from genome assembly GCA_035544735.1 of Thermoanaerobaculia bacterium. Taxonomy (GTDB): domain Bacteria; phylum Acidobacteriota; class Thermoanaerobaculia; order Gp7-AA8; family Gp7-AA8; genus DATKCD01. Next base: position 25,897 of record DATKCD010000016.1, read on the forward strand.
CGCGAATGAAGAGCTTCCGGCCCCCGATCTTCCTTGCGCTTCTCTGCCTCGCCTCCCCCCTCCTGGCCCAGTCGGGCAGGTTCAGCTTCGAGTTCAAGCTGCCGGAGAAGGGAGGGAGCGTCCGGATCCGGGCCGACAACCAGGAGTTCGTTCGCGGAGAGTACGCGATCCTGACCGGAAACGTGACGATCGCGTACGGAGACGTCACGATCCGCGCCGACAAGGTGACGTGGAACGAAAAGACCAGCGACGTGGTCGCCGAAGGGAACGTGATCATCGACCAGGGAACGCGCCGTCTGACGGCGCGCCGGATGATCTACAACCTGCAGACCGAGACCGGGACTTTCTTCGAGGCCACCGGAGCGTTCGAGCCGTCGATCTACTTCCGCGGCGAATCGATCGAGAAGATCTCCGAGGATACCTACCGCCTCTCGAACGGCGTGTTCACCTCGTGCGACATCGACGATCCGGACTGGTCGTTCCTGGTGGGCCGCGGCGTCGTGACCGTGGACGACTACGCGCGCCTGCGCAACGTCTCGTTCCGGGCGGGTCGTCTTCCGATGTTCTGGACGCCCTGGCTGGTGTGGCCGACCAAGGAGGAGCGCGCCCGAGGGTTCCTGACGCCCAGCGTCGGCTTCCGGAGCCGGCTCGGCTCGTACTTCGGAGCCTCGTACTTCATTCCGATCGGCGATTCCGCCGACCTCACGCTCCTCGGAGACGTCCACACCGAGGGCTACTACGGCCTCGGCACCGAAGCTCGTTACGTCCCCTCGCAGAACGTCACCGGCAAGCTGACCGGCTACGCGGTCACCGATCCCGAGTTCGACGGCGAGATCGAGTGGAGGTATGCCTGGACGCACAATCAGGATGGGCTGCCCGGCGGCTTCCGCGGCGTGATCGACATCCGCGACTTCTCGGACCTCGACTTCTTCCGATTCTACGAACGGGACTTCGAGACCAGCACGATCTCCAACGTCTACTCCTCGGCGTACCTGACGAAGAGCCGGCCGAGCTACGCGTTGAACATCCGCGCGGACCGGCGGGAGCAGTTTCTGTCGGCGGGACGAAGCGAGACGTTCGAGCAGCTTCCGGCGATCCAGTTCAGTACCTATCCGAAGCGGCTCGGATCGACTCCGCTCTATTTCTCGCTCGAGTCCTCGAGCTCCCATCTCCGGACGAGCTTCGGGGCGGACTATTACCGCGCGGACGTGTTTCCGACCCTTTCGCTGCAGGTTCGGACTCCGAGCTGGATCTCGGTCAAGCCGCAGGTGTCGCTGCGCGAGACGTGGTACACGGCCAGCCGCGACCCGCTCACGCGGGCGATCGAGGACGAGTCTCTCTCACGCTTCTACGCCCAGGGGCAGGTGGAGCTGACCGGCCCCTCGGTCTCGCGGATCTTCAACCGGGAGATGGCGGGGTTCTCGAGGTTCAAGCACGTCATCGAGCCGCGAATTCGTTACCTGTACACGAGCGATGTCGAGGATCAGGACAGGGTCATCCGTTTCGACACGGTCGACTCTCCGTACCTCCCTCTGGTCCGCGAGACGGTCGAGCTCGGCCTGGTCAACCGCGTCATCGCCAAGGAGAAGGGGGAGTCGGGCAACGCGCGCGAGGTGATGTCGGTCTCGCTCCGCCAGTCGATCTCGCTCGCCGATCCGTACACGCAGTTCGTCGGCGGCCAGCGCGTCGAGACGGATGCGACGCCGGTGACCCTGAACCTGCGGATCAACCCCTATCAGGCGATCGCTCTCGACGCCAACGTCGTCTGGGGGAACCTGACCGAGCAGATCGATCAGGTGAATCTCTCGACGAATCTGGCCGGCGGCGGCGGCACCCGGTTTCTGAACTTCACCTGGTTCTCGCGGTTTCGCGAGCCGGGAGCAACCAGCGGCGAATCGAGCCAGTTCCGCGTGACCACGGGGCTGCCCCTCTGGCGCGATCGGCTCCGCATCGACGCCGCCGTCAACTACGACGCGACTCGCGAGGAGTTCCTCGAACAGAGGTACTTCACCCGATTCAATGCCTCGTGCTACAACATCGGACTCGAGTTCCGCGACTTCATCGAATACAGGACCGGAACGCCGAGAAGAAACCGCGATTACAGGCTCTCCATCGACCTCAAGAACGTCGGAAGCTTCCCGATCAATCTGCCGGGCTCGCTCGGCAACATCTTCGATTTCTAGTGTCCTGCAACGTCGGAATCGACAACGGATGGCCAGGGGATCGGCGTGGTGAGCGAGGCGCGCCGACGCAGGCATAGCGGGGTCCATGGATACTAGCGTCATTCAGGGGGAAAGGGGCACTCGATGCCGCGCAAGACACCGCTCGGCGAGATGAAAGGTCTCGTCCTGTCGGGAGGAAAGGGAACGCGGATGCGACCGCTGACCTATACCTCCGCGAAGCAGCTCATCCCGGTCGCCAACAAGCCCGTCCTGTTTTACGGACTCGAGGCGATCGTCGCCGCCGGCATCCGGCAGATCGCGATCATCGTTTCCCCGGAAACCGGCCGCGAGATCCGCGACTGCGTCGGCGACGGGCGCCGATTCGGCGCCGAGATCACGTACATCGAACAGGACGCTCCCCGAGGTCTGGCACACGCCGTGATGGTCGCCGAGCCGTTCCTCGGACGAAGTCCCTTCGTCATGTACCTCGGCGACAACCTCCTTCAGCACGGGATCACTCCCCTGGTCGAAGAGTTCCAGTCGACCGAGTGCAACAGCGAGATCCTGCTGACGCCCGTTCCCGATCCCACTCAATTCGGCGTCGCCGAGCTTTCCGATGACGGACGCGTCACGCGCCTGACCGAGAAACCGAAGTCGCCCCGATCCGACCTCGCACTGGTCGGCGTCTACATGTTCGACGCGCACATCTTCGACGCCGTCCGCGCCATCAAACCTTCCTTCCGCGACGAGCTCGAGATCACCGACGCCATCCAGTGGCTCATCGACCAGGGGCTGACCGTTCACCCTCACGTCGTGAAAGGGTGGTGGAAGGACACCGGAAAGATCGACGACATGCTCGAGGCGAACCGCACGGTGCTCGACGCGCTCGAGCGTCACGTGCGCGGGAACGTCGCGGGGACGAGCCGCGTCGAGGGGAAAGTGGTGATCGAGCAGGGGGCCGAGATCGTCGACTCGGTGATCCGAGGGCCGGTGATCATCGGCCAGAACGCCAGGATCCACCAGGCATTCGTCGGTCCTTACACGTCGATCGGAAGCGACTGCTCGATTCGTGAATGCGAGATCGAAAACTCGATCGTGCTCGAAAAGTCGTCGATCTCGGAGATCGAGGGGAGGATCGAGGCGAGCCTCATCGGGAAGAACGTCCGCATAGGCCGGACGCGCCGCAAGCCGGGCGCATACCGGTTCATCCTCGGCGACAACAGCGAGATCGGCATCCTCTGATGACTTCGGGCATCGAGCTCGACGCCGCTCCGCCCAGCGAGGACTGACCGTGGTCGTCTATCCGTTCAAGGACTTCGCCGGAAGCAGTCACCGCATCCTCGCGCGACTCGTTCCAGCCCACTCCCGCCCCGGCGGCCGCCTGCTCGATCTCGGAGCGTTCGGAGGCGAGCTGGGCGCCATGATCCGCCATCATTTCGACACGACGTTCGCATTCGAGTACCAGCTCGCCAACCTCGGATCGCTCCGTGGTCACTACGACCACGTCGTGATGACCGACCTCGAGCGCATTCCGGCAGTCCCGGGGGGCATGGACGCGATCGTTCTCGCCGACGTGCTCGAGCACATGAGAGATCCCGCCGCACTGCTCCGCACCGCCGTCACCGCTCTGACCGAAGACGGCCGCATCTTCGTATCGATCCCGAACGTCGCCAATCTCGCGATTCGCCTCATGCTCCTGACGGGCCGCTTCGAGTACGACGACCGCGGAATCCTCGACCGCACCCACCTGCGCTTCTATACGCGAGCGAGCGCGCGGCGGCTCCTCGAAGAGGCCGGACTCCGGATCGTGCTCGAAGAGGCGTCGACCATCCCGGTTCGGTTCGCCCTCGCGTCGCTTCCGCGGTCCGTCCTCGGGCCGCTCGAAGCGGCCCTGATCGGCCTGACCCGCCTCCGGCCTACCCTCCTCGGCTACCAGTCGATCTTCGTCGCCGAGCGGCGCCCGGCCGGCGGCTCCGGCGAGAACGAACCGCTTCCGTGACGATCCAGCCCGCCGCGAGCAGCGCTCCTGCCGCCGATGCCGGCCACCACCCCCTTCCCACCCGGCGGCGAAGCTCGATCCGGTGCGAGCCGGCGGAGAGCGCGACGCCGGCGAACAGGCCGTCGACCTCGACCGGGCTCACGCGGTCACCATCGACGGTCATCTCCAGCTCGGGAGTCCGCTTCTCCGAGCTCGCGAGGAAGAAGGGCACCGACGCCTCCGCTTCGACGACCGCACTCGAGCCCGTCCATTCCAGGATGCGGACACGGGCGCGCCGCGCCGCCGGGGTCACCCGGGAGAGCTCTTCCTCGAATCCCTCCGCTCCTCCCCCCGTCAACACAGCCTCGCTCCGGAAGTCGATGCCGCGGTCGGCGATCATTTCGTCGAAGGAAGCGCGCCGGAGATTCCAGACGGGCCAGAAGCGCGGACGCGCGTCGAGATTCTCGAAGACGCGCCCTTCGGGAAGGATCGAGTGCAGAATGACGGGCGAGGTCACGATTCCGTAGACGAGCTCGCCGCTCTCGCCGCGCGGCATCGCCGCCGTAGCGCCCCTCGCCCTGAGCTTCAGGACGAGCAGGTTCCCCGCGGCAGCCGCCGTCACCGGAGCGTAGATCTTCGGATACTGTGCCGCCTCGCGAGCTCCGAGAACGCGCTTCCAGACGGCTTCACCCGTCTCGGGACGGATCAGCTCCAGCTCGAAGCTCGCGCCCGCGCGCCGGGAGACGATGCTCTCGAGGTTCAGATCGATCGCCTTCATACCGTCGACGATCGCGATCTGGCGACGGAGCTCCATGCCGGGCCAGAGGTAGAGACGCCCATCGACCGGCTCGCTCATCCGGCTCGTCTCCGTGATCCTCCACCGCAGAATGTCGATCGTCGGTTGCTCGATCAGGAACCGCACGTTGAGCGCCGAGATCAGCGGATCGGTGAAATCGAACGTCAGGGAATTGAACTGGATCAGCGTCCCCATCCCTCCGAAGCTTCCGGGAGCGAACCGCGAGATCAGCGCGCGCCACCGCAGCTCGGATCCGAAATGGCTCCGGACGTCCTCGACCCGCATCAGCTCGGCGCTGTTCGGCCAGAGGTAGTCGAACATCGGCGCGATCCGAAACGGCCCATCCTGCCGCCGGAGCATCTCGATCGTCGGCGTCACCGGAATCTCCGCGATCGCCGGCGGAAGGTACGGATGGTAACGGACCGCGAACAGGCCGAGATCGAACGCGACGAGAACGCCTGTGACCGAGAGGGCGATTCGAGCCGCGCGCGGACGGCGGCGCCGAAGCATCGCGAACGCCCATCCCGCCGCCGAAGCCGCGAGGAATGCCGCGCTCGCCGGCAGAAGGAAACGAAGGCGCGAGAGGAGCGAATAGCGAATCCCGGGCAGCGAGCCGGCCAGCCGCGAGAGCTCGCCGCTCACGCCGAAGATCAGCAGCCCGACCAGCACGGCCAGACCGACCCAGAACCAGCGTCCGCGATGCGGGCGGACGGCTCCCGCCAGAGCCAGGACGAGGGGAATCAGCCCCAGGTAGATCGTCGACTCGGCGAAGTTGTTCGAGCCTCCGAGCCGCGGGTCGCCGATCCAGAGCCGCTGCGCCGGATCTCCGAGCCGGAACGGGTCGACGAAGGAGGCGAGGTGGTCCGCCGGATAGGCGCCGAGCTGCGCGCCTGCGACCTCGCGGCGCGTCTCGAGATACCCGGTGCGTCCGAGAAACCACGCGAACGAGGCGAGTGACGGAGCGGCGAGAGCGAGCGCCAGCGCCACCGCCGCGACGGCCCGCCCGGCCTCGCGCCACGGCACCCTGCGAGTCCGAAACGCGAGCCAGCCGGCGTACAGCAACCCCGCCCAGAACGCGTAGAGCGTCGCCGCCGGAAACCCGGATAGCGCGAGCGAGAGAGCGACCAGAACGAGCGCCCACGCGGGCGTTCGCTTTCCCGCAAAGGCCCGCGCCACGATCCAGAAGACCGCCGGGTAGAGCACCGTCGCGTTGGTCGCCTGCCACAACCACCAGATCGAGTAGATCCCCGCGGTGGAGAACGCGAGCGCGCCGATCGCAGCCCCCCCCTTCCCCAGCCGCTCTTCCCGCAGCCATCCGTACGCCAGCGCGAACGCGGTCCAGAGCTTCACCAGAATCACGGCCGTGTAACTGAACAGTAGCGGCACGGCGAGGATCGGAATCAGAATGACGGGCGAGAGCACCGCGGCAGCCGCCGATCCGTAGCCGGGGATCCCCCCAGCCACCCATCGATTCCAGTGGAAGGCATCCGGATCGTTTCGGACGAGCGACCAGAGAGGCATCCACGACGACGGAGGGTCGCTGAGCAGCGGATTCTGCACGTCGACCGTCCGGAGAGTGCGCCAGGGGTCGTGGATGTAGTAGACGTCGTTCGGCGAGAGGACGCGGCCGAAAAAGATCGTCGGCGCGAGCAGGAGCAGGAGTATCACGCCGAGAAGGCCGAGGGGGAGCGCGTGCTTTCTCACGGCGCGGCGGAGCCGGCTCGAGCCGCCTTCCGCCACCCCGTTCCGGCGTTCTCCGCTCGCGGACATCGGCTGCAGACTATAGCAAGGCCACGCCCGCGAAGGGGGCGCGAAGATCGCCCGGGACGGACGCGCTTGCGGAGCTCACCGCGCCGTCGGAGAATGCGCGCCATGGCCATCCGCATCCTCGTGGCGGCAGACGTCGGAGCGGAGCTGCTCGACCGGCTCGCGGCCGACGACCGGTTCGAGGTCGACTTCCGTCCGACGCGCACCGAAGACGATCTCGCGGAGGCGGTCCGCGACGCCGCGGTCCTGGTCACCCGCCATCACAACCGGATCACCTCGCGGGTTCTCGAAGCGGCGAGCCAGCTCCGCGTGATCGTGCAGGGGACGAGCGGACTCGACAACATCGACCCGGGCGCGCGGCACCGCGGGATCTCCGTCATCGGCCTGCCGGGCGAGAACGCCAATGCGGTCGCGGAGCTGGTGATCGGATCGATGATCGCCCTCACGCGGACGGTTCCGAGCTACGACCGGATGATGCGCGCCGGCGTCTGGAACCGCGAGGACTGTGCCACGCGGCGCGAGCTTCGCGGCCATCGGCTCGGCATCGTCGGCCTCGGCCGGGTCGGCGGTGCCGTCGCCCGGCTCGCGCGGGCCTTCGGGGTCGACGCCCGTGCGTACGATCCCTATCTCGGCGAAGCGGAGATGGATCGGCGGGGCGCCACGAAGGTGAGCTCGCTCGCCGGGCTGCTTCGCGATAGCGACGTTCTCACCCTCCACGTTCCTCTCACGTCCGAAACGCGCGGGATGATCGGCGCCCGGGAGATCGCCCTGCTGCCGCCCGGCGCGTTCGTGATCAATACGGCGCGCGGCGAGGTGATCGATCGAGCGGCCCTCCTCGCGGCTCTGGCGCGGAACGAGCTCGGAGGCATCGCTCTCGACGTGTACGGGGACGAGCCGCCGGCCGATCGCTGGCCGGACGATCCGAGGATCGTACTGACTCCGCACATCGCGGGGTGCACGCGAGAAGCGAAAGCAGCGATCGGGCGCGCCGTCTACGCGAAGATCTGCGAGCACTTCGGGCTCGAGCCGGCCGGCTGATCTTGCGCGACGGGCGCGCGGCGTTCAAACTCACCGGGCCATGCCGCTGCTGATCCGCAACCTCTCGTGCCTGGCCACCCCGCTCGGCTCCACCGCCCGGCGGGGACCGGCGATGCGCGAGATCGCCGTGGTCGAGCGAGCGGCCATCGTGATCGAAGACGGCCGCTTCGCATGGGCCGGCGCCGAGAACGACCTCCCTCCGGAGATCGCCCGCTCGCTCTCGGACGAGGTCGATGCGGAGGGAGCGACCGCTCTTCCGGGATTCGTCGACTCGCACACGCATCTTCCCTTCGCCGGCACCCGGGAGACTGAGTTCAACCGCCGGCTCCACGGGGAGACCTACGAGCAGATCGCCGCGTCGGGCGGAGGGATCGCGGCGACGGTGAGCGCGACGCGGTCGGCGACCGAGGACGAGCTCGCGGCGCTGGTTCTGCGGCGGACGCGAACGATGGCGGCCTGCGGAACGACGACCGCCGAGGCGAAGAGCGGCTACGGGCTCGATCTCGATCACGAGCTCAAGCAGCTCCGCGCGATCCGGAGGGCCGCGACGGAGGCGCCGGTCCGGCTGGTCGCGACCTGCCTCGCGGCGCACGAGATCCCGGCCGAGGCGCGCGGCTCGGAGGAAGCGCGCCGGGCCTGGATCGACGAGATCGTCACCACCATCCAGCCCGCCGCGGCGGAGCAGCGCCTCGCCTTCTTCTGCGACGCGTTCATCGAGCGCGGCGTCTATACGCCGGAGGAGGGGGAAGCGATCCTGGCGGCGGGCGCCCGGGTCGGCCTGGTTCCCCGGGTGCACGCCGACGAGCTGAGCGACACCGGGGGTGCGGCGCTCGCGGCGCGGCTCGGCGCCGCCTCCGCGGATCACCTGATGCACGTTTCCGAGGCGGGAATCCGGGCCATCGCCGGATCGTCCACGATCGCCAATCTGCTTCCCGCAACGAGCCTGTTTCTGATGTCGGACCGGTTCGCTCCCGCTCGCGGACTGATCGACGCCGGCGCGGCGGTCTCGCTCTCGACCGATTGCAATCCGGGATCCTCGATGACCGAGTCGATGCAGCTCGTCATCCAGCTCGCCTCGCTCGCAATGAGGATGACGGTCGAGGAGGCCCTTACGGCCGCCACCCTGAACGGCGCCGCCTCGGTCCGCCTGGCGTCCGAGATCGGCTCCATCGAGCCGGGCAAACGCGCCGACGTGATTCTGATCGACGCCCCATCACACCTCCATCTCGTCTATCACTTCGGCGTCAACCTGGTGAAGGCCGTCTGGAGGGACGGAGTGCGGGTCGTGTGACGCGAGCAGCCGCTCGGGGCCCCTTCGTTCGAGGGGAACGGGCGGACTCGGGGGTGCCGGGCCGTTACTCCTGGACCTTCCGGTAGAGCTGCGTGATCGGCAGCTCGGTCGATTCCTGCTCGGCATCGAGCTGCACCATCTGCTCGACCGTGTCGAGCGTTGCATGGAGCTTGATCCGGAGCTCCCTGCGCGTGATCTTGAGGTCCTGGATCTTCCTCTCGAGGTCGCCGACTCGCTCCATCGCCTGCCCGATGATGCGCTCGGAGAGCAGCTCGGCGTCCTTGACGATCAGCTCCGCTTCCTTCCGCGCGTTGAGCTTCAGCTCCTCCGAGACTTTCTGTGCGGACAGAAGCGTGTCCTTCAGGATCTGCTCGCGCTGACTCTGCTCCCGCACTTCCTCCCGCAGCATCACGTTCTCCCGCGAGAGCCGGTCCGTCTCCTTGAGCAGCCGCTCGATCTCCTCGGCCACCAGGTGCAGATAACCGCGCACCTCGTCGGCGTCGTAGCCGCGCATGCCCTTGCCGAAGGTCTGTTTCTGGATTTCCAGCGGTGTCAGATCAAGCATCCCGTCCTCCCCTTCCCGTGGTCCTGACCGGAGTATAGGACGGCCGGCGGCAGGACTCAAATAACTCGTCGCCGCGGCTGGTGGACTGTAGCGCCGGACGTTACAGTCCACTAGTGTCCTGTAACATTCGTTTTAATAGAAATGTGCGATAATGCTTCATGCGCACAAAACCGCCGTTGATCATCTCCACTGAGGAAGAAACGGAGCTGCAGCGCCGTGTTCGCTTGCGAGGGGGCCGCGCTGAGGACACTCGACGGGCACGGCTCATTCTGATGCTTGCAGCCGGCGAGGGATATCGTGAAATCAAGGCGGCTCTTGGCTGTGACGATGGGTATATCGTCAGGTGGCGGGCCCGCTTCCTCTCGGACCGGCTCGCGGGGCTCTATAGCCGCTATCGCGGCAGAAAGCCGGAGAAGCTCACGCCCCGAATGGAAGCGAGGATTCTCGACGCGACTCGTCGTAAACCGGATGACGGGTCGACCCATTGGACCACACGAAAATTGGCTCGCAAGCTTGGGATTGATCATATGAAAGTTGCCCGGACATGGGCGCGGGCCGGCCTCAAGCCGCATCGGATCAAGCGCTACATGCTGTCCAATGATCCGGACTTCGAAACCAAGGCCGCGGATGTGATCGCGTTGTATGTGAATCCTCCGCAGCATGCTGTCGTGTTCTCGCTCGATGAGAAAACCGCGATTCAGGCTTTGGACCGTCTGGATCCTGTCCTGCCTCTGTCTCCCGGACGGCTCGAGCGGCATGGATTTGAATACTTCCGACACGGTACCCTTTCACTCTATGCAGCACTCAACGTCAAAACCGGTGAAGTGATCGGCGAGACCTGTCGTCGGCACACCACCGAGGAATTCGTCGCCTTTCTAGGTGCGGTGGTCGCCAGTCAGCCGAAACGCAAAGAAATCCATATCGTTCTCGACAATCTCTCGACTCATAAAACGAAGCGGGTCCACGAGTTCCTGGCATCCCATCCGAACGTGCATCTCCACTTCACGCCGACTTACTCTTCCTGGTTGAATCAAATTGAGATTTGGTTCTCGAAAATCGAGCGCGACTTGATCGCTCGCGGAATCTTCACTTCGGTTAACGACCTTCGTCGCAAAATCGTGAGATACATCAAGTCCTACAACAAAGCGCCCAAGCCGATCCGATGGACCTATACGAACGTCATCAATCGCATTACTGGCGATTCAACCGTTACAGTCCACTAGAACGCCTGACGGATCCGCAGACGAGCTGGACGCCGCAGACGCTCCAGACGCTCTAGACGCCCAAGACGCTCCAGACGCTCAAGACGCCCAAGACGCCCTAGACGCTCAAGACGCCCGAGACGCCCGAGACGCCCAGCTCATGATGAGCTGGTGGGCGATGGCATAGGGAGGGGGGATGGGGACGGTGCCGGCGAGGATCTCCTCGCGCGAAAACCAGCGCGCTTCCGCGAGCTCGACCGGGTCGATGCGGATCTGCTCGTCGGAGGTCTCGCCGTGGAAGCCGAGCATCAACGAGTGCGGGAAGGGCCACGGCTGCGACGCGAAATAGCGGAGGCGCCCGACGTGCACTCCCGCCTCTTCCCGGATCTCACGGACGACGGCCTGCTCGGCCGACTCACCCGGCTCGACGAATCCCGCGAGCGCGGTGAACATCGCGGCGGAGCGCGCGCGGTTGTGGCGCCCGAGCAGGCAGCGCTCGCCGTTGACGACGACGGCGATCACGACCGGGTCGGTACGGGGGAACTCGCGTCCCTCGCATCCCTCGCGCGAGCAGCGACGGCTGTTCCCTCCCTCCTCGGCGATCGCCGGCGACCCGCACCGGCCGCAGAAGCGGCTTCGCTCGTGCCACCGCTCGAGCGACAGCGCGTGCGCCGCCAGATCGGCGTCGGGGATGTGCAACTCTCCGACGAGCTGGCGCCACCCCGCGAGCTGCGCGCGCCGCGTCGCGCTCAGCTCCTTCCACGTCGCCTCGTCGATTCGAAGGCCGAACAGCGGCTCCTCGTCCGTCCCCCCGAGAAACCGAGCCTCGGCGGGATCGATCGGCACCCCGGGATTCTTCCAGAGGATCGGCGATCGCTCGCCTCCGCCCAGGACGAGCCGGTCCTCCCGGAGCAGCACGAAAGACGCCCGCTCGATCGCGCTCGCGATCCAGCCGGGATCGCCGCGCCGCAGATACCCGCGATCCCGAGGACCGTCGCTCATCGGAGATTGAGAACCGGGCCGGCCCGCGCCGTCATCCCGCGCGATCAGGGGGCGGCAGGCGCCTCCGCGAAGATCATCTGCCGCTCGCCGCAGCCGCGACATTCGACGTGCACCGTGCCGCGGCGTCGCAGCGGGTCGGGCTCGTCGCAGACGATGCAGAGGACCTCGCGCCGGTCGATCTCCTCCCCGCACCCGCCGCACCGGACCGCCTCGCCGAAGAACGGGTCGCTCTCGACCGTCCCGCACCCGCAGCGAGGGCATCGCCATCGCACCGCCATTTCATCACTATTTTACATCACATTTTCTCATGATCGATTCTTGAAAGCCCTCCGCCCCCATCCCCCGCCCTTCGCCACACTTGGGTTAGCATCCCGGGCGATGCGGCCGATCGAGGCATCCGACCTCCATCCCGACCCGATCCGCCAGTTCGCCCGCTGGTTTCAGGATGCGGTCGACGCGCAGCTCCCGCTCTCGGAGGGGATGACGCTCGCCACGGTCGACGCGGAGGGGCGGCCGTCGGCGCGCGTGGTTCTCCTCAAGACTTTCGACGAGCGCGGGTTCGCGTTCTTCACGAACTACCTCAGCCGCAAGGCGCGGGAGCTGGAGGCGAGGCCCGACGCGGCGCTCTGCTTCTGGTGGCCGCCGCTCGGTCGCCAGGTCAGGATCGAAGGACGCGCCGAGCGGGTGAGCGCGGAGGAGTCCGACGTCTACTTCGCCACGCGCCCGCGCGGGAGTCAGATCGGCGCGTGGGCATCGGACCAGAGCGCGACGATCCCCGACCGTCGCGTCCTCGAGACGAAGGCCGAGGAGCTGATCCGCAGATTCGAAGGACGCGCCATCCCGCGTCCTCCGCACTGGGGAGGATTCCGCGTCGTCCCGCGCTCGATCGAGTTCTGGCACAACCAGGACGACCGGCTGCACGACCGCTTCCTCTATACGAGGAATCGCGACGGCTGGATCGTCGAGCGCCTCGCACCCTGATCAAACCCGGGCTCCCGGTCGTGCCGCGCGGTCGAGTTTCGCGTCCGACGCTCGACGCCCGGGCTCACCAGGTGATGCGTCCGCCGAATCGCCACAGGCGCGGGCTCTGGATCCTCGAGACGCGGGCGCCGTCGGGGTCGAATCCGTCCGGAAGGTCGGGGAAGAGCTCGTATCCGCGCCAGAGGACGTTCCGCTCGTTGGTTGCGTTGAACAGGTCGAGGGCGAGCTGGAATCCGATGCCGCGGCCGAGCCGGAAGTCCTTCGCGAGACGGAGGTCCATCTGGAACAGGTCGGGGAGGCGGAAGGCATCGAAGTCGGCGACGAGAATCTGCTTTCGTTCACCGTCGATCCGCTCACGCCGGTGATAGCCGATGATGTAGCCCTCGCGCGCAGTCAGAGCGGCTCCGAAGGTCAGCTCCCACGGGAATTGGTGGACGGCGTTGAGCGCCGCCGACCACCGCGAATTGAGGTAGCCGTCCACGCCGGAGCTCGAGGCGACCACCGACCCGTCGCAGGTGAAGCAGCCGTCCCCCTGCAGGAGCCGGTTCGGATCCTGGATCCCGCGCGGCCCCACCTGCTGGGTCCAGTCGTGCCACGAGACGTTGCCCCGCATCATCCATCCCGCCGACATCCGTTTCGTGACCACCAGCTCGAGCCCGTCGTAGCTCTGTTCGTAATCGGGCCGGTTGGTCAGCACCGAGTAGACCGGCACCTCCACCCCCTCGCGCAGCACCCAGTATGGAACCGAGTACGGCCGTCCGTCGGGGAGGGTTCCCTCGATCCGGTCGGGGGCGAGCTCCCAGTCGGCCGAGGTGTAGAAATTGCCCGCGCCTCGGGTTTTCTCGTACTGCTGCCAGACGAAGTCCTTCCGGATCCGGCGCGTGTAGTTGAGCCCGACCGTGAAGGCCGGAACGAGCTCGTGCTCGATGCCGAGGATGATCTCGTCGGTGCTCGTGGGATCCATGCCGTAGTCGATGCGGCTGGTCGAGATCGACGCATCGGGATCGTTCGGGTCGATTCCGTACCAGCTGTAGAGCCCGTACTCGAACAGGATCTCCTCTCGCTGCACGCGCTTGTCGCCGTTGTCGTCCTCCCAGTAGTAGTAGAGGACCTGGTCGTTGTAGAACGGGTTCTGCGGGCCGACGTCGCTCGAGCCGAGCTGGTCGACGTAGCGGTTGTAGGCGGCGCGGACCAGAGTGCGCCGATCGTCACCGACGGCGTACGTCGCCCCGAGGCGCGGCGAGATGCTCGCCCATTCGAGCGCTCGCTCGTCGCCCGGGAAATGCCCATCAGGGAGAATGTCGGGTATCACCGGATTCGCCGGAACGCTGCTCGGCTCGTTGCGCGCCCTCTGGCGATCCCAGCGCAGCCCTCCCTGCAGGGTCAGGTCGCCCAGCAGGACCGTATCGCCCGCGTGGAGCTCGGTGTACTCCGCGCCGTAGACCGGATGGCCGGGACGCGACAGCCCCGCCAGGCTGTCGAATTCGTAGAACTCGCCCCAGCTCATGTTCCCCGGCCAGATGACCCACGACTCGACCGGAGTGTCGCGGTATCCGAAGCCCGCCTTGAGCTCGTGGCTCCAGGCGCCGGTCTCGAAGAAGGTCGAGGCGTCGAGGCGCACCTGGTCCTGCGGCACGTCCTGCTCGAAGAAGCGGTTGTTGAGGCGCCATCCGCGATCCCATGGATCCACTCCGCTGCGCCCTTCCCAGTACGGCTCGACCTCGCCGCCGCGTCCCTCGAGCCTGAAGCCGTTGTCGATGATCCCGACCATTCCGCTGACGTAGAAGTCGGGAGAGAAGACGTGCGTGTCCTCGAGCTTGAAGACGTTGCCCGGTCCGGACTGATCGCGGGCCGCATCGAGAGGCGAGTTGAGCGTCGCGCCCCGCCCTTCGACCTGCTTGTCGTTCCACATGTAGAAGAGGCTCGCACTGTTGTTCTCGACGAGCTGGGCATTGAGCTTCGCGTTGACGCTCTCGAGTGTGGTCGGGACGACGCCGTCGTTGACGGCGTTGGCGATCTCGTTTCGGGCGATCGCGCCCCAGAGCCAGAGTCGGTCGCGGAGGAGCGGGCCTCCCGCCTCGAGACCGAGCTCCTCGAGCCGGTCGATCGAGTTTCCCTGCTCGAGATAGTCGCGCGCTTCGGGCGGGACGGTCGGGTCCGCCTGATAACCGTGGTCGGTGAACAGATAGCGCGCCGAGCCGCGCGGCTCGTTCGTTCCCCGGCGCGTCACCATGTTGATCTGCGCCCCCGGCGTCTTGATGCTCGGGTCCGATCCTCCCGTGGTCACGTTGAATTCCTCGAACGACTCGAAGTCGTAATAGAAGCCCGAGCTCCCGGTCGCCTGCATCTCGGTGACCGTGACGCCGTCGAGATTCCACTCGGTCTGGTGGCGCTCGACTCCCTTCGACACGAAGTAGGATTGCTGTCCGCTCTCGTTGCCGCCGACGTTCACGCGGTCGACCAGGATCCCTGGGACGCTCTGGAGCACGACCCACGGATCGCGCGCCGTCGGCACGTTCTCGAGCTCGATCCCGGTCACGTTCGCGCCCGTGCCGCTCTTCCGCACATCGAGCAGCGGCGACTCTCCGCTGACCGTGATCGACTCGTCGATCGTTGGCCTGAGCGTGAAATCGATCTCGGTGTTCGCGCCGACCATCACGGTCGCCGCGCGGCTGATCGCGCTGAATCCCGCGAGCTCCGCTCTGACCCGATAGCTTCCCGGCGAGAGATTCGGGATGCGGTACCGGCCGTCCCCGCGCGTCACCGTCGACCGCGCCGCGCCGACGCCGGTGGTCGTGACCGCCACGCCCGGAAGGGCCTCGCCGGCCGAGTCGACCACCCGCCCGACGATGTTCCCCGACGAGACGAGCTGCGCCGTCCCCGGGGCGGGCAGCAGAAGGAGACCGAAGACGAGCGAGCCGAGCCACCTGCGCATGACGACCTCCTTACCCCGCAACGACGCGTTTCCGCCCATCTTAGTCCAGCCGCACCAGAACGAGCACCGGCCCCCTCCTCGCCTCCGACCACGGAGAGCCGCGGGCCGCAAGAGCAACCCGCCACCACCCTCCCGCCCGGGATGAAATCCCCGGCGATATGAGCCAGCGCCTTCTGCCTTCTGCGTCTGCGTTCCATCCCCGGGAGCGCGAGGGCCGTTCTCGCCCATGTGGCCGGGGATTTCATCCCCGGCGGGCGGTGGTTCCGCAACGACCCGGATGTATTTCGACCCGGAGCCGGGAAGCCGCAGCGCCGCCGGATGGTTCTGCACCGCCGTGATCTCGTTCACCGCCGTGAGCAAGCAGTACGGCCGCCAGATCCTGCTGGTCGAGTCGTCGTTCCAGCTCAATCCGGGCGACAAAGTCGG
Organism: Thermoanaerobaculia bacterium; assembly: GCA_035544735.1. Taxonomy (GTDB): domain Bacteria; phylum Acidobacteriota; class Thermoanaerobaculia; order Gp7-AA8; family Gp7-AA8; genus DATKCD01. The sequence goes on from DATKCD010000016.1 coordinate 42,040, forward strand.
CCTGGTCGGACCGAACGGCTCCGGCAAGACGACTCTGTTCCGGATGATCCTGGGCGAGGAGCAGCCCGACGACGGGACGATCTCGGTCCCGAAGAAGACCGCGGTCGGCTGCTTCCGCCAGGACATCGAGGAGATGTCGGGCCGCCCGGTGCTCGACGAGGCGATCGCGGGGAGCGGGCGGGCGGGCGATCTGCATCACGAACTGATCGAGCTGGAGGCGGCGATGAGCGACCCCGCCCGGGCCGGCGGGCTGGAGAAGATCCTCGAGCGCTTCGGTCGCGTTCAGGAGGAGTATCAGCACCTCGGGGGTTACGAGCTCGAGGCGAAGGCGCGCGAAGTCCTCCACGGCCTCGGCCTCGAGGACGACCAGATCGACCGCGACGTCGGCGAGCTGTCCGGCGGGTGGAAGATGCGCGTCGCGATGGCGAAGGTGCTGCTCGGGAACTTCGACGTCCTCCTCATGGACGAGCCGACCAATCATCTCGACATCGAATCGATCGTCTGGCTGGAGAACTACCTGAAGACGTCGAAGGCGACGCTGCTGATGACCTCGCACGATCGCGACTTCATGAACCGCGTCGTCTCGAAGGTTCTCGAGATCGACGGCGGCGACATCCTGACGTACTCGGGGAACTACGATTTCTACGAGCGCGAGCGTGTTCTGCGGGAAGCGAATCAGGAGGCGGCATTCGCGCGGCAGCAGGCGATGCTCGCGAAGGAACAGCGGTTCATCGACCGGTTTTCGGCGAACGCGGCGAAGGCCGCGCAAGTGCAGAGCCGCGTCAAGGCGCTCGACAAGATCGAGCGCGTCGAGCCTCCGCGCCGCCGCAGAGTCGTGAAGTTCGACTTCCGCTCACCCGCCCGATCGGGAGAGGACGTCGCCACGCTCGACGGGGTCTGGAAGTCGTTCGGACCGAAGGCCGTCTATCGCGACTTCGGGTTTCACGTCCGGCGCGGCGAGCGCTGGTGCGTCATGGGAAGGAACGGCGCCGGCAAATCGACCCTGCTGAAGATGGTCGCGGGCGCGATCGAGCCGGACGCCGGCTCGGTGCGCCTCGGCGCGAGCCTCCGCATGGGCTATTTCGCCCAGCAGTCGCTCGATCTGCTCGACCCCGCCCTGACAGTTTTCGAGCAGATGCAGAAGGATTTTCCGCTCGAGAGCATCGGCGTGCTGCGCAGCCTGCTCGGCGCTTTCCAGTTCTCGGGCGACGAGGTCGACAAGCGCGTCCGCGCCCTGTCGGGCGGCGAGAAGTCGCGGCTCCTGATCGCGCGCATGCTGCTCGATCCGCCCAACTTTCTCGTGCTCGACGAGCCGACCAACCATCTCGATCTCGCCACCAAGGAGATGCTCGTCGAGGCCCTCTCCGGCTACCCGGGGACGATGCTCTTCGTCTCCCACGACCGGACCTTCCTCCGCGGCCTCGCGACCCGCGTGCTCGAGCTCGCCGGCGAATCCGACGGCCGCCCCGTCACCTACGGAGGCTCCTACCTCGATTACGTCGCCTCCACCGGCCGCGAAGCGCCCGGCATCCACGCCTGAACCGCCCCGCTTGCGGGCGGGCGTCACCGATTCTGAAGCTCGGCCAGAATCGTCAGAACTTCCTCGCTGTGCCCGGACGGCTTCACCTTCTCGAAGATCCGGACGAGCTTCCCTTCGGGATCGATGAGGAACGTGTTTCGCGCCGACAGCTTCGCCCCCTGATACTCCATGAGCGAGCCGTAGCGCTCCGAGACCTTCGCCTCCGGATCCGACAGCAGGGTGAACCTCAGCCCTTCCTTCTCGCAGAACTCCTTGTGCGACTCGGCGCTGTCGACGCTGACGCCGACCACCATCGCGTTCCTCTCGCCGTACTTCGCGAGATCGCGCTGGAAGTTCTTCGCCTGAAGCGTGCAGCCGCCGGTGAAGTCCTTCGGATAGAAGTAGAGGACGACCCACTTGCCGCGGAAGTCGGCCAGGCTCGCCTCCTTCCCCTCGTCGCTCATCAGAGTGAACGATGGAGCCGCCTTCCCCACCTCGGGAAAGGCGCCGGCCGAAAGGGGAGCGGCGAGAGCGAGCACCGCCGCGGTGACGATGAGCGAGCCAAATGGAATCTTCATGATCACCTCCGAATATGGAGGCCGAATTGTATCTCACGCCCCCGCCGAGGTGGTGTGGAGCGGGCGTCCCGCTCGCCCCCGGGGGGGTCAAAGGATTCCCTCCCCCGAGCCCGAAGCCCCACACCCCCCGCACGTTGCGATATCGTCTCGCCATGGAGTTCCTCGTCGACGGCCCTTCCGAGGGGGTGCGCTTCCTCTTCGCCCACGGCGCGGGAGCACCGATGGACTCTCCCTTCATGCGGGACGTCGCGGTCGGTCTCGGTGCGCGGGGGGTCGAGGTCATCCGCTTCGAGTTTCCGTACATGGCGGCGCGACGCGAAGGGAAGCGGCGTCCTCCCGACCGCACGGCGATCCTGCTCGACACCTGGCGGACGGTCGTCGGCGAATGGCGCGGCGAGGGTCGCCTCTTCCTCGGCGGCAAGTCGATGGGAGGACGGATGGCGACCATGGTCGCGGACGAGCTCGGCGTCGACGGGGTTGTCTGTTTCGGCTATCCCTTCCATCCGGCCGGCAGGCCGCAGGCTCTCCGCACGGGGCATCTCGAGTCGATCCGGACGCCGACGCTGATCGTGCAGGGGACGCGCGACTCGCTCGGCAATCGCGACGAAGTCGTCCGGCTCCCTCTCTCCCCCGCCTTGACGATCGTATGGATCGAGCAGGGAGATCATTCGCTCGCCCCGCCGGTGCGCTCGGGAAGGACGAAGGCCGAGGCGCTGGAGGAGGCGATCGAAGCCGCTTCACGTCATCTCCGGTAGCTCCCCTCGCCCGGCGGGCGAGCCTGCGGTGCTATCATCCGCGACCATCATGAAGCGAATGATTCCGGCGGTTCTCGTTGCGACGCTCGCTCTGGCGCCGAGTGGCGGCGCGCAGACGTCGACCCGGACTCCGCATCAGGCCGACAAGCGGGCCGCCGCGGCCACGATCGAGAGCCAACGCGACTCGCTGATCGAGCTCAGCGACCGGATCTGGCGCTACGCGGAGACCGCGCTGAAGGAAACGCGATCGTCGGAGGCGCTCGCCGACCGGGCGGAGGCCGAAGGATTTCGCGTCACGCGCGGCGTTGCGGGAATGCCGACCGCGTTCGTGGCGGAGTACGGCTCGGGCTCGCCGGTGATCGGGATCATGGGGGAGTACGACGCGCTCCCCGGGATCTCGCAGAAGGCACAGCCGGAGCGGGAGGCGCTCGAAGCGGGGGCGGGAGGCCACGGCTGCGGGCACAACCTGTTCGGGGTCGGAAGCCTCGGTGCCGCGATCGCGGTGAAAGAGCTGATGGCGGCGGGGCGATTCCGCGGCACGCTGCGATTCTTCGGGACGCCGGCGGAAGAAGCGGTCGGCGGGAAGATCTACATGGTGCGGGACGGAGTGATGGACGGAGTCGACGTGATGCTGGCGTGGCATCCGTCCGATGAGATCGCATCCGACACGAAGAGCTCGCAGGCGCTGGTCGATCTCACGATCGAGTTCCGCGGAAGGAGCGCGCACGCCGCATTCGATCCGTGGAACGGTCGGAGCGCCGCGGACGGACTGGAAATCTTCACATTCGCGACGAACATGATGCGCGAGCACGTTCGCCCCACCTCCCGGATGCACTACGTCGTGCTTTCGGCGGGCGACGTGCCGAACGTCGTCCCGGAGTACGCGAAGGCGTGGATGTGGCTGCGGGACGTCAGACGCGAAGTCGTGGACGAGATGCTCCAGCGCGTCCGATCCATGGCCGAGGGGGCCGCCCTCGCCGCCGGCGTCGAGTCTTCGGTGAGCGTCAACGGCGGCGACTGGGAGATGCTCGTCAACATGGAAGGTCAGCGGATCGCCCATCGCAACCTCGAATGGCTCGGCCCGCTCCGGTTCACTCCGGACGAGCAGGAGTTCGCCCGCGCGATCCAGCGCGAGACCGGGGTCGAGCCGAAGGGGCTGCTCACCGCCGTCAAGCCGTTCGACGAGAACCCCGGCCTCCCCGAAGGGGGCTCGACCGACGTCGCCGACGTGAGCTGGAACGTCCCGACGATTCACGTCTCCGTGACCACGGCGCCGACCGGCGCGCCGTGGCACGCCTGGCCCGTCGTCGCCTGCGGCGGCATGTCGATCGGTCACAAGGGAATGATCCACGCCGCGAAGGCGCTCGCCGCCACGATGATCGACCTCTATCGGGACCCCGGAAACGTCGCCGCGATCCGCGCCGAGTTCGCGCAGAAGACCAGCGGGATCACGTACGAGCCCTACATCCCCGACGGCCCGCCGATCCCGCCGCCGACGCGCTGAGAGCGGTACCGCGATCGCCTTCGTCCCGGACCGCGGCTTCCGTTAGAATCGCCGCATGCGCCGGCAGGCACCTCTCATCGCCGCGATCCTTCTGATCGGCCTCGGGATCGCCTCGCTCTTCGTTCCGATCCCGCGGCAGCAGACGCACGGGTTCGAGATCGGCGAGGCGGAGATCGGGATCCGCACGGTGAGCCGCGAGACCGTCCATCCCGCCATCAGCGCCGTCCTGATCGGCGGAGGAATCCTCGTTCTCGTTCTCGCCCTCCGCAGCCGCCGCTGAGAAGCGCGAGCTCCACTCGACCCTTTTTGCTCCCTCGAGGCCCCCCCGCCGGGTGGCGGGCCGGCGCCCGGCCCGTTACCATGCCGCGGTGATTCCGGGTCTCCGATGAGCGCGATCCTCTACGCCGCGGCGTCCGCGGGCTGCCTCTGGATCGCGCACCGCCTTCTCGTGCCGCTCGGGCGCCGAACCGCGATCCTTCTCGCGCTGCTCCCACTTCTGCTGACCGGGCCGGCCCTGCTGACCGGCTCGGTCTACGCTCCGGTCGATCTGCCGTACATGGCTTCTCCGCTCCGGGAGGAGCGCCCCGAATACGGCATCGACCGGATCCACAACGGGACCCTCTCCGACCTCTACACGCAGATCATTCCGTGGAAGAAGGCGGCGCGCGAGGCGTGGCTCGGCGGAGAGTGGCCTCTCTGGAATCCCTATCTCTATGCGGGGGACATCCTGGCGGCTTCCGCACAGTCGAGCCCGTGGGAGCCGTTCCAGCTCCTGAGCATGCTGATCCCCTTCCCCGACGCCCTGACGTTCCTCGCGGCGATCCATCTCTTTCTCGGCGGCCTCTGGATGTTCTGCTGGCTTCGGGAGATCGGATCCCGCGAGGAGGGATCGCTGTTCGGCGCTGCCGTCTGGATGTTCGGCGACTTCATGGTCTTCTTCCTCGAATGGCCGCTGGGGGTGACGTTCCGATGGCTGCCGCTGATCCTGCTCGGCGTGCGACGGGTGGTACGCCGGCGGGACTGGTCCTCGACGCTGCTGCTGGCGTGCGGCTTCGCGCTGGCGATCTTCGCGGGGCATCCGGAGAGCGTGCTGCACCTGGTTGCGATCGGAGCGATCTACGGAGTGTGGGAGCTGGCCACGGTCCGGCCGCCCGGCGTGACGCGGGTCGTCTCGCGCGCCGTTCTCGCCGGCGCGCTCGCCCTCGGCGCAACCGCCGTCTTCCTTCTGCCGATCACCGAGGCGCTGCCGCAGACCATGCAGCACTTCCACCGCAGCGAGGTCTTCGCGAGAGCGAAGCGCTCGGTTCCACCGGCGATCGCGGGCGCCCGCCTCGTGACCAACGTCGTTCCGTTCCGCTACGGCTGGGCGCGGGAGGAGATGATCCCGGCGGCGCCGGCGCACCCGCTTCCGGTGACGAGCTATCCCGGGAGCCTCGTCTTTCCGATCGCGATGCTCGGGCTCTGGCGCTCGCGGGCACCGGAGCGCTGGCTGATGCTCGGTCTTCTGCTATTCGGCTGGCTCGCGGGGGTCGACGCTCCGGTCGTCGGCGATCTGCTCGCGAAGCTGCCGCTGTTCGACATCGCGATCAACGACCGGCTGGTGGCGGCGGCCCTGCTTGCTCTGGCGACGCTCGCCGCGTTCGGGGTTGATGCGTGGATGGAGCTGGCGGACAACCGGCTTCCGGCCCGCCTCACTCTCGGAGCTCTCGTGCTGCTGGGGGGAGCGGTCGCGGCGATGTGGCCTGCGATGCGGGAGGGAGGGTTGTCGGCGGCGTTTCTCGCGCGGGAGAGCGGGTTCCATCTCGTACCGCTCGCGCTGGCCGCGCTCGCGCTTCTCCTCGCGAAGCTGCCGCGCGAGGGCTTCGTCCTCCTGATGCTTCTCTTCCTCGGCCAGCGCGCGCTCGAGATCGGCGACGAGGTTCCGACCGTCGCGCGGCGCGCGTTCTACCCCCCCTTCGACGGACTCGAGCTCCTTCCCCGCGAAGGCGAGCCCTGGCGCGTCGCCGGCCAGTACTTCACCCTCATCCCGCAGACCCCGGCGATGTACGGACTGCAGGACGTGCGCGGGTATCAGGCGATGACGCACCGGGAGTTCGCGGAGACGATCCCGATCTGGTCGACCGAGCAGCCGGTCTCGTTCAACGTCGTGACCGACCTGACCAGTCCCTTCGTCCGCTTCCTCAACGTCCGCTGGGCGATCGCTCCGCCCGACCGGCGTTTCGCGCCGGAGGGATGGCGCCTGGTCTCCGAACCGAAGGGAATGACCCTGCTCGAGATCGAGCGGCCTATCGGGCGCGCCTTCGTCCCGGCGCGCGTGCGGATCAACATCCCACCGCCTCTGGTCCTCGAGGAGATGCGCGAGGAGCGCGACTTCGGAGTCCGGAGCTGGATCGCCCATCCCTCCGGGGGAGCCGCCCCCGGAGAGATCGAGAACGGACCGGGCACGGTTCGCGTCACTACCCGCGGCATGTCGGGCCTCGACCTCGACGTCGAGATGGAGCGCGCCGGCTGGGTCGTCGTCTCCCAGGTCGCATGGGATGGATGGCACGCCTACGACGACGGCCGGCGCATCCCCCTCCGCCGCGCCAATCATGCATTCCTCGGCTTCCACCTGGAGCCGGGAACGCACCACGTCGAGCTTCGCTACGATCCTCTCTCGTTCCGCTGGGGTGGAATCATCTCCCTCCTGACGATCGCCGGCGCCGCGGCGTTCACGATCGTGCGCCGGCGGCGCCGCCCGACGACGCCGGGACTGCAGTGACGAGGTCAACCTCGACCGCCTTCAGCGCGTCGAGCTCTATGCCAGGGACAGCCGCGTCGCCATCCTCCGCGACGGCGCCCGGCTCCCGGTCAGCCGCAGCGGCTACGCGCGACTGCGCGAGCTGCTGTGAATGGAAACCCACACCCCCACCGTTCCGGCCTCATCCACGGAAAAGTCGGACCAATCTCGTGATCCGCATCACAAAACGGCCGGACTCGTGATCCGCGTCACGTCGTCGCGGCATCCCGGCTGCACGCTCGGAAGAGGACGGTCGTGCGATGGTGCGGGACGGCAAAACGATGCGCATCCTCATCGTAGAAGACGAGCGGGGAGACGCGCGCCTTCTTCGCCTGTTTCTCGATGCGTCGCCGACACCGTTCGCCTCGACGTGGGTGGCGACGGTGGAACGCGCACTCGAGGAGCTCGCGAGCTCGGAGGTGGATCTCGCGCTGGTGGATCTGGGGCTGCCGGACGCGCGGGAGCTGGAGGCGCTGGACGTGATCGAGCGCGCGGCGCCGGCGCTGCCGGTAATCGTGGTCACGGGGCGGGACGACGAGCAGCTCGCGGCCCGGGCGCTGCATCACGGCGCCGAGGACTACCTGATCAAGGGGGCGTTCGACCGGCATGCTCTGAACCGGGCGATCCGCTACGCGATCGAGCGGAGCCGCAGCCGCACTGAGCTCTCGACGCTCGCGAGGAAGCTTCAGGCTGCCAACGACCGGCTCGAAGGGCTGGTGCTGCTCGATCCACTCACCGAACTGTTCAACCGGCGCGGGCTCGAGAAAGCGCTCGCCAACTGCGTCGACCGCGTCGAGCGGGAAGGCATCGAAGCGCTCGCCTTCTTCATCGATCTCGACCACTTCAAGCGGATCAACGACGAGCACGGCCATGCCGTCGGCGACGTGCTGCTCGTGGAGATCGCCTCGCGCCTGCACGAGACCCTCCGGCCGAGCGACTCCCTCGGCCGCATCGGAGGCGACGAGTTCCTCGCCATTCTTCCCCGCGCCGTCCCCGGACAGCTCGAGACCATCGGCGAGCGCCTCAGGCTCGCCGTCGCTTCGGCCGCCCTCGATGCCTCGGGTCGAGTTCTGAGCGTCACCGGCTCGGTCGCGGGGTTTCTGATCGGATCGGAAACGACCAGTCTGGATGCCCTCATCGCCCGCATGCACTCGCTTCTCCGTCTCTCGAAGGACGGAGGCCGAAACCGTGTCTGCTGCGAGGGGACGCCCCTCGGACCGGCCGGCTGGCTCGATACCATCTGCGAAGATCTCCGCCGCGGCCGCGGCGTCCATGCGGTCCTCCAGCCGATCTTCCGTCTGTCCGATCTGACCGTCTCCGGCTTCGAGCTCCTCAGCCGCTTCACCAACGGCCGCGTCGAGGCTCCGGACGAGGTCTTCCGGCTCTGCGCGGAGCGGAACCTGCTCACCCTGGCCGATCATCAGTGCCTGCGGACCTGCGTGAGTCTGAGCGAATCGCTTCCACGCACCGTGCGGCGACACCTCAACATCTTTCCGACGACGCTCATGAGGCTCGGCACCCACGAGCTCCTCGATCTGTTCGGCGCCGATCCGCGGCTCTACTGCCTGGAGCTGAGCGAACAGCAGATGTCGTGCGACATGCCGCGGCTGCAGCGACGGGTCGAGTCCGTACGCGCCTCGGGGCTCCGCATCGCCTGCGACGACGTCGGATTCGGCAGAAGCCATCTCGAGAGCCTCGTCCTGCTCGAGCCCGACGTGGTCAAGATCGACAAGCGATGCGTCCGGGGCATCGCACGCGACGAGCGCGCCCGCAGACATCTCGGCCGCTTCATCTCCATCGCCCGCAAGCTCGACGCCGAAGTCGTCGCCGAAGGGATCGAGACCGAGGCGGACCTGCGCGTTCTCCGCGAGCTCGGCGTCGACTTCGGCCAGGGCTTCCTCTGGGGAGTCCCCTCCCTCGAGATGCCTCGGGCCGTCTGAGGCTCTCCACCGGGCCGTTACTTTCCCGCTACACCCCGCGCCGGGAGCCGGAAAGAACGACGCGGCCGGGTACGGATGGTGCAGAATCGACGCGCAACCCGCGAATCTCGCGGAAATCCGCACCGAGGTGAGATCGATGCTCGATCGGAAATACGCTCTCGGCTGGATCGCGATCACGCTGATCGCCGCCGGCTGCGCCGATGCCGTGCCCGCCGCCGCCGAGTCCGCGCCGCTCCCCGGAGGGACGCCGCAGACGCGTGGCCGGGTGGAGCGCGACGTCCCGTACGTTCCGACACCGGAGCCGATCGTCCGCAGAATGCTCGACATGGCGAGGGTGACCAGCGACGACCTGGTCTACGATCTCGGCTCGGGCGACGGGCGGATCGTCATCGCCGCCGCCCGGGAGCGCGGCGCGCGCGGGGTCGGCATCGACATCGATCCCGAGCGCATTCGCGAAGCCATCGAAAACGCGGAACGCGCCGGCGTGAGCCACAAGGTCCGTTTCATCGAGGGCGATCTGTTCGACGCCGACCTCCGCCCCGCAACCGCCGTCACCCTCTATCTGCTCACCAGCGTCAACCTCAGGCTACGCCCCAAGCTGCTCGAAGAGCTGCGGCCCGGGACCCCCGTCGTCTCGCACGACTTCGCCATGGGAGAGTGGGAGCCGGACGAGCACGTCGAGTCCGACCGCAGCGAAGTGTTCCTCTGGATCGTGCCGGCGAAGGTCGAAGGGACCTGGCGATGGGATCCGGGGAACGGCCGGCGCCGTTCGGTGACGATCCGCCAGAGCTTCCAGAAGATCGAAGGGACCGCCGGAGGAGTCTCGCCGCTGAGGGATGCGGTGATCCGCGGAGAGGAGATCGCGTTCACGATCGTCGAGATCGTCGATGGCCGCGCGGTGGCTCACCGCTACCAGGGACGGGTGAACGGGAATGCGATCGAGGGAGTCGTGCGGATCGATGGCGGGGCGACCCGCCGCTGGACCGCGAGGCGCGAGAGCTGAGCCGTGGCGTTTCCTGCCGAGCCGTGGGACCGCTCCGCCGAGGAGCCCCGTCCCCGCCCGACTCTCGCGTCGATCGATGCGATCGCCCTCATCGTCGGCATCGTCGTCGGCGCCGCCATCTTCGAGACGCCCTCGCTCGTCGCCGCCAACGCAGGCAGCGCCCCGGCGATCCTCGGCTCCTGGCTCCTCGGCGGCCTGATCTCGATCGTCGGCGCCCTCTGCTACGCGGAGCTCGCCACCGCCTATCCCCACCCGGGCGGCGATTACCACTACCTCACGCGGGCCTTCGGCGCGAGGCTCGCCTTCCTGTTCGCCTGGGCGCGCATGAGCGTGATCCAGACCGGATCGATCGCTCTGCTCGCCTTCGTGTTCGGCGACTACATGACCCAGATCGCGCCCCTCGGCGAGCTCTCCGCGTCGATTTACGCGGCGGGCGCCGTCATCCTGCTGACCGCGCTCAACGCGATCGGGATCCGGCAGACCCGGGACTGGCAGCGCGCCCTGACCAGCGCCCAGGTGGCGGGCCTGCTGCTGCTGATTGCGGCGGGGCTGCTGATGGCCCCCGAGGCTCCCCCCGTCGCCGCTGCGGCGGAGGGTGGCATGACGCCAGCGTTCGGCCTCGTCCTCGTGTTCGTCCTCCTCACCTACGGCGGCTGGAACGAGGCGGCGTACATCTCGGCCGAGCTCCGCGATGGCCGGAAGACGATGATGAAAGTGATGGTGGTGAGCATCGGGATCATCACGACGCTCTACGTGCTGTTCAACCTCGCGCTGCTCCGGACGATGACGATCGAGCAGATCGCCGCCTCCCCGGCCGTGGGCGCCGAGCTGATGCGCATCGTCGCCGGCGAGCGCGGCGCCCTGCTGATCAGCCTCCTGATCGCGGCGAGCGCCCTCGCATCCACCAACGCCGTCATCCTCACCGGCGGCCGCTCCAGCTTCGCGATGGGATGCGACTTCCCGATGTTCTCGTGGCTCGGCCGCTGGAGCGGCCGCCGCGACACGCCCGTCAACGCCCTGCTCGTGCAGGGGGGAGTCGCCCTCGCCCTCGTCCTTCTCGGAACGCTCACCCGGAACGGCTTCAAGACCATGGTCGAGTTCACCGCTCCGGTGTTCTGGTTCTTCTTCCTGATGACGGCCGTCTCGCTGTTCGTGCTCCGGCGGCGCGAGCCGGACGTCGTGCGGCCGTTCCGCGTCCCGTTGTATCCTCTGACGCCGCTCCTGTTCGTCGCGACCTGCGCCTATCTGCTCTGGTCGAGCCTCGTCTACACCGGCATCGGCGCCCTCGTCGGCGTGGCGACTCTGCTGGTCGGCGCGGGGCTTCTGCTCGTGCGGCACCGAACATGACCGCTCCCGCTCCCGCCTCCCTGCCGGCCCGCCCGCATCTGTTGGGGATGCGCCCGCAGGACCTCGTCGCCCTTCTGCGCGAGAACGGCGTCGCCGTGCGCGATGGGGAGTCTCGGCGGATTCTCGCGCACGCGATCTCGCACGGACGCGACGGCTTCCCCGCCGGGCGTCCCGTCCCGCGCGCCGTGAGAACGGCGGTCGAGCGACTCGTCGACCGCCGGCCGCTCGAGATCGTCGAGCGCGCGACTGACCCCGCCGACGGGTTCGTCAAGTACCTGTTCCGGATGTCCGACGGCGCGCTGGCCGAGGCCGTCCGCATCCCTCTCGAAGCAGCGGGACGCTTCTCGATCTGCCTCTCGAGTCAGGCGGGATGCGCCATGGGATGCTCGTTCTGCGCGACGGGCCGGCTCGGCTTCGGCCGCAACCTCGAGCCATGGGAGATCGTCGCGCAGTTCGTCGCCGTGCGCGACGAGGCGCCGGGTGTGGTCTCCGGCGCGGTCTTTCAGGGACAGGGGGAGCCGCTGCACAACTACGACGCCGTCATGCGCGCCGCCGCCATCCTCTGCGATCCCTGCGGCGGGCGGATCGCCGCGCGAGCCATCACGATCTCGACCGTCGGCCTCGTCCCCGCGATCCTGCGGATGGCGCGCGAGCGCCCGCCGTACCGCCTCATCGTCTCGCTCACGTCCGCGATCGATGCGCGCCGCCGCGAGCTTCTCCCGGTCGCCTCCACCTGGCCCGTCGCGGAGCTCGCCCGCGCCGTCCGCACCTACCAGAGCGCCGTCGGCGGGAGGATGACTCTCGCCTGGGTCGTCCTCGGCGGCATCAACACCGGCGCCGAGGAGGTCGACGCCATCCGCCGGCTCTTCGGCGGCATGCCGCTCCGGCTCAACCTGATCGACGTCAACGATGCGCGCTCCGACGGCTGGCGGCGCGCCGCGCCCGACGAGCTCGCGCGGTTCCGCGACGCCCTCGCCGCGCTCGACGTCCCGATCGTCCGCCGCTACTCCGGCGGCGCCGCACGCCACGCCGCCTGCGGCATGCTCGCCGGGGCTAGTGTCTTGTAACAACTGAATTACTACTAATGCGATTGGAGAGGTCGGTGTACGTCCATCGAATCGGTTTGGGGTCGCGGTTGTGCTTTTTGATATAGGTCATGATCTTCCGCGCGAGGTCCTTGACGGATGTGAAGATGCCGCGCGCGATGAGATCTCGTTCGATCTTGGAGAACCAGATTTCGATCTGATTGAGCCAGGAGGAATAGGTTGGCGTGAAGTGCAGGTGCACGTGGGGATGAGCAGCGAGGAACTGCGCGACGCGCTTGGTTTTGTGCGTCGAGAGGTTGTCGAGGATCACGTGGATTTCTTTGTGTTTGGGCTGACTGGCGACCACGGCGCCGAGAAAAGCGACAAACTCCTCGGTCGTATGCCGCGCGCACGTCTCGCCGATCACTTCCCCCGTCTTGACGTTCAGTGCCGCGTAAAGCGAAAGCGTGCCGTGCCGGTAGTACTCGAATCCGTGGCGCTCGAGCCGACCCGGCGAGAACGGCAGCACAGGATCGAGCCGATCGAGCGCTTGAATGGCCGTCTTCTCATCGAGCGAGATTACGGCCGCGTGCTGCGGAGGATTGACGTACAGAGCGATCACGTCGGCGGCCTTGGTCTCGAATTCCGGGTCCGTCGAAAGCATGTAGCGCTTGATCCGATGCGGCTTGATCCCGGCTCGAGCCCAACAGCGCGCCACCATCATGTGATCGATCCCGAGTTTTTTCGCCAGGCGCCGCGTGCTCCAATGTGTAGACCCATCATCAGGTTTCCGACGCGTCGCTTCCAGGATCTTCGCTTCCATGCGGGGCGTCAGCCGTTTCGCCGTGCTGCCCCGATGACGGGGGTACAACCCGGCGAGCCGCTGTTCCAGAAAACGCGCTCGCCATCGGACGATATAGCCCCCGTCGCAGTCCAGAGCCGCCTTGATCACGTGATACGGCTCGTTGTCGGCCAGCATCAGAATGAGCCGAGCTCGTCGCGCATCTTCTGCTCGTCCCGATCGCGAGCGACTGCGGCGGCGAAGATCCTCGAACTC
>DATKCD010000017.1:0-7874 GCA_035544735.1 Thermoanaerobaculia bacterium
CCTCCCGCGCCGATTCCGACCCTCGGCTTCTACGGAATGGCGGCCCTGCTGATTCTGATGGCGGGTGCCGGACTGTTCCTCGTCGGACGACTCTCCTTCTGATCGGTGACTCTGCGCCGGTTCCGACCAGGGACCGGCGCGGAGCACTTCCCTTCCTTACGTCCGGCGACGCGTCCGCGTCTTCGCCCCCGGCGCGACCGGCGGCGCCGGGTCCGCGTCACCCCCCTCCGGCGTCAGCGACCACCGAAGAATGAGCGGAATCGCGAATTGCCCCACCAGGCGATAGAAGAGGATCGCGTTGGTCCAGACGGATCTCTCGAGGTCGGAGTAGCGCTCGCTGATCGCCCCTCCGAAGGCGCTGGCATAGAGGTCCTGCACCCAGGCGATCAGGGCGAGCACGTGCGTGGAGAAGAGGATCAGAAGGCTCAGCAGAACCATGCCGACGTTCCGGTCCGAAAACGGTCGTCGGTCGAGAGCGAACAGCACCGTCAGCAGAATGACGTTGAAGGTCAGATCGTAGAGCGGAACTCCCGGCCGCTTGCTCCCGGCCGGAACGTCGGAGCGATAGATGACGACCTGCCTCCCGTCGGGCCGCAACTCGGTCCGGTTCGGATCCTCGAAGAGCCACATGACTCCCTCAGCCGACGCGGCGACCAGGCGGTTGTAGGGCTCGGTTAGTCCGGCCCAGAGGGCGAAGCCGAGCGCGAAGCCGACGAGGCCTCTAAGAAGCAGCCGCAAAATCGCGCCTCGACGCAATCTTCACGCTCCAGAAGACGAAGATGCCGAAGGCGACGAGGATGATCAGGACCTGCCAGACCGCGGAGTGAAACAGCTCGAACAGATCGCGATCATAGTAGCCGAGCAGATAGAGGGAGCTGATGCGGACGACATTGACCGCCTGAAGGACGACGAGTCCGCCGAAGACACCGATCAGCTTCTTCTTCCAGCGTGCCGGCGTGGCCAGGATCGCAGCGATCAGGATCACGGCCGCCTCCACCCCGTTGCAGCCGTTGCGGACGTCGACCGCGAATGTCGATGAGGCGATCACCGTGCCGACGCGGGAGACTTCATGGCCGACGATGCCGAGCAGCACGGCCGACGCCGCCCCAAGCCACTGCGTGAATGGCTGAATGACGTGCGTCTGCACGGACGGGAGGACGATCAGCACAAAGCCGACCGGCAGCATGGCCGCGAAGCGGATGATGAAACGCTTTCTCTCCATGGCAGATATCGGCGGAAACGGCGGCGACCCGCCAAAGATTTCGCCTCGACTCCGGGCTCGGGCGGCCCGCAGCGGCCGCGGTGTCAGTCCACCCGGTCGGTCTCGCGGATGAATCGCACCAGATCGTCCCGGTACTTCTCCATCGACGGCGGGTGGATGTACATCATGTGTCCCGCCTCGTAGAGCTCGAAGTGGATGCGCGCGCGCGCCGCGGGCGGGACGTCGAGATGGTCGACGTAGTACTCGGTGACGAAGTAGGGGGTCGCGAGATCGTAATAGCCCTGCTGGACGAGCACGTGCAGCCCGGGGTTCATCGTCATCGCGTGCGCGAGGTCGGGAAGGACGTTGGGCGCGGGGGTGGACCAGAATCCGGCGCCCGGCTGCCTGTGTTTCCAGTCCCACTTCTGAAATGCGCCGGCGGAGACGACGTACTCGTCCTCGTGCTCGAACCCGAGCTCGCGGCGGTAATAGTCGAAGAAGGCCGCGGCGAATGCGGGCCCCACGGACGGAAAGAAGGGATCGTAATCCTGCCGCTCGGCGAGCGGATTCAGCGAGCCGCCGGCGAAGCGGGAGTCGATCCTTCCGGCGACGATCCGCTCCTCGCGCGCGAGCTCCTGCAGAAAGCGCTCGTGCGAGACGCGGAGATCGGCGCGCATCCAGTAGTCGGCGCTCGTTCCCGTGTACGCCGCGAGCCGGGCGGCGATCGCGCGCGCGTCCTGCTCCGCGAGCGTGTACCCGCGGAGGAGGGCCGGGACGTAGTCGTCGATCGCGAACCGCTCGACCTCCTCGAGAAAATCGCGTAGATTCTCCGGCCTGTCTTCGAGCGCGTGGTGGTACCAGGCAGTCGCGGCGAGCGCCGGAAGATAGAGGGCATGGGGGAGATCGTTCCCGATGCCGTCGACGCCGGCGCCGAAGTCCATGAAGGGCGACACGAGCACGATCCCGTTCAGATTCAGTCGGTGCGTCGTCTGCAGCGCGTACGCGAGCCCGCTCGCGCGGATCCCGCCGTAGCTCTCCCCGAGAACGTACTTCGGCGAGCGCCAGCGCCCGTTCTCTCCGACCCATCGCGCGATGAACGCGGCGACCGAGGCGATGTCCTGATCGACGCCCCAGAAGTCCTCCACCTTCGCTTTGCCGAGGACCTTCGAGTACCCCGTGCCGACGGGGTCGATCATCACGACGTCGCTCACGTCGAGGACCGTGTAGGCGTTGTCGACGATCTCCACCGGAGGGGGAGGGGTGAAGTCCGCGTCGGTCACGACCACGCGCCGCGGCCCGAGGATCCCCATGTGAAGCCAGATCGACGAGGAGCCGGGGCCTCCGTTGAAGGCGAACAGCACCGGGCGGCGCGACGGGTCGGCGACCCCTTCCCTGGTATAGGCGGTGTAGCCGAAGCGCGCCACCGGCTCCCCTTCGGTCCCCTTCATGATCAGCCATCCGGCCGTCGCGGCGTACCGCACGGTCTGCCCGCCGATCCGGAGCTCGTGACGGGTGACGACCGACTTCGGCTCCGGCGCTTCGGCGGGGGAGCCGCTCTTCGCGGCCTCCTCCTGCGAAAACGCCGAAGAGGTCAGCAGCAGCAGCAGCAACGTGGCGATGGCGGGCGAACGAAGCATGAAAGCACCTCCGAGGTCGGGAGCGACGGCGGAATCGTAGCACGGCGATTCCTCCCCCCCCGCCGCTCGATCGCTTTTTCCGGACCGGCCGCCCGGAACGACCTTCGGCGTGGGGACCACGGCGAGACCGATCCGACCGCGCGTTCTCGAATGCCGCGGCACTTTCCTTTTCCGCGGAGGTCGGATAGCGTTCGACCCGGATCGTCATTTCGAGGAGGCGCGCCGTGAGCAGACTCTCGCCGTCCGGAACCAGATGGGCCGTTCTCGCCCCCGTCGTCGCCGCCGCGGCGGCCTGGGCGATCTTCCGCCCCGAGCTCGCATTCATCGACCGGAGAGTCGATGAGCCGTTTCCGGCGGCGCAGCAGGCTAACGTCATCGCCGCGCCGAGCCCCGCGCCGACCCCGCGGCCGCTGCTCCGCGGCGATTTCACGAGCCTCGCGCACGAGACGCTCGGCACGGCGAGCGTCTACGAGCTCGACGCAGATCGCCGCGTGCTCCGCCTGACCGGCTTCCGAACCTCGAACGGCCCCGACGTTCACGTCTATCTGGTGAAGGCGGCCGTCGCGGACGACGACGCCGTCCGGACCGCCGGCTTCATCGACCTCGGGTCGATGAAGGGGAACGTCGGCGATCAGACCTACGAGATCCCCGCGGGCGTCGATCTCGACTCCCACCGCTCGATCTCGATCTGGTGCGCCCGCTTCAGCGTGAACTTCGGCAGGGCGGCACTGTCGGCCCCCGCCGTCCCGCAGGGGGGATAGCGACCGCGAGCCGCGGGCGGACTCCTCTCCCTCGACGGAGTATTCTTCGACCATGCGCGCCCTGCTCGGACTCGCGCTCGCGGCGATGGTCGCGACGGCGGCCGCGGGAGGATCGGACCTCTACCGCCTGGTCGACGATCTCTTCTCCCGCGATGCCGCCGTCCGGTCGGCGGCGCGCGACGAGCTCATCGCTCGCAACGATCCATCCATCGCCGCCGCTCTCGTGGAGGCCGTGTTCTACAACACGGCCGGTCAGGAAGAGAGCGTCGCCGTCCTCGAGCATCTCCTCGGGGAAAAGCACGGAAGCTCGTTCAGGAAATGGGTCGAAGCGATCGGACGCCGCGAGGACCTCAGACCCGCGCCCGGGTACGTGGCGTTCAAGGCTCGCATGGTCGCGAAGATCGATCCCGCGCTCGCCGAGTTCCTGAAAGAGGATGCGCCGCGAACGATCCGTCCCGAAGAGATCGTCTGGGGTGGCGTGATCCGGGACGGGATCCCCGCTCTCGACCGCCCGCGGTTCATCGAAGCCTCGCGCGCCACCTGGCTGAGCCCCGACGAGCCGGTCTTCGGCGTCGTCGTCGCCGGCGACGCCCGCGCCTATCCGGAGCGGATCCTCGCGTGGCACGAGATGGCGAACGACCGCATCGGCGGCCGTCCCGTATCGCTCTCCTACTGCACGCTCTGCGGCGCCGCGATCGCCTACGGCGGAGAGGCCTCGGACGGGCGGACCTACACGTTCGGATCGTCGGGCTTTCTCTACCGGTCGAACAAACTGATGTACGACCGCCGGACCGGGACGCTCTGGAGTCAGCTCACCGGCGAGCCGGTCTTCGGACCGCTCGTCGCGAAAAAGCTCGAGCCGCTCCGCGTCCTCCCGCTCACCGTGACGACGTGGCGCGAATGGCGTGCCGCGCATCCGAAGACGCGCGTTCTCTCGCTCGAGACGGGATACGTCCGCGACTACCGGCCGGGGGCGGCGTACGGAAGCTATCTCGCCAGTCCCGACACCATGTTTCCGGTCTGGAAGAAGGTGCCGTCGTCCCTGGCGATCAAGGACTCGGTGCTCGTCGTCAACGTCGGGTCGGTCCGGAAGCTCTATCCGGTCGACGCGCTCCGCGGCCCGGCGCTCGTGCACGACCGCGTCGGCGGAAAGGAGATCGTGCTGATCGGCGAGCGCGCCTATGAAAGCGGCGGCCGCAGGTTCCGGCGCGAGGGAGCCGCGCTGATCGATCCCGCCACCGGCGAGCGCTTCACCGTCGGTGAAGAGAGCCTCTCGTCGCAGACCGGGACGCGTCTGCCGCGCGTCCCCTCGCACCGCGCATTCTGGTTCGGAGCGTACGCGTTCTATCCCGGCACGGAGCTGTGGCAGCCGCACGAGGAGTGAGTGCCGCACCCGTCACGAGGTCAAACCGCGTCGCGCGATGCGCGCGGACGCTGCGGGTCGACGCGTCGACCCGCGGGAAGGGAGCCGGGTCCACACCCTCCGCGCCGCCCTTCCGTATCGGCCGAGCTGCGCGGCCGGAGGGTCGCTGTGATCCGGGACTGCGACCGCGATCACTCCGGGGGCGGCAACGGCACGGAGGCGTGATCGAGCAGGTAGACCCACCGGCCGTCGCGCATCGCCTTGACGTCGGTGTGGCGCCCGATGATCTCGGTCGTCTCACCGTCCGGGCCGGGAATCGTCAGGCGCCACTTCCCCCAGCCGATGACGAGGTCGCCGGCCGGGATCTGATGCGACTCGAACAGCTCGATCGTCGCTCCCGGGATCGAGGCGAGGGCCGCGGCGTTCGCGCGGCGGATCGCGTCGATTCCACGCGCTTCGAGAGCGCCCGGCGGGAACAGGACCGCATCGGGGCTGTTCCAGTGGAGCCGCGAAAGCGCTTCGGCATCGCCGCTGTTGAATGCGGCGACGAATTCGCGATCGAGCGCGCGCGCGGCCGCGATCATCGCACCCTCGTCCATCGCGGTCGTCGACGCACACGCGCCGGCGAGGTTCAGGGTTGCGGCGAGGAGAATGAAGATTCCGATACGAGGCA
This sequence comes from Thermoanaerobaculia bacterium, assembly GCA_035544735.1. GTDB lineage: Bacteria > Acidobacteriota > Thermoanaerobaculia > Gp7-AA8 > Gp7-AA8 > DATKCD01. The sequence goes on from DATKCD010000017.1 coordinate 5,636, forward strand.
TGACGTCTCCTTTCGGCAAGCCATTCACGAGGCCGGTAGTAGATTTCGGACGACCTCCTGGTGAGCGAGCAGCGGCGCAGGCGGTCGACAGAGAGCGATCGCGCATGGTCACCCGGCCGGCTCCTGCAGCTCCGGTTGCTGAATCGCGAGCGGCAGACCCGGATCCATCAGGCTCATGCCGCCGTCGACGGCGATGAGCTGACCGGTGATCCAGGCCGCGTCCGCCGAGCAGAGCAGCGAGACCGCGTTGCCGATGTCGGCCGGGGTTCCCAGGCGGCGCATCGGCGTCCAGCCGCTCCGGTGGTGGTCGCGGACCATCTGGACCACCGGCTCCGGAAGGGAATTGAGGACGCTGTCTTCGATCCAGCCGGGGCTCACGACGTTGACGGTGATTCCGCGCGGCGCGAGCGCGACGGCGAAGTAGCGGCTGAGCGATTCGAGCGCCGATTTGGCGGCGCCCATGCCGACCCACGACTGCCAGCTTCCGTACCGGCCGCCGGGCGCATAGGTGATCACGATGACCCGCCCGTCGTCCGGCATGAGCTTCTCCGCGTGGCGCACGGCGAGGAGGAAGGACTTCGCCTGCGAGTCCATGGCCGCATCGAACTGCTCGAGTCCGATCGCCATCGGCGGCTGATAGAAGGCGCCGACCTCCGGGCGTGCGTTCGCGACGAAGATGTCGAGACTTCCGAACTCCTTGCGGATGCGGTCGAAGAGGCGGTCGAGGTCCGCGGGCCGGCTCACGTCGGCCTGCACGATGAAGCCGGCGGAGCCGCGCTTTTCGACCTGATCGAGCGTGGCCCGCGCGGCGGGCTCGTCCTTCAGGTAGTTGATCGCGACGCGGACGCCCTGCTCCGCGAGCTTGAGCGTGATGCCGCGGCCGATGCCGCGGGAACCGCCGGTGACGAGAGCATGCCGGGACGGGGTCGCCATGATTCGATCCTCCTCCTTCATCGTTTGGGCGGGGCCGCGGCCGACGCCTCGATTGCCGCCCGCAGCTCCATCGCCGCGGCCGGGTCGCTCGTCTCGATTCGCGCGAGCTCGGCGCGCGCCCGGGCGAGGTCGCCCGTCGCGGCGAATGCGCGCCCGAGGTTCAGGCGCACCTGCGCGTCCGTTCCGTCGAGGCGGACCGCCGTCCGGAGCTGCTCGATCGCCTCTTCGTACGCGCCCGAGCGAAGCAGAACGAACCCGAGCGTGTTTCTCAGGACGGCATCGTCGGGACGAAGCCCCACCGCCGCCCGCGCCGCGCGCACGCCCGCATCGAGTGCGTCGAGCTTCTCGCACACCAGCGCGAGGTTGTTCTGCGACTTCCAGTCCTCCGGGTCGAGTGCGACCGCGCGCTCGAGCGCATCGCGCGCCTCGTCCCACCGCTCCAGTTGAACGAGCGAAAACGCGAGCCGGGCGTGGGAGAGCGCGTCGTCCGGATTCGACCCGACGACCTGGCGGTAGAGCGGAATCGCATTTCGGTACCGGTGCTCTTCGTAAGCCGCCGTCGCGGCGTCCAGCGCCCCGGCGGGAGCGGCCTCCGGAGAAGGGGGCGCTTCGCCGAGCACGATCTCTCCATCGAAGATCACGAGGTCGCGCACGGAATCTTCCAGCGTTCCGCTCCGGCCCTCGCGCAGCGATTCACCCGCGAACCGCCGGTCCGCTCCCGCGCTGCCGATCGCGTAGTGCTGCGGCGGCTCCCCTCCGTCGCTCCACGCCTCGTACCGGAACGGCGTTTTCCATGCGTCGGAACGCGGAACGTCCCGAAGGTAGGTCGGCGAGATCTGCGGCGCGAGCTCGTCGAACGAGCCGGCTCGCGGATAGGCGCCGTGATCCATGGCATACGCCTCGAGCGCCGTCGCGATGAGGCGCAGGTCGGCCACCGTCCGCTTGAGCTGACTGCGGCTGCTCGCCGCGCGAAGCGCCGGATTGACGACGAGGGCCGCCGCGACGACGATCGCGTTCACGACGAGGAGCGCGCGGCCGGCGCGACGCTCCGGCGCCGTCTCGAAGAGCAGCGCGACCGACGCGCGCGTGAGATGGAAGAGCGCGACCGCCGCGGGAACCGAGCCGAACGCCAGCAGCCCGATGAGCGCCGCCGAGGTTCGCGGGTCGCCCCATGCCACGGCGCCGGCGGCGGTGAGGATCCAGACGACGCTGATCATGATCTGCAGCGACCGCGCCGAGGGCGAGACGCGCAGGAGGCCGATCCCGGCGATCGCCGCCCCCAGGCCGCACACCGTCGCGAGGAACG
>DATKCD010000018.1:0-4112 GCA_035544735.1 Thermoanaerobaculia bacterium
GGTCTCGGGCGGGAGAACGAGCACGATCGAGCTCGACTCTTCAGCGCGCCGGCGCCTCGTGCGCCGGTGACGCGTCACGACGCGATCCGAACGTCCTGCGGCGGGCCGGCGCGTGTGAGATCGATCGCGAGCCGGCGAATCATGCCCACGATCCGGTCGGCCGCGAGGTCGAACAGGTCTCGGACGGGTCACCGGTTCGCGTGCGGCCCGTTTCGGGATTGGTTAGGATGGTCCACTAGTGTCCTGTAACGCCGGAATCAATAGTAGCTGGCTCGGTCTCGACGCCGTGAGCTTCGTTGCGCCTCCTCCGCATAGACCCCGCTATGCCTGCGTCGGCGCGCCTCGCTCACGACGCCGATCCCTTCGCCATCTGCTATCGATTCCGACGTTACAGGACACACGCGGACGACGACGGCTTTCGACCACCCTCACCCTCCGGCGGCCGTGTCGAGGCGGAAGTCGCGGAGCTGGAAGACGAGCACACGCGGGTCGGCGGGAGCGTCGATCGGATCGGCCGTCGATCGGAACCGGAGGCGGTGCGAGCCGGGGGGAACGGTGACGCGCCGCTCGATCGGGACCGGCTCGGCACCGAGGGTGAGCGTCTCGTTCCAGAAGGGGCTCGAGATCTCGAGCGCGGACGGTTCGTCGCGTCCGGTCTCGATCGTGAACCGGACGGATGCCTCCCGCGGTCGCGCGCCGGGGTTGTGGAGGATGATCTCTCCCTTTCGCGAGCCCCACCGCCACTCGCCCGACGGATCGCTCTCGGTCCGGGAAAAACCGGAGCGCCACGAGACGAGGAGGCGTCCGGCCGCGTCGTGCGCGGCCGCGTCCCATTCGTCGCGACCCATCTCCTTCGAGATGCGGTAGCGCGCGAGCTGCAGCGGGATCAGCGCGTAGTCGCCGTCCGGGCTCGCGAACGGGATCGCTCCGGCGAATCGTGCGAGCTCTCGTTCGAGGGCGGCGGCTCGGTCGGGATGGCCGCGGCGGTCGATCCAGATCGCGTCGAATCCCGCCTGCGCGAGCGTGCGGATCATCGGCTCGGGCTCGAGCGCGGCGACCTCCCGCTGCCACAGATCGCCGACCGATCCGCGCACCGCGCCGTAGCTCCACTCCGTCGTGCGGCTCGCGAGGTAGGGACGGAACGGCTCGTAATCGCCGATCCCTTCGATCGCGCCGTTCTCCGGGAACGGGAAGTAGGGGAGCTGGAAGACCGAAGCGTCGGGAGGGAGGGCCGCCTCGATGCGCCTGACGTACCGGCGGTACTCCTCGAACGACGCTTCGTCGCCGCGGAAGCGCCTGACCGATGCGCCCGTCTGATCGAGGGCGCCGGCGGCGATGATGATCGCCGCGGCGATCGGGGCGACCCACCGCGGGCGCCCTCCGACGAGCCGGTCGATCGCGATCGCAGCCGCGACCATCGAGAAGTACGCGATGAACACGCTGATCCGGTTCACGCTCCGCACCTGCGGCGAGATCACGAGCGCGAAGATCGAGGCGAACCCGCCGATGGTCGCGAAGAGCAACCCGCCGGCGTTGAGCACGCTCAGATGGTGGAGCAGCCCTTCGCCGCGATTCATCTCGCGTGCGGGCGGCTTGATCCAGAGGAGCCACGCCAGAAGCAGAACGAACCCCGCCGCGCCGAAAAGACCGAGCGACGACATGTCGTTCTCGGTCATCAGCGGCCCGCGGTTGTAGCGATCCCGTAGATGCGCGAGCGATTCGAGCCGGTGACCGCTCACCGGAAGAACGAGCTGCGAGATCTTCAACCCGAAATACTCGACTTCCGCCGGCACGCGGCTCGCGACGCCGAGGCTCCCCTCCCGCTGATCCTTCACGATCGATGGAAGGTGATTGAAAACGAGGCTCGCGAAGATGATTCCGGCGATCGCGGCGGAGGTTCCGAAGGGGGCGCGGCTGCGCCGGAGCAGCGACGCCGTCACCCCCGCGAGGACGATGAACAGAGAAGCGAAGAAGGGATAGTAGATTCCGCTGCTTCCGAGGGCGACGCAGGCGAGGACGACGGCCGCGAGACGCGCCGGCCTGGCGCGGTCGAGCAGGGCGTTCCCTCTCGAGATCTCGACCGCGATCAAAACCGCGACCGGCACCAGGTAGTACCCGGAGAGGAACAGATGTCCGATCGCGCGTCCGAAGTGATAGGGGAGGAGGGAGTAGAGGATCGCGACGGGGTAGGAGAGAGCGACCGAGACGCCGAGGCGGCGCGCGACGATGAACCCCGACGCGGCAACCAGGACGAACGTCAGAAGAAAGAAGACGTTGACCAGCAGCGCGGCGTCGCGGACGAACAGGGCCACGATCCGGATCAGAAGGAGGTTGAAGTTGTCGACGGCGGGGAAGTCGCGGAAGTCGAGAGCGCCCGGCGCTCCCGCCCGCTCGATCACGAGCGGCCATCCCTCCTCCAGCATCCCCTGAACCATGACGATGTGGAGCAGGGCGTCGCCCTGGCGCTCGAGCGGGACGCGGAGGTCGGCCCCGCCGAGATCCATCACGGCGAAGGCGATCGCGACGGCGATCGCGCCGGCGGCCGCTGCGTGCAGCCAGTCGCGCGCCGCGCCCGGCGCGATCGGCTGCTTCGCGGCCGGAAGCGCTCCGCGCTGCGAGACCGGCTCGCTCATGGGGTGCGCCGGACGGCCCGGCGGCGCCCTCCATCGTCCGGCAGCACGATCCGGTGGATCGCGCCTCGGTGGTCGGCGACGTGGATCTCGCCCCCCTCGTCGACTCCGAACGCGCTGATGAGAAAGGTCGTGTTCGCCAGCTCCTCGGTCGTCCAGCTCCCGTCCTCCTGCTGCCGCGCGCCCCAGATCCTTCCGCTGCAGTAATCGCCGTAGAAGTACGTTCCTCGGAACGAGCGCGACCGGAGCCCGCGGTAGACGTGACCTCCGGTGACCGAGCAGCCGGACGTGCGGCCGTACTCGAGGATCGGGAGCGTGAGCCCCGCCGTGCTGCAGCCGGACGGCGGGTTGAAGCAGTGCAGCCCTTCCATCACCCGCCACCCGAAGTTGGCCGGCTCGAGAGGGGCGGGAAGCCAGTCGATCTCCTCGAAGGAGTTCTGCCCGACGTCGCCGATGAGCAGGTCGCCGTTCGCCGGATCGAACGAGAACCGCCACGGGTTGCGCAGCCCGATCGCCCAGACCTCCGGCGCGCCTCCGCCGTTCACGTACGGGTTGTCCGGAGGGATTGCGTACGGAAGCCCGCCGTCGACGTCGATCCGGAGGAGCTTTCCGAGAAGGTTCGACGGATTCTGGGCGCGGTTGCCGGGATCGCCGCCGAGTCCGCCGTCGCCGGTGGCGATCCAGAGGCGGCCGTCGCGCGGTCCGAAGTGGAGATCGCCGCCGTTGTGATTCGAGAACGGCTGATCGATGCGGAGAAGCACGCGTGCCGACCCGGGGTCGGCGCGGTCGGGATCGCCGGCGGACACGCGATACTCCGCCACGACGGTGTCGCCCGACAGATCGGTGTAGTTCACGAAGAAGCGGCCGTTGTCGCGGTAGAGCGGATGGAACGCGAGTCCGAGCAGCCCGCGCTCTCCGCCGGAGGCGATGATCGGCCGGAGGTCGAGGAACGTCTCGATGAGCATTTCGCCCGGCCGGACGATCACGATCTCTCCAGCCTGCAGGATCACGAAGAGGCGTCCCGACCCGTCTCCCGCATTCGTGATGCCGATCGGAGCGGAGAGGCCGATGGCGACCTCGGAGAACGAGATCTCCTGCGCGAGGGGCTCTGCGGGGAGGGTGACGAGGAGCGAGAGGGTGAGGATGACCGTCCGCATGGCGCGATTCTACCCGCCCGCGCCGGCGGACCGGGACTCAGCCGGTGGCGGCCTGATGTGCGACGCGGTCGGCCATGTACGACGAGCGGACCAGCGGGCCGGAGAAGACGGCCGGGAAGCCGATCGCTTCCCCGGCGGCGCGGTACTCCTCGAAGACGGACGGGTGGACGTATTCGACGACCTCGAGCTTGTCGCGGTTCGGCTGGAGGTACTGGCCGATCGTGACGATGTCGACGCCGACGCGGCGGAGAGCGCGGAGGGTTTCGACGACTTCGTCTGCCGTCTCGCCGAGGCCGACCATCATGCCGGACTTCGTGGTGATCGA
>DATKCD010000019.1:0-26859 GCA_035544735.1 Thermoanaerobaculia bacterium
GCGAGCGCCAGCGGGATCACGATCGCGAGCAGCGCCACGGCGACGACCCGCCTCGACGGGCGCATCCGGGCGAAGGCGAGCGCGCCGAACGTCGCGGCGACGACCAGAAATCGAACCTGGAGCAGCGACATCGCCACCAGCCACGGCAGCATCGCCACCGCCCGCCGCCGCGCGGCGCACCGGATCGCCTCGGTGAGGCAGAGGGCCGCCGGCACCTCCGGCCAGACCCTCATCGAGTAGAACAGCAGCGGAGAACCGAACGCCAGCAGCGGCCAGAGGCGGACCAGGGTGCTTCGGGCGGCTCCGCTCTCCTCGAGCAGCAGGAGCAGCGCCCGAACCAGAAGCGCGCCGCACAGCGCCATCGTCGCCATCGCCCCCCACACGCCCGCCAGCGCGATCCCCGGCACCAGCAGCAGAGACAGCAGCGGCTCGTTCCTCGAGTACGCCTCGCCGCCCGGACCGACCGGATCTCCCGCCTGCGGACCGAGGTCGAGCCGCCCCGTGATCGAGCGCTCGAGCGCGGCATACTGGTTCCTCAGATCGAGGTCGCCGTCGCGCAGGATCGATTCGGCGACCAGGACGTAATACGCCTCGTCGCCGTCGAGCGGCCACTGGAGCGATTCGGTCCCGACGAGAAGAAAGACGGCCAGCGAGAAGAGCGCCGCCGCGTTCGCGCTCCACCTCTCCTCTTCCCTCCCCAACAGCACGAGAGCGATCGCGAACACCGCGAGCTTCGTTCCGATCACCACCGCCAGCAGGAGAGAGGGCGCGATCGCAATGCCGATCGAACCTGCCCCGCCGATCAACGCCCCGATCGCGAGCCACGAGCCGACGTCCCATACCAGATACCGGCGCCCGGTCCGGCGGAAGAACCAGTACGGCCCGACGGCCATCAGTAGCGCGAACGACGCGAGAAGCGGAATCTCGGGGATCATCGGCGCGGCACCTCGAGGCTCTCGATCAGAATCCGCGCGTCCGGCGGCAGGTTCCCGGCCGCCCGCACCTCGATCGAACGGATCGAGCTCGAAGCTCTCACCGCGACCCTTCCCTCTCCCCGAATGAAGGCGCTCCGCCCTCCTCCCTCGATGCGCCACGCGGGGCGGCGCGGAACGGGATTGCGCGTCCAGAACCCGTTCCCCGAACGGAACGCGGCCCAGTCGGCGATCTCTCCGATCGTCACCTGCCGGCTCCACGCCTCGCCCTGCTCGCCGAGGATCCGGAGTCGCGCCACGGGAGCTCCGGCACCGAGATTCGAGACGTTCGCTCCCGACATCACGATCTCGACCGCGTCCGAGCGGGCCGGCGGAACGAGGACGACCGACTCCCCCGGAGCGATCATCGCTCCGACCTCGAGGACGGCGCCGGGGGGGACGAGCGCGAACGCGACGACTCCCGCGCCGAGCGCGCCGGCGAGAAGAGCTCCGGCGACGAGCCGCGGCACGAGAACGGCGAGAGCGCCGCCTGCCGCGAGCGCGATCCAGGCGGTGGTCGGGATGAGCGCAGGAAAGCCCGCATCGAAGATGCCGCTCCACGCCGCGAAGCAGAGCAGGGCCGAGCCGAGCGCCGCCGGGATCGAGGCGAGCCGGCGTCCCGCAGGACCGTGCGGCCCCGCCACCAGCAGCAACGCCGTCAGCGCGAGGGCGAGGGAGGGAAAGGGGCGGGCGAAAAGGGAGAGCAGAAGGATGGCGAACGCCGCGATCCTCCGCCCGAGCGGGGCGCCGGCGAGATCGCCGATCGATGCCGGAGAAAAGGCGAGCGCCGCCCCCGCCGCCCGCGCACTTCCGAGCCAGACCGTCGGAACGACCACCGCGCGCGACCCGCGACCCATCCATCCCGTCACAAGGCTCGCCCCGGCGGCGAGGACGACCGCGGCCACGGCCCATCGACCCACCAGCAGCGCGATTCCCACCGCCCCTCCCCACGTCACGATCGCCCCCGACCGCATCGCCGCCACCAGCGCCGCCGCCGCCAGCGGCGTCAGCGCTCCCTTCCACGGCTCCGCCGGTGCGATCGCCGTCAGGGCGGCCGTCAGAAGGAATGCTCCCACCGGGACGCTCCGTGGCTCGGGCGGTTCGTCTTCCCTTCCCCCCGGCCACCATGATGGTCGCGCGAGCGATTCCTCGGACCCGCGGTTCCGGAAAAGCGGCGGAGCCGACAGGGAGTGAAGCAGCAGCACTCCTGCCGCGGCGATGACCGCGAGAGCCGCGGCGGAGCGCGGGTCGAGCGGGACGAGGCGGACGGCGAGAATGAGCAGCAGGAGCGCGGACGCGGTTCGGAAGGCGATCCGCCCCCGCTCGGCTGCTGCCGCAGCCGCCGAGCCGACCGATGCCGCGACCACGAGTCCGTATCCGAGGTGGCGGGAATCGGCGTCGGGGACCGTGACGGCGACCGCGAGCAGAAGTGGGAGGGCGAGCGTTCCGGCCGAGCGGGCGAGTCCCCGGGGTGCGAGAGCGACCGAGAGCAGCGAGACGGCGATCCAGAGGGGGAGCGCGGCGTCCGCAGCGGAGTCGAGTCCGGCCAGGTCGACGATGACGGCACCGAGCGCCGCGCCGGCGATCGCGGTCAGGAGGGATGCAGCATGCTCGCGGATGCTCACCGATACGGAGTCTACGGCTTCGGTGGGGAGGACGTCGGGTTCCGCACCCAGACCGGATCGAATCCGCTGACCGTCTCGGGCGTCAGCTCGCCGCGATAGACGGCACGCGCGTCTCCGGTCAGACGGACCTGCTCGATGCCGGCTTTCCCGGTCCGCAGGTCGACGCGCAGCACGATTCCGCTTCGGGTCAGCACGTCCACGGGAGGATCGACGCGCCCCGAGAGCACGCTGACGATCGAAGAGGCGACCACGCCCGATCCGCACGAGAGCGTCTCGGCTTCGACGCCGCGCTCCCACGTGCGCACCTCGATCCGGCTCCGCGAGCGCACCCGCACGAAGTTCACGTTCGCGCCGAGCGGCAGGTCGGGGTGGCTCCGGATCTCGCGTCCCGCCGGATCGATCTCGCGCGCCCAGAGCTCGTCCTCCACGAACATCACGTAGTGCGGCACGCCGACCATCACGTATGCGCCGCGGACGGTCGAACCATCCGCGAGCGCGAGCGGCCGCTCCGCCTCGTGCTCGCTCGGAGGGGGGATGGAGAGGCTCACGCGATCGCCCTCGATCACGGCTCCGATGACTGCGTGTCCCGTCTCGACCGTCATCGTCGCCGGGGCGATCCCGTGGAGGAAGGCGAACCGTGCCGCGCAGCGCGTTCCGTTCGCACAGAACTCGGCCGGGCTTCCATCCGCATTGTGATAGACCATGCGGAAGCTCGCGCGCTCGGAATGGCGGATCAGGATGATGCCGTCCCCCCCCACCGAGAGCCGGCGGGTGGTCAGGGCGAGCGCGAGCCCGCCCGGGTCGCCGATCCGCTCTTCGCGGTCGTCGAACACGGCGAAGTCGTTCCCGCCGCCGGCCATCTTCAGGAAGGTTTTCGGTCTGTCGTCCATCGGGGGATCCGCGCGGTCTCGGGCATCGCGAACGGCTGCGGCCTCCGTGCCCCTTTCCACCCTCCGAAATTTTCCGTTCTCGTCGACGATTGGAACGCCTCGATCGGGCCGCAGCAGGCCCCGGCGCTCGGGCGAACCCTTTGGCGCCGCAGCTCGTCCAAGAACGGGGCGGACCGGCCTGCGCCGGATCAGTCTGCTCGATCGCGTCCCGATTGTGCAACCACGACCGCCCGGAGGTCCTGATTTGAAACGATTCGCCCGACTCACGCTCGCCGTATCCCTCCTTCTCGCCGCCCCGGTTCCTGCACAGCAGGCTCAGCCGCAGGAGTCGGCGGAGCCGGAGATTCCCCGAATCCTGGAAACGATCGACGTCCGCGTCATCAACATCGACGTGGTCGTGACCGACCGGAAGGGGAACGTGATTCCCGGGCTGACGCGGGACGACTTCGTCCTCTACGAGAACGGCCGGCCGCAGAGGATCACGAACTTCTACGAGATCGTGACCAGGGAGGCGGAGGCGGAGGCGGAGGTCCGGACCGGGCCGGAGGAGCAGCCGCAGGCGCCCGAGCAGCCGGAGCAGTTGCGCCGGAAGATCATCATTTTCATCGACAACCTGTCGCTGGCGCCGTTCAACCGGAACCGGGTGTTCGCGTCGATGAAGGAGTTCGTTCGGGAGGTGCTGAGGCCGGGCGATCAGGCGATGGTCGTGACGTGGAACCGGAGCATGAAGGTGCGCCTTCCGTTCACGAGCGATGCGGTACAGATCGAACAGACGCTCGACGCGATCTCGGGCGAGAGCGCGCTGGGGATTCACGCGATCAGCGAGCGGCGACAGGTGCAGGGGCAGATTCGGGATGCGCAGCGCTTCCAGGACGCGATCATGGCAGCACGCTCGTACGCCCAGTCGATCGAGCACGATCTGCGACAGACGGTGAGCTCCATCAACAGTCTGATGAGCACCCTCGGCGGGGTCGAGGGGAAGAAGATCATGCTCGTCACCAGCGAGGGCTTTCCCCTGCAGCCGGGGCGCGAGATGTTCTACTTCATCGACGACATCGCCCGGGAGCGGGCGAACTGGCAGGGCGGCGGCTCGATCTTCCTCGAGTCGATGCACTTCAACGCGGCGAGTCGGATCGAGTCGATCGCGCACTCGGCGAACGCCAACGGCATCACCCTCTACACGCTCCACGCGGGCGGCCTCGTCGGGCTCAGTGAGAGCTCGGCCGAGAACGCGCAGCCCGTCTCCCCCGCCGTCCAGCACGCCGGGCTCAGCAACAGCACCGACTCGCTTCGCCTCATGGCCGACATGACGGGCGGGCTCGCCGTGGTCGGCACCAACAACTTCAAAGGCGCCTTCGAGCGGATCCGCCAGGACCTCTCGTCGTACTACTCGCTCGGCTACCGGTCTGGAACCGAGCGCGTCGACCGCCAGCGGTCGATCGAGGTCAAATCGACGCGCCCAGGCCTCGTCGTCCGCTCCCGCCGCAGCTTCGTCGAGAAATCGATCGACAGCGAAGTCACCGACAAGGTCATCGCGAACCTCTTCTACGAGGGATCCGCCAACGATCTCGGCATCGTCGCCCGTACCGGCCGGCCGCAGCGTCAGAACGACGGCCTCTTCAGGGTCCCTCTCGAAGTCCTCATCCCGATGGAGAACCTCACCATCCTCCCCCGCGGTGAGGAGTACGGGGGAAGCTTCACCCTCTACATCGTCGTCTCGAACAAGGACGGCGACATGTCCGACGTCCAGCGCCAGCAGCACTCACTCCGCGTTCCGAAAGACGAGATCGACCACATCAAAGGAAGGCATTACACCTACGCGGTCGATCTGATCATGGAGCCGGGACGCGGACGCATTTCGGTAGGCGTGCTCGACGACGTCACGAGCGGATCCGGGTACCGCGTCGCCGAGCTGATGGTCCGCGACCTCCGGTAGCGCGTTCATGCGCGTCCTCCTGCGGCTCCAGTACCTCGGCACCCGGTACGCCGGGTGGCAGTCCCAGGAGAACGCGGAGTCGATCCAGACGGTCGTCGAGGGGGCGCTCTCGACGCTCTGCCGGCAGCCGGTCCGCATCTCCGGAGCCGGAAGGACCGACGCCGGCGTTCATGCCGAGGACCAGCGCGCCCATCTCGACCTTCAGCTCCCGATTCCCCTCCGCGGACTCGTTCTCGGCGTCAACGACCTGCTCCCCCCCGACGTCCGCCTGGTCGATGCCGTCGAAGTCGATCCCGAGTTCCACGCGCGCTTCGCCGCCCGCTGGAAGACGTACCGCTACCAGATCTGGAATCACGAGATCGCCGACCCGTTCCGGGCCCCCACGCACACGCAGGTGCGGGGCGCTCTCGACGAAGGGCGGATGGAGGATGCGGCGCGCCGTCTGGTCGGATCGCACGACTTCCGCACGTTCACCGTCGCCGAGCCGGAGGTGGATTCGACCTCGAGAACCGTGACGTCGGCCTCGGTCGAGCGTGAGGGGGCGGCGATCCGGATCCGCGTGAGGGCCGACGGGTTCCTGCGCTACATGGCGCGCCGGATCGCCGGGCATCTGATCGAGATCGGGCGGGGAAAGCTTCCGGCGGAGTCGATCGAGGCGGCGCTCGAGCCGCGGTACGAGCCGGCGCGCTGGACGGCGCCGGCGGAGGGGCTGGTGCTCGAACGGATCGAATACGGCGAGACGGATTGAGCGGCGGTCCAGTTCGCCTCACACGCCATCCCGAGCCGCCTCGTGCGACTTCGGAGGCGTCCGGACCCCGTTTCCGACGTGCTAACATGCCATTTCCGACGATGATCGACCTCGACAAAATCGCCGGGCCGGGCTCGATCGAACGAAGCCTGCTCGACCGGATCGATCTGCAGCGCCTCCCCCGCCACGTCGCCGTGATCATGGACGGGAACGGGCGGTGGGCGAAGACGCGGAATCTGCCGCGGGTGGAGGGACATCGGGCGGGAATCGCCTCCGTGCGGGAGATCGTCGAGACGGCGGCCCGGCTCGAGCTCGGCGTGATCACCCTCTACGCGTTCTCGGTCGAGAACTGGAAGCGGCCGCGCTACGAAGTAGCCACGCTGATGATGCTCCTCAAGGAGTACCTCCGGAAAGAGCTCTCGACGCTTCAGGACAACGACATCCGGTTCGTGCCGATCGGCCGCATCGCCGGACTCGATCCGAGCGTTCAGCGCGAGCTCCGATCCGCCGAGGAGGCGACCGCCGGGAACGGCGGGCTTCGCTTTCAGATCGCCCTCAACTACGGCGGCCGCGCCGAGATCGTCGACACGGTGAACCGGATCCTCGGCCTGCTCCGTGACAAGGGGATTCCCGACTTCGTCGTCGACGAGGAGTTCTTCGCGAATCATCTCGACACCGCACGCGTCCCCGATCCCGACCTGCTCATCCGCACCAGCGGCGAGATGCGAGTCTCGAACTTCCTTCTCTGGCAGATCGCCTACTCGGAGATCCACGTCACGAAAGTCCTCTGGCCCGATTTCAGGCGCCTCCACCTGTTCGAGGCCATCATCGACTTTCAGTCCCGCGAGCGCCGCTACGGCGGCGTGCTCGACGAGGGAAACGAGGTCCTGGTCGAGGCCCCCGAGCCCGACGTGCTCGAAAGGAGAGAGCAGTAGCCTCCGCCCGGCAGCGCGAGGCGGCCTTCCCGCTCCGATGACGGAATCCGCGTCAGCTCCCCTCCGCGCCCGCTACACCCGCGAGCTGACCGCGATCGTCGGCGCCCCACTCCTCGTCGCGATCATCGGATGGGCCCCGGTCTGGGCCTACCTCGCCCTCGTCGCCCTCGCCACCACCGCCGCACTCTGGGAGTTCCTCACCTTCGGCCAGGCCAAGGGCTACCCCGTCCAGAAAACCCTCTCGATCCTCCTGCTGATGGTCCTCCTCTGGACGTTCGTCGATCCGAGAGTCTCGGTCGAGCTCGGCGTCTTCTCGATTCTGCTCGCCATCCCCGCCGCCTACGTCTTCGCCCGGACTCCGCTCGAAGAGGCACTCCCGGCGAGCGCCGTCTCCGCCCTCGGCACCCTTTACGTCGGCATGCTCGGTGGTGCGCTGATCCGCCTCCGCACCGACTTTCCCCTCGTCGGCCCACGCCTGATCTTCTTCCTCCTCATCGTGGTCTGGGCCGCCGATACTGGCGCCTACTACGTCGGACGGAAGCTCGGCCGCCATCCCCTCTCGCCGCGCGTCAGCCCGAAGAAGACCGTGGAGGGTGCCCTGGGGGGCATCGCGGCCGCGCTTCTGGCCGCCGCGGTCGTCCACGCCACCTTTCTTCCGGAATTGCCCCTCCTTCCCGCCCTCGGCGCCTCCATTCTGCTCGCGTTGGCCGGTATGATCGGGGATCTGGCAGAATCGATGTGGAAACGCTCGGCCGCCGTCAAGGACTCGGGAGGGCTGATCCCGGGGCACGGCGGATTTCTGGATCGGATCGATTCGATTCTGTTCACGGCACCGATCCTGTACGGCTACTGGTTCGTGCTGCACGAAGCGTGGGGATGAGACGAGGCATGGCGCGGAAGATCTCGATTCTCGGGAGCACCGGCTCGGTCGGCCGGAACACGCTGGCCGTGGTCGATGCGTTTCCGGAGCTGCTCGAGGTGGTTGCGCTCGCGGCGGGCCGCAACGTCGGAGCGCTCGCCGATCAGGTGAAGCGCTACCGGCCTCGGATGGTCTCGCTCCGCACCGACGAGGATGCGAAGGCGCTGCGCGCGCATCTCGGGGCGATGGATGCTCCGCCGGAGATCGTCGTCGGCGAGGAGGGCGCTCTCGCCGTCGCCACTCACTCCGAGGCCGATACGGTCATCGCGGCGATCGTCGGTGCCGCGGGGATCCCGCCCGTGCACGCGGCGCTCCGTGCGGGCAAGCGCGTGGGGATCGCGAACAAGGAAGTGCTCGTCGCCGCCGGCGACCTGATGACCGCCGCCGCGCGGGAGCACGGCGGCGAGATCCTTCCGGTCGACTCCGAGCACAACGCGGTGCACCAGGCGATCCGCTGCGGCCGCCAGGACGAGGTTCAGCGCATCATCCTCACCGCCTCCGGCGGCCCGTTCCTCCGCCGCGATCTCTCCACCTTCGACGCCGTCACGGTCGACGCCGCCCTGGCCCATCCCACATGGCGCATGGGTGACAAGATCTCCATCGACTCGGCGACGATGATGAACAAGGGACTCGAGGTCATCGAAGCCCACCACCTCTTCGAGCTCCCTCACGATCGGATCGACATCCTCATCCACCCGCAATCGATCGTCCATTCCATGGTGGAATTCGTCGACGGCTCGATCATCGCTCAGCTCTCGACGACCGACATGAAGTTCCCGATCCAGTACGCGCTCCTCTATCCCGACCGGACACCGGCGCCGTTCGCGAGACTCGATCTGGCCCGCATCCGCCAGCTCGACTTCCTTCCGGTCGAGCCCGAGCGCTTCCCCGCCGTCGAGCTGGCGTACGCCGCCCTCCGAGCCGGAGGATCCGCCCCCGCCGTGCTCAACGCCGCGAACGAGGTCGCCGTCGGCCGCTTCCTCCGCGGGGAGATTCCGTTCCCCGGCATCGTCGAGATCGTCCGCGCCGTCCTCGAGAGACACCTCCCCCGCACCGCCACGGCAGGCTCCATCGAGGACGTCCTCGAATGGGACCGCCTGGCGCGCAATGAAGCGGCCCGCTTCGATGTTGGAGCCGGAGTAACCCGCGCCGGCTCTCCATCGTAGGATTCACCGTGGCCTCCAATATCGCGACCAATCTCTTCGCCTTCATCCTCGTCCTCGGCTTCCTGATCTTCGCGCACGAAGCCGGGCATTTCGTCGTCGCCAAGCTCTTCCGCGTCCGCGTCCTCGTCTTCTCCTTCGGATTCGGCAAGCGGCTGTTCGGCTTCGAGCGGGGCGGCACCGACTACCGCGTCTCCCTGATTCCTCTCGGCGGCTACGTCCGCATGGCGGGCGATACCCCGGAGGACGAGAGAGAAGGCGCCGACGACGAGTTCCTCTCCAAGCCGAAATGGCAGCGCTTCCTGATTCTGATCGCCGGGCCGGCCGCCAACATTCTCATCGCGGTCCTCTTCCTGGCGGGACTCCTGATGTCGGGGCGCGAAGTCCTGAGGGAATCGCAGCCGGTGATCGGGAGCGTCGTCGCCGGAAAGCCCGCGGAGCTCGCCGGACTGCGGGTCGGAGACCGGATCGTCGAAGTGGACGAAGAGCCGGTCGACACCTGGGACGAGGTGCGGCTCGTCATCAGCATGAGCCCCGGGACTCCCCTGCCGCTGCGCTACGAGCGCGCCGGGGAGCTGCGGACCACGACGCTGACGCCCGAGCGCGTGGTCACCGACTACGGCGTCAGCGGCGTCGCCGGGATCGCCCCCTTCCTGACGACCCGGATCGGCAAGGTGCTCCCCGGAACCGCGGCGGAGGAAGCGGGGATCCGCCCGGGCGACGAGATCGTCGCGGTGAACGGGGTGCCGGTCACCCAGCTCCTCGAGATCGAGGAGCAGCTCGAGGAGAGCCGCGGAAAGCCGGCCGCCCTCACACTCCGGCGCGCGGCCGATCGGATCGAAGCGACGCTTCGCCCGCCGAAATCCGAGGAGGCGCCCTATCCGGGGTTCATCCCTCCGACGGAGATCCGGAAGCTCGGCCCAGTCGAGGCGCTGCGGGAAAGCGTCGAACAGAACGTGAAGATGACGAAGTACACCTTCGCGGTGATCGCGCGGCTGTTCAGAGCGGAGGGGAGCGTCAAGGACTTCAGCGGGCCGCTCTCGATCGCGCGGATCTCCGGCGAGATGCTGCGGACGGGGTTGCAGGCCCTGATCTTCCTGATGGCGACGATCTCACTCCAGCTCGGGATCCTCAATCTGCTGCCCATCCCGATCCTCGACGGGGGGCACATCTTCATCCTCCTCTTCGAAGGCATCCTCGGTCGCGATCTCTCGCTGACGACCAAGGAGCGGCTGTTCCGGGTCGGCTTCGCCTTCCTCGCCGCCCTCATGATCGTCGTCCTCTTCAACGACGTGATCCAGAACATCATGATCATGAGAAGGCATTGATGATCGATGATTGATGATTGATGATTGAGAGACATTGATGATCTGTGATTGATGATTGATGATTGAAGGGCATTGATGATCTATGATTGATGATTGATGATTGAAAAGCACGAAAGGCATCGATGATCGATGATTGAGGATTGAGGATCGATGATTGAGGATTGAGGATTGAGGATTGAGGATCACTTCGCGAGTTTGAGTTTGGCCGTTCTGGCGCTCGCGATGAGAATTCGGAGAAGCTCGTCGGCCTCCTGTTTCAGGTCGAGAAAGCCATGAGGTTCTCCGATCGATGCTTCGATGAGAAGCTCGAGCCAGTACTCAGTTTCGGCGGCTTCCTTGGCGCTGAGCGTGACCTTGTGAACGAAGTCGCGCCGCGATTCGGCCCTCGCCGCTTCCCGATAGATCGCTCCGATTGCGGTCGCGGATCTCAGAAACTGGCGGCCGAGTACATCGGCGGCGACTGATCTCGGAAGCGCAGACGTCAGGCGAATCGCCTCGAGAGAGAACTTCTTCGTCCTTTGCTCCAGCTCCTGTCGGTTCATCGATCGCGCCTCAATCCTCGATCATCAATCATCAGTCATCAATCATCAATCATCAATGCTTTTCAATGCCTTTCAATCCTCAATCATCGATCATCAATCATCAATGAATTTAAGGATCATGAGGCGGAGCCCGTCGAGCGCCATCTGCGTCGAGTAGTACTTGATCAGCTCGCGCGAGCCGGCGAACAGATACTGTCTGTGACGCGTCTTCTCCGGTCCCGCCACCGCCACGTGAACGGTGCCGACCGGCTTCTTCGCGGTGCCGCCGGTCGGGCCGGCGATGCCGGTGATCCCGATCCCGTACGTCGTTCCGAACCGCTTCCGGACGCCCTCGGCGAGCTCGCGGGCGACCGGTTCGGAGACCTCGCCGTGCTCGCGCACGTGCTCTCCTCCGACGCCGGTCAGCGCCTCCTTCGCCCCCTGCGAATAGGCGACCACTCCCCCCATGAAGTACGCCGAGCTGCCCGACACGTCGGTGATCCGCGAAGCGAGCAGCCCGCCCGTGCACGACTCCGCGGTGGCGATGGTCTCACCGCGTGAGGCCAGAAGTCGTCCCACGACCTGCTCGAGGCTCTCGTCGTCGAGCCCGAACACGCGGTTTCCGTAGATCTCACGCAGCTCGGTCTCCATCGCGATCAGCTTCGGATACGCCTCGTCCGCCGACCCTTCCGCCCTGAGGTGGATCTGGATCTCGCCCCGGGACGCGAGGATCGTGATCACCTCGCCCCGATGGCTGCGGTAGAACGGCCCGAGCTTCTCTTCGACGGCCGACTCGGTCAGCCCCACCACCCGGACGATCCTCCGATGGATCGAGCTCACCCGCGCCGCGCGCAGCCAGGGCTCGAGCTCTCCCTCGATCATCGCCTCCAGCTCGAAGGGGACCCCCGGAAAGATCCAGACGTGCCGCGGCTTCTGGTCCACCGTCGGATTGAGGTGAAACCCCGGCGCGGTTCCCCTCCGGTTCGGGAGCGTCCGATGTCCCGGAAACACGAGCGCCTGTCTGCGATTCACTTCCGGCATCTCGAGGCCGCGCTCATGGAAGACCTCCCGGATCCGTTCGAGCACGGACGAGTCCTCGGCCAGCGGGATCCCGAGAACCGAGGAGAAGACCTCCTTCGTCAGGTCGTCCTCGGTCGGGCCGAGCCCTCCCGTCGTGACTACGATGTCGTGGCCCGCGAGCGCACGAGCGATCTCCTCCGCGAGGATCTCCCGGTCGTCGGGGAGGACGTACTTGCGCGAGAGGCTCACGCCGAACTTTTCGAGGGCGCGCGCCACCAGGAGCGAGTTCGTCTCGGCATATGCATGCCCGAGCAGCTCGGTTCCGATCGCGATCACGGCGGCATTCATCGGCGTCGGCTCCTGACCGGTCGTTTCGTCGCCGGAGGTCAGCCCTTCTCCAGCGCATCCCATTCCGAGTACAGCGCGTCGATCTCGGCTTTGAGCGCGGCGCTCCTCTCCTGCAGGACCCGGACCCGCTCCCCGTCCTTCCAGACCTCCTCGGCGCAGAGCGCGAGGTGATTCCCCTCGATCTCCTTCTCCGCGGCGCCGATCCGGACCTGGATCTCGGCGAGCCTCTCCGCCGCCCGGCGCGTCTCCCTCCCGCGGCGGCGGGAGAGATCCTTTTCCGCCGCCGCCGGCGTGCGCGGCGGCGGTTCCGAGCGCGACGCGGACGCCGCGGCTCCCTGCTGCCGGAGACGCTCGACGACCTGGCTGTAATTTCCGACGTGCAGCTCCGCCTCGCCGTCTTCCACGAGAAGCACGTGCTCGGCGAGACGGTCGATGAAATAGCGGTCGTGGGAGACCACCACGAGCGCCCCGGTGAATCCCTCGAGCGCCTCTTCGAGCGCCTCACGGGTGTAGACGTCGAGGTGGTTCGTCGGCTCGTCGAGGAGCAGGAAGTTCCCGCCGACGTAGATGATCCTGGCGAGAGCGAGCCTTCCCTTCTCCCCGCCCGAGAGCGCGGAGACCTTCTTCTCGACCTCGTCGTCGAAGAACGAGAAGCGGGCTAGATAGCTCCGCACCTGTTCCTCGGTACGCGAATGGTCGAGGTCCCAGATCTCGTCGAGCACGCGGGCGTCGGAGCGGAGATCGCCGAGGGTCTGATCGTAGTAGCCGATCTGGATTCCGTGGCCGTAGCGGAGCTCGCCTCCGAGGGGCATCATCCGGCCGGCGATCGTCTTGAGCAGGGTGGACTTCCCCGATCCGTTCGGACCCATGATGGCGTATCGCTCGCCGCGCCGGATCATCAGGCCGACCCCGTCGACGACGGTTTTGCCGTCGTATCCGACGCGCAGCCTCTCGGCGACCATGGCGATCGCCGTGGATCGCGGTCCCGCGTCGAGACGGAAGCGCGCGAAGGTCTCGTCGCTCTGCGGTCTGTCGACGACTTCGACGCGGGCGAGCATCTTCCTTCGCGACTGCGCCTGCTTCGTCTTCTGCCCCGCGATGTTCCGGCGGATGAACTCCTCGGTCCGCCCGATCATCTCCTGCTGACGTTCCCACTCGACTCGCATCTGCTCCATCCGCTCGGCCCGCTGCCGGACGAATCGATCGTAGTTGCCGTGATACTCGAACAGCTCCCCGTGCGCCAGCTCCACGATCTTCTCCACGGTCCTGTTCAGGAACGTCCGGTCGTGCGAGATCACCAGGTACGCTCCCTGGTACGAGGCGAGAAACTCCTCGAGGAACTCGATTCCGCGGAGATCCAGGTGATTCGTCGGCTCGTCGAGGAGCAGCACGTCCACCCTCGCGAGCAGCAACCGGGCGAGCATCGCCCGGTTCTGCTGGCCGCCGCTGAACTCGAGGATCGACCGATCCCACTCGTCCTTCGCGAATCCGACCCCGGTCAGCACCCGCTCGACCTCCGAGTGGATCGTGTAGCCGTCGGCGTGCTCGTAGTCGTGCTGGAGAAGGGCGTACTTCTCCAGCAGAGCGTCGTGATCGCTCTCGGACGGGTCGGCGAGCCGGTGCTCCAGATCGCGCATCTTCGTCTCGATCGCGAGCACGTCCGCGAAAGCCGAGAGAACGAAATCGAACAGCGTGGCTCCGCGCTCAGCCTCCAGATGCTGGCTCAGATGCCCGATCCGAAGCCCCGAGGCCCGGTACACCTCTCCCCCCTCGGGATCCTCCTGACCGAGCAGAATCCGGAACAGCGTCGTCTTGCCGGCTCCATTCCGGCCGACCAGGCCGACGCGCTCGCCCGGATTGTGCTGCCAGCTCGCCCCTTTCAGGACGTCGTGCGGTCCGTACGATTTGCGAAGGTCTTCGAATCGATAGAGCATCGCGGAGGAGTCCGGAGCCGGACGTCCGGGGGACGGGACGGGGCGAGCTCCGGCAAGACCAGAATGCGGAATCGCTCCTGAAAAATCCAGCGCGGCGCGAGTCCCGACTCCGACTGCGGGCCCGGGACTCCGGGGCTATAATCCGACGCGATCATGCGACTCGCGGTGAACATCGACCATATCGCGACGATCCGGCAGACGCGCCGTGCCGACGAGCCCGATCCGGTGGCGGCCGCCGTGCTGTGCGAGCTGGCCGGAGCTCACGGGATCACCGTCCACCTGCGGGGAGACCGCCGGCACGTCCAGGAGCGCGACGTGGAGCTGCTCCGCCGGACCGTCGCCACGAATCTCAACGTCGAGATGGCCGCCACGCGCGAGATGGTGAGGATGGCTCAGCAGCAGAAGCCGCACCGCGTGACGCTCGTTCCCGAAAGGCGCGAAGAGCTGACGACCGAGGGAGGCCTCGACGTGGTGCTCCACGCGGGAAACGTCGACGGGGCGGTCCGGGAGCTCGCCGGGGCGGGGATCGAAGTATCGATCTTCGTCGATCCCGATCTCGAGCAGGTGCGCGGCTGTCACCGCGTCGGCGCTCCGTGCCTCGAGATCAACACGGGAAGGTACGCCGAGCACTGGCGCGATTCGCGAACGAGCCGGGAGCAGCTCGAAAAGATCGAGAACGCCGCCAGGGCCGCGAAGAAGCTCGGCCTCCGCGTGTTCGCAGGGCACGGTCTCACGTACCGCAACGTCCACGAGATCGCGCGCATCCAGGAGATCGAAGAGCTCAACATCGGCCATTCGATCATCGCCCGCGCCGCCCTGGTAGGGCTCGAAGCCGCCGTCCGAGAAATGCTGAAACTCATTGAAAGGCATTGATGATCTATGATTGATGATTGAAAGACATTGATGATCGATGATTGATGATTGATGATTGCAAAGCATTGATGATCTATGATTGATGATTGATGATTGAAAGGCACCAAAGGCATTGATGATCGATGATCGATGATTGATGATTGCAAAGCATTGATGATCTATGATTGATGATTGATGATTGAAAGGCACCAAAGGCATTGATGATCGATGATCGATTGATTGATGATTGATGAGCCTGCCTGACCGGCACGTTGACGATCACCGATTTCGGAGGCGTGGATGCTGCGCGAATCGGCCCCTGACGATGCGTCGATTCAACGATTCCAATCGTCAATCATCAATGCCTGTGAGTGCCTTTCAGTCGTCAATCACCAATGCGTGTCGTTCTTTTCAATCATCAATCAGCAATCATCGATCATCAATGTCTTTCAATCATCAATCATCAATCATCGATCCTCAATGAATTTCAATCATCAATCATCGATCATAGATCATCAATGAACTTACGGAGCCCTTCCTCGAGCGGCAGCGGCTCCGGCAGGCCTGCTGCCGCGCGCAATCGCGTGCCGTCGAGCACGCTGCGCATCTGCTCCCCCTTCTTCGCCGGGCCGTGCGAGACCCTTCCCGCCACTCCCGCCGATCGCTGCAGGGCGTCCCAGAGCTGATTGACCGAGGTCTCCACGCCGGTGCCGACGTTGTATATCCCCGGCAGATCGCCCTCGGAGACGGCGAGGTTCGCGCGCACGACGTCCTCCACGAACACGTAGTCGCGGGTCTGGTCGCCCGTCCCGTGGATCGTCGCCGGCTCGTCCGCCAGGAGTCTGCCGGCGAGGATGGCGACCACCCCCGCCTCCCCCTCGCGCCTCTGGCGCGGCCCGTAGACGTTCGCGTAGCGAAGAGAGACCGTGGAGAGCCGATGGACCTCCCGGTAATAGGCGAGATACTGATCGACGGCCGCCTTCGCGCAGCCGTACGGAGAGATCGGATTGACCGGATGAGACTCGTCCTGAGGAATCCGAAGCGGCTCGCCGTAGGCCGCCCCGCCGGATGACGCGAACACGATCTTGCGCACGCCCGATTCGAGGGCTGCCTGGATCAGGCGCAGCGTGGCCACGACGTTCGTCTCCGCATCGGAGGCAGGGTCCGCCACGGAAACGCGCACGTCCACCTGCGCGGCATGATGGTTGACGAGGTCGAATCCTCCGCGCCGCAACAGCTCGATGGCTGCCGTCTCGCCGACTCCCGCCACCACCAGCTCCGCCCGCGGGTTCACGTTCTTCCGCGATCCGGTCGACAGATCGTCGAGCACCGTGACGCGCCACCCTCTCTCGACGTACGCGTCGACCACGTGCGACCCGATGAACCCGGCGCCACCCGTCACGAGCACGTTCAACGTCATCGGCGATCCTCCCCATGCATCATTCGCGGTCTCCACCGGTCACTATAACCTTCGATGGAGGTTCCTCACGAGCTTCGATCGACACAATGTCCGCACCTCGCCCGAGGCGGCGCTTCAGTGCGCGGCGAGTCGGCGGAGCGCGCTGTCGGCGGCGTGGCGGAGCTCGGAGGGAGCCGGAACCGGGGCGAAGCGCTCGCGCAGATACGCCTCGACGATCGGCTCGACCAGCGGGACCAGGTCGGGCCGTTCCCTCCGGACGCGCGCGAGCAGCTCGCCCGGTGCCGTGGCGCGGGTCGAAGTGATGCCGAGCTCGGCGAGGATCCGGGCGAGCCGTTCGAAGCGGGAGCGCCGGCGGGATCGAACCAGCAGCGTCAGGGCGAGGGCCACCGGGAGCGCCAGTGCGACCCACCACACCACGAGGGAGCCCGCAGCGGATGCACCGAGCGAGCGGAGCCGTTCCCCGAGCGCCCGCTGCGCATTCCGGACCGCGAGGATGGCCCGCATCGCGAGGTCGACCTGATCGTCGCTGCCGAAGGTCAGGATGTAGCGGTCCCAGAAGTAGCTCGCGGAATCGCGGACGGCATCCAGGTACGCCCGGAACAGGTTGCGCGAGGAGCTGCCGGGCCGCAGATCGGCCGGCGTCGGATCGAAGACGACCCAGCGCCTGCCGTCGAACACCTCGACCCATGCGTGGGCGTCCCGCTCGCGGATCACGAACGACCCGATCAGAGGATTCAGCTCGCCTCCGTAGTAGCCGCCGACGATGCGCGCCGGGATGTCGAGGGCGGCGAGCAGCACGACCATCCCGGCGGCGAAGTATTCGCAGTGGCCTCGCCGGGTCTCGAGGAGGAACTCGTCGACACTGACGGCTCGACCGAGATCGGAGGGGTCGGGGAGGTACTCGAACTCGCTGCTGAGCGTCCGCTCGATGATGGAGGCCGCTTCCCGCGGCCCTCTCGCTCCGGAAGCGAGGCGCTGCGCCATCGCGCCGACCTCCGGATCGATCGGGTAATCGACGACCCCCGCCGGCCGCGCGACGAGCGGGTCGATCTCCCGGCTCATCGACACCTCGTACGTCAGCTCGTCGACCGAGTCGGCCGAGGCGGTCGTGAAATAGGCCGTGCCGTAGGCTCCGACGAGGTTGATCTCGCGCAGGCCGCTGACCGCCCACGTTCCGACCGGAAGCAGGAGACGCCATTTCCCGGGGGTGTGCTGCTCGATCCGTGCGGCTCGGGAGTAGCCGGCCGGGCGAGCGATGGTGATCGTTCCTCCCTCCGGGTCGACGATGCGCTCGCCGGCCCGCCGGTGGAGGCGGATCCATTCGCCTTCTTCCCATCCGTCGTAGACGGTGGCGCGCAGTCGCAGCGGGATGAAAAAGGGGATCGCGTCCTGCGGCATCCAGACGCGGGCGATCGCGGTCGGATCGCTGGAGATCCGCCGGTTCTCCCGGAAATCGATGGTCTCACTGATGCCGGTGGCCGCGGAGTCGAGGCCGCGGGTGATACCGCGGAAGATCGGCGTCCCGCGACGCGGGAGCACGGGAAAGAGGGCGATGGCGATGAGGGCGGTGGGAAGGACGAAGACGAGGGCGGCGCGGACGACGGGTCGCGAAACCGGTTCCCGGTCGAGATCGGCCGCCGAGGTCTCGCTGCTCAGGCGCATCAACTGCGCGAAGGCGAGCACGGCGAATCCGAGGACGAAGATCACGATCGCCTGATGGGTTGCGGTCGCGAGACTCGTGATGAAGAGCAGGAAGATCACGAGCATCCGCTGGGGACGCGACTTTCGCGATTCCGGGTCGAGAGCCTGGTAGAGCGCGATGAAGAACAGCAGATGCACCGACGCCCGGATCAGGCTGTTCGACAGCGCCGCGGCGTCGAAGAAGAAGAACGGGAAGTACGCCATCGCGGCGATCCGGCTGACGCGGGAAAGGAAACGGAGCGAGCCACCGTGCGCGAGAGCGAGCCCGATCACCAGAAGCGCGGCGTGGAATGCGGCGACCACGACGGGGGCGATCGCCTGGGTCAGGTACAGCGGCAGAGCCGCGAACCCCGTCAGGACGAGAAAGTGGATCTCACGCGCTGCGCTTCTCACGCTCACCCTCGGTTCGCAGCGAGAACAGGATCGCTCCGCGCGGAACGACGGGCAGATCCCCCCCGGGCTCGGCCTCGAGAAGCGCGAGGGCCTCGAAAACCGAGCGCCGGATCCTCTGAGCACGTCCCCGGATCCGCTCCCGCGGAAGGATCAGCGTCACGTCCGCACCGTCCTCGATCGCATCCAGCAGAAGCGTCGCCGCTTCGCTGATCATCCGCTCGAACCGTTCCTCGCTCACCGACGACGGCCTGACCGGGTCGACGGCGACGATGAGCGAGGGCGAGACCTCTTCCTCGTGCTGTTTCATCACCCACCGCCCGAGGCTCGCCGACTTCTTCCAGTGAACGTGACGGAGCGAATCTCCCCGCGCATACTCCCGGAAGGCGAAGATCTCGCTTCCTCCCCCCGCTCGCCGGCGCGGCGCCGCATCGGCGGCCGCGCGCGCTTCTCCCCGGCGCACGGATCCCGCTTCGAGAAGCCGCGGGTACACCACGACGTCTCCATCGAGGCGCGCACGCCTCTTCTTGAGGAAAAGCCCGAACGGATACCGCGTGTACAGATCGACCCGGTGGAGGCGGGCCGGGCCTCTGCGCTCGAACAGGAACCGCACCGGCACGTCCACATGGCTTCGCCTCGACACCTCGGATACGAAGACCGGCGCCGCCAGAAGCTCAGAGGCGACGATCACGTCCTTCGGACTCCAGACCAGCGAGCGGCTCCGCAGGCGCAGCATCGCATGAACCGGACGCCCGGCCCAGGCTTCGTCGACCGACAGCAGCTCCACGCCGATGTGCTCCAGCCCTCCCTTCGACGCCAGACCCGAAACGACGAGTCCTCCCAGCATGAAGGCCAGCCCGATGTAGAGCGAGTTGTTGCCGGTGTTGAGCGCCGCGAAGCCGATCACCAGCGTGAACAGCAGGTATCCCGTGCCGAGCCGCGTCAGTCGAACGACTCCCTTGAAGGCGAACGGCCGCGCGCTCATGGGCTGCTCACCTCGGAACCGGGATCTGCTCGAGCAGCCTCTGGACGAACAGCCACTCGGGCGAGACCGATCCGGTCGCCACACGCCTCTCCCGCAGGATGATGCGGTGCGAAAGGACCGGTCCCGCGAGGATCTTCACGTCGTCGGGCACGACGAAGTCGCGGCCGTTCACCATCGCGAACGCCTGGCAGGCCTTGAAGTAAATGAGCGCTCCCCGCGTCGACACGCCGAGCTCGACCTCCGGATGCGTGCGGCTCGCATGCACGATCGTCATCAGGTAGTCGACCAGCGACTCGTTCACGTGCACTCTGCTGACCTGCGCCTGAAGATCCTCGAGCTCCTCGGCCGACATCACCGGCTCCAGATTCGCCAGAGCGTCGTGGGCTCCCCCCATCCGGAGCAGATCCTTCTCGTGGCTCGAGCTGGGGTATCCGAGCGTGAGCTTCATGAGGAACCGGTCGAGCTGCGACTCGGGCAGCGGATACGTTCCGACGTGCTCGACCGGATTCTGCGTGGCGATCACCAGGAACGGCGAGGGAAGGGCCAGCCCCCTCTTGTCAATCGTCACCGTCCCTTCGCTCATCGCCTCGAGCAGAGCGGACTGCGACTTCGGAGTGGCCCGGTTGATCTCGTCGGCGAGGAGCACGTTCGTGAACACCGGTCCGGTCACGAACTCGAATTCGTGCCGCTCCTGGTTGTAGATCGTGACGCCGACGATGTCGGCGGGCAGCAGGTCGCTCGTGAACTGAATCCGCTGAAACGCGAGCGAGATCGATCGCGCCAGGGCGTGCGCCAGCGTCGTCTTCCCGACGCCCGGCACGTCCTCGAGCAGGATGTGACCGCGAGCCAGCATCGCCGCGATCGCGAACCGGACGATCTCCGACTTCCCCCGGATCACGCGTTCCACGTTCTTCTGCAGATCGCCGATCCGCGCCAGCGTGACCGGAGTGAGCGCTTTTTCGACTGCCATCGACCTTCCTTCGACGGCCCGCGCCCCGTTCCGGTTCCCCGCCCGGGAGCTCAGGCCTTCTTGTACTGCGGTCCCCCGCCCCCTTCGGGCGGTACCCAGGTGATCACCTGGTAAGGATCCATGATGTCGCACGTCTTACAGTGAAAGCAGTTCGTGAAATTCAGAGACGGGACCTTCCCCCGCCCGTCTTCCGTCGGCCTCGGCTCGTACACCTGAGCTGGACAGAAATGGAAACATGGATTCCCGTACTCCTCCGTACACCGCGTGATGCACACCTCGGTGTCGCGAATCAGCAGGTGCGGCGGCTGATTCTCCTCGTGAACCACCCCCCCGTAGTAGACGTCCGTCACCTTGTCAAAGAGAAACTGATTGTCGAACCGCATCGGTTCCGGCGGATGCGGATCCTCGGTTCCGAACCACCGCTGGATCCGCACCATTCGCTCGTGCCCCGCATGTCCTTCGAGCCGATCCACGATTCCGAAGCCGCGGCCGCGGGTGAACATTCCCAGTCCCGCATTGAGGATGCCAGCGAGCGTGCCCCAGCGGAAGCCCTGATGGAAATTCCGCTGCCGCCACAGCTCTTCGCGACCCCACGACTGCTCGAATCTCTTCTCGAGCGAGCAGAGGGTCGCCGCGGAGGCGTCGCCCCGGACCAGCGCCTCGAAGGCCGTCTCCGCCGCCAGCATCCCCGACAGGATCGCGAGGTGGATCCCCTTCAGCCGCGCCGGATTGAGGAACCCCCCCGAGTCGCCGACGATGAGGAAGCCGTCTCCGTAGAGGCGCGGCATGGAGAAGTAGCCCCCTTCGGGGATCGCCTTCGCCCCCGCCTCGATCATCTTCCCCCCTTCGAGCAGCGGGCGGATCGCGGGATGCGTCTTGTATCGCTGGAACTCGTGATGAGGATCGAGAGTGGGGTTCCGGTAGTCGAGCCCGACCACCAGACCGATGTCGACGATGCGGTCGCCCATGCCGTAGATGAAGCCGCCGCCGAAGGTCTGCAGATCGAGCGGCCAGCCGAGCGTGTGGATGACGCTGCCGGCGGGCAGGCGATCGTCCGGAACCTGCCACAGCTCCTTGATGCCGACCGAGTAGACCTCCGGGTTCCGTCCGGCGTAGAGGTCGAGCTGCCGGGCGAGCTGACGGGTCAGGGTTCCGCGCGGGCCTTCCGCGAGAATGGTGACCTTCGCCCGGATGTCGACTCCGGGCTCGTAATTTCCCTTCGGCCGTCCGTGCCGGTCGATTCCCTTGTCCGCGGTGCGGACGCCGACGACGCGTCCGTCCTCCAGAAGCGCCCGGGCGGCGGGGAACGCGGGAAACACGTCGACGCCGGCGGAGGCGACGATCTCTCCGAGCCAGCGGTTGAAGCGGCTGAGCGAGATCACGTAGTTCCCGTGCTGACGGAGCACCGGCGGAACGATCGGAGCATTCAGCCGCCCCCGCTCGGTCGTGAACCAGAGCTCGTCCAAGACGACTTCCGACTCGACCGGACAGCCGCGCTCGAGCCAGTCTGGAATCAGCTCGGCGATTCCACGTGGATCGAGAACGGCACCGGAGAGGCCGTGGGCGCCGATCTCCTCCCCTTTCTCGAGCAGCGTGATCGCGACTCCCTCGAGCTTCGACTCGTCCGTCTCGTTGTGCCGCTCGATCAACTGCGTCAGGTGATACGCGGCCGCGAGCCCCGCCGGGCCTCCGCCGACGATGACGACGTCGACGTCGAGACTCTCCCGTTCCACGTCTGCCAGCTCAGCCATTGACCTCTCCTGAATCCGGATTGCCGGGGCCGGAGGACGGCCGCTGCGGGCCGGCCCGCGTCGGGCCCCTGATGAGGCGGGGCCATTGTATCGGTTCGGGTGGGGGAGTCCACCCGGGCGAACCGGTGGTGGGGCGCACGCCGGCACCGCGGACTCCGGACTCCGGAGCCTTTTCGTTATGATACGGGTGGCGTAAGTCCCTTCTGAACAGATGACCCGGCTCGACCTGCAGCTTTTCGGAGGTTTCCGCGCCCGGCTCGACGGCGAGGAGCTTCAGTTCCCGACCAAGAAGAGCGAAGCTCTGCTGGCCTATCTGGCAATGCCGGCGGGGCAGACGCACGGCCGGGAGAAGCTCGCGGCGCTGCTGTGGAGCGAATCGGGGGACGAGCAGGCGCGGCAGAGCCTGAGGCAGACGCTGTTCACTCTTCGGAAGGCGCTCAACTCCGAGGAGGAGATCGTGGTCTCGGTCGAGTCGGACCGGATCGGCCTGGATGCGAGCAAGGTGACGGTCGACGTGGCGCAGTTCGGGAAGCTGCTGGAAGCGAAGACGATGGAGGCGAGGGCCGAGGCGGTCGATCTGTATCGGGGAGAGCTGCTCGAAGGGCTGAACCTGGCGGAGGAGAACTTCGAGAGCTGGGTCGGTCTCGAGCGGGAGCGGCTGCGGGAAGCGGCGCTCGCCGCATACGCATCGCTGCTGGAGCGGCGCGCCTCGGAAGGGAACCTCGACGGGGCGATTCAGACGGCGCTGCGGCTGCTGGCGATCGATCCTCTGCGGGAATCGACCCACCGAACGCTCATGGGGCTGTATCTGCAGCAGGGAAGGCGGGAGGCGGCGATCAAGCAGTATCACTCGTGCGCCGAGGCGCTCCGCCGCCAGCTCGAAGTCGAGCCGGACGACGAGACGCGCCGCCTCTACGAAGAGATCATGGCGAGCGGAGCCTCCACGGCTGCAGGCCGCGCTCGCGGCGACGAGCGCGTCCACATCCTCCTGGTCGAGGACAACTCACTCAACCGCCAGCTCGTCATCTCGATGCTCGATGAGAAGAAATTCGAGATCGTGATCGCCGAGGACGGCGGAAAGGCTCTGCTCCACCTCGGCAACCAGCGATTCGACCTGATCCTGCTCGACATCAAGCTGCCGAACGTCGACGGCCTTACTCTGCTCAAGGTCATCCGCGAGAACGGCTACCACACCCCGACGATCCTCATGACCGCGATGCCCGGACCCGAGCCGGAGATCAGAGGGCTCAAGCTGGGCGCCACGGATTTCGTCCGCAAGCCGCTTCAGAAGAACGTCCTGATTGCGCGCATCCAGAAGGCGCTCGAAGAAAAGCGCGCCTGATCAGTAGTTGACGACGGCCTGGACCGTGTCGACGTAGTTGCCCGCGACTGCGTCCTGCGCTCCCGGGATCGATCCGTGGATCAGGAGCCCGTTCCCGACCGGGACGTCCTTCGAGCTCGAGCTCGCCGTCATCGAGGACGTGAGGGACCACGGCTGCGAGCGCGCCGCATCCTGAAACAGTCCGTACGCGAGCTGCGAGCCGGGACCCGTCATGAAGCGTTGCCCGGCGACCGCGCTCGTCCCGAGGTTCATCCCGATGCTCGCCGTCGTTCCCCTCGTGCAGAACACGGAGAGAGTCGCATCGGCGAGAAGCGGCGCCGCGGCGTTCGCTCCGATCGGATCGTAGCTTCCGAAGTCGAGATCGCTCGCGCTCACCAGGCATTCGCTCAGCACGTTGGCGCTCACCGGGAGCGTGGTCGTGACGCTCCGCTCGGTCCAGTCGATCGTGATCACCAGCGAGTCGCTGTACAGCCCGGCGGCGACGTCGTCGAGGGGGAACACCCGGCCGTAGAACTGAATCATCGCCTCGAGATCCTCCGAAGGTCCCGGCGGACCGGGCGGCACGTTGAATACGGCCGTGCCGGTCCCCCCCGACCCGTTTCCGAACACCACCGTCCGGGTCGCATCGAGATAGACGTTGTAGTCGAGAACCTCGGCTCCCGATCGCATCGTGCGCATCGCATACGTGCCGCTCGAGCCGGTCGAGAGGTAGATGGTCGCCGCCGTCCCGGGCGTGCATACGATCGTCAGGCTGCCGGCGATGTCGAGCGGTCCCGGCGAGAAGACCGAATAGTCGCCGAACGTCACCGGCGTGACGCTCTGAATGAAGCAACTCGCAGCCTCCAGCTTCGCGGCGAGCGCGAGCAGGAGCAGCGGAATCAGCGCGACGCGGCGCAGGTCGATCATGGTGAGTCGCTCCCTTCCGCCAGCGTGCATTCGAGCGCGCCGGCCTCGCGCAGCATTCCCCCGTTCTCCGGAACCTCGAAACGCACCGTGCATCGGTCGCCGCGCCACACGACCTCCAGCTCGTGCTCGCCGCTCGAAACGTTCTCGAAGTAGAACTCTCCGTCCACTCCGATCGGCGAGCGAGCTCCCTCGGGGGCGAGGATCGCCGTTCCGTACGCCGGGACCTCGAGCGCGCCCGCGCCTCTCCGCATCCGGATCGTCCCGACCACGTTGCGCACCGGCGCCACCGGAAACTCCACCAGCGCTCCGCCGCGGAACGGCGGCGCGATCACCTCGGCGAGATCGCCGATCCGATAGTCCATCGGTACGTCCTTGTCCTCGAAGCTGATCCGGTTCGCATGGTACGCGAACAGGTCGGGAAGCAGCAGATCGCCCCGCCCGTCCGTCCGCCCGATCTGGAAGTTGTTCGCATAGACCCGGACCCCGGGTACCTCCGGGATCCTCACGAGCGCGAAACTCTGGTCGACCGGCCGGCTGGCGTAGAGCCGCCCGCCGATCCAGACGATCCCTCCGGCCGTCCGCAACGTCGCCGTCGACGTCCCCTCCTCGGATCGAATGTACTCGACCCCGTACGTTCCGTAGTCGCCGCTGTACTCCACGTACCCCGATCCCGCCGCCTCCTCTTCGGTCAGGTCCGAGCTGAGCCGGAACGTGACCCCTTTCGCCGCCACGTGCGAGCGCTGGACGTCCGCCCGGATCGCGTTCCTCTCCGGCCGATTCTCCGCTCCGACGTTCACCGTGATCCCGCCGCCGAGGCTGAGCGAGATCCCGGCGAAGTATTCGCCCCTCCGTCCGCCGGGCCCGGAGTCCGACCAGCGGGCCGAGGCAAGCAACTGGCCGCGCGAGGAGAGCCGCGTCGTCGCCAGGATCCCCAGCGACTCCTGATCCTCCTCGGTTCGGAAATCGAGCCTCCGGTAGTCGGCCGAGAGCACGATCGGACCGAGGCGCTTCCCGAAACCGGTCGAGATCTCCCCGCGGAGGCCCTCCTCGCCCGCCGAGATCGCGATGTTTTCGTAGACGGGTGAAAAGTAGCGTCCATGCACATTGAGTCCGAATCCCCCCGCCGAAAGATACGAATAGAGGAACGAGGCCGCAGCCCCGTTCTCCTCGTCGGTGCGGCTGGCCGCGAATCCGAGCCGCACCTCACCCCGGCCGAAGGCCGTGGAAAGGTCGAGTCCGGCGTTCAGCAGGTCCTGCTGCGCTTCGCCATGCGTCCCGACGGTCCAGCGGTCGGAAAGACCGATCCGGTAGCGTGCGACGGCGGTCGGCTCGCCGTAACGGTCGGGCCCCTCGCGCTCCACGCCGAAGGCCAGCTCGTAGTCACTGATTCCGCGGGCGAGCATGCTCGTCGGGAGGTAGTACGACTGCTCGAGGACGGTCCGGCGTCCGAAGGCATCGGTGATGACGACCTGCGCATCGCCGCGTCCGGCCTGGACCTGCAGGTCGCGCAGCTCGAACATCCCCGGAGGGAGCTGCTCGGTGCGCACGAGGCGCCCGTTGGCGTAGACCTCGACCCGGGAGGGGGTGGAGACCGAGGCGCGAAAGTCGGGGCCGGGAAGGCGGAAAAAGTAGGGATCGAGGCCAAACTCCCTCCCGATCCGGACGCCGGCGAGGGTCCCGGATCCGGCGAGGGAGTCACCGCGAACGATGACGTCGCCGATGCTCAGGCGCCGGAGCCTCTCGGGACTGTCGTAGTGGAAGTAGCTGAGACCGCGCGTGAGGCCGGCATCGGTGACGGTGGCGCTGCCATAGAGGAGGCCGCCCAGAAGCGTGGCGCCCGACTCCGTCACCAGGGAGACCTCCTCGTCATCGGAGAGCGAGACGGCGTAGTTGGCGAACAGGCTCGGAGAACGGGCATAGCGCATGCCGGCCGGGCGCGGATTCGCGAGGGAGAGCGTCCCGGTGCCGAAGTAGGAAGCATCGACGGTGAGGGTCAGCGTCAGCTCCTCCGGATCGAGTGCGAACTCGATCCCCGGCGAAAGGGAGCGAAGCGAGACCCAGCTCTCTCCCTCGACCGTCACGATCGGACCTTCTCCATCGAACAGCCGCCTCCCGGCCAGGTCTGCGGCCTTCACGAGCACGTCTCCATCGGGAGCGAGAAGGACGATCACTTCACCCTGGCTGATCGTATTGACGACGAGCGG
>DATKCD010000020.1:0-11629 GCA_035544735.1 Thermoanaerobaculia bacterium
CGTCATCGGAGAGCTGGAGGGGGTCCGCGTCGCCTTCCTGGCGCGTCACGGGCGAGGTCATCGCCTGCTCCCCTCGGAGCTGAACTTCCGTGCGAACGTCTGGGCGTTCAAAGCCCTCGGTGTCGAGACGCTCCTTTCCGCGTCCGCCGTCGGATCGATGCGCGAACAGTACGCTCCGATGGACATCGTGTTCCCACATCAGTTCATCGATCGCACGCGTCATCGCCGGGACACGTTCTTCGGCGACGGAATGGTCGCACACGTCTCGTTCGCCGACCCCATCTGCCTCGCGACCTCTGCCATCCTCGCGGCCTCGTCCCGCGCAACGGGCGCGACGACGCACGAGGGCGGAGTCTATCTCTGCATCGAAGGGCCTCAGTTCTCCACGCGCGCGGAGTCGCTGCTGTACCGCTCGTGGGGAGTCGATGTGATCGGAATGACGAACCTCCAGGAAGCGAAGCTCGCGCGCGAGGCGGAGCTCTGCTACGCGACGATGGCTCTGGTGACCGATTACGATGCCTGGCACCAGACCGAGTCGCCCGTGAGCGTCGAGGCCGTCCTCGATTACCTCAGGCGGAACGCCGCCGCGGCATGCAGCATCCTGCGGAACGCCATCCCCCGCGTCGCCGCCAGGCCGAGGACCTGCGAATGCGCCTCCGCCCTTCGCTGGGCCATCCTGACGGACCCCTCGACCATCCCACGGAAGACCCGCGAGTCCCTCCTGCCGATCATCGGCAGGTACGTCTCATAGCCGCGAAGCCGGCCCGGAGCCCGTCATGTCCGTTCTCGTCGTTGGCAGTGTCGCGTTCGATTCCATCGAGACGCCGTTCGGCCGGGCCGAACGGGTGATCGGCGGATCGGCCACCTACTTCTCCGTCGCCGCATCCTTCTTCACCGACGTCCAGCTCGTCGGTGTGATCGGAGACGATTTCACCGAGGAGCATCTGGACGTGTTTCGCGGCCGGCCGATCGATCTCGCCGGCCTCGAGCGCGTCCCCGGAGGGAAGACGTTTCACTGGAGCGGAGCCTACGGCTTCGATCTCAACGTCGCGGAGACACGCGCGACCCACCTGAACGTCTTCGCCGATTTCGAGCCGCGCCTTCCCGAGACGTTTCGCCAGCCCGATGTGCTGTTTCTCGCGAACATCGATCCGGAGCTGCAGCTCGGGGTCCTGCGCCAGGTCCGGCGCCCGCGCCTGGTCGCGCTCGACACCATGAACTACTGGATCGCTTCCAGGAAGAGCGACCTGGAGCGAACGATCCGCGAAGTCGATCTGATCCTGATCAACGAGGCCGAGGTGCGGCAGCTCACCGGAGACGCGAATCTGATCCGAGGTGCGCGCCGCATCATCGCCCTCGGGCCGCGCACCGTCGTCATCAAGCGTGGTGAATACGGTGTGCTCATGGTCACCGGCGAGCTCATCTTCGCCGTCCCCGCTTATCCGCTCGAGGAGGTGTTCGATCCGACCGGCGCCGGAGACACCTTCGCAGGCGGATTTCTCGGCTACCTCGCTTCGGTTCCCGACCACGGGCATCCGCACATGCGCCGAGCCATCATCCTCGGCAGCGTCCTCGCCTCCTATGACGTCGAGGCGTTCTCGCTCGAACGGCTCCTGCAGATCGACCGGAGCGACATCGATCGCCGTTACCGCGAGTTCCGGGAGCTGACCGAGTTCGGCGATCTGGAACCGGGTGCCGGCTAGAGATGAGTGGTCTCGACTCCGCCGCCCTCACTCGCCGCGGTGGACCACTCTGCCGTTCACGATCGTGTAGCGGACGCGGCTGGACGAGATCTGCCGGGGTGCGGGGGCGCGCCCGTCGGCCTGGAGGATGGTGAGGTCGGCGAATTTTCCTTCCTCGATCGATCCGCGCCGCTCCTCTTCGAATGCCGCGTACGCCGCGTCGAGGGTGAAGCCGCGGATCGCCTCGCGGACCGACAGTCTCTGATCGGGGAACCATCCGCCGGGGGGATGGCCGTCGAGGTCCTGGCGGGTCACGGCGGCGTGGATGCCGAGAAGGGGGGAGACCTCTTCGACGGGAAAATCGGATCCGAGAGCGAGGCGGCCGCCGGCGTCGAGCACGGTCCGCCACGCGTACGCGCCTTTCACACGCTCGGATGCGAGTCGCGCTTCGGCCCACGGCATGTCGGAGGTCGCGTGCGTCGGCTGCACCGATCCGATGACGCCCATCCGTGCGACGCGCGCGAAATCGGATGGAGCGACGACCTGCAGGTGCTCGATCCGAAAGCGGTGCGCCGGAGTCACGCGGGCTGCTTCGAATGCGTCGAGCACGGTCCGGACTCCGCGGTCGCCGATGGCGTGGGCCCCCACCTGGAATCCGGCCGCGAGCGCCGCCTTCGCCCGCCGTTCGAGATGCTCGCCGCTGGAGACCATCAGTCCCCGGTTTCCCGGGTCGTCGGCGTACGGCTCGATCAGCGCGGCCCCGCGACTTCCGAGGGCCCCGTCGGCATAGAGCTTGACCGCCCGGACGGTGAGCTGATCACCGTAGTCGACGAGCGGCCCGCGCTCGAACCATGAGCTCAGCAGCTCGTCGTCGTCCTGCAGCATGACGTAGACGCGGATCGGGAGCTCGCCCGCGTCGATGAGCTCGCGCATGAGCTGGATCGTGTCCTGGTCGACGCCCGCGTCGTGGACGGCGGTCAGGCCGTGAGCCGCGATCAGCCGCGCTGCATCGAGGATCCTCTGCCGCCGTACGGTCCGTGAAGGCGGAGGGATGATGCGATCGATCAGATCCATCGCGGCGTCGACGAACACGCCGGTCGGGTTTCCCGCGGCATCGCGCTCGATCCTTCCCCCTTCCGGGTCGGGGCTCGACGCGGTGATGCGCGCCGCTCTCATCGCGGCGCTGCTCGCCAGGGCGGCGTGACCGTCGATCCGGCGTACCCAGACGGGATGGTCTCCCACGGCCGCATCGAGCGGTCGAGCGGTCGGAAACTGCTGGACCGGCCAGTCGTTCTGATCCCATCCCCGGCCGAGGATCCACTCCCCGGCCGGCACGTCCGAGGTGGCGGCGGCGATTCGCCGGATCACCTCTTCGTACGAGGTCGTGCCGACCAGATCGACGCTGTCGAGGGCCGCCCCCAGCCCCGCCACGTGAGCGTGGGCATCGACCAGGCCGGGAAGCACGATCATCTCGCTGGCATCGATGACCTCTCCGCTCCGGCCCCACTCGGGAACCTCGGCGACGGGTCCGACCCAGGCGATCCGATCGCCGCGGATCACGACGGCTCCCCGCTCGATCACCTCCAGATCGGAGCCCGGCCGGACCTCTCCCCCTTCGACCAGCAGGATCCGCTCAAGCTTCATGGTTCCCTGCGTCGCGCACGCGGCGACGAGCATCGTGAGGGCGGCGATCAGCAGCTCGGTTCTCTTCACGGTTCCTCTGCGAGGCCGGCGACGCGGACCGGAGGATATCAGGTCGCGGCCGGGCCCGGCCGGTCGTCCTTCCCGCGACGGCTCCGGTGGGGGGGCGACTATCGCCCTTCTCCCCATTTGAGCTTGTTTCGAAGCACGTCGAAGTAGTTCTTGTTCGGTGACTGCACCAGTGAGACGGTATGGTCCGATTTCGTCACCGTCACCCGGTCGCCCTCGTTGACCGGAACTCCCTCCTGTCCGTCCAGCGTGAGAAAGACCTCCTGGTCCCGGGTCAGGATCGTGACCACGACCGGCAGGTCGTCCGGAAGCACGATGGGACGGTTGCTCAGCATGTGCGGGCAGATCGGAGTGATGACGATCGCCCCCATCGTCGGATAGATGATCGGTCCGCCGGCGGAGAGGTTGTAGGCGGTCGATCCGGTCGGGGTGGATACGATGAGCCCGTCCGCCCGGAAGGTCGAGACGAACTGGCCGCCGACGTCGACCGACATCTCGATGATCCGGGCCAGCGCTCCCTTATTGATGACGGCGTCGTTGAGGACCCGATAGTGCCCGCTCGCGCCGTTCCCCTCGACCGACACGTCGAACGTGACCCGCCGTTCGGCGAGAACCTCACCGCGCAGAATCTGCTCGAGCAGTTCGGGGAACTCCTCCATCCGGATTTCCGTGAGGAAGCCGAGTGTCCCCATGTTGACGCCGATGATCGGAACGCCGGCCGGCGCGTGGCGCGCGACCGACAGCAGGGTCCCGTCTCCGCCGAAGGTGATCAGCAGATCGGAAGCGGCTCCGAGCTCGGACCTGGCGAACGACGAGTCCTCGTCGAGCCCGAGCGCGGCGGCGGTCGGCTGATCGTAGACCACGCGCACCCCGCGCGCGGCGAGCTCCTGCGCGGTCGAGCGCGCGATGCCGAGCGCTGCCGTCGACGTGATCTTCGCGGAGAGGCCGACCGTCCGCATCCGGCAACAGGGTACACGGAGGGGCGCAGCCTCGCCAGCAGTGCGGGGCGTCTGGAGCGTCTTGAGCGTCTTGGGCGTCTTGGGCGTCTGGAGCGTCTTGAACGAAGAATGAAGCGCGTAGGAGCGCCTGGCGTTTCTACGTCATTCGTCGTTCGTTCTACTTTCTATGTTCTGCGTTCAAGACCGCGGGACACTCCAGACGCCCTAGACGCCCTAGACGCCCTAGACGCTCCAGACGCTCCAGACGCACCAGACGCCCTAGACGATGGCGCGGCTCATGACCGCGCGGATCTCCTGAAACACGTCCTCGGGCGGAACGCCGTGCTCGCGGTGCGTGGCGGCCTTCTTGACCAGGTTCTCGAACGACTTCTCGTCCAGCACCCGGCCGTCGATCGTCCGTTCGTTCAGCTCGCAGAAGGCGAGCAGCGACGCCAGTGCAAGTCGGCGGTTTCCCGTGCGGAACGGCATGTTCTGCAGCAGAGCGAAGAAGAAGGCGGCCGCCTTCTCGTAGAACTCGGGATAGGCGTCCCGGCCGAAGACCGTCGTCTTCGGCCTCTCGACCGCGTTCGTCAGACCGAATGGAGAATCGACCACTCCCGGCTCGGCCGATCGGACGCCGAACTCCGACGAGATCGCCTTGTGCAGCTCGATCAGGTCCTGCGGGGTCAGGTACTCGACGCGCAGACGGTTAATCGGATAGCCGCTTGAGAGCGGCAGGATACTTCTTGACAGCGCGCTTGAAGGCGGCGGCGACGGCCGCGTTGCTGAAGTGGATCTCCCCTTCGCGGCCGGCTTTCGCCCCCGCGCCGCGGGGGCCTTTCGCGACACTTTTTTGGCGGCTCCCCTTCGCGACGGCGCCTTTGCGCCCGCCGGCTTTTTTCGAGCTGCCTTTCGCGACGCTTTTGCGGCCGGCTTTCGAGCTGCTTTTTTTGCCGGAGCTTTTCTTCCCGGAGGCTTTTTTGACGCTTTTTGCTTTTTTGCCATCCTTCATTCTCAAACCCCGACGCCAATCGTAACGCCGTTAAATGATTGAGTCAACGCACGTTACGTTTGAGCGAGGCATTCGTCACCGAATTTGGTGTTCTTTGCCCCCCGCCTATGGAACGTGATCGATTCCGAGGATCTCGTCGCTCTTCGGCTCGAGCGCGAATCCCCCTTCGCCGCTCGGTCGGAGGTATCCCTTCTCCAGCAGTCCGTTGAGGGCGTCGGCCCCACCTCCGGTGGGATGGCGGATCGCGTCGATCTGTTCGCGGGCGAGCTCGCGGGCGCCCAGCCGCCTGAATTCCTGGAGAATCCGGATCTGATCCCCCCTCAGCCCGTCCGGAAGCTTCACCGCCATCTCGTTTCGCTCGTTCCCGTGCGGGGAAAAGGTTAGCACGAACCGGCGATTCGGAGCGGCGGCTATCCGGCGAACGGGCGAATGCTGCGGGTGCGGAGCGCGAGCCAGAGCGGCATCCCGGGGCGGAGCGCGAGGTCGAGGGCGGCGTCGCGGGTGAGGCGAACCCGGAGCGGGGTGGGGGTTCCGACGAGCAGGTCGGCCGATCCGTCGAACAGCTCGAGCTCGACGAGGGGCCCTTCGAGGACGTTGCGGGCGGATAGGGGGCCCGGGGGGGCGGTGAAGACGACGACGTCGTCGCCGCTGACCCGCACGAGCAGGGGCCACCGGGCACCGTCGGCGGTCTCGAGAGGGATCGAGAGCAGCATCCCCTCGGGCGTCTCGGCCCGAACGACGCCGCGCTCGCGGTCGAAGCGGGGGTGGTCGAGCTCGAGGACGTTCTCGGCGACGGCGGCTCCGCCGAGATCGCGCCGGTGCAGCAGCGCCTGGGCGGGACCGTGCGCGACGACCCTGCCGGCGTCGAGCACGAGGGCCTCGTCGGCGAGAGCGAGCGCCTCGAGCGGGAGGTGCGTGACGTAGACCATCGGGACGTCGATCTCGCGCCGGAGACGCGCGAGAAAGGAGACGATCCGCTCCTTGCGCGTCTGATCGATCGCGGCCAGGGGCTCGTCGAGGAGCAGAAGCCTCGGGCGCATCATCAGCGCGCGCGCGATGGCGACGCGCTGCCTCTCGCCGCCCGAGAGCTTCCGTGGATGGCGGTCGAGGAGCGGATCGAGATCGAGCACGTCCCGGAGGTGGCGCATTCGTTCGGGATCGGGGCCGGCGAACTCGATGTTGCGCCGTGCGCTCAGATGCGGGAAGAGCGCGCCGTCCTGCGGGACGTAGCCGACGCGCCTTCGCTCGGGCGGGAGACGGATGCCCTCCGCGGCGCTGAGAAACGCGACCCCGTCGACCTCGATGCGTCCGCGGGTCTCGCTGCGGAGTCCTGCGATCGCTTCGAGCAGCGAGGTCTTCCCGGCACCCGAGGGACCGACGATCGCGGTCACGCGTCCGGCCAGATCGGCGCGAACGCGCAGGAGAAACGACGAGGTCGGCTGCTCCAGATCGAGCCGGATCACGCGCGATGCTCCCGCTGCCTCCGCAGCAGCATCTCGCTCGCCCCGATCGCCGCGAGCGCGACCGCGACCGCGAGCACGATCAGCGGCACCGCGTCACGCTCCCGCCCCGTCTGCACCGCCTGATAAATCGCGAGCGCGAGGGTCTGGGTCCGCCCCGGGATGTTCCCCGCGATGAGAATCGTGGCGCCGAACTCGCCGATCGCGCGGCACCACGCCAGCACGATCCCCGAGGCCATTCCCGGCCACGCGAGCGGGAGCGTCACCCGCAGGAACGCCCCCGCAGGCGAGGCCCCGAGCGTACGAGCGACCTCGGCATAACGCCGGTCGGCTCCCCCAAGGGCGATCCGGAACGCGCGGTACATCAGCGGAAACGACATCACGGCCGTCGCGAGCACCACCGCACGCGGCGTGAACAGGATCTCGACGCCTGCCCGATCGAGAGCCCGCCCCACCGGACCGTAGCGCGAGAGCAGCTCGAGCAGCAGAAACCCGACCGCCGTCGGCGGAAGCACCAGCGGCAGCGACGCCACCGCATCCACCAGTGTCCGCCAGCGCACGGACAGGCGCTCCACCCCCGCCGCCAGCGCCAGCGCCAGCGGCACGTTCAAGACCGTGGCGATCAGCGCCATCTCGACCGTGAACACGACGATCCATCCGAGCTCGGCCATCGCTGCTCCGTTATATACCATGGGAGATAACGGCGTCGGGGCGTCCTGCGATCTGCATTCCTCGCGCGGTCGAGCGAAAGCCTTCCTCGACGAGCAGCGGCGCGAGCGGATGCTCCCCGGCGGGACGACCGTCGATCTGCTCGATCAGCAGCGCCGATCGCTTCCCCTCGCGCACGGGGCGCGCGAGGGCGCGCGCGAGCTCGCGCGCGACGAGGCCTCGCTCCGGCTCCTCTTCCGGCAGAAACGTCACGATCCGCCGCGCGCCGCGCGACAGATGCGCCGCGAGCTTCCCGTTCACGAGCACGACTTCGGTCCCGACCGCCCGCGACCCTCCCCCCTCCCCTCCCGGCCAGCGGAAGATCGACCCCCACGGGCTCGCCGGATCGGACGAGGCGAGAACGAGCGTCTCGGGGCGGGACGGCTCGTCGCGGAGCGAGCGGAGCGAATCGACCGCCGCCGGCTCCGCGAACTGCGCCGCCGTCATGCCGGCGACGAACAGCCCGCGACGCACTCGCCCGCTCTCCTCGAGAGATCGCAGCACCGGATAGACGCTCGCGAACCCCCCCGGAAGGCTTTCGGCCGCGACCGATTCGCGGCCGACCACGCCGTAGCGGGTCAGAAGCTGGCGGGCGAGCGCGTGCGCGCGCTCGGTCGGGCTCGCCGCCGCCCCGCCGAGGCCGGCGACCAGCGACCAGCGACCCTCGCCCGCCGGAGGGATCGACCGTCGCGACGGGAAGGCCGTCCTCCGCCCGTTCCTCGCGCTCGTGCCGCGGCGCACGAAGGCCCGCAGCGCGTGCAGCGAGTCGTTGGTCACGATCCCCTTCCAGACGAGCTCCCACAGGATGGCGACCGTGTCGGCGGGAAAACCACCGCCGGCCGCCTCGTGGATCGAAGTGAAGAACGAGGCGCCGCGTGCGGCGAGATGGTCGACGATCCGCTGCTCCCGCTCGTCGAGGGGCGGCGGCTCGGAGGGGAGATGGAGCAGCGGCATCGCGTCGGCCAGAAAGAGGGCGACGCGGCCGTCGCGGCTTCCGATCGCGTCGATGCCGATCCAGACGATCTCTCCGGCGGCGAGCAGAGTGTCGAGGTCCGCCGGGCGGTACGTCGGGATCCGCGCGGGCAGGATCGCGCTCTCGAGTATCGAAGCGGCGATGGGAAACCCCTGGAGCGGCTCGATCGCGTCGAGCAGCGCGTTGAGCCCTTCGCGCCGGCCGCCGACTCCCTGCCATTCCGCGAGGAGTCTCGCCAGAGCCGGCGGATCGACCGGCTCGATCTCACGTCTGAGCTTCGCGAGCGACTTTCGCCGGATCGTCTCGAGCACCTCCGGGTGGCACCATTCGCGCCCGGCTCCGCCCGGACGGAACTCTCCCGAAAGGAGCCGCCCTTCCGATTCGAGCCTCCGGAGCTCACTCTCGGCGACCGCCGATGCGAGGGCGTATCGGGCGGCGAGCTCGCGCGTGGTGAACGGCCCGCGCGTCCTCGCGAACCTCGAAGCGAGCACGCCGAGAGGATCGACTCCGGCCTCGAGCAGCGCATCGGGAAGATCCCCCGGCAGCTCGACGCCGAGAGCATCGCGATACCGCGAGGCTTCCTCGGCTGCG
This sequence comes from Thermoanaerobaculia bacterium, assembly GCA_035544735.1. Classification (GTDB taxonomy): domain Bacteria; phylum Acidobacteriota; class Thermoanaerobaculia; order Gp7-AA8; family Gp7-AA8; genus DATKCD01. Next base: position 9,075 of record DATKCD010000020.1, read on the forward strand.
ACCAGCCGGACCTCTCCCGCGATCTTCAGCTCGACGGCGCGCTGCGCGCGGAGCAGAGACCCGATCCAGCCCGCTGCCTCGGCCCCCGCGCTGCGGGCTTCGATCTCCCCCGGCGTCAGATCGCCCAGGCGGAGCAGCAGATCGTGGATGCCGTCCTCGCCGCGCGCCTTCGTCCGCTCGTCGAGATGCTGGAGGTGCAGCTCGGCCTCCTCGACGGCGCGCGGATCGAGGAGCTGCCGCAGGTCCGCCTCTCCCATCAGCTCGCGCAACTGGTCGCGGTTGACCGTCAGCGCCTGCGCCCGCCGCTCGGCCAGAGGAGCGTCGCCATCGTAAAGGTAGTTGGCGACGTAGCGGAACAGGACGTTGGAGGCGAATGGGGAGGGCTTCTCGGTGTCCGCTCCCGCGACGGCGATGCTCCCGCGCTCGATTCCGCGGAGGACTTCGAGCAGGCTCGGCAGGTCGAATACGTCGCGGAGACACTCGCGGTAGGTCTCGAGAAGGATCGGGAACGAGCCGAAGCGGCAGGCGACCTGGAGAAGATCGGCGGCGCGCTTGCGCTGCTGCCAGAGGGGGGCGCGACGGCCGGGGCGGCGCCTCGGGAGAAGCAGGGCGCGGGCTGCAGCTTCGCGGAATCGGGCGGCGAACAGGGCGCTCGAGCCGAGCTGGCGGACCACGAGGCTCTCGACCCGATGCGCGGCGGGGATCATCAGGCCGAGCCCGGGCGGCTCGGGAGTGTCGGGAAAGCGGACGACGAAGCCGTCGTCGGTCCACATCGTCTCGAGATCGATTCCGCGCTCGTGGCGGACGTTGGCGAGGACGGCCATCGCCCACGGCGCGAGCACGCGGCCACCGAGCGGCGAAAGGACGCAGACCCGCCAATCTCCGAGCTCGTCCCGGACCCGCTCGATCACGACGGTCCTGTCGTCGGGAACGGCGCCGGTGGCGGCGCGTTGCTCGGCGATGAAGTCGACGAGATGGCCGGCTGCCTGCGGGTCGAGGCGGCTGCCGCGCTCGAGAGCGCGCAGAGCTCTCGCTCGACCCCCCTCGCCGATCTCCCGGGTGAGCGCTCCGATGCGCGCCCCGAACCCGACGCTCCGCCCCGCCGCCTCCCCTCTCCAGAACGGCACCTTGCCCGGCTCGCCCGGCGCCGGCGTGACCATCACGCGGTCGTGCGTAATCTCTTCGATCCGCCAGCTCGACGCGCCGAGCACGAACACCTCGCCCGGCGAAGACTCGAACACCATCTCTTCGTCGAGCTCGCCCACGCGCGCCGCTCCCTTATCCGCCCCGGCGAGAAACACGCCGAAGAGCCCGCGATCGGGGATCGTTCCCGCATTCGCCACCGCGATCTGCTGCGCGCCCGGGCGGCCGGAGATCCGGTTCGCGCGGCGATCCCGGACGATGCGCGGGCGCAGCTCGGCGAACTCGTCGGAGGGATAACGGCCGGAGAGCATGTCGAGCAGCCCCTCGAAGACCGGCCGGGAGAGCGTCGCGAAAGGAGCGGCACCGCGGACCAGATCGAACAGCTCGTCGGTGTCCCACGGCTCGAGCGCCGCCATCGCGACGATCTGCTGAGCGAGAACGTCGAGCGGGTTTCTCGGGTAGGCGATCGGCTCGACCTCGCCGTCGGTCATCGCGAGGACCAGGGCGGCGCAGGCGAGAAGGTCCGAGCGGTACTTCGGGACGAGGATGCCGCGGCTGGCCTCGCCGACGTGATGGCTCGCGCGGCCGATGCGCTGCATGCCGCTCGCGACCGAAGGAGGCGCTTCGATCTGGATCACCAGGTCGATCGCCCCCATGTCGATGCCGAGCTCGAGCGAGGAGGTCGCCACGAGCGCCGGGAGCCGGCCGCTCCTGAGCTGCTCCTCGATCTCGATCCGATGCGGGCGCGCCAGTGAACCGTGGTGCGCGTGCACGATCGTCTCGCCGGCCAGCTCGTTGAGCGCCGCCGCCAGACGCTCGGCGAGCCGCCGGCTGTTCACGAACAGGAGCGTCGAGCGGTGCCGGCGGATCAGCTCCAGCAGCCGCGGATGGATGGCGGGCCAGATCGAGCGGCTCTCCGGATCGGTTCGTCGCGCCGCGGACGGACCACCGGGGGCCGGTCTCGCCATCTCCTCGACCGGAACCTCGACGCGGAGCTCGAGCCGCTTGCGCTCTCCCGTGTCGACGATCGCGACCGGTCGATGACGCACCGCCCCTTCCGTCGCGAACTGCACGTGGATGCCCGCCTCCGCGTCCGGAAGTCCCGGCTCGGTGCGTGGCGCGCCGGCGTCGGGCGCCGGCGACGGAGACGCCGCGCCGCCGAGAAACCTGGCGACTTCCTCGAGCGGCTTCTGAGTCGCCGAGAGTCCGAGCCGCTGGAGAGGGCGCCCGGACAGGCGCTCGAGGCGTTCGAGCGAGAGTGCGAGATGGGCCCCCCGCTTTCCGGGAACGAGCGCGTGGATCTCGTCGACGATGACCGTGTCGACTCCCCGAAGAGTCTCACGGGCGCGCGAGGTGAGCATCAGGAAGAGCGACTCGGGGGTGGTGATGAGGACGTCCGCCGGGTTGCGGCG
>DATKCD010000021.1:0-11420 GCA_035544735.1 Thermoanaerobaculia bacterium
CGATGGCCTCGTCGGCGATGTCGGCGAGCTCCTGATAGCGCCCCGCGGCGAACAGAGCGCGCCCCAGCAGGTAGTAGGCACCCTCGGTATCGGGGTTCCTCTCGATCGCTTCCCTGACCCGGGTGATCGACTCGTCGTAGCTGTCATGGAGGAACGACACCCACCCCTCCGCGACCCTCACCTCGGGAGCCCCGTGGCCGTGCCTGATCGCTTTCTCCGTCGCCGCGATGGCTCGGTCGGCCCACGCGCGATTCCGGTCGAAGATGTAGTAGTACGCCGCGCACACGTTCGCGATCGCCGCATGAGCGAGCCCGAACTCGGGGTCGAGCGAGACGGCGTTCTCGAACATCTGCAGCGCGAAGTTGAAATCCTGGCGGGAGAAGCGGCGCGCGTAGTTCCGCCCCCGCAGGTAGAGATCGTAGGCCTGGAGGTCTTCGGTCGGCTTGGTCGCGAGCGCCTGCTGCTCCTGCGGCGAGAGCGTGACCCGCAGGGCCTCGGCGATGTTCCGCGCGATCTCGTCCTGCACCTCGAACACGTCCTTCAGCTCCCGGTCATACCTCTCGGTCCAGAGCGGAAAATCGGTGCGCGTGTCGACCAGCTGCGCGCTGATCCGCAGCCGGTTTCCAGCCCGCCGCACGCTGCCGGTCAGCACATGCGAGGCCCCCAGCTGCTGGCCGATTTGCCCGGGCGTGGCCGGCTTGTCGCGATACGGGACGATGGTCGCGCGCGAGAAAATCCGCAGCCCCTTGATCTTCGCCAGCTCGTTGATGATGTCCTCGGTGATTCCGTCGCGGAAGTACTCGTCCTCCTTCACTCCGCTGAGGTTCTCGAAGTAGAGGACCGCCAGGGAGCGCTCCGGCACCGAAGCGCCGGGACTGCTCGCCGCTTCCGCCGGACGCCGCCCTCCCGAGTCGAGGTCGCGCCGGAGGCGCAGCAGCGCCGTCTTCAGCTCCGCCGCGCTCTGGTAGCGGAAGTTCCGGTCCTTCTCCAGAGCCTGCTGGAGGATCCGTTCCAGCTCGGGAGGAAGAGTCGAGTTGAACTGGGTGAGCGGTATCGGCTCGCGGTTCAGGATCGCATCGAAGACCACCGCGGAAGTCTCTCCCTGGAACGGAAGCACGCCCGTGGCCATCTGATAGAGGACGGTCCCGATGGAGAAGAGGTCGGTGCGGGAGTCGGTGAGCTGTCCGCGGGCCTGCTCGGGAGACATGTAGGAGACGGTTCCGAGGGTGGTTCCGGCCGCGGTGAGCTCCTCCCGTACGGCCGTCCGGTCGTCGCCGCCGGCCGCCGCTTTCGCCGCCTCGATCTTGGCCAGGCCGAAGTCGAGAATTTTCGCCTGTCCGCGCGCGGTGATGAAGATGTTCGCCGGCTTGAGATCGCGATGGACGATCCCCTTGGAATGCGCGGACTCGAGCGCGTCGGCGATCTGAATGCCGCATTCCAGGAGGGCGCCGATCGCGGTCGGGCCGTTCCGCATCTTCTCGGCCAACGTCTCCCCTTCGAGCAGCTCCATGACGATGAAGTGCTCCGACTCGTGGGCGTCGATCGCGTGGATGGTGCAGATCCCGGGGTGGTTGAGCGCCGATGCCGCGCGCGCCTCGCGCTGGAAGCGCTGAAGGGTGGCCTCGTCCCGCGCCGTCTCGGGAGGGAGAAACTTCAGCGCGACCGCGCGCCCCAGAGTGGTGTCCTCGGCGGCATAGACGACGCCCATGCCGCCCGTTCCGAGCTTCGCCGTGATCTTGTAGTGTGAAATCGTGCGACCGATCATCGTTGGGGTTCCTGCTTCCGCCGTCATGGCGCCGGATAGAGCCGTTCGAATTCGGGATCACCGTGGAGGAGCGCCAGATCCGGGTCCTGACGCGTCCAGGTCGCGTCGCGGTATCCGGCGTCCCAGGCTTTTCTGATCGCGATCAGCGCTTCCGGCTTTTTTTCCAGCGCGCAGAACACGCAGGCGGTGTTGTAGAGAATCATGGTGTCGTCGGGGCGGAGGGCCATGGCCAGGCTCGCCTCGCGCGCCGCGTCGTCGGGACGATGAATGGTGGCGTAGTTCAGCGCGAGCAGGACCCGGGCCCGCGCGTCTTCGGGCACTTTCTTGAGGTGATCCTCGAAGAGCCGGCTCTCCCGCGGAATGAAGTTCGCGAGCGCCTCCTTCTTGCCGAGCGCGCCGAGGGCGTTGTGGATCGGAACGTAGGTGTTGTAGTTCTCCCCGGCGTGGGCCAGCGCCTTCTCCATGATGTCGACCAGCTCGTGATACCGCCCCGCGGAGAAGAGCGCCCGTCCCAGCAGGTAGTACCCGCCGTCCACGTCGGGATTCCGGTCGAGAGCCTTCCGCACCAGGTCGACCGCCTCGGCGTACCGGGTCTCCGCATAGGCGAGCCACGCCTCGGCCGTGAGGATCTCCGGGGCGTCTCCCCCTTTTGCACTCGCCTTCTGCGTGGCGGCGACCGCGCGGTCGATCCACTTCTGCTGCCGCTCGAAGTGGTAGTAGTACTGGGCGCAGACATTCGCCAGCGCCGCGTGCGCCAGGGCGAACTCCGGGTCGAGGCCCACCGCGTTCTCGAACATCTGCAGCGCGAACTGCAGGTCCTGGCGCGCCACCTGCCGCGCATAATTGCGCCCCCGCAGGTAGAGATCGTACGCCTGCAGGTTCTCGGTCGGCTTCGCCGCGAGGGCCTGCTGCTCATCGGGCGAGAGTGTGATGCGCAACGCGGCCGCGATCTTCTGCGCGATCTCGTCCTGCACCTCGAAGACGTCCTTCATCTCCCGGTCGTACCGCTCCGACCAGAGCGGGAAATTCGTACCGGCGTCGACGAGCTGCGCGTTGATCCGCAAACGCGTGCCGGCTCGACGAAGGCTGCCCGTGAGCACGTGCGAGGCTCCCACTTCCTTCCCCACCTGCCCCGCCGTCACCGGCTTGTCGCGATACGACAGGACCATGGCCCGCGAATAGATCTTCAGACCCTTGATCTTCGACAGCTCGGTGGTGATGTCTTCCGTGATGCCGTCGCGGAGATACTCGTCCTCCTTCACTCCGCTGAGGTTCTCGAAGTAGAGCACCGCGATCGACTGCTCCCTGCCGGCCGCGGCTCCGGTCCTGCCGGCGGCCGAATCGGCGGCCCGGCGGCCGCCGGAATCGAGGTCGCGCTTGAGACGCTTGAGCGCCGTCTTCAGGTCGGTCGCCGTCTGATAGCGCAGCTCGCGGTCCTTCTCCAGGGCCTGGGTGAGCACCCGGTTCAGCTCGGCCGGGAGGGAGGGGTTGATCTGCGTGACCGCGCTCGGCTCGCGATTGAGAATCGCGTCGAACACCACGGCCGAAGTGTCCCCCTGGAAAGGAAGCACGCCCGTGGCCATCTGGTAGAGAACCGTGCCGAGCGAGAAGATGTCCGTGCGCGCGTCGGTGACCTGGCCGCGCGCCTGCTCGGGAGACATGTACGACACGGTGCCGACGGCCGTCCCGGCTGCGGTCAGCTCCTCTCCGCGCACGGCGGTCATCATGAGCGAAGCCTCGCCGCCTCCCCCCCTGTCGATCTTGGCCAGGCCGAAGTCGAGGATCTTAGCCTGCCCGCGCGAGGTCATGAAAATGTTGGCCGGCTTCAGATCGCGGTGGACGATCCCCTTCGAATGGGCCGACTCGAGGGCGTCGGCGATCTGGATGCCGACCGTGAGCAGCGTCTCCACGTCCCACGGGCCCCGGCGGATCGTGTCGCCGAGGGTCTCCCCCTCGAGCAGCTCCATGACGATGAAGTGCTGCGACTCGTGCTGCTCGATCCCGTGGATCGTGCAGATGTTCGGATGATTCAGCGCCGAGGCCGCCCTGGCCTCGCGCTGGAAACGCTGCAGCGACGACTCGTCCTTCGCCAGCTCGGGAGGAAGAAACTTGAGGGCGACGCTACGTCCGAGAGTGGTGTCCTCGGCTTCGTACACCACTCCCATGCCGCCCGTGCCGAGCTTCGACGTAATGCGGTAATGCGCCACACTCGATCCGATCATCGGGTCCTTTCGACTGTATGGAACGACACCCGCCGACGGCTCGAATCAGCCGGGCCGATGCTTCACGTGCGGCCGTCGCGCGGGGATTTTCTCCGCTGGCCTGATCGCCCGTCGACGAATTTTTCTCGTCGATTGTCGATTGACTGGAAGCGGGGTCATCGTACGCCCACCCCCTGGTGGGGTCAAACGTCTCTGCCGTCACCCGGCGGTCAACCGCTGGAATGGGTCCTGTGGGGTTCTCACCCGTAGTGCGTCCACATCCGGATCACTTTGACGATCCTCTCCCGCTGGAGCACATGGTAGACGAGGCGATGATGGATGTTGATGCGACGCGACAAGGCGCCGGCGAGATCGCCGACGAGCTTCTCGAAGGGCGGCGGGGACTGGAAGGGATCGCGCCGGAGGATTTCCAGGAGTGCTTCCGCCTTCGGCCTGAGTCCGGATCGGGAGAGTTTCTTCGCGTCTTTCGCGGCCTGGGGCGTGAACACCACCCGCCAGGACTTCACCAGTCGAGCGACTCCAGGCACTCGCGCACGGGAGTCTTCAGTCCCTTTCGAATCGAGGCCCTCATTCCGGGAATGGATACCAGATGGAGGGTCTCCTGGATCGCGCGCCAGTCGTCCATCGATACGAGCACCGCATCCGCCCGCTTGCCGGTGATCTGCACGGGCTCGCTCGTCACGGCGGTTTCATCGATCAGCTTGTAGAGCTTCGTTCGAGCCTCGCTCGCGGTGATGGTCTTCATGGTCTGAATCGTACGGAATTACGTACGACTCGTCAAGCCGCCTCCAAATCCACGGGTCGTCAGGGGCGCCGGCCGCGCCGGTCCGGCGCCGGCTGGAAGCCGGCGCACCGGCGGGCTGGAAGCCCGCGCTCCGATCGGCTACGGCTCACCGAGGTTCTCGCCCCGGAGAAACACGTAGATCACCGCGTCGTGGAAGCGGCCGTGAAGGAGCAGGCGATCTCTCAGGACGCATTCGCGGATCGCGCCGGCCCGCTCGGCGACCCTCAGGCTCGGAGCGTTGCCCGTCGCGATGACGAGCTCGAGCCGGTGAAGGTCGGTCTCGTCCCGCGCCCAACGGCCCAGAGCCCGCACCGCGTCCGTCGCGACGCGACGGCCGGTCGCGGACGAACGTACCCAGTAGCCGAGGTTCGCGCGCCGGTTCGCCTCGTCGATCTGATTGAGGCCGCACCCGCCGAGGATGCGGCCGGACTCGTCGACGATCACGAACTCGAACTCCGTCTTCGCGGCGAACAGGGCGATCTGACGTTCGACCCACTCCCGAGCGTCGGCGAGAGCAAACTCGGGATGGCACCACGGCATCCACGGCTGGAGCTCCCGGACCGACTCGATCGCGGCCGCGTGGAAGCCCGACTCGTCGCCGGGCCGATACGGCCGAATCGAAACGGCAGTCGATCGGTGCATGCTCGTACTGTAGCGCGCCGGACCAGGTAGGGACCGACTGCGTTTGTGCGGCCGCCGAAGGCGGCAACGCGCCGGCAGGGTCGTGAACCGGGCGCCGCGCGATCACCGCGGCGCCCACGCGGCTGACGCGGCGCCCGGGTTGCGGCATTGTTCGCGTGAACGTCGCCGGGCGCCAGCTCCATCTTCGGCTCTGCACGATCACCCCGGCGCCCGGCCGGACCGACGCAGTCGGTCCCTACGACCACCGGCGCCGCGTCGGCGAGACTCGCAGACTTTGCCCGGCTTAGAATGACTCCATGCCGGTCATCACATGCCCCGACTGTGGACACGACGTGTCGACGCTCGCATCCAGCTGTCCGCACTGCGGCCGCCCTTCGCCGGCGGTGACGGCGCCGATCCTCCCCTCGTCGGCACCTCCCCCCGCAAAGGAAGAGACTGTGTGGAGCGGCTCGCCTGCATTGTCACAGCTCTGGGGGCGGATCATCAGTCTCATCGGCTGCGCCGTCGGCATCCCGATCCTCACCTATCTGATGGCGGGCACCACCGAAGAGGGCGATCAGCGGGCGGGGCTCATCACGATGGGTTTGTTCCTCGCGGCGGCGCTCGTCCTCGTCTTCGGCGTCAGCATCGTCGTCGGGATCGTCCGCCTTCGCGCCACCCGCTACACGGTCACGAACCAGCGTCTGCTGGTCGAATCGGGAGTCTTCTCGAAGAACGTGGACGAGATCGACATGCGGCTGATCGACGACTCCCTCTTCAAGCAAGGCTTCATCGATCGGCTCCTCGGAATCGGCGACGTGACCGTCATGTCCTCGGACAAGAACACCCCTGTCTTCACGCTGCGCGGCGTCCGCGATCCTCGCGCGGTCCGGGAGCTGATCCGAACCCACGCCTACCACGCGAGCCAGCGGCAGGTCTTCACCCGCCCGACGTGAGCCGCGTCCTGTAGGGACCGACTGCGTCGGTCCGGCCGCCGCAGGCGGCAACGCGCCGGCAGGATCGTGAACCGGGCGCCGCGGGATCATCGCGGAGCCCCACACGATTGATGCGGCGCCCGGGTTGCGACATTGTTCGCGCGAACGTTGCCGGGCGCCAGCTCCATCATCGGCGTTGCACGATCACCCCGGCGCCCGGCCGGACCGACGCAGTCGGTCCCTACGGGGGCCCACCGGCCGCAAGCCGTACTCAGCTCACGATGACCGCGCCTCCGCCCCCTCGCTTCTCGCTACCCGTCCCTGAAACCTTGACCTCTTGTATGCGTAACGCATATATGTGCGGAGCACCTAGAGGAGAGTCCCCATGTCCGACCGCGACCGTCCCATCGATCGATTTCTCCCCATGCGCCCCGTGGAGTTCGAGATCGTGCTCAGCCTGGCCGGAGGGCCGCGGCACGGGTACGGGATCATCCAGGACGCCGAGGGGCGGGACGGGTCCCGCACGCCGGACGTCGGGACGATGTACCGCGCGCTCCGCCGGATGCAGGACCAGGGTCTGATCGGCGAGTCCGTGCGGCGGCGCGTCTCGGAATCCGGCGACGAGCGCAGGCACTACTATCACCTCACCCCGCTCGGGCTCCGCGTCGCGCGCGCCGAGGCGAGACGGCTCGAAGGGCTGTTGAAGACGGCGCGGCTCGGCGGGCTCCTCGAGGAGAAGGCCCGATGACGCGCGCGCGCCTCCTCGCCGTTTCGGAGCGTCTCTTCCGGCTCCTCCTGCGCAGCTATCCCGCCGATTTCCGCGACGAGATGGGGGAGGCGCTCGTCGAAACCTGCGTCGACCGCGCCCGCGCGGCGCTGCAGCGCCGCGGCACGATCGGTCTCGCGCTCGTCTGCCTCCGCGCGCTGCTCGACTTTCCGCGGAACGGCCTGGCCGAAAGGCTCCGTCCCGCGATCGCGTGGCGGCGCTCGGGAAACTGGGGCCGCGAAACCGAGCTTGCGCTGCGCCGCCTCAGGCGCGCGCCCGCGTTCGCGCTCTCCGTCATCGCGACGCTCACGGTCGGCCTCGGCGCGTTCACCGTCGTCGCGGCCGTCGTCGACAACGTGCTGGTCGCCCCTCTTCCCTACGAGAACTCCGACGATCTCTACTTCGTCTGGCGCGATTACACCTGGTTCGATCTCGACCGCGGCTGGCTCGGCGGTACCGACGTCGCCGAGCTGCGGAAAGCCGGCGGCGTGATCGAGGACGCGGTCGCGATCGGTGGCGAGAGCTTCACGCTGTCCCAGAAGGGCGGCGGCGTCCCGGAACAGATCGACGTGATGATCTCCTCCGCCGGCCTCTTCGAGCTCCTCGGCGTGCCGCCGGCGCTCGGCCGCGGCTTCGCCGCCGGCGAGGACCACCCCGGCCGCCCCGCGGTCGTCGTCCTCGGCCACGACCTCTGGAACCGCCGCTTCGCCGCCGACTCGGCGATCCTCGGCTCCGACATCATCCTCGACGGTGCGCCGTACACCGTCATCGGCGTCATGCCGCGCGAGTTCCGTTTCGTCCGCAACGCGAGCCTCGGGCCGCCCGCGGGCGCCGATGCGTACATCACGCTCGACGAAGATCTCGCCGCGACGAATCCGACCGCCGGATCGTACGCGGGCCTCGTGCGCGCCCGCCGGGGGAGCTCGCCCGAGCAGGTCGAGGCGGCGGTCGCCGCGGTGGGGCGGATCGTCGACGAGCGCGACATGCAGGGGAGAGGGTTGCGGCTCTACCCGGTCGGCGCGAAGGAAGACCTCGTGGCTCCGATCCGTCCGGCGCTCGTGCTTCTCGGATGGGCCGGCGTCGTTCTCGTCGTCATCCTGATGGTGAACCTCGGGACGCTGCTCCTCGTCCGCGCAGCGCAGCGGGAGCGAGAGTTCACGATCTCCCGCGCGCTCGGCGCGAACGCCTCCGCCGTCGCGCGCGCGATCGTCCTCGAAGGGGCTGTGCTCGGGCTGGCCGGCGGCGCGCTCGGAGCGCTCGCGGGGCGGTGGGGGACAGAGCTCCTCGTCGCGCTCGCGCCGGCCGATCTCCCGCGGCGCGATGCGATCGCGGCCGACTGGCGCGTGACGTGTCTCGCGATCGCCGCGGGCGCGCTCATCGGCATCCTCGCGGGCGCGGTCCCCGGCATCTGGTCGGCGCGATCGCGGCTCGCGACGCTTCTCGGCGCGGCGGCCGTGCGCGGCGGCGGCAGGGGACACGGCCGCCTCTGGCGCGCGATGATCGTCGTGCAGGTCGCGCTCTCGCTGGTCCTTCTCAGCAGCGGCGCCCTCCTCGTCCGGAGCTTCGAGGGTCTGCTGCGCTCCGATCCCGGATTCGATGCGTCGGGCCTGCTGACGTTGCGCGTCCCCATCTATGAGGAACGGGTTCCCGACGACGCGATCGTGCCGCTGCACGAGCGGCTCCGGAGTGAGCTCGAGGCGATTCCGGGTGTGAACGCGGTCGGAGCGACGACGAGCCTGCCGCTCACCGCCGACACGAATCAGACGACGTTCGAGTTTCCCGGGGCGCCGGGAAACACCGGAGTCGAAGAGGCCGACCAGCCGCTCATTGATCTCGTGAGGGCGCGCGAGGGGACGCTCGAGGCGCTCGGCATCGCGATCCTCGAAGGGCGCGAGATGCGTGCGACGGGCGCCGAGGGGAGCGGGGAGATGATGATCGACCGCATCCTGGCGAGCCGCTTCTATCCGAATGGAACGGCGCTCGGCGCGACGATTCCCGCGGGCGACACGACGCTGACGATCGTCGGCGTCGTCGAGCATGCGCGCATGTACGACCTGCACGAGGACGGTCGCGGTCAGGTCTACCTGCCGAACGACGACTTCATGCGGCGGAATCTCTACTGGGTCCTCAGGAGCGACCGCGACCAGGCGGACCTCGTCGCCGAGACGCGCGCGGCCGTGCGGCGCGTCGACCCCGAGCTCGCGATCGCGGACGTGCGCCCGATGGAGGGGATCGTGGAAGGGTCGATCCGCGAGCACCGGCTGACGGCGGTGCTCATCAGCGGGTTCTCCGCGGGCGCGCTTCTGCTCGCCTCGATGGGCCTCTTCGGAATCGTCGCGTCGACTGTGACGCGGCGCCGCCACGAGCTCGCGATCCGTCTCGCGCTCGGCGCCGATCACGGCCGGCTCTGGCGCATGGTCCTCGGCGAGGGAGCCAGCCTCGTCGCGATCGGTCTGCTGATCGGAGTCCCGGGCATCCTGCTCGCGGGCGGAACGCTCCGGAACGTCCTCATCGGCGTCTCGCCGTTCGACGCCTCGACGCTCCTCGCCGTCGCCGCGGCGCTCGCGGTGGTCTCACTCGCCGCCTGCTGGATTCCTGCGCAACGCGTCACGCGCATCCACCCGGCAGTAGCGTTGCGCGACGAATGATCGCGAAGGCGAAGCGGCCGTACATCCAGTCGTCCGCCCCGCAGGGCCGCGGCGTCCCGGGTGGGTGGGTGTGACTGAGCTTTGTAAGCTCGGCGGGCGGGGGTCGCGGAAGAGCGTCGCGTTCCAACAGAATCGTGGTTGGTTCCTTTACTCCGTCCCGAAAAACATTTCCCTCGCCATCCTCCCCACGTACTCCGCCGCCGGCGGATCGAGATTCGCGAGCACCACGATCGCCGACCCGTCCGGCTCCGCTTCGAGGATCGCGTTCGCGCCCGGGGTCCCACCGGCGACGCCGATCCCTGCACGTATGCCGGGATACGCGCCGCGCGCGAGCGCACCCGCGAGCGCCGCGAGGTCCCGCGCGGTCGCGAACGCGCCGCCGGCGCTGCTTCCCCGCCCCGGCAGGAAGTAGATGTTCGATCGCAGCGCGCCGCCGTCGCGCCGCGTATATCCCGTCGCGCGGCTCGGGACGATCTCATCGGGGCCGAACAGCCCCGTGCTCTTCATCCCAGCGGGGGTGAAAACGACATCGCGGACGATCTCGTCGTAAGGGCGTCCGTGGATGTTCTCGAGGATCGCGCCGAGGACGATGTAGCCGGCGTTCGAGTAGCGCTGGGAGGTGCCTGGCGCGAACTGGAGCGGGTCGTCGGCGACGATGCGCATGTAATCCGCCAGTGTTCGGATGCGGGACGGATGCGTGTCGCGGAACTCGTCGGTGAAGATGTCGCCGAGGCCGGAGCTGTGGCGGAGTAGCTGCTCGATGGTGATCGTCTCGCCGGCGGTTACCGCGCCCGCGCCGAGATGCTTCGCGACGGAGTCGGAGAGGGCGAGCGTTTCCTCGGCCGCCGCCTTCTGGATCGCGATCGCGGTGAAAAGCTTGTTGATCGATCCGATGTTGAAGCGCGTGTCGACCTTGTTCGCGACGCCGTTGGCGCGGTCCGCGAGGCCCCACGCGCGCGCGACGATCTCCTTCTCGCCGCGGCGCACGAGGACCACGCCCGAGAAGAGATCCTGCGTCGCGAGGGCGTCGATCATCGTTCCGAGCGCGTCGCCCTTCTGCGCGTCGGTCATCGACGGGTCCCAGGCGGGCTTCGGCCAGTCCTTGGTCCGCTCAACCGAGCCCTCGACGACCCGCCGCTGCGGCGCCGGCTCCTGCGCAGCAGCGCCGAGGGCCACGAGAGCGAGAGAGAGAGCGACGATTCCATATCGCATACGCGAATCTCCTTCGGAGTACGAACGCGCGAACCGTACCGCGGTTCCCTCTCCGCGCCCGCGCCTTTCCCGCACGCGTCTTTTCCACAGAGCTTGAAAAGCTCGGCCACATCCACCCACCCGGGACGCCGCCCCTGCGTGGGCGGGCGGGCGTGGCCGAGCTTTGTTAAGCTCGGCGGGTGGGGGTGCCGCCAGAGCGATCCGCATCACCCTCAACCGAAGTTGTCTAAGGTCGCCCACGAAGCGTGACGGACCACGCAAAGGCGAACGAACTCGCGCCTGCACGAATCGCGAGGAGACAACACGATCCTGTCTTGCAAGCAGGCATATCCCGCGACCCCCACCCGCCGAGCTTGAAACGGGGATTCTGCAGTTGGTGAGCTAGAAAAGGAAAAGCATCGTTCGGATCTCGTTCGCTACGATGGGTTTGTGAGAACTCAACGTCAGCGAGAGCGAGGGACAGAACG
>DATKCD010000022.1:0-41752 GCA_035544735.1 Thermoanaerobaculia bacterium
CATCGAGCTGCTCGACCATCGCAACGAAGACGCCGTGCTCTGGAAGAACGATCAGTACGTCTTCCGCGAGACCTACGAGGTCGATCCCGCCTCGGCCGACACCTTCGATCAGGAAAGCCGCGCCATCCGCGAGATCGCCGAACGCTTCGCCGAGTCCGTCGTCGCCAACCTTCTCGAAGGCTTTTAGCGTCTGGAGCGTCTCGGGCGTCTGGAGCGTCTGGAGCGTCTGGGGCGTCTAGAGCGTCTTGGGCGTCTTGGAGGGCGCGCCGATGCGGGAGAGAACGGCGGCGACGATGCGGTCGCAGCCGGCATCGGCGAATGCGAACGCGCGAGTGATGGCGGCCGCGCTGCGCCGCACGAGCCGGTCCCGCAGCATCCCCTTCGCGCGATGGAGGCGCGTCTTGACCACGTCCTGCGTCACGCCCAGCGCCTCCGCCGTCTCCGCCGTGTCGAGCCCTTCGACCTCGCGCAGCATCACGACGGTGCGATAGGCTTCCGGGAGAGCGTCGATCTCCCGCTCCAGGATGCTCCGAAGCTCGCTCGTCATCGCTCGTTCCTCCGGTCCGGGAGCGGATGAGGCGAACCGCTCGGCGTCGGCCGTCTCGTCCGCCCGCTCGAGCTCGCGCGCCGTGCGGCGACGGCGCCTCAGCGCCTCGTGGATGGCGATTCGCGTCAGCCAGGTGGCGATCGACGCGCGCCCCTCGAATCGGCCGAGAGCGTTCCAGGCGGCGATCCACGCCTGCTGCACCGCCTCTTCCGCCTCGGCGTCGTCCGGCACGATCGCCCGCACCGCCCGGAACAGCCGCTGGTTGTAGCGCCGCATCAGGATCTCGAACAGCGCCGTCTCGCCGGCGGCCACACGCCGGGTCACCTCCGAGTCCGACATCGGGGCGAGGGCTACCGGATGCAGCGATCGTGCGGTCGAGCTCAAGGCGATCCACCTCCCGCCCATTGGAGTCGTTCCGGCCCCGAAAGGTGACGGCGTCACCTCCGGGAGCCGTCGCGACTCTAACACGGGCGAAGGAGGCAATCATGAGCGAGAGAATGGAAGCGCCGTACTGGGCGCTGCGGATCGCGTTCGGCGTGGTGCCGATCGTGGCGGGACTCGACAAATTCGTGGGGCTGCTCACCGACTGGGAAGCCTACCTGAGCCCGCTCGTCACGGCGTGGGTGCCGGCCTCGCTCTTCATGAAGATCGTCGGGGTGATCGAGATCGCGGCCGGCGCGATCGTGCTCGCGGGGATGACGCGGTTCGGCGGGTACCTGATCGCGGCCTGGCTGGTCGCGATCACGCTCAACCTGCTCACCACGGGGCGCTACTTCGACATCGCAGCGCGCGACGCGGTGCTCGCCGTTGCTGCGTTCACCCTGGCGCGCCTGAGCGAGGTCCGGCAGCCGGTCGGGGGAGGGGAGGCGGTGCGGCCGCCCCGGAATCGGGCGGCCTGAAGTCCCGCAACCGGTCCCTCGCGGGACTCAGTCGTCCGAGCGCACCGACACCGGGCCGTTCGTGGTCGAGAGCCGCACCACCTGCGTGCCGCCGCCGAGCTCGACCCGTTTGCGCCGGTCGTCGAAGTCCCTCCGTCCTCCGGCACAGATCTCGTCTTCGCACCGGAAGGGGGAGTGAGTCGACCCCTCGACCACGATTCCGCTCGCGTAGGCGCGCGGCACCCGGACCGAGACGGGCCCGTTCCGCGTGACCCCCTCGAGGCCCGCGCCGATCCATCCGGTGCCGTCGAGGGTCACCGAGATCGGTCCGTTCTTCGCGTCCAGCCGGACGTCGCCCGATCCCCCGGCGAGGCTGATCGGGCCGTTCTGCGCGTCCGCCCGAATCGTGCCTCCGACCTCGCGCAGGGAGATCGGCCCGTTCTGCGTGATCGCGCTGATTCGCCCGTCGATCGAGCGGATCGAGATCGGACCGTTGTGAGCCGTCATCTCGATCTCCGATCCGTCCGGCGCTTCCACGAGGTAGAAAACGGTCCAGCGTCCGCTCGAGGGTCCCTCGGCGCGAACGGCTCCTCCGTCCGCATCGATCCGGATCGCCGAGAGCAGAGCATCTCCGCCACGATTCGCCGAGGCGAGCTTGCAGACCTGGACCACGATCTCCGTCCCCCCTCCGCCGCGGAGCTGAATCCCTCCGTTCTTCGATCCTTCGATCGTGAGAGGGGCGCGCGGCGAGAAGCGCAGCGTCTCCTCGCTTTGGACCATCGGGTCGTCCCCGAACTGGACCTGCAGATCGGAACACGACCTCGCTTCCCGATGGGGGTGTCCGAGAAGCGGTGCCGCGAGAAGCGCGGTGATCAGAAGCAGGGTTGCGGTGCGGATCGTCGTTCTCATCGAATGTCCTCTCTCCGGCCGGTGGCCCGGCCACGCGATTCGTCGAATGTTCATACGGCCCCGGCCGGCCGCGGTTGGCCTGCCCAAGCATCAATGTTGGAAACCCGCCGCCATCCCCGGCTCTGTGATCTATGATCTGTGATTGATGATTGATGATTGAAATCATCGATGCCTCTCAATCATCAATCATCAATCATAAGATCATCAATGCCTTTCGCCGGACTCCCTGTAGACTTCCCGGCATGGAGCGCTCGAAGGAGATCGCCCGCTGGACCGAGTACCTCGTGAGCGAGCGCGACGGTGCCGCGCTGTACGACGCGATGGCGGCGCGGGAGGCCGACGAGAAGGTCTCGGAAGTGTTCCGCCGTCTGGCGGTGGTCGAGCGGAAGCATGCCCGGCGGTGGGCGCGGAAGCTGGAGGAGGCGGGTGCGCCGGTTCCGCCGGAGTGGCGCTCGGGGCGAACGCGGCTGCTGATCTGGCTGATCCGGCGGTTCGGCGTCTCGCCGATGCTGCCGACGGTGATGTCGCTCGAGCAGGCGGGGAGCGCCGATTACGGCAGACACGTCGACTCGAGGGACCTGGTGAAGGACGAGCAGTCGCATCACCGCGTCCTGCGGCAGATCGCCCGCAGCTCGTCCGGGGGACTCGAGGGAAGCACGGTGGCGAAGATCGAGGGGCGCCACCGCACGGCCGGCGGGAATGCGCTGCGCGCGGCGGTGCTGGGGTGGAATGACGGGCTGGTCTCGAATCTGAGCCTGGTGATGGCGGTCGCCGGGGCGAACCTTCCCGCCTCGACGATCCTGATCACCGGTCTGGCGGGACTGGTGGCTGGGGCGGGATCGATGGCGCTGGGCGAGTGGCTCTCGGTGCAGAGCTCGCGGGAGCTGTACGAGCGGCAGATCGCGATGGAGGAGGCCGAGATCGCGGAAGCGCCGGAGGAGGAGGCGGAGGAGCTCGCGCTGATCTACGAGGCTCGCGGCATGTCGGAGGCCGACGCGAAAGCCCTGGCCGATCGGATCATGGAGGACCCCGACCAGGCGCTCGACGCACTGACTCGCGAGGAGCTGGGAATCGATCCCGACTCCCTCGGTGGCTCGGCGTGGACGGCGGCGGTCGCCTCGTTCGTCCTGTTCGCCCTCGGTGCGCTCATTCCCGTCATTCCGTACTTCTTCCTCGAGGGGAAGGCGGCACTCGTGGCCAGCGCGGGCCTCAGCGCCGTCGGGCTCTTCGCGATCGGAGCGGCGATCACTCTGTTCACGGGAAGGTCGGTTCTCTTCTCGGGAGGCCGGCAGCTCCTGTTCGGACTCGTCGCGGCGGCGCTGACGTTCGGGATCGGCCGTCTGCTCGGCGTCTCGATCGCCGGATAGCCGCACGCGGGGTCAACCGCGATGGTTGACCGAGGGCGCCCCCCAGATCCGGTCGGCGTACTCGCGGATGGTTCGATCGGAGGAGAACCATCCCATTCTCGCCACGCTCAGGATCGAGCGTCGGAGCCACTCGTCGCGCGCGGCCCAGAGAGCGGCGGCCTCGTCCTGCTTCGCGACGTAGGAAGCGAAATCGGCGCAGTGGAAGTACCGGTCGTTCGTCGTGACGATGTCGACGAGCGGCTGAAAGGTGCCGGGGTTCTTCCTGCCGATCGGGCCGGAGACGATGGTCTCGATGGCGCGCGTGAGGGCCGGATCCTTCGCGAGCCATGCTTTGGGGTCGTACCCCGAGGTGCGGAGCGCGGCGATCTCGGCGGCTGTGTGGCCGAACACGAACATGTTCTCGTCGCCGATGTGCTCGCGGATCTCGATGTTCGCCCCGTCGAGGGTGCCGATGATGAGCGAGCCGTTGAGTGCCGCCTTCATGTTGCCGGTGCCGGAGGCCTCGGTCCCGGCGGTCGAGGTCTGCTCGGAGAGCTCGCTCGCGGGATAGATCCTCTCGGCGCACGTCACGTCGTAGTTCGGGACGAAGAGCACCTGGAGTCTTCCGGTCGCGCGCGGGTCGTGGCGGACGAGCTCGGCGATCTCGTTGACGAGCTTGATGATCAGCTTCGCGATGAAGTAGGCGGGAGCGGCCTTTCCGCCGAACAGGACCGTCCGCGGGACGATCTCTTCGCCGTCCTGGATGCGGTTGTAGAGATGGATCACGTGGAGCGCGTTGAGGAGCTGGCGCTTGTACTCGTGGATCCGCTTGATCTGGGTGTCGAGAAGCAGATCCGGATCGAACAGCAGCTCCTTCTGTTCGAGCCACCAGGAGAACTTCCGTTTGTTCTCGAGCTTGATCGCGTGCCACCGCTCGCGGAAGGCGGGATCGTCGGCGTGAGGCTCCAGCTGCCGCAGCTCGCCCAGGTCGTGACACCAGTCCTCGCCGATGGACTCGCGGATCAGCGAGGCCAGCGCCGGATTCGACTGCATGAGCCATCGTCGCGGCGTGATCCCGTTGGTCTTGTTGTTGAACTTCCCGGGGAAGTAGTCGTCGAACTCGGGGAAGATCGACGTGCGGAGGATGTCGGTATGGAGCTTTGCGACTCCGTTCACCGAGTGGGAGCCGACGATCGCGAGGGTGGACATTCGAACCGAGCGGCTGGCGTCGTCGATCACGGCCATCCGCGCCACCCTGGCGGGATCGTCGCCGTACCGGGCGCGCACGCCGTTTCGCGTGCGTCGATCGATTTCCTCGATGATCTGCAAGTGTCGCGGCAGCAGCCTCCCGAAGAACTCGATCGGCCACGCCTCGAGGGCTTCGGCAAGGATCGTGTGATTCGTGTACGAGAAGGTCCGCTCCACGATCGGCCATGCCTGCTCCCACTCGAGATGCTCCTGATCGACCAGGATCCGCATCAGCTCGGGAATCGCGATCGCCGGGTGCGTGTCGTTGAGCTGCACGGCGACCTTCTCCGGAAGCTCCGACCACGGCCGCGCCGCCCGCCGCTTCCGGAAGCGCCGGATCACGTCCTGCATCGTCGCCGACACGAAAAAGTACTGCTGTTTGAGACGGAGCTCCTTCCCCGCGTACTGGTCGTCGGGCGGATAGAGGACCTTCGAGATGTTCTCTGTCTGGTTCTTGTGCTCGACCGCCCGGACGTAGTCGCCCGCGTTGAACTTGGCGAGATCGAACTCACGCGACGACTTCGCCGCCCACAACCGCAGCGTATTGACCGTGTCGTTCCGGTATCCGAGCACCGGAATGTCGTGCGCCATCGCCCACACTTCCTGAGTGTCCGCCCAGTCGTAGCGCGTCTTCCCGTCCTCGACTCGCGTCGAGGACCGGCCGTAGAAGCGGATCGGAAACAGAACGTCCGGCCGCGCGACTTCCCACGGGTTGCCGTAGCGCAGCCAGTTGTCGGGCGTCTCGACCTGAAACCCGTTCTCGAAGTGCTGCCGGAAGATTCCGTACTCGTACCGGATGCCGTATCCGTAGAACGGAATGTCGAGCGAGGCGGCCGAATCGAGAAAGCAGGCGGCCAGCCGCCCGAGCCCGCCGTTGCCGAGCCCGGCGTCGGGCTCCTCCTCCGCCAGCACGTCGAGGTCGTACCCGAGCTCCTCCATCGCTTCGCGATAGATGCCGAGCGCCCCGAGGTTGATCATGTTGCTGATCATCGTCCGCCCGAGAAGGAACTCGAGCGAGAGGTAGTACACACGCTTCGCATCGGTCTTGTAGTAATGCTCCTGGGTCGAGAACCACCGCTCCACGATCTGATCGCGCACGGCGAGGCCGAGGCCCTTGAACACGTCGAAGTTCGTCGCGGTGTACTCGTCCCGGACGACCGAATAGGTCATCCGGCGGGCGAGCGATTCGATGACCCCACGAACGCTCAGCTCGCCGGCTTCGGGTTTCGGGATTCGCTTCTTCATGTCGTGAGAGTGCGGGCGTGCCTGCCCGGGTGCCGGAAACGCCGCGGCCGGAGGGGCCGGAGGGTTGACCCGCCGCGGCCGGCCGGACTGCGATGCTGCCGCATCAGACTAGTGTCCTGTAACGCCGGAATCAATAGCACCTGGCTCGGTCTCGACGCCGTGAGCTTCGTTTGCGCCTCCTCGGCATAGACCCCGCTATGCCTGCGTCGGCGCGCCTCGCTCACGACGCCGATCCCTTCGCGATCTGCTGTCGATTCCGACGTTACAGGACACGAGTGTCCTGTAACGGTGGTTTCAACAGGGCTCAGTCGCGCTCGATCTCGGCCTTCTGCAGATAACTCCTCGTCTCCCGCACGATCACCCCGCTGAGCAGCAGCAGGCCGATCAGGTTCGGCAGGGCCATCAGCCCGTTCATCAGGTCCGAGAGCGTCCAGACGAAATCGAGGCTGTAGATCGCGCCGAAGAACGTCGCGACGACGAACAGCACCCGGTAGGGGAGATTGCTCCACTCGCCGAGCAGATACTCGATGCTCTTCTCGCCGTAGTAGCTCCAGCCGAGGATCGTGGAGAAGGCGAACATGGCGAGGCTGACGGCGACGATCCAGCCCCCCCAGTTGCCGGGCAGGCCGTGACGGAACGCCATCTGCGTGAGCGCCGCGCCGTTCTCACCCGAGGTCCACGCGCCGGTCGAGATGATGGCGATGGCGGTGAAGCTGCAGACGACGATCGTGTCGATGAAGGTCTGCGTCATCGAGACCAGAGCCTGGCGAGCCGGCTCGCGCGTCTTTGCAGCCGCCGCGGCGATGCCGGCCGACCCGAGGCCCGACTCGTTCGAAAAGATGCCGCGGGCGACCCCGTACCGAATCCCCTCGCGGATCCCCGCGCCGAGAAAGCCGCCGACCGCCGCCGTCGGCGCGAACGCGTTCGCGAAGATCAGGCGGAACGCCTCCGGAACGCCTTCGATGTTGATTGCGATGATCACGCCCGCGCCGAGCATGTACGCGCCGATCATGATCGGGACGAAAAACCCCGCGAAGCGCCCGATCGACTTGATGCCGCCGAGAATCACCAGAGCCGCCAGAACCGCGATCGAGAGTCCCGTGATCCAGTTCGGCACTCCGAAAGAAGTCTCGAGCGCGTCGGCGACCGAGTTCGACTGCACCATGTTGCCGATCCCGAACGCCGCCACCGAAGCGAACAGCGCGAACAGGAACGCCAGGACCTTCCCGAGCGGCTTCCACCGGATCCCGTCGCGCAGGTAGTACATCGGCCCGCCCGCCTGCTCGCCCGACGGATCCGTCACCCGGTACTTCACCGACAGCAGCGCCTCGGAGAACTTGGTCGCCATCCCCACCAGCCCCGTCATCCACATCCAGAACACCGCCCCCGGCCCGCCGAGCGCGATCGCCGTCGCCACCCCGGCGATGTTCCCCGTCCCGACCGTCGCCGCCAGTGCCGTCATCAGCGCCTGGTAATGGCTGATGTCCCCCTCGGCTCCCTTCTCGTGCCGGACCACGAAGGCGAGCCAGAGCGAGCGTCCCAGCTCCCGGAACTGCAGACCCCGCAGCGCGATCGTCAGATAGAGGCCGGTCAGCAGCAGAAGCGGGATCAGCACCCACGGCCCCCAGATGAAACTCGAAGCCTCGGCAACCCACTGTTGTACTCGTTCCAGGCGACCCTCCTTCGCGGCGGAGGGAGTATAGCGTCTGGGGCGTCGGGGACAATGCGGCCGGAGGCGAGCGCGGCGCGCGAAGCTTCCGGAATGGCCGGCCGCATCCTGCGCTTCGCGCAGCTCGCTCAGGTGCGATACGCTGGCGACGCGCCTCTCCTGCCGCGGGAGCGGATCGGGGAGGCGGACCGAGAGAGAAGGATCGACGTGCCGATCGTCTGCGGAACCGACCTGTCGGAGTCCTCACGTGCCGCCTGCGAGGTCGCCGGAGCGCTGGCGCGGCGCGCCGGAACGGGGCTCGTCGTGGTCCACGCGGTGAAGGAAGAAGCGGACGCCGGAGATCGGGTGGCCGGGGAGCTCGAGAAGGTCACCGCGGCCATCGGGAGCGCGGGCACCGAAGTCGCCGCCCGGATCGTGGTGGGAACGCCGGAGACGGTCATTCCGCGCGTCGCCGCCGAGATCGGCGCCGATCTGATCGTCATCGCTGCGACGAGCCGTCCGGGGGTCCGCTGGTCACTCGGAAGCTCGTCGGACCGGATCGTTTCGACGACCTCGGTCCCGGTGCTGGTCGTTCGGAATGGATCCGCCGTCGCCGAATGGGCCGGTGGAGCCCGGACCCTCGGCGTCGCCGTCGCCACCGATCTCTCGCCGATCTCGGACGACGCGGTCGCATGGGCATCGAGCCTCACGCGGTTCGGGCCATGCCGCTTCGTGCTGATCCATCTCTCGCTCCCTCCCGACGCGTATCACCGCCTCGGGATCGAGGGGCCGATGCTGCTCGACCAGAGCCATCCCGCCGTCGCCCGCAGCGTCCGGAGACACGTCGAGGCGACCGGGGACATCCTTCGCCGGAGCGGGCCGTCGGAGATCGTCGTCGAGCCGGGATCGGGAAACGCGGCCGCCGATCTGAGCCGCCTGGCGCGAGCGGCTGAGGCGGACCTGCTCGTCGTCGGGCACCTCCCGAACCGGATCTGGCGGGTCTGGGAAGGCTCGGTCGCCCGATCGGCGATCCGCTCGGCGGAGATCAGCGTCGCCTGCATTCCGCGGACCGAGGGGGGCTCCGCGAAATGCGATGCGCTGAAGATCGAGCGAGTGATCGCTGCGACGGATCTCTCGCCTGCAGGGAACGCCGCCGTGGCTCAGGCGCTCTCGCTCCTCCCGGATAAGGGAGAGATCACGATCCTGCACGTTGTGGAGGATGCCGAGCTGGACGAGCCGGAGCGCGCGCGAATCATCGAGGGACTCGAGCGGCTCGCGGAGAGTTGCGGATACCGCGAACGGGACGTCAGTGTGAAATTCGAGCTGCTCGAGAGCGAAGAGCCGGCCGGGGCGATCTGCGCCGCCGCCGCGGAAGCCGACGCCGACCTGATCTGCATCGCCTCGCGAGGGCGCTCGATGCTCCCCCGCGTGCTCCTCGGCAGCGTCGCTCAGGAATTGCTCCTCCTCTGTCGGATCCCCGTGCTGATCGTTCCGCCTCCCACGTCCGGAGAGTGATCCGGCGACGCCCGCCGCGTGCCCCTGGCCGCGGTGCCGGCAACGCCTGAACGAAACGAGTCGCGCTCTGGCACGGGTCTGGCTTTGGCGGATCGGCGCAAGGGTTGTTTCAGCCCACGCCAGCCGAACGAAGCGCGCCGATAATCCCTGGTGGGTCGGCGCGCTTCGTCTTTCCGTCCGAAGATCTTCGGGAATCCGAACCGCGGTGGGGAAGTCACCCCACCCCGCGTGGTGTGGTGCGGGCGTCCCGCCGGTGTGGTGCGGGCGTCCCGCCCGCCCCCGGGCGGGTGGCGATCCCGGCTCGATCCGAGCTTCGTCCCGTCCCGCCTGTGGTTGTGCGCTCGCGGGAGGCTTCCTCGCGGGCGGGTGGGCGGCTTCGATCGACCTTCGTGCCGGCCTGCCGAGCCGCTACTGCGTCGGGAAGACGATGTCGGTTCGCGGCTGGACCGCCGGAACGACCCAGCCGCTGCCGGTGTGGTTGTCGACCGAGCTCGCGTAGGCGGTCCATCGTCCGGCCGGCTCGAGCGGCTCGACGTAGATCGACAGATCGCCGTACGGCCCGAGCGGGACGGGCTGCTGGAGCATCGTGAAGGGCTCCAGCTCGATGGTCCGTTCCACCTTTCCGGTTCCGCTGTTGACGATTACCTGAAAGCGCCGCGCCTCGGTGCGATCGAGGTTCACCACCCCCCAGTTCGTCCGGAACTCCGAGGTGTGCCGCACCCCGTGCACGTACGCCGGACTCTCGTCGCGCCAGCCGCCGAGGAGCATGGGAGCCAATGACTGCGACACGGTTCCCGGGATCCCCTCGCACGAGACCGCCGTCCAGATCCGCGCGTAGCCGTCGATCTCGCCGGCGGCGTCCGGATCTCCGCTGGCGTCCACCGCCGTCACCAGGATCGCCCCGAGTCCCTCGGTGTGAAGCTGGGTCCCGACGACGTCGCTCCAGGTCAGATACGAGAGGAAGGGAACGACCAGCGTCGTTTCGACCGCGGCGGGCGCTCCCGCCGGAATCCATTCGAGCTTCACGAGCTGATCGACGCCGCGGAAGTTCACGACCGTGAGGTCGGTGAGGAAATGCTCGCCCCCGGCGCCGCGGACGTTTCCGGCGACGGGTACGAGGAACTGCGCTGCATCGGCTTGCATCGCCGCCGTCGGCGCGACGTCGGCGGCGATCGCGAGCGTGGAGGCGAGGAGGAGGGAACAGAGTAGCATCGGTCTCATCGTTGGATCCTTTTCGAACGGCATGAGTGCCGATTGCATGCCCGGGACGGCGATCATTCGAGCCGGGGGCGGGGCTCAGCTCCGGTAGTCGGCGTTGATCGAGACGTAGTCGTGTCCGAGGTCGCTGACCATGAGGACGGCCGATCCGCCGGCGAGACCGAGATCGATCTGCAGATCGACCCGATCCTTCGAGAATGCCCTGGCGGCGTCCTTCTCGCGATAACGCGCCGGCTCGCCGCCGGTGACGAGAGCGATCTTCCCGGCCGTCAGCGAGATCTTCTTCCGGGAGAACTTCGCGCCCGAGCGCCCGACGGCCGCGAGGATCCGCCCCCAGTTCGGATCGCCCCCGTGCACGGCGGTCTTGACCAGGGGCGAAGTGCCGACCGCGTGCGCGGCGAGCTTCGCGTCGGCGTCGCTCCTGGCCCCGCTCACCTCGATCCGGAGCACGCGCGTCGCTCCCTCGCCGTCGCGCACGATCATCCAGGCGAGCTCGCGGCAGATCCGGGCGAGTGCCGCGCGGAAGCTCTCGGTCCCCTCGTCCCCATCCATCGGATCGCCGCCGAGCTTGCCCGAGGCCATCAGCAGGACCGTGTCGTTGGTCGACGTGTCGCCGTCGACCGAGATCGCGTTGAAGCTCCGGTCGGCGGCCTCGCGCAGACAGCGGCGGAGAAACGCCGGGGTCGCTGGCGCATCGGTCATCAGGAACGCGAGCATCGTCGCCATGTCGGGATGGATCATGCCCGCGCCCTTGGCGATGCCGACGATGCGCGCGCGCCGGCCGTTCCAGGTGAAGCTCGCCTGGGCGACCTTCGGACCGACGTCGGTCGTGAGGATCGCGTGCGAGGTCGCCTCGACGCCAGAGGGGGAGAGGCGCGCGATGGCGGCAGGAAGGTTGCGCCGCAGCTTCGCATCGTCGAGTTGCACGCCGATCACGCCGGTCGATGCGAGGAAGATCTCGCTGGCTGGGCAGTCGAGCAGCTCCGCGGCGCGGTCGCGAACGCGCCGCGCCGCCTCCATCCCCGGCCTGCCGGTGATCGCATTCGCGCAGCCGGCGTTGACCACTACCGCGCGCACGCGTCCGCCGCTCCTGGCCAGTGCCTGCTGCGACAGGACGACCGGCGCCGCCAGGAACCGGTTCCGCGTGAAGATCGCCGCCGCGCTCGCCCCCTCCTCGGCGACGATCAGCGCCAGGTCGGGACGCTTCTTGCGCAGCCCCGCCCGGATCCCGGAGGAAAGGAACCCCTTCGGAAGCCTCATCGGCGTGCTTTCCGTCCGGCGTGAGCCAGCGAGACGATCCGCTTCCGGGCCGCCGCGGCGGCGCGACGGACCCGGGCGGGGGAAGTGCCGCCGATCGTACGCTTCCTCGCGGCGACGCGCTCGGGGGTCGCCGCCGCCAGGTCGGCCGCGGTGATGCCGTCGGCCGGGGGAAGCTCACGGAACCCGGCTCGCTCCCTGGCCGCCCGCGCGAATCGGCGGCCGACGATCTCGTGAGCTTCGCGGAACGGCATTCCGCGCGAGGCGAGGGCGTCGGCGAGCTCGGTCGCCATCAGGGCGTCCGCTCCCGCGGCCGCATGCATCCTCTCGCGATCGAGCTCGAGGCCCTCGATCACCGCGCCGGTCACCGGCAGCAGCATGGCGAGCGCGCGGCGAGTCCGGAACAGCGGCTCCTTGTCGAGCTGAAGGTCCTTGTTGTAGGCGAGCGGCAGCCCCTTCAGGAGGGCGAGGAATCCGGCGAGCTCGCCGATCGAGCGCGCCGACCATCCGCGCGCCAGCTCGAGCACGTCGGGGTTCTTCTTCTGAGGCATCCGCGAGGAGCCGGTCGCCAGCGAATCGGGAAGCTCCACCAGCCGCGCCTCGTCGGACGAGAAGAAGATCAGATCCTCGGCGAGTCGCGAGAGATGCGTGAGCAGGAGCGAGGCGGCGAAGAGGTATTCCGCCGCGGCGTCGCGGTCGGAGACGGCGTCGAGGGAGTTCGCCGTCGGGCGCGCGAAGCCGAGGTTGCGCGCGAGCGCGGTTCGATCGATCGGGAGCGGAGTCCCGGCGAGCGCTCCCGACCCGAGAGGACACTCGTCGGCGCGCCGGGCGGCGTCGCGCAGCCGCGATGCGTCGCGGAGGAGCATCTCGGCATAGGCGAGGCACCAGTGGCCGAAGCTGATCGGCTCGGCTTGCTTGAGATGCGTGTAGCCGGGAAGGAGCGCGTCGGCCTCCCTTCCTGCCCGATCGGCGAGCGCGCCGGCGAGGGCGAGGACCAGGGCGTGCGCCTCGCCGATCGCGTTCCCGAGCCAGAGCCGGAGGTCGGTCGCGACCTGATCGTTCCGCGAGCGGCCGGTGTGAAGCTTCCCGGCGAGCGCGCCGACCTTCCCGCGCAGGCGAGCTTCGACCCATGAGTGCACGTCCTCGGCGCCGGAGTCGACCGGAGCGGGCGCCCCGTCGACTTCGTCGAGGATCTCCCGCAGAGCCTTGCGGATGCGCGAGGCCTCCTTCGGAGCGAGAATGCCGGCCGCGCCGAGCGCGCCCGCCCAGGCGATCGAGCCGAGAACGTCCTCGCGCACCAGCTCCCAGTCGAATGCCAGCGAGTCGTTCAGCGTCCGGAGCCGGGGGTCGGGGGCGGACCCGAAGCGCCCGCCCCACATCCCCCCGCTCTGTCGCTCCGTCACGATCCCGACACCTTCTCGAGACGCATGGGCGAGATCATCGAGCGGCCGCGAGTCGGAAGCCCGAACAGGCGGATGAAGCCTGCCGCGTCCTTCGCGTCGTACCCCGTCATGTCGAACGAGGCGAGATGCTGTGAGTAGAGCGAGTGGGGCGAGGTGCGGCCGACGACGATCGCGGAGCCCTTGTAGAGCCTGAGGGTGACGCTGCCGGTCGTGGTTTCGGTCAACTTATTGACGAATGCCTCGAGCGCCTCGCGCAGCGGGGCGTACCACTGGCCGTTGTAGACGAGCTCGGCGTAGCGGACGGCGAGGCGCTCCTTCTCGTGAGAGCTCTCGCGGTCGAGCGTGAGCGACTCGAGCGCGTCGAGCGCCGAGACCAGGAGCGTGCCGCCCGGAGTCTCGTAGATCCCGCGAGACTTGATGCCGATGAGGCGGTTCTCGACCAGGTCGACGCGGCCGACCCCGTGAGCGCCGGCGATGCGGTTGAGCATTCGGATGATCGAAGCAGGGGAGAGGCGGGAGCCGTTCACGCCGACCGGAACGCCCGCTTCGAACTCGATCGTGACGCGCTCCGGCTCGTCGGGGGCGCTCTGCGGATCGGCGGTCAGCCGGAACATCGCCGGATCGGGCTCGAACGCGGGATCCTCGAGCGGACCCCCTTCGTGCGAGAGATGCCAGAGGTTGCGGTCGCGCGAGTAGGAGTCCTTCTTGGTGACCGGGATCGGGATGCCGTGGGCGGTGGCATAGTCGATCGCGTCTTCGCGAGAAGAGATGCTCCACTCCCGCCACGGGGCGATGACCTGCATCTGCGGGGCGAGCGCCTGGTAGGCGAGCTCGAAGCGCACCTGATCGTTCCCTTTGCCGGTGCAGCCGTGCGCGAGAGCGTCGCACCCGGTCTCGAGCGCGATCTCGACCTGTTTGCGCGCGATCAGCGGCCGCGCCATCGAGGTTCCGAGCAGGTAGCTCTTCTCGTAGACCGCGCCCGCCTTCAGCGTCGGAAAGACGTAGTCGGCGGCGAATTCCTCGACGGCGTCGACCAGATGGAACTCCGACGCGCCGGTCGCCAGCGCTTTCGCCTCGAGACCGGAGGTCTCGTCGGCCTGGCCGACGTCGACCGCAATCGCCACGACCTCGCAGTCGTACGTCTCTTTCAGCCAGGCGATGATGATCGAGGTGTCGAGTCCGCCCGAGTAGGCGAGGGCCACTTTCTTCGGGTGCTGTTTCAATGCTCGTTCTCCTTCAGAATGGTTTCGAGATTCACGAGAAACGCTTCGAGCGCTTTCTTCGGAACGATGTAGGGGGGGAGGAGGCGGACGACGTTCTCGCGCGCGGTCCCGACGACGAACCCCCGCTCGAGCAGAGCCTTCGCGACCGGCGCGGCGGGGCGATCGAGCTCGATCCCCCACATCAGCCCCATTCCCCGGACCTCGGTGATCGCCGGCGTGCGATCCGCGAGCTTCGCCAGCTCCGGCCCGAGCCAGGCTCCCTTCGCGGCGACCGCTGCGATCAGCTTCGAGCGCTCGAGCTCTTCGAGCACGGCCAGCCCCATCCGGCACGCGATCGGGTTGCCGCCGAAGGTCGTCCCGTGGTGGCCCGGCCGCACCACCGCCTCGAGCCGCGGCCCGGTGATGACCGCGCCGAGGGGGAGTCCGCCGCCGAGCGGTTTGGCGAGCGTGATGATGTCGGGGACGATTCCCGCATGCTGGTACGCGAAGAAGCTGCCCGTCCGCCCGAGTCCGCACTGGATCTCGTCGCAGATCAGCACCGCACCGACCTGGTCCGCCGCGGCGCTCGCCGCCTGCATGAACTCGGGCGTGAGCGGGATGATCCCCGCCTCGCCCATGACCGGCTCGAGCAGGATGGCCGAGGTGTCGGGGCCGATGGCGGCACGGAGCGCCTCGACGTCGTTCGGCGCGATGAAGGTCACCCCCGGAACGAGCGGGGCGAAGGGGGTCCGGTACGCCTCGTGTCCGGTGACCGAGAGCGCGCCGAGCGTCCGCCCGTGGAAGCTCTCCTCGAGCGCGACGATCCGCGTGCGTCCCGGATTGCGGAGCCGCGCGAACTTGAGCGCCGCCTCGTTCGCCTCGGTTCCGGAGTTGCAGAAAAACGCCCGCGAAAGGCCCGAGGCGCTCACGAGCTTCTCGGCGAGCAGCCCCTGCGCCGGGTGATAGAAGAGGTTCGAGACGTGGAGCAGCCCCTTCGCCGCTTCGCGCAGCGCGCGAATCAGCGCCGGATGCTGATAGCCGAGCACGTTCACGGCGATTCCGCCGAGAAGGTCCCAGTACTCCCTCCCGTCGGCGTCGACGAGCTTCGCTCCGCGACCGCTCCGCGGATGGAACGGCGTGCGGGCGTAGGTGCCGAGAATGAAGCTCTGCTCCCGCGCCACGACCCCGGCGGGGGTCTCGTCATGCAGCAACAAGGTGGGTTCCTCCCGTCCCCTGCAGGATCTCGGCGTGGTAGCGCGGGCCGGCGATGACGACCTTGCCGACGCCGCCGGCGACGGCATCGACCGCCGACTGGAGCTTCGGCAGCATGCCGCCCTTGACGATGGAGTATTCGACGAGCATGCGCGCGGAGTCGGCGCTGATGCTCGGGATGAGAGCTCCGCGCTCGTCGAGCAGGCCGTCGACGTCGGTGAGGTAGACGAGCTGCCGCGCCCCGAGGCCGACGGCGACCGCCGATGCGGCCGCGTCGGCGTTCACGTTGAGGAGCTGGCCGCCGCGACCGAGAGCGACAGAGCCGACGACCGGAAGCATCCCGCGTCCGGCGATCGCCTGGATGAGCGTCGGATTCGCGCCCGTCACCCTGCCGACCCTGCCGAGGGTCACTCCATCGATCGCCGGATGCAGATCGGCCGTCAGCGTGGCGCCGTCCGCCCCCGAGATGCCGGCGGCCGGCACGCCCGCCGCGGCGAGCTCGCCGACCAGGCACTTGTTCACGATCCCCGCGAGCACGCCGACGACGACCTCGAGGGTCGGCTCGTCGGTGATCCGGAGTCCCCTGTGCGTCTGCTTCGGAATGCCGAGCGCGGCGAGCATCGAGTCGATCTTCCTGCCGCCTCCATGGACGAGCACGACCGACTCTCCCGCTCTCCACGCATCGGCGATCGAGCCGAGGGCGATCCGCCGCGATGCCGGGTCCTCGAGAATGCTCCCGCCGAGCTTGATGACGATCGGACCGGGACCGTTCATGCGAGCCCCTCCTTCTCCTCGAACTGATGCATGCGATTCAGGTTCTGCACGGCCTGGGAGGCCGCTCCCTTGAGCAGGTTGTCGATCACCGAGACCACGACCGCGCGACGCCCGCCGTCGAGGAGCGCGAAACCGATCTCGGCCCGCGGCGTGCCGACCACGTGGCGCAGCTCCGGAAGCGTCCCCGCGGAATGAACCTGCACGAGCGCCGAGTCGGCGTAGGCAGCCTCGAAGCGCGCGAGAATCGACGCCTCGCTCTGCGGCTCCGCGAACGAGACGTAGAGCGTCGCCAGAATGCCGCGCGTGGTCGGAAGCAGATGCGGCACGAACACCAGAGGCGCCGACGCCGCGAGCCCCAGTCCCGCCCGGATCTCCGGCTCGTGCCGGTGGCGCCCGATTCCGTAGGCTTTGAAATTGCCCGACAGCTCCGCGAAGGAGTAGTCGAGATCCCTCTTCTTTCCGGCGCCCGAGACTCCGCTCTTCACGTCGCACACGATCGTCTGCGACGGCTCGACCAGGTCGACGATGGGCAACAGAGCGAGCAGCGTGGCGGTCGGGTAGCAGCCGGGGTTGGCCACCAGCCGCGCCCCCGCCAGCTCGCCGTTGCAGTGCTCGGTCAGCCCGTACACCGCCTCGGCGAGAAGCTCCGGCGCGGGATGATCGAACCCGTACCACGACGGGTAAGCGGACGCATCGCGCAGCCGGAAGGCTCCGGAAAGGTCGATGACCTTCGCGCCGAAAGCGAGGATCGACGGGGCGAGCCGGGCGCTGGTCTCGTTGGGCGTGGCGAGCAGGACGAGGTCGGCCCCCGCCTCGCGCAGGGCATCGGCCTCGAAGGGGACGACCTCGGGCCCGCGCGCGCCGCGGAGCGACGGATGGAGCGCCGAGAAGGCGACCCGCTCGCCGGAGGGGCCGGAGAAGAGCGCGGCGATCTCGGTCCGCGGGTGGCGGGCGAGGATGGCCGTCAGCTCGCTCCCGGTGTATCCGGTGGCCCCGACGACGGCGACACGAAGGACGTTGGTCATGATCGTTGTGCGACTCCTGCGCGAGCGAGCCTCTCAGGCGCGGCGGCGGCGGCGCGGGGCCGGCGCGGCGACGAGCGAATCGATGCGGCGGACCAGGGAGGTCGCGGCGCGAGTCGAAGACGTAGCGACGAAGATCGTGTCGTCGCCGCCGAGAGTGCCGACGACGCCGGGAAGTCCGGCTTCGTCGACGACGCGGGCGACCGGCTGAGCGCCGGCCGCGGGGGTCTTGATCACGACGACCGTGCCGGCGGCAGCGGCCGAGAGGACGGACTCCCGGATGACCGCGTCGAGCTTCGCCTCGCGGACGTCGGGAGGGATGAATGCGAGGGGAGCGGAGAGCGTGCCGCCGAGGGACGAGGGATCGGCGTAGCCGCCCGCGGTCTTGACCAGGCCGAGCTCGCGGAGGTCGCGGGAGAGGGTGGGCTGGGTGACGGCGAGCCCCTTCCGGCGGAGGAGCTCGAGGAGCTCTTCCTGCGAATGGATCGGCTGCTGCCGGACCAGCCGGAGGATCTCGTCGCGGCGAACGCTGGGGGTCGTGGTCGTCATGAATGTTTATTCAATCCAGAGAATAATTATGCTGCATGGAACCGCCCGCGGTCAAGCGGTATTCCGGGGCGGCGGGGAAGGAAGGTGAATCAGGCGCTGCGGGCCGAAATCCCGGGAAAGGGCCCTGTCCGGGAGCTTCGGGATTGCAGCGGCCGCCTCACGTTAGAATCGCCGCGGGAGGTTCCCCGATGCCGCTCGATCGCCGCCGCTTCCTCACCGTCACCGCCGCCGGAGCCGCCGCCGCCCTCGCTCCGGCAGACGCCGCCCGCTCCGACGCCGCAGCGGCCCCCGCCGCTCCATCGATCCGTTCATTCGATCTCGAGGAGGCGAGCATCGCCGATCTCCAGGCCGGAATGGACGAAGGACGATGGACCGCCCGCGAGATCGCCGCGATGTATCTGGCGCGCATCCGTGAGGTCGACGACCCGCGCGGGAGCGTCGGGCTGAACTCGATCCTCGAGATCAATCCCGAGGCGCTGGCGATCGCCGGGGAGCGCGATCGTGAGCGGAAGGAAGGGAGAGTCCGCGGTCCGCTCCACGGCATCCCGATCGTCGTCAAGGACAACTTCGACACCGCCGACGGGATGCGCACCGCGGCCGGCTCGCTCGCCCTCGCGCGCTGGACCCCTCCCCGCGACTCGTTCGTGGTCGAGCGGCTCCGCGCGGCCGGCGCCGTCCTCCTCGGCAAGACCAACCTCTCCGAATGGGCGAACTTCCGCTCCACGAAGTCGAGCAGCGGCTGGAGCGGACGCGGAGGGCAGACGCGCAACCCCTACGCGCTCGACCGCAATCCGTGCGGATCGAGCTCCGGATCGGGCGCCGCCGTCTCCGCGAATCTCGTCGCCGCCGGATTCGGCACCGAGACCGACGGCTCGGTCGTCTGCCCCTCGACCGCGAACGGGCTCGTCGGCATCAAGCCGACCCTCGGCCTCCTCAGCCGCGCCGGCATCGTTCCGATCGCCCACAGCCAGGACACCGCCGGGCCGATGGCGCGGAGCGTCGCCGACGCCGCCGCCCTCCTTTCGGCCGTCGCCGGAGTCGATCCGCGCGATCCCGCCACCCGCGCCGCCGCTGGAAAGCTCCACGCCGACTACGCGAAGTTCCTCGAGCCGGCTGCGCTGAAGGGAGCGCGGATCGGCGTCGCGCGGAAGAGCTTCGGATTCCACCCCCGCGTCGACGCCCTCATGGAGGAGGCGATCGACCTGATGCGGAGGAGCGGCGCGACGATCGTCGATCCCGCCGACGTCCCGACCCACGGCCAGTTCAGCGACTCCGAGTACACCGTTCTCCTCTACGAGTTCAAGGCCGACCTGAACGACTACCTCGGAGCGATCCCCGAGGGGCTCGCCCCGAGGACTCTGGGGGAGCTGATTCGGTACAACGAGCAGCATGCGGCGGCGGAGATGCCGTACTTCGGCCAGGAGATCTTCCTGATGGCGGAGGAGAAGGGATCGCTGACGGAGAAGGAGTACCGGGAGGCGCTCGAGAAGAACCTCCGCCTGACGCGCGAGGAGGGGATCGACGCGGTTCTGGCGAAGGAGAAGCTCGACGCGATCATCGCGCCGACCGGGGGGCCGGCGTGGACGACCGACCTGGTCAACGGCGACCACTACACCGGAGGATATTCGAGCGCCTCGGCGGTATCGGGGTATCCGCACGTGACCGTGCCGCTCGGAATGGTCTACGGACTGCCGGTCGGCATCTCGTTCTTCGCGGGAGCGTGGAGCGAGCCGGCGCTGATCCGGCTGGCGTACGCCTTCGAGCGGGCGAGCGAGGCCCGGGAAGCTCCGCGCTTCCTGGCGAAGGCCGAGCTCACTCCGTCGGCGCCGCCGGCGGCGCGTGCCGTCGCCGCCCTCACTCCGGCCGGCACCACGGGCAGCGGACACGACCTGCGCGAGCACTGCGGCCTCTGAGAGCGCCCCGGCCATATAGCGGCGGCGGCGGTCTACGTCGAGGCGCGGTCGATCCACTTCTCGACGCGCGGCGGCTCGTAGGCGGCGAGATCGTCGAGAAGCTCCGACGCCGAGGCGGAGACGCGCACCATCGCGCGATGTTCCGCTCGCACGAATCCCTGATCGACCGAATGCACGATGAACGAGAGCAGGGGATCGAAATAGCCGCCGGCGTTCAGCAGCCCGCACGGCTTTCGGTGCAGCCCGAGCTGGGCCCACGTCAGCACCTCGAAGAACTCCTCGACCGTCCCCCACCCCCCCGGCAGCGCGATGAAGCCGTCGGACAGCTCGGCCATCGTCGCCTTCCGCTCGTGCATCGAGCCGACGATGCGCAGCTCCGACAGCCCCTCGTGCGCGACTTCCTTCTCGACGAGCGCCGCGGGGATCACGCCCGTCACCTTCCCTCCGGCGGCGAGCACGGCATCGGCCACCGCACCCATCAGCCCGACCCTGGCGCCTCCGTACACGAGCCCGAGGCTCCGCTGCGCCAAGGCGCGTCCCAGCTCCTGCGCCACGGCGCGGTATCCCGATTCCCGCCCGGCGCTCGATCCGGCGAACACGCAGATCGTCTTCATTCAGCCTTCCCGACCCGAGGCCTCCCGAGGGCGTGCGGATCGATCCCGCTCCACCCGGCGCCGTCGAGGCCGAAGTTCTCGCCGAAGGACTCGAGCGACTCGCCGTGGGAGAGGAGGTAGCGGATCGCGCTGAGGTCGCCGTGGTAGGCGCACCAGGCGATGAGCGGCGTTCCCTCCGAATCCGCCGACGCGGCGGGATGGCCTGCGGCGAGGTAGTCGAAGACGAGATTCCGGCGGTAATACGTCGCCCGAAGTCCCGCGAGCCTCGGCCCCACCGCCGGATCCTCCACCGCGCGACGGCGCAGCTCCGGATCGTGACGGTACTGCTCCTCGAGGATCGGCGCAGGCTCCCAGCTCAGCACCGTCCAGGCATCGCCGACCGCGATCCCGAGCCGGCGCGCCGCCGCGTCGGCCAGCTCCCGCGCCTCCCCCCGAGTCACCCTCAGTCCGTGAGGCTGCGGCGCTTCGAACCGTGGCAGCAGGAGGAGAAAGAGGAGCGTCCCGGTGGCGAATGCGGCGACCGTGAGGAGTCGTCGTTTCATGCGTTGGGAACCATGATAGGAGATCGAAGGCGATTCCGCCCTCTTCGGATGGTTACGGATCCGAGGGACGGAAGTTATTGACGCCGTCGGTGGTCCCGTGCCCGGAGCGGTCGGACGGAACGCGTCTTGCTCGGGCGACGGCAGAGTTTGCAGCGAGGGAGGGAGTCGTGAGTTTCTACATCACCCGGGCACTCGAGTCGGGCCCGATCCGATTCGGCGTGGGAGAGCGGAAGAGCGATCCCGCGGAGGGGGACGACGCGCCCGGCTCATTCAGCACGGGCCCGGAAGGGGAGTACGAGCGGCGGGGGAGCGGCGGCACGTTCCTCGCGGATGCGCCGCTCGGGGAGGAGGGGGAGGTCGGCGCGCTCGCTCTCGCCTCGCGCACGCCCGATCCTTTCGTCCCGTGGTGGGGGTGGGTGTCGATCGGATTCGGACTCCTTCTGATTCTGCTGGGGCTTCTGGTGGTCCTCAACAAAGGATACTGGAGCGGATGGGTCGAAGCGGCAGTCGGAGTGATGCTGGCGGCACTGCCGTTCGCGATCACGATGAAGAAGAGGCGCGAGAGGCGGATCGAGCGCGAGCGCGAGCGCGCGGAGCGTGAGGGGCGGGAGGCGCGGCTGAAGGAGACGGCGGGAACGTTCATCGAGCGGGCGCGCGCGATCCGATCGGTCGACGACGCGGAGCTTCTCGCCGCGGCCCGCGAGGCGCGCGAAGGGAAGGAGATCCCGTACGAGAGCATCGCGGGGCCGGGACGCGAAGCCGCCGCCCGCGCCGGATTCGACGCCCTGCTGCGGTGGAAGCGGGGCGGACGCGGCGTCGCGGAAGCGATCGACCGCGTCGCCGACGCGGTCGGACTCGACGAGGAAGACCTCCGCCGCGTTCGTGAAGCGGTCGTGCAGCGGCCGTGGTGGCACCTGCTGGCGGACGATCGGATGAGCCCCGAGGCCCGCGGCAGACTCGAGGAGCTCCGCGGCGCTCTCCGCCTCGGCCCCGATCGAATCGCGATCGAGCGCAGCGCAACCGACGAGCTCGAGCGCCTCCGCGGAGTCGCGCCGACCTCCCTGCCGAAGCTCGAGCCTCCTTCGAAGCTCCGCCCCCTCGAATTCTGCGTCCATCGCTCCCGCGCGATGCTCACCGAGCCGAAGATCCGCAGAGTGCGCGACCGCGACGGGGTCCGCCGCCGCCGCGAGGAGTGGAAGGAAGGAACCGTGCAGGACCTCACCATCACCAACCAGCGCCTTCTCGTGCGCGAAGGGAGATCGCTCGAGATCGACCTCCGCCGGATCTGGGATCTCGAAGTCGACGCCGACCGCAGCATCCTCACCCTTCTCGAAGGGGGTGACGAGAAGAAGAAGAGAACGCACTACCTCCGCATGCACGATCCGATCTACACCGCCGGCGTCATCCAGGCCGCCGCCGCCTCGCCGCTGAAGCCGAAGGGTCTGGTCTGACGCGGCCGGCAGCCGGGAAGGCATCTGGCCGGGGAGCGATGTGGCCGGGGAGTCATGTGGCCGGGGATTTCATCCCCGGCGTGCGGGCGGTAGCGGGTCGCGCTTGAATTCCGAGACATTCGAGGTTCACGGTCGTCGCGGAACCACCCACGCGCCGGGGATGAAATCCCCGGCCACAGAAAATCCCCGGCCACACAGGCTCGTCACCGCGCCGACCGCGTCGTGACACTCACGGACGCCATGCCGTCGAGATCCACCACGTCGTGTCCCCCTCGAGCGGCGCGCTGAGAATTCGGGCGACGCCGACCCGCAGCTCGAGCCCGGGGACTCGGACGAGCGGGACGGGATCGAGGTCGGCGCTCGCCTCGAGCCCGGCGAGCTCGATCCACTCTCCCCTCGGTCCGAGGCCGCTCCAGAGCCGGTGCCGCTCGTAGAACCAGCGGAGGGGCCCTCCGAATGCGAAGCTCGCTTTCTGTCCTTCGTGCTCGTCGCCGATCGCGGTGCCGGCCGGGAGCGAAGGCGCCTCGATCCGTGTCGACAGAGCGGCGCGCGGAAAGATCGATCCGACGATCCCGCCGAGCGCGAAGCGGTCGAAGGGCGCGGCGAGATCCTCACCCGTGCCGCGCTCGAGCGCGACGGCGAGCGAGGTGTCGCTCCACGCGAGCTCGCCGCCGAGGCCGAGGCGGGTGCGGCTCCAGCGCTCGCCTTCGGTCTCGCCGAGCTCGCCGCGGCCGTCGAGCGTGAGCCCGAGGCCGAGCTTTCCGAACCGCCGACGCAGCGCCGGCTCGATCGCGACGAATGCGATCCGCTGGCTCGCCTCGCCGGAAGCGCCGTCGATCCGCTGGAGCACCACGCCTCCGTCGGCTTCGAAGCGCAGCGTTCGTCCCAGCCGCCGCCACGACATCGCGAGCTCGACTCCTTCGCGCTCCAGATCGAGCGCGTCGGTCTCGCATGCGAACACGCCCGCTTCGCATCCCGGCTGGTCCGACAACTGCTGCTCGCCGCGAAAGAGCTGCGTGCGTAGCCACACCGGCCATCCACGCCACACCGCCGCGAGCGATCCTCCCTCTTCTTCACCGAACGACGCCATGGCGAGAGCGTTCCACCGCCCGATGAGATCGCCGGCGCGGAGCCCCGCTTCGAGCGAGCGGTTCGACGGCATCCATCGTCCCGCCGTGTGGAGGCGCGTCTCGGCGCGCCCGAGTCCGTAGGGCCGTGAGCGGCCGAGCTCGACCGGCTCGAGCTCCGCGATGGAAGAATCCGGGAGTGGACGAACCAGCGGGAAGTACGCGGCCGGATCGATCTCGACCGGCAACAGCGGCGGCATCGGCGGAAGCGGCTCGTCGAGAGCGAGGTGTCGCAGGTCGAGTCCCTCGGCGTCGATCGACAGATAGTAGAGCCCTGATCCGTCGGGCACCGGAGCCGGAGCGAACGAAGCGCCGAGACTGCGCGTGATCTGTCGCACGGCTCCGGTCGACGGATCGAAGCGGTGAATCTCGATGAATCCCGCGCGTCCGACCGCGGCATAGAGCGTCGTCGAGTCCTCTCCCCAGGAGGGTTGCGCGACGACGGCTCCCTCCTCGAGGGGAACCTCGCGCTCCCCCCCTCGCGCCCCCTCCCGAACGAACAGGCGCCAGCTTCCCCGCTCGTGGCGAACGTAAGCGAGGTGCGATCCATCGGGACTCCAACGCGGAGAGGACCAGATCTCGGCGACCGACGGCGCGCCGATCGACTCGACGGCTCCGGTGTTGAGATCGACCTCGACCAGCTCGGAGAACCCGTGGCGGTTCCGGACGGCGACGGCGGTGCGCCCGTTGGGAGAAGGATCGGGATCGCGCAGATCGGCGAGGCGGGTGAGGCGGGTCACGGTGTCGGACTCGAGCTCCCAGAGGAAGAGATCGGGGTGGAAGTATCCGTCGGGATCGGGCTCGAAGCGGACGAAGAGGATCGACTCTCCATCGGGCATCCAGCGAGGCGTGAACGGCTCGGCCCCGTCGCGGGTCACCCGCTCGAACAGCGGCTTTCGGGGAAGGGGCGTGCGCCGGACGGGGGCGACGTCGTCTGGATCGCGCTCGAGCATTCGGCCGATCCGTTCGGTGTATCTCTTCTCGGCATCCGTATCGGGGTCGGTATCGAACACGACGACGCGCGAGGGCTCGTCGCGAGCGCGGATGACGGTGACCAGGCTCGATCCGTCGGGTGAAACGTCGGGCGCCTCGGTCGACCACGAGAGGTCCTGCCAGAGATCGCCTTCGCGAAGGGAAGGGGCGAGGAGCTGCTCGAGGCCGATCGCCCGCGCCGTGACTTCCGCCGTGAACCGGCGGTACAGGTCGGCGGGAGAGTCGCCGAACACACCGTGGAACGCGGCGTCGAACGAACGATGCGAACGCGCGGTCATCCGCGCCCAGAGGCTGGGAAGCGAGTCGGGTCCCTCGCGCTCGCGCAGCCATTCGAGATAGGCCGAGCCGACCAGATACGCCATCGACATTCCCATCCAGTTCGTCCGGTCGCCGGCGAGCTGGCCGTAGGTGGGGAGCCGTCCCTCGCGGGCCCACTGCCGCAGCACGGCCGCCCGGAAATCGCTGTTCGGGCGTCCCGTCCCCGTCAGGTCTCCCTCGATGACGGTCGCGTACCCCTCGGTCACCCACCGCGGCGCGCTCGCGATCGGGCCGAGAGGAACGGCCGAAGCGAGAAATCGCCTCACCGGGTCACGCGATGGACGGAGCAGATGCGCGAGATGCGCGGTTTCGTGGACCGTGAGAATCTCGATCCAATCGCGATTCGCACCGATCACCGACTCGGGCGGAGGAGGATTGGTCCAGAGGACGATGCGGGGCCACCCGAGCATCGGCCAGGCCGATCCGTTCGCGACGGCGAACGGGTCCATGACCAGGACGTCGACCTTCTCCTCGATGGTCCATCCCACTTCGGCTTCGACGCGGTCGCGGACCTGCTCGAGCCGCGAGGCGGCGTGCCGCGCCCACCCCTCCCACGCCGCGGGATAGTGGACGCGAAAGCGCGGCGTGTCGAGCGTCCGCCAGTCGGCGTGCGGCGCCTGAGCTTCGAGTGGAAAGGGAGCCAGGGCGAGGGCGAGGACGAGAACCGTGAGTGCGGCGCGGCGCGATCTCATCCCGCGATTGTACGGGGAGCCCGCGGCGGGCGAAATCAGAGACTCCTTTCGTTTTCGTGGAGGCTTCATCAATACGCCGGTTCCGGAGCGCCGGCAAGAGCTGAATTTGGTGGAGCCGGAAAGAGATCTCTCGCGCGGTCCCGCTGGTAGGGTAAGATGATGCTCTTCCATTCCGGAGGCGATCCCATGACTCGATCCATCCCTCGGGCGCTGGCTCTGCTGTGGCTCGCCGCCGGGCTGCTCCCCGCCGATTCCCCCGGCTGTACGCTCGAGATCTCGATGAACTGCCCCGCGCGACTGCAGGGAACCGGGACCTGCACCTCGACGACCCGAAACGTCGGGATGGAGAGCTGCGCGGGGCTGATCTACTCCGGCTTTTTCGGACCCCAGGGGTCGACCGTGCGATTCAGCACCAGCGGCGCACCCGGCGAATGCTTCACCTCGGCCGACTTCCCGCAGTCCGGGCTCGATTTTCCGTTCGCGTTCTGCATCGATTCGAGCGGAGCCATCGCGCCCGGTCAGACGCGATCGATGACGGTCGGCGTGGCGGGCGGAAGCGGGCCGACGGGGATCGAAGCCTTCACGGCGGTCTTCGACGAGATCACGTTCGAGACGATCGCGTTCGCCTCCACGTTCGACACCGTCGAGGTGGCGACGTGCGTGCCGCGCCTCTCTTCACCGGGCGCGGTCCGCTCGGGTGTGCCGTACCAGGTGTTCTGGACCGAGGTCTCGGAGCAGGGGGCGACGTACGAGCTGCA
Source organism: Thermoanaerobaculia bacterium (assembly GCA_035544735.1). Lineage (GTDB taxonomy): Bacteria > Acidobacteriota > Thermoanaerobaculia > Gp7-AA8 > Gp7-AA8 > DATKCD01. The sequence continues at coordinate 26,382 of DATKCD010000022.1, forward strand.
GGAGTCGGTCACGCCGGATTTCTCGATCGGCGTGACGACGCGGACGACGAGCGCGCTCTCGGCCGAGTTCACGCACACGGTGGCGGCGACCACGCCGTACTTCTACCGCGTGCGTGCGGTGAGCTGCAACGGTACGCCCGGGGAGTACTCACGCCCGGCGGTCGCGATCGTGACGGCCGAGCAGGATCCCCGCTCTTCGCGCTTCGACGTGGTGCTTCCCGTCGGATCGCGAACACCTGTCCTGCAGCCGATCTTCATCGCGAACCCCGGCGAGGCCACCAGCTTCACCGCCTCGTTCGATCAACCGTGGGGAACGCTCTCTCAGGAGGGCGGCACGCTTCCTCCCGAGGGTTTGCCCGTCACCCTGACCGTGGACCCTGCCGATCTGCCGGTCGGCTCGACGACGGGAACGCTGACCCTCGAGCTGCTGGGTGCGTCGAAGACGGCGATGAACGGCGGCACCACGAGCGTTCCGGTCTCGGTCACCCTCGTCACTCCGGTCAGTTCCGGAGGGAAGACCACACCCCCGGCGAACGCGATGGTCATTCCGGTCGTCGCCCACGTGGCGGGACAGGCGTTTTTCCAGAGCGACGTCCGCCTGTCGAACAACACGGGCGCCACGGTCGACTACGAGATGTTCTTCACGCCGAGCAACAGCAACGGGCTGGAGGAAGGTCGGAAGACGACGATCCGGCTCACGCCGGGACAGACCGTCGCGCTCAACGACATCGTGAAAAATTTCTTCGGCTTCGCCGAGGAGCAGAGCTCGGTGGGGGGCGCCGTGGAGATCCGCCCGCTGCGGACCTCGTCGACTCTCTCGATGGTGTCGAGTCGGACCTACGCGACCTCCGATTCGGGAACTCTGGGTCAGTTCATTCCGGGCGTCCCGCTGGCGAACTTCATCGGCGTCCCGACGACGCTCCCCGGTCAGCCTCCCCCCTCCGGCCCGCCGCCGGTGATCAGCCTCCAGCAGATCGCGAGAAACTCCGCCTTCCGCACCAACATCGGTCTGGTCGAAGCCTCCGGGGAAGCGGCGCAGGGTCGGGTGCGGATCTTCGACGCGAACGGCACGCTGGTCCGAGAAGATCCGTTCTCGCTCCAGCCGGCCGAGCACAAGCAGTTCGCGCTGCAGGGCGTCACCCTGGACGACGGGCGTCTCGAGGTCGTCGTCGATTCGGCGAGCGGCCGCGTGACCGCGTACGCATCGGTCCTCGACAACGAGACGGACGATCCGTTCTTCGTCGCCCCCGTGCGGCCGTCCGATGTCGCGGCGCGGCGGTACGTCCTTCCGGGCGTGGCGGCTTTAGATCGCGCCCCGCCCGCGTCGAACTTCTTCACGGACGTGAGGATCTTCAATGGCGGGGCGAGCGCCGTGACGGCGACGCTTCGGTACTTCCCGCAGGGCTCCGACGCGCCGACCGCCGCGACCGAAGTATCGATCATGCCGGGCCAGGTGCGCGGGTTCGACGACATCCTGCAGACTCTGTTCGGCCTCGAGCAGACCGGAGGGGCGCTCGTGGTCGAAACGGCGGAGGAGAGCTCGCTCGTGGTGACGGGCCGCACGTACAGCCGTGCCGGCTCGGGGACGTACGGGCAGTTCATTCCGGCGGTGACGGCCTCCGGCGGGACGGCGCTCGGCCAGCGCCCGCTCGAGGTCCTTCAGATCGAGGAAAGCCCCGGGTTCCGCACCAACCTCGGGCTCGTCGAGCTCACGGGGAACCCGGTGCAGGTCGAGATCGTCGTCACGATTCCCGGCTCGGCGTCGAGCATCGTCGTTCCGCGCTCCCTGAAGGCGAACGAGTTCATTCAGTTGAACAGCGTACTCGCGCAGCTCAACGTCGGCACGGCCTACAACGTGCGCGCGACGGTGCGCGTGGTCTCGGGCTCGGGCCGCGTCGCCGCCTACGCCTCGGTTATCGACAACCGGACCGTCGACCCGACGTACGTTCCGGGGCAATGATCATCGAGCGGCGGCGTCGGGCGCGACCGAAGCGGCAGCCGGCGGCATCAGCCGTGTGACGCGGTGGTGTCGGGCGCCTCCGCGCCGGCCTCATCGGAGAGGATCCTGCCGTCCTGAACGTGGACGACGCGGCTGGCGCGACGGGCGAGTGCGGGGTCGTGCGTGATGATGATCAGGGTGCGGCCCTGCCGCGAGAGCTCGCTGAAGACCGCCATAATGTCGCTCCCCGAGGTGGTGTCGAGGTTGCCGGTCGGCTCGTCGGCGAGGAGGATGTCGGGCTCCATGGCGAGGGCACGTGCGATGGCGACGCGCTGCATCTGGCCGCCGGAGAGCTCGGTCGGCTTGTGATCGAGTCGGTCGCCGAGCCCGACCCGCTCGAGCAGCTCGGTGGTTCGCGCGCGCCGTTCCCGCTGCGGGACCGCGCCGAAGATCATCGGCATTTCCACGTTCTCGAACGCGCTGATGTGGGGGAGGAGATTGAAATTCTGGAACACGAAGCCGACGCGGCGGTTGCGGACGTCGGCGAGCTGGTCGCGTGAGAGCCCCTGCACGTCCTCGCCCGCGAGGCGGTAGACTCCGTCGGTCGGCGTGTCGAGGCAACCCACGAGGTTCATCAGCGTCGATTTGCCCGAGCCGGAGGGGCCGACCACGGCGACGAACTCGCCGCGATGGATCTGGACGTCGATCCCCTTGAGCGCTTCGACCTTCACCTTGCCGGTGTCGTAGACTTTGCGGATCCCCTGCATGTCGATGATGGTGCCGTCGAAGGGGGCCGATCCGTTCTTCCTGCCGTTGGCCATGTGAGCGTGCTCCTCCGGGATTTACTCGTACCGCAGCGTGGCGGCGGGGTCGACGGAGGCGGCGCGCCGCGCGGGGAAGTACCCCGCGAGGACGCCGATCACGCCGAGGATGAGCGAAACGATGATGCCGATCTCGATCGAGAGCGTCGGCTTGCCGAGAAACTCCATCACCTCGTTCCCCTGAGTGGGAATGAAGCTGGCCGCGGTGACCAGCAGCGTGGCGAAGACGATCCCGAGGCTTCCGCCGACCAGCGTGTAGGTCATGGCTTCGAGCAGGAAGGGACCGACGATCCAGTTCCGCCTCGCGCCGAGAGCCATCTTGACGCCGATCTCGCGGGTCCGTTCCTTGACGACCGCGTACATGATGTTGGCGACTCCGACTCCGCCGATCAGCAGCGTCAGAGCCCCGATGATGCCGAGGAAGAGCTGGATGCCGAAGGTCATGTTGCGCATGATCTTCGTGCTCTCCACCGTATCCCAGGTCGGGAGGACCCGCTCGTCGGTAGGATCGTACCCGTGCCTGGCGCCGAGGATCTCGTTGAGGCGGCGGAGAGCGGGCTTCATCCGCTCGGGCTGTTCGACCTGAATGACGAGGTTGTTGAGGCGATCGCGTCCGAACTGCGCACGCGCGGTCGTGATCGGGATGACGGCGTGATTGGCGTCGGGACCGCCGTAGGCGCCCATCTGCCGCTTGTACTGCATCACGCCGATGACCGTGTAGGGCGAGTTGTTGATCAGCAGGGTCTTCCCGATCGGGTCCTCCTGGCCGAAGACGTCGCGCGCCATCTCGTCGCCGAGAAAGACCACGCGCCTCTGCTCGGCCTGGTCGATCGAGTTGAAGAATCGCCCCCCCGCCTGCGGGTAGTGCTTGCGGGCTTCGCCGTACTCCCAGCTCACGCCGTTGACCCGTCCGTTGACCGTCTTCTTTCCGTAGGCCAGAGCCGTCCTGTAGGAGACGATCTCGCCGATGACCGCCGAGAGCTCCGGCATCCGATCCCTGACGTAGCCGACGTCTTCGATGCGGAGGCGGATGCGACGGCCGGGCGGGAGGCCCTTCCACGGCTTCGAGGTCTGGCTGATCCACATCACGGCGATGTTCTCGCCCATCGCGCGGCGGTTCTTGTCGAGCTGGAGCTTGAGGCCCTCGCCGAAGGCGAGCAGGAGGAGGATGGCGACGGTGCCCCAGGCGATCGCGGCGATGGTCAGGTAGGCGCGTTTCTTCTGGATCTGCGCGGACCGGACGAACATCTGGAGGACGATGCGCAGCGAATCTCGCATGGCATCACCTCAGAGCTTCATCGCCACGACGGGGTCGAGCCGCGAGGCCTCGCGCGCGGGAAAATATCCGGCGAGCAGTCCGACGATGCCGAGCGCGCCCGCCGTGAGCGAGGCGACCAGCGGCGACACCTTTGGATCGCCGACGTACTCCGTCAGACCGAATTTCGGGAACACCGAGCAGATGCCGATGGAGATGAGGAAGCCGATCGCTCCTCCGATCGCCGTGATCAGCATCGTCTCGAGCAGGAACTGCGTGAGGATCGACCGCTGCTTCGCGCCGAGGGCCATCTTGATCCCGATCTCCCGGGTCCGCTCCTCGACCACGACGTTCATGATGCTCGACACGCCGATGCCGCCCACGATGAGAGTCAGCGAACCGACGATCCCCAGAAAGCTGTTGAACGCCAGCATGAACAGGTCGAAGAAGCGGAACTGCTCGGTCGTGTCCCAGACCGAGAGCGCCTCCTTGTCGGTCGGATCGAACCGGGCGCGCTCGCCCACGGTCCTCCTGAGACTCTCGATCAGCTCCTTCGACTTCGCCGGATCGGCCGGCTGCACGATCAGGTTGTTCACGTAGTCGTCGCCGGTGAGCGCGCGAAACGTCGTCCCCGGAATGATCATCTTGTCCTTGTCGCGGCCGCTGTAGCTCGAGTCCTGGATCTTCGGTACCAGCACTCCAACCACCAGGAACGGCGACCCGTGGATCCGGAGCGTCTCCCCGACCGGGTCCTTCGTCCCGAACAGATTCGTCGCGATCTCGTCGCCGACGAACACCACGCGCCGCTGGAACCGGACGTCGAGCGGATTCAGGAATCTTCCCCCCGCCTGCGGAATCATGTTCCGCATCGCCCCGAACTCGTCGTCGACCCCCGAGACGTCGACCGGGAGGGTCCTGGCCCCGTAGATCGCACTCATCGATCTCGAGTATTCGCCCGACACCGCCTTCAGCCCCTGCGTCTGCTCTCGAATGTGTCGAACGTCCTCCTCGGTCAATCGGATTCGACGCCCCTTGCCCAGCCCCTCGAACGGAACCGAGGTCAGCCCCGGCCACACGATCAGAATCCGGTCGCCCAGCCCCGCGGTGTTCTTGATCATCTGCTTGTGCAGACCCGTCCCGAAGGCGAGCAGCAGGCTGATCGCCACCGTTCCCCAGATGATGCCGAACACGGTCAGGAACGTCCGGAGCTTCTGCCCCCGGACGTCCCGCAGCATCTGGCGCGCGACGTCTCGAAACTCGATCATCTCCTCATCCTCCCGGCGAAGCCGGGATACGGCCCGCGGCGGCCGGTCAGACGCGAGCTCACGAGATCTCCTTCGGCGGCCGTTCGATGACCTTCTGACCCTTCTGCAGGCCGGAGACGACTTCGATGTTCAGCCCGTCGGAGATGCCCGTCTCGATCTCGACTCGCTTCGGCTCGGCCTCGGGAGTCGGGCCCGGGATCTCCACGAATGCGTTCTTTCCCTCGTTCTCCCACGCGACGAGGCGCTCGGGAACCGTGAGGATGTCGTTCTTCTCGCGGATGATGATGTCGGCGTTGGCCGAGTACCCCGCCCGGAGCGGGACGTCGAGGTCCTGCGAGAGCTCGATCTCGACGTCGAACAGCGTCGCGCCCTCTTCCTGCTGCGCCTGCGGAGCAATGCGCGTGACGATCCCGTGAACCTCGGTATTGGGAAGGGCTCCGATCTTGATCCTCGCCGGAAGGCCGACGCGGAGCTTGCCGACGTCGATCTCGTCGACGGTGCCGCGGAAGATCAGGTCGTCCATCATGGCGATGGTCGCGAGCTCGGTCCCGGGCTGGTAGGAGGTCAGGGGAACGACGGGGTAGCCGACGTCGACCAGGCGGGTGAGGATCGTTCCGGGAGCCGAGGCGCGGATCGTCGACTCGGTGCCGCCGGCGGTCAGTTTGCCCATGCGGGTGAGCTGGCGCTCCTCCTGAGCCCGGGCGAGGGCGATCTTCGCGAGCTCGAACGACTCGCGGCGCCCGTCGAGATCGGACCTAGGGAGCACCCCCGACTGTGCGAGCTCGATCGCCCGGTCGTACTCCGACTTCGCGCGCTCGAACGATGCCTGCGCCGACTGGACGCGCCGGTCGACGTCGGTCAGCTCCATCGGCGTCGGATCGGGCGCGATCTCGAACAGCGCATCGCCCGGCCGCACCGTGTCTCCGACTTCGACGAGCGTCTGTCTCACGATCCCCGAGATCTTCGACTTGACCTGGAACTTCTGGCGCGGCTCCACCTGGCCGACCGCGACCGCCTTTTCAGTGATCGAGCCGGTCGCGACCTCGACCTCTTTCAGGCCCTGCTCGTCATTCCGCGAGCTGCGCGCCCACGCGTACAGGGCGGCGCTGACGCCCGCCAAGACGACGAGGATGATCAGAATTTTCGCGAGTCTGCGCATTTCGACGACTCCTTGAATTCGTACGAAGGGAGGGCGGCCCGGGTTCCGCACTCCGATCCCCGGCCGGCCAAACTGCCTGTCTCAACTTACGCGCCGGAAGCGGAAAAGGTTGCAGCCCGCCGCGTCCGGCGATGGCTCGATCATCGGATGCCTCCTCCATCGCCTCCGGCGACGAAGGGTCACTTACCCGGGCGTCGTCGGGCCCGTCATGAGTCGTAACGCGGGGGGTCAGCCCGGAGTTCCGGCGACGGCGGGCCATTGCCGCACGCGGGAGTTGTGCTCGCCGAGAAGCTGCTCGAATCGCTCGGCGGGAAGCGGGCCGTGGAAGAGGTAGCCCTGCATCTGATCGCAGGAGTTCTCCATCAGGAAAACGCGCTGAGCCTCGAGCTCGACGCCCTCGGCGATGACGCGGAGGCGGAGCTTGTGGCCGATCGCAATGATGGCGGCGACGATGGCGGCGGTATCGCGGTCGGAGCCGAGGTCGCGGACGAACGACTGATCGATCTTGAGCGTGTCGATCGGAAAGCGTTTGAGGTAGCTGAGCGAGGAGTGACCGGTTCCGAAGTCGTCGAGCGAGATGCGGACGCCGAGTTTGCGGACGTCTTCGAGGAGCTGGATGCTGCGCTCGGGGTGCTGCATGGCGCCGCTCTCGGTGATCTCGAGCTCGAGCCGCTCGGGGAGCAGAGCGCTGTCGTCGAGCGCGAGGCGCACTCGCTCGATGAGCTCGTGCTGGAGCTGGCTCACGGAGAGATTCACCGAGAGGGTGAGGCTGGTGTAGCCGAGGCGTTCCCAGGTGCGCGCCTGCCTGCAGGCGGTCTGAAGCGCCCACGATCCGATGGGGACCATCAGGCCGGTCTGTTCGGCGACGGTGATGAACTCGCCCGGCGGGATGATTCCGAGCTCGGGGTGTTCCCATCGGAGCAGCGCTTCCATGCCGCAGATGCGGCCGGTGCGGAGCTCGAGGATTGGCTGATAGAACATGACGAACTCGCCGTTGGCGAGCGCCTTCCGGAGTCCCTGTTCGAGGGCGAGCCTTTCGATGGCACGGGCGGAGGCGGCGGCGTTGAACATCCGGCAGGTGTCGCGGCCCTCCTCCTTGGCCTGATACATGGCGGTGTCGGCGTTCTTGATGAGGGTTTCGGCGTCGACGCCGTCTTCGGGATAGACGCTGACGCCGACGGAGGTGGTGACGGCGAACTCGTGGCCTTCGAGCTGGAGCGGGGCGCGGACGGCCTCGAGGAGCTTGTCGCCGACGCGGCGAGCGTCGTCGGGCTCGACGATGGAGGGGAGCAGGATCGTGAACTCGTCGCCGCCGAGGCGGGCGACGGTGTCGCTTTCGCGGAGGGTCGACTGGATGCGTTTCGCGACCTCCTGAAGGAGGCGGTCGCCGACGTTGTGGCCGAGCGAGTCGTTGATGAACTTGAAGTGATCGAGGTCGAGGAACAGGATCGCGAGCCGTCCGCGCTCGCGCTGAGCGTGAGAGATCCCGACTACCACGCGGTCCTTGAAGAGCAGCCGGTTCGGCAGCGAGGTCAGCGCGTCGTGATAGGCGAGGAACTTGATCTGCTCCTCGGCGTGGGTTCGCTCGGTGATGTCGCGGACGATCGCGATCATCCCGCCGTTCTCGATCGCCGTCAGCGAGATTTCCTGGGGGAACTGCAGGCCGTTGCGGCGGCGGCCGACCGCTTCGCCGCGCCATTCGCCGCTGACCGAGACGGCGGGGAAGATGTCGGCGGCGAAGCGCTCGCCCTCGTCCTGATCGTAGAGGGTCGACCAGGGGCTGCCGATCAGATCGCCCGCCGTGCGGTATCGGAAGAGCTTGAGGAAGGCGTGGTTGACGTAAGTCAGGCGGAGATTCCGGTCGACGATCGCGATGCCGTCCATCGACGCTTCCATCGCGATCGCCTGCGTCCGAAGCGTCGCCTCCGCGCGCTTTCTCGTGTCGATGTCGGTGACGAATCCTTCGTAATACAGCACCCTTCCGCGCTCGTTTTTCACCGCATGGGCGTTGAGCTGAACCCAGACGGGCGAGCCGTCCTTCCTCTTCCAGAGGATCTCGAGCTCGGCCGAACGCCCCTGCTCCGCGTGCCGGTCGATCAGCAGCTCCCGATCGATCGGATCGAAGTAGACCTCGGTGCTCAGGTTCTTCTGGAGGAGCTCGCCGATCGAGCCGTAGCCGAGAATCCGCGCCAGCGTCTGATTCGCGGTGATCAACGTCCCTTCGGGGGACGACTGATAGATTCCGATGGAGGCGAAGTCGAAGATGTTCCGATATTTCTCCTCGGAGGACTGGAGGGCCTGCTCGGCGAGCTTCCGCTCGGTCATGTCGCGGCAGTTGGTGACCACGCGCGCCCGGGCGGAGGAGTCGACGATGCGGCGTCCCATCGCCTCGATGATCCGCCAGCTTCCGTCGCGATGGCGGAGCCGGATCTCGACCGGATCGAGCTCCGCCGCCCCCTGGGCAATCGTCTCCAGATGGCTGCGGACCAGCTCGACGTCGGCGGGATGAACGAACGCGTAGAAGTTCTTGTCGATCGAGTGAGGCGCCTTGTAGCCGAGGACCCGGTAGATCGAGGGACTGTTGTAGACCACGCGCCCGTCGGGCTCGATGATGGAGATGATGTCGGAAGCGTTCTCGATCACGGTGCGGAAGTATTCTTCGCTCCGGCGCAGGGCCTCCTCGGCTCGGATGCGCTCGGTCACGTCGTTGACGATCGAATAGAGGACCTTCTTCCCGTGGAGGTCGACCGGGCCGGAGTGCACTTCGACGTCGCGCATCTCGCCGCTCTTGAGCTGGTGGCGGAACACGAAGGAGGCCTTTTTCTGAAGCGCGGCGTCGGCCATCGCCTTCCGCACGCCCTCTTCGCCGAGGACGTTGATGTCCCAGACCTTCATGCCGACGAACTCTTCGCGCGAGTAGCCGTAGAACTCGCAGGCGCCCTGGTTGACGTCCAGGATCGACCCGCTCTCGGGATCGATGACGAACTTGATCGCGCGGTTGTTCTCGAAGAGCTGCCGGTAGCGACGCTCGCTCTCCCGAATCGCGTCTTCGCGGCGTTTCGCCTCGATGGCCGAAGCGACGTGCTGCGAAACGAACGTGAGGATGTCGCGCGTCTGCTCGTCGAACCGCGTCCGCTCGTCGTAGCTCTGGATTCCGAGAACTCCGAAGGTCCGGTCTCCGCTCTTCAGAGGAACGCCGATCCAGTCGACCGAGGCCGCACCGATCTGCTCGACTTCCCCCTCACGCACCAGACGCGCGAACGTCTCGGGCGTCGCCAGCAGCGGCTCCCCAGTCCGCAGCACGTAACCCGTCAGCGTCTTGCCCGGACGCCGCCGCTCCGGCTTCTCGTCGTACTGATCGAGAAAATACGGGAAGCTCAGCGTGTCCGATTTCTCGTCGTAGAGCGCGATGTAGAAGTTCGTCGCGTCGGTCAGCTCGCCCACCACTCCGTGAATCGACCGGTACAGCCCGTCCAGATCCTCGCACGCGAGCGTCAGGTCCGCGATGTGGAACATCGCGTTCTGCAGCCGCTCCGAGCGCCGCAGCGCCGTGATCTCGCGGAAGTAGAGCGCCCGTCCGATCGGCGTTCCCTCCCGTCCCAGCACCGGGATCGCCAGCCTCGTCAGCGTCCGCCCGTCCGCCATTTCGATGATCTCGCCCGAGCGCACCTCCAGCGGGTTCGAGCGGAACCAATCGATGTCCCTCCGCAGCGAGTCCGGATCCGCCACCAGCCGGAACGCCCATTCCTCCAGCTCCTCCCCGTCGTTCGCCTCGGCGATCTCCGGCGGGACCTTCCACATCTCGAGGAACTTCTGATTGAACGTCAGCAGCCGCCCCTCGGTGTCGAGCACCAGCACCCCGTCCTCGGTCGCCTCCTCGTGCGCCCGCAGGATCGCCGCCGTCGTGCGCAGAGCCCGCTCCGCCTCCCGCAGTCGCAGAATCCGGCGAAGCAGCCTCCCGCGGACGGTCGGCCGTACCTTCCCCTCCGCCTCCGACAGCCGGGGACCGCGGCGCGGCCTGATTTGACGGATTTCCGACATGCCACCCTTCCGGGTTGAACGCGCGGGCCAGCCCTCACTCCACTCCGGTCAGCCTCGGGTGTCCAGTAACGTCAGAATCGATAGCACCTGGCTCGGTCTTGACGCCGTGAGCTTCGTTGCGCCTCCTCAGCATAGACCCCGCTATGCCTGCGTCGGCGCGCCTCGCTCACGACGCCGATCCCTTCGCCATCTGCTATCGATTCCGACGTTACTGGACACCAGGCTCGATTGGGGAAGAGTTTCCGCCGTTGCTGGGAGAACATTATACGGGCCCCCGAAGTCGGTTCCTACCCCCGCTTTACGGGAAGGTGCAGCCGCAGGGACGAAATACCGGATTCGCGCCGCCCGGGGCCGCGCGGGAGCTCACGGCGGCGGCCTGTCGAGCCTTTCTGCTCCCATCGAGTCTGGAACGCCCCTCACTCGGCGAGGGTTCCTCGACCCCCCTCCGAGCGTCTACGGAGAGGGATCCTTCCATCCCCTCCAGATCTGCCACCGCTGGAAGTTCTGCATCGCGAGCATGGCCGCGATGATGGCGAGAAAGAACTGGCGGAGCCATAGGGCGAGGGCGAGAATGCCGGCCCCGAGGACGATCGAGATCCAGATGGAAAGAAAGGCGGCAGTACGCTCGCGCGTGAAGAATCGCGCGAGGTTCTGGAGCGCCTGTCCGCCGTCGAGCGGGTAGATCGGGACGAGGTTGAAGACGGCCCATACCTGGTTGGCGAGGACCATGAGGGGGATCATCGCGGCGAGCATCGGGTCGCCCCTCAGGAACGGGACCGATCGCCATGCGACGATCAGCAGGATCGCGAGCAGGAGCGAAAACGTCGGTCCGGCGAGGCTGATGACGATCTCTTTCCACGGAGTGGTCTGCCGGCGGTTGATCGTCACCCCTCCGAAGCCGCCGAGAACGATCGTGCTGCGGCCGAACCCGAACAGGGCGATCAGCGCCGCGTGGCCGAGCTCGTGAAACAGGACGCTGATCAGGAGGATCGGAATCCAGAGAAGAGCCCGCTGGATCGGCAGCCCCCGCTCGACGTCGAGGATGACGAACAGGCCCATGAGGATCAGGAACGTGACCTCGATGTGAATCGAAGTGCCGGCGATCGAGCCGAGACGGAAGCCGGAAGAGCGGTCGTCGGGCTGCTGCATCGGGGGAGTCTACACTCGCCCCGACTCGTTCGCCCGGTCGGCGGGTGAAGCGAATGACGGCCTCGGCGGGCGGTATGGCCGGGCAGTTCACTTCGTCGGAACGTGGATCCGCCGGACGACGATCGGGTCGGCGGCCGCCCAGGCCGGCAGCGACCGGACGACCCTGTCGAGGGCCGGAGTCGTCCGGTTGGAGCGGAGCGTGACGAGCGCTTCGCCGGTATCCGAGCCGGTGAGCTCGATCTCGAGGATCGCCGAAGTGTTCACCAGGCGGATGCGCCGCTCGGTTCCCGCGAAACGCTCGTCGGCCGTCCAGGCGGTCCAGCTCGAGTACCCCCCCGCGGGAAGCCTCACCACGGCCTCGTACCAGTCGCCGGCACCGAACTCGAGCAGGAGCTTCCGTCCCTCGGCGCTCTCGAGCACGTTCGAGTGGACCGCGGGAGGTTCTTCGACCGGCGGCGATGCAGGAGTGGCGAACACCGTCGCGTCGACCCTGAGGGGGGCGGCGTCGCCGAACAGCCGCCGGTAGGGACGATGAACGCCGAGCTGATCGAAGAGCTGCCACGCGATCCACGAGCGCTCCCCTTCGATCTCGTGCCGGAGCGCGACGCGCTGAGGGCGTTCGGCGGAGTAGGGGAACTGAACGATCGAGATCGTGAGGGCCGTGAGCGCGAATCCGAATGCGATCGATCCGGCGAACGTCCGGCCGCGGACTCCCTGAAGCCAGGCGACGGCGAGCGGTCCGACGGTAGCGACCGGAATCGAGGCGAGCGCCGCCAGGACGGGATCGAACGGAATCGTGAGGAGCATCCGACCCGAGATCGGGATGAACGCGGCGAGGAACATCCGCGTCACCTCGACCGAGAGCGCGAGCGGAGCGAGAATCGCGAGGAACGTCACGGCCCCACCCGCCCGCGGAACGAAGGCGGATCCGAACAGGGCGAGCAGAACCGCCGCCAGCCACCACACGGCGATCCAGGTCGATCCGAGTCCGAGCCAGGTGCCGGCGACGACGATCGCGGCCCAGAGGAGTGAGGCGCCGATGAGCAGCGCAGCCTGAGCCTGCTGGCGGGAGGCGTTCCGCAGGACCGCCGAGGCGAGTCCGCCGGCGAGGATGAGCCCTCCGATCGCCCCCGCGGTCCATGCGAGCACGGCCGGTTCCGGGCTCGCATACCACCGGTGCATCCTGCCGAGGGCGGGCGCAGCCCAGCCGAGGCCGACGGCGACGCCCAGCGGGAGGGCCATCCCGAAGATCGCGAGAATCGCGCCGGCGACGACCCGCAGGACACCGATGCGCCGCCTGACGGCGACGACCGCGGCCATCGCGAGGGCGGCCAGCACGAGCGCGATCGAGATCAGCCGGAAGAGGGATCGCGGCATCGCGATCATCGTCCGTCCGAGAACGGCGTAGTAGACGGCGGGAGAGAGCACGTCGCGGGGGAGCTCGGGACGCGTCGCCAGTGCCCGCACCATCGCGAGGGCGTTCGCCCCCATCACCTGGATCGACCCGCTCGCGACCGCCTCGGGCGTGTCGAGCGGCGTGTGGTATCTCCAGCCGTCTTCGTAGAGCGCGAAGTCGATTCCGCGGAGCCCGCCGTCGTCGCGATAGACGCGGAAGTCGGTGTCCGATGGAATCGCTCCCGACTCGAACACGTCCTGTGCGAGCACCGAGCCGCGTGGATACGGCGCTTCGGATGCCCACAACGAAGCGAGCCACGCGTTGCCCGGGCCGATTTGAAACAGAACCGGCCTGCCACCTGGACCGGCGGACTCGAGATTGAGAAACGTCCGCACGTGGGCCGCCCAGGGATGCTGCAGGAACGCGTCCGCGCCGAACAGGCCGAGCTCCTCGCCGTCATTGAAGAGAAAGATGACCGAGCGGGCCGGCCGGGGCGAGGCCGCGACGGCGCCGAGGACTTCGAGGGCGACGGCGACCGGGGTGGCGGCATCGCCCGCTCCCGGACCGGCGGTCTTCGTGTCGTAATGGGTCGAGACCAGAACCGCTTCGTCCGTTCGCGCGCCGTCGACTCGTGCGAGGACGTTGCGAACGCCGTAGATCGTCGCGCGATCGGTACCGCGCCGGATCCCTCGCGCGTGCTGTACCTCGAGGCGCGCACCCGGGATCGCTTCGATCCTCTCCATCAGATAGCGGGCCGCCGCAGCGTTCGCTTCCGAGCCGGTGACCCGTTCGCCGATCTCTCCCGCCAGCACCTCGAGGTGCTCCCGAGCCCGCGCGGCCGAGAACTCGGTCGCCGCGACCGAAGCCGGAAGAGGCGGCGGCAGGCGCTCCCCTTCCTTCACCGCCGCGTCGATCGCCGCGAGCGCGATCGCGGCGGCTGCCCACGGCAGAACGATCCCGGCCACGCGCGCGCTCCTGTGCACCTCGCCATCATGCGGGATGGGGCCGCTCGTGGGAAGGCCCGCGTCCCGTCCATCGCGGATTCGCGAGGTACAATCGAGACTGGATCCGGAGGACCCCATGAGCGCCGACGACCTCGAGATCGAATGCCCCGACTGCCGCACCACCATCGTCATCGACAGGACCACCGGCCAGATCCTCTGGCACAAGGCGAAGCAGACCACACAGAAACACAACCTCGACGCGATGCTCTCGAGCCTCCACTCCCAGAAGGACGAGATCGCGAAGAAGTTCGAGCGCGAAATGGAGGGGCAGAAGGACCGCGGCCGCCTCCTCGAGAAGAAGTTCAGGGAAGCGATGGAGCGCGCCGACAAGTCGGACAAGCCGATGAAGAACCCGCTTGACCTCGATTGAGATCGGTGCCGGATTCCCGCGACCCGACGGAGAGAGATTGAGCACGCGATTCGACCCCATGACCTTCGATCCGGACGCCGCCGCTCCGGCCGAGTCTGGTCTGTTCGGGCTTCCGTTCTCGCCCGAGGACTCCCGCGTCGTCGTCGTTCCCGTCCCGTTCGAAGCGACCACCTCGTACGGAGGGGGGACCTCCCGCGGTCCCGCGGCGATGCTCGAGGCCTCGAGGCAGATCGATCTGTACGATCATGAGACGGGCGAGCCGTACCGCCGCGGAATCGCGATGCTCCCGATCCCGGCGGAGGTTGAAGAGTGGGGGGCAAGCGCCAAGCGGCTCGCCGGTCCGGTGATCGAGGCGGGAGGTCCGGGCGACGACCCGGCCCTTCGGAAGGCGGTCGGCGCCGTGAACGCGCTCAGCGAAAAGATGAACGGCTGGGTGTACGCCGAGACCTCACGCTGGCTCGACGCCGGCCGCATGCCGGTCGTCCTGGGAGGAGATCACTCGGTGCCGTTCGGCGCGATCCGCGCCTGGGCCGAGCGGCATCCCGGGCTCGGCATCCTGCACCTCGACGCCCATGCCGACCTGCGCGCCGCCTTCGAGGGTTTCACCTGGTCGCACGCCTCGATCTTCCACAACGTGATGACGCGCATTCCCGAGGTGGGGAAGCTGGTGCAGGTCGGTCTGCGCGACCTGGGCCGCTCGGAGAAGCAGATGATCGACGCCTCGGGCGGCCGGATCGTCCCGTTCTACGATTCCGATCTCGCCGCGGAGAAAGAGCGGGGGACGGGGTGGGCGGAGCTCGCCGACCGCATCGTCGCCGCCCTTCCACCGACCGTATATCTGTCGTGGGACATCGACGGGCTCGATCCGACGCTCTGTCCGAGCACCGGCACACCGGTGCCGGGAGGTCTCGGCTGGAACGAGGCGATCGGGCTGCTGCGCGCTCTGATCCGCGGGAACCGGAGGATCGTCGG
>DATKCD010000023.1:0-16582 GCA_035544735.1 Thermoanaerobaculia bacterium
GAGCTTGTCGCGGTTCGGCTGGAGGTACTGGCCGATCGTGACGATGTCGACGCCGACGCGGCGGAGAGCGCGGAGGGTTTCGACGACTTCGTCTGCCGTCTCGCCGAGGCCGACCATCATGCCGGACTTCGTGGTGATCGACGGGTCGGTCTTCTTCGCGTGCTCGAGCACGCGGAGCGAGCGGGTGAAGCGCGCTCCTCGGCGGACCACGTCGTGCAGGCGGGGGACGGTCTCGACATTGTGGTTGAAGTAGTCGGGGCGTGCGGCGACGACGGTCTCGACGCTTCCGAGATCGCCGCGGAAGTCGGAGGTGAGCACTTCGACCTTCGCCTCGGGCATCTCCTTCCGGAGCTCGGCGATGGTGAGGGCGAACTGCGTCGCGCCGCCGTCGGGAAGGTCGTCCCGGGTGACGCAGGTGACGACCACGTGCCGGAGCCGCATCCGTTTCGCGGCGGCGGCGACGTGGCGCGGCTCGTCGGGGGAGGGGGATGCCCAGGGGCGGCCGGTCGTGACGTTGCAGAACCCGCAGCTCCGCGTGCAGACCTCGCCGAGGATCATGAAGGTGGCGGTGCCGCGGGTGAAGCACTCGGTGCGGTTGGGGCAGGCGAGCGACTCGCAGACCGAATGGAGCTCGTTCTCGCGAAGAAGCTTCTTGACCTCGTGGAGCCCGGCCAGGTCGATCTTCTTCTCGCGGATCCAGTCGGGAAGGCGGGGAGATGCGGACATCGGGTGGATTCTATCGAATGTCGAAAGGCATTGATGATTGATGATTGAAAGGCATTGATGATCTGTGATTGATGATTGAAAAGCATTGATCATGGATGATTGAAAGGGATTGAAAGGCATTGATGATCTGTGATTGATGATTGATGATTGAAAGGCAGCGATGCATGTAGAGATCGTCGTCGCAATCAGCCGGCAGAAATCAACATTCAGCAGTCGGAGCTCACCGATCCGAGGATCGACCCGATTCATCAATCACCTTCAATGCCTTTCAATCCCTTTCAATCATCCATGCTTTTCAATCATCAATCATTAATCCTCAATCAGCAATGCCTTTCACAGATCATCAATAGAAAAGCCGCCCTTTCGGGCGGCTTTTCTTAGCGTCCTGTCGAACGATGCGCGGATCAGTGGCCGGTGATGGCGCCGAGGGATTTGTCGAGCGAGCGCTCGATGAGCTGCTCGGCTTCCTTTTCTCCGATTCCCTTGACGATGGCGATCTCGGAGACGAGCAGATGTTTGGCGCGCTCGTACATCTTCGTCTCGCGGAACGAGAGACTCTTACGCTTGGACACCTGAGTGAGGTTCTTGAGCACGTCGGCGACGTCCTCGAGCCTGCCGCTCTTCATTTTCTCCATGTTGTCGCGGTAGCGATCCTTCCAGTCGCGGGACGCATGGGCCGGGCTCTCCTCGAGCAGGGAGAAGAGGCCTCGGATCTGGCTCTGCCGGTACAGCGGCCGCAGTCCGACGCGGTCGCTGTTGGTGACGGGAACCATGAGCCGTGAATTGTTGGACAGGAGACGGAGATGAAGATAGGTGTTATTTGCTCCAGCGAAATCCGAATCGCCGATCTGCTCGACGATCGTGACGCCGTGGTTGGGATAGACGACTTTTTCGCCGATTTTGAAAGACACCAGTCGCTCCTTCTGTCAAAGATGAACCGATCCTTTCAGAGGAATCGAGGGGCGGATCGATCGGACCCTGCCGAGGCGGAAACGCGCGGCAGTGAGAAATTATCGCACACGGTCGGCGCTTTGTCACGCCGCCGGATCACATTTCGGCGGACCGCGGCCTAAAGTTGCGGCCTCAACCGGATCACGAGCCGATGAAGCCGCTCCATGCCCTCGCGGCGGCTCGCCTCACCCCCCCCGAGGAGGTCCTCGATGTGGCGAAGCTCGAAATAAAGATCGTCTCCCCCTCCTACGGAGGTCGCCGAAGCGCCGGGGCCGCTCGGCGGAGCGACCACGGAGATCGAGCTTCCGCCCGCCTGGGCCGCCGGCTCGAGCATCGCCAGAAGCTCGTCCGCCACGTTGCGGACGCGCCGGTAATCGCTTTCGCGGATCGCGTCGCCGAACGACTGGAACCGCCGCACTACGGTCGCGAACGGACTCGCCGGATCGTCGACGAGCGTGGCCCGGTACGTCGTCAACTCGACGGCCGCCTTCTCCCCCGGCTCGGCCCTGACGAAGAGCGTCGCCGTCGCCTCCCGCGCGATCCACTGCAGGTCGAGCACCCGCTCTTCCCCCGTGTCGAGCCAGGCCTTCACGTCGAACCGCTCGCTCTGCGCGCCGCTCCCATCGACCGGCACGTACGTCACATCGACCCGATCGACGTAGATCCTCGTGTTCCTGAACAGCAGGAACCTCCGGTCCGGGACCTTCACGCGCACGCGGTACACCAGATCGTCCTTCAGCGCGAAGGCTTCGAGATCGGACGCCTCGGCGCGCGACTCGAACCCGAACCGCTCCTCCTTCCGTCCCGACTCGATCCGCTGGTATCCGGCGTAGCGGTACGTCATGTCGGAGGACTTGCCGCGGAGCGTGTCGAGATCCTGCGCGATGATCTGCTCGAGGACGTCCCGAGGCATGTCCCGCCGCGCGACCTCGGCGACCCGTCGGATGACCTTCGTGTCCTCCCACACCTGGCGGGCGATGTCCGGGTTCGTCGTGACGCTGCCGAGCGGCTGCGAGGCGAGCTGAAGCGACCCGCCGAGCAGGACCAGAACCCCGAGCAGGAGTGTTCGCATCGATTTTCCTCCGTCGATCAACTGGATGTGTACCGGAGCAGGGACTCGACCGGCTCTCCCGGCAACCCCCCGGCGTCGGCACCGAGATGCGCCGCGACCGTCGCTCCGAGATCTGCGAACGTTTCACGCGTGCCGATGCTTCCGGCGCGGACCTGCGGACCCGCCGCCAGCAGCGGAACGTACTCGCGCGTATGGTCGGTCGACACGTCGCTCGGATCGCACCCGTGGTCCGCGGTGAAGATCAGCAGATCCCGCTCGCGGAGGGCCTCCAGCAGCTCAGGCACCCGGCCGTCCATCTCCTCGAGGGCGCGCCCGTAGCCCGCGGGGTCGTTGCGGTGCCCGTATTTCGAGTCGAAGTCGACCAGATTCGTGAAGATCATCTGCGCGTCCGACTCGCGCACCAGCTCGAGCGTCCTGTTCAACCCATCCGAGTTCGATTCCGTCCGGATCTCCTCGTCGATCCCGACGCGGTCGAACACGTCGGCGATCTTCCCGACCCCGACGACCCTCCCGCCCCCCTTCCGGATGCGCGTGAGGATGGTCTCGCCGTGGGGCCGGACCGAGAAGTCGCGGCGGTTCGCGGTCCGAGTGAACCTTCCCCGTCCCGGGCCGACGAAGGGGCGGGCGATGATCCGCCCGACGTTGTGCTCTCCGCGCATCAGCTCCCTGGCGATCGCGCAGATGCGCCAGAGCTCGTCGACCGGGACGATCTGCTCGTGCGCCGCGACCTGGAACACCGAGTCGCCCGAGGTGTAGACGATCGGACTTCCGGTCCGCATGTGCTCCTCGCCGAGCTCGTCGATGATCACCGTCCCCGAAGCCGCCCGGTTGCCGAGGGTCCTCCGGCCGATGCGCGCCTCGAAGGGGCGGATCACCTCGTCCGGGAAGCCGTCGGGATAGGTGCGGAACGGCTCGTCGACGACCAGGCCCATCATCTCCCAATGGCCGGTGGTGGTGTCCTTGCCGGCGGAGATCTCGGCCATGCGCCCCCAGGCGCCGGAAGGGGTGCCGGCGGCGAGGGGGGAGAGGGGTGTATGGAGCAGCCCGAGGCGCTCGAGGTTGGGGAGGGCGGGAGCGGCGTCGCGGAGGACGTGGCCGAGCGTGTGCGATCCGGCGTCGCCGTAGTCGGCGGCGTCGGGAAGCTCGCCGACCCCGAGCGAGTCGCAGACGATGACGATCGCGCGCTCACCCGCCATGCTCGTCCTCCGAGAGGATGTCGTGAATCAGCGGGATCGGGATGGGTGGGGGCTCGGTGATGGCGATGGAGCCGAGGTAGCGGGCCGAGAGCTCCTCGGCGTCGACCGCGTCGCGCGACCAGGAGAGGACGGCGATCGGATCGCCCTCGCGGACCGCGGAGCCGACCGTGGCGATCACTTCGATTCCGGCGGTCGGATCGATCGAGTCGTCCTGCCGCCGCCGCCCGGCGCCGAGCTCGACGGCGATCCGCCCGGCACGATAGGTGTCGATCGTGTCGATGAACCCCGAGCGGGGGGCGAGGATCTCCTTCCGGTGCTTCGGGGTACCGAGCTTCGAGGGGACGTCGATGAACGAGGGATCGCCTCCCTGGGCGGCGATCCACTCGCGAGCTTTCTCGAGGGCTGCACCGGAGGCGAGAGCGTCGTCGAGCGCCTGCGAGGCGGTCTCGGGTCCGAACCGGCCGCTCGCGAGCAGGATGCGCTCGGCCTGCGCACGCGCGAGGGCCAGCACGTCGCCCGGCCCGCCGCCGCCGAGCACCTCCATCGCCTCCAGCACCTCGGATGCGTTTCCGATCGCGCGGCCCAGCGGCCGGTCCATGTTCGTGATCATCGCCTCGACCCGGATCCCGCTGCCGCGCGCCGCGGCGAGCAGCGAGCGCGCCAGAACGTGGGCGGTCTCGTAAGTCGCCATGAAGGCTCCCGTCCCGGTCTTGACGTCGAGCAGGAGGAACGACGCTCCGAAGGCGAGCTTCTTCGCGATGATGGACGCCGTGATCAGCGGGAGCGACTCGACCGTGCCGGTCACGTCGCGGAGCGCGTAGATGCGCCGGTCGGCGGGGGCGATCGCATCGGTCGAGGTCGCGATCGCGCAGCCGGTCCGCTCGATGCAACGCACCATCTCGGCGCGCGAGAGTCCCGCCCGGAAGCCGGGGATCGTCTCGAGCTTGTCCAGGGTCCCCCCGGTGTGGCCGAGCCCGCGCCCCGAGAGCATGCCGATCCGGACTTCGCAGGCCGCAACCCACGGCGCGAGCACCAGGGAGATCTTGTCTCCCACGCCCCCGGTCGAGTGCTTGTCGGCGACGAACCCGAGCTCTTCGCCGAGCTCCCACGACTCGCCCGATGCGACGATGGCCGAGGTCAGCGCCGCCGTCTCTTCCGGGGTCATGCCGACGATCGCCGTCGCCATCAGGAATGCCGACATCTGATAGTCGGCCACTTCGCCGCGGGTGAACGCCTGCACGAGCCACTCGATCTCGTCGCTCGAGAGCTCTTCGCCGCGTCGCTTTCGGTTGAGCAGATCGTAGGGACTGCGCGAGGGCATGCTGCCGCGTATTGTGGAAGCGCCGATGCCATGCTGCAAGTCGGTGGCAATCCGAACGTCCCGACCCCCCGCAGGGCCGGTGTGGTGCGGGCGTCCCCGGCGGTGTGGTGCGGGCGTCCCGCCCGCCCCCGGGCGGGGGGTCCCGTGGAACAACGGCGGCCTTCGGCCGCCGAAATGCAGAATGCAGAATGCAAAATGCAAAATGCAAAAGGGAATCCCGGAACCGAGCGCCGGCGCACCCTTTTTGGATTCTGCATTCTGCATTCTGCCCGCCCTGAACCTGAGCACCACACCCATGCGGGGGTGGTGGTGAATCGTTTCCCGACCACCCACCCGGCGGTGTGGTGCGGGCGTCCCGCCCGCCCCCGGGTGGGGGTCCCGTGGACCAACGGCGGCCTTCGGGCCGCCGAAATGCAAAATGCAAAATGCAAAAGGTGAAATCCAAAAACGGAGCACGCGACTCCACCCTTTTTGGATTCTGCATTCTGCATTCTGCATTCTGCATTCGGCGCGCCCTGAGCCTGAGCACCACACCGACGCGGGGGGGTGGTGGATTGTTTCCCGACCCCCCACCCGGGGGCGGGCGAGACGCCCGCACCACACCGTCCACCGCTTGCGAGTTCGGGGCTGGTGCCGGAGACTTCCCTCCATGACGCGCGCGATCGTTCTGCTCAGCGGCGGACTCGACTCGGCGACCGTGCTCGCGATGGCTCGCGCCGAGGGGCGGATCGTCCACGCGCTCTCGTTCGATTACGGGCAGCGGCACCGCGTAGAGCTCGAGGCCGCCGCGGAGATCGCCCGCCGCGCGGCGGTCCGGGAGCACGTCGTCGTCGCGATCGATCTCCGCCCCTTCGGCGCCAGCGCTCTCACCTCCGACATCCCCGTCCCGAAGGACGCTCTCGGCGCCGGCTCGATCCCCCTCACCTACGTCCCGGCGCGCAACACGATCTTTCTCGCCATCGCCCTCGGGCACGCCGAGACCCGCGGCGCCGACGAGATCTGGATCGGCGTCAACGCCGTCGACTTCAGCGGCTATCCCGACTGCCGCCCCGAGTTCATCGACGCCTTCCAGCGCGTGATCGCGACCGGCACGCGCAGCGGCGTCGAGCGCGGCTCTCCCCGCATCGTCGCCCCGCTGCTCGCGATGTCGAAGGGGGAGATCATCCGCGCCGGCTCGCGCCTCGGGGTCGATTATTCGATCACCCGCTCCTGTTACGATCCGGACGGGGAAGGGAGGGCCTGCGGGCACTGCGACTCGTGCCTCCTCAGAAAGGAGGGGTTCGCCGAGGCGGGCCTGATCGACCCCGGCGCGTACCGATGATCCGAGTCACCGAGATCTTCCATTCGATCCAGGGGGAGTCCTCCCACGTCGGACGCCCGTGCATCTTCATCCGGCTGACCGGCTGCAACCTGCGGTGCGTCTGGTGCGACTCGGAGTACACCTTCACCGGCGGCGAGAAGATGTCGATCGAGCAGATCCTCGAGCGCATCTCGGCGTGGGACTGCAGGCTCGTCGAAGTGACCGGAGGGGAGCCTCTCGCCCAGAGCGAGTCGCTCGATCTGATCCGGGAGCTCGCCGACCGCGGGTACGAAGTTCTGATCGAGACCTCCGGGTCGATCGACCTCGCTCCGGTCGACCGCCGCGCGAAGATCATCCTCGACGTCAAGTGCCCCGGCTCGGGAGAGGAGTCGAAGAACTTCTGGCCGAACCTCGAGCGGCTGCGCGAGCACGACGAGGTCAAGTTCGTGATCGCCGACCGCCGCGATTACGAGTGGGCGCTCGAGGTGGTCCGGAGCCGTGGAATCGACCCGCGCCGCGTGCTCCTCTCCCCCGTATGGGGAACGCTCGATCTGCGGATGCTCGCCGAATGGATGCTCGCCGACGGGCTCCAGGCGCGACTCCAGACCCAACTCCACAAGCACATCTGGGGAGGGGAGGCGCGGGGGGTGTGAGGGGGCGTCCGGGGCGTCTCGAGCGTCCGGGGCGTCCGGGGCGGCCGGCGTTCTGAACTAGAATCGCGCTCATGAGACCGACGCTCGATCACATCGGCATCGCCGTCCGCTCGCTCTCTGCCGTGAAGATCTACGAGGATCTCGGGCTGAGCGTCGAGCACGTCGAGATCGTCGAGAGCCAGGGGGTGCGGACGGCGTTCCTTCCGGTCGGCGAGACCCGCATCGAGCTGCTCGAGCCGACCGGCGCGCAAACCCCCGTCGCGAAGTTCATCGAGAAGCGGGGGGAAGGGATCCACCACCTCTGCTTCGCGGTGTCCGAGCTCGAGCCCGAGCTCGAGCGCCTGAAGCGGAAGGGCTACCGGCTCGTCCACGAAGTGCCGGTTCCGGGCGCCGGCGGCCGGCGCGTCGCCTTCCTCCACCCGAGCGCCGGCAACGGCGTGCTCATCGAGCTCAGCGAACGGCCGGTCCGGGAATCGTGAGCCGGCAGTCCGGAGTCCGTCCCCCCGACTCCCGACTTACAATGTACCGATGTCCAACGTCGTCAACATGCGCGGCGAGTCGATCGAAGGGTTCGTCCCCGGCTCGTTCGTCATCGTCAATCTGGTGAATCCGAAGGAGAAGTTCTGGGGGGTGCTCCGCTCCCTGACTCCGGTCGGGCTGACGATCCGCGGGATCAATCTCGATTCGTTCGAGGACTGGGTGCGGCAGGTCGCCCGCGGAGGCGACGAGGATCAGACGCTCGACCTGGTGACGATGTTCGTTCCGCTGTTCCGGCTCGAGCGGATGTTCATGGACGAGTCGGTCGGCGCCGTGCAGTCATACTCGGAGCGGTTCGCCGAGCTGGTTCGGATGACGCCCGAGGAGTTCCTCCGCCTCGAGGTGGAGCGTTGAGGAGGGCCCTCGCACTGGCGGCTCTGGTCGCGATGGCCGGATGCCGCGAGGAGCCGCTCGAGCCGCTCGGCGCCGAGGAGACGGCCGAGCTGCAGGCGCGGACGTACAACTTTCAGGTCTATCCGGGGGCCCGGTTCCTCGAGGCTCAGACCGACGTTCTGCGGCGCGCGCACTTCGTGATGCTCCCCGATGCGGTCGAGGCCCCCCCGATGGCGATGTACGAGACCGAGGCCCCGGTCGACGAGGTCGCACGCTGGTACGCGAGCGCGTACGGGTATTCCGAGGTGGCGGAGGACGACGTCAACGAGTTCAGCTCGGTCAGGCCGCCGGCGTACTTCACCAGCGGCGATCTCGCGGCCGATGCCGCCGCGATCCTGCCGATCCTCGAGAAGCTCGGCCTGGAGCTCTCGGTCGACCGGATCTCCGGCACCTGGAACGGTGCTCACATCGCCCCCCGCGAGGAGTTTCCCCGCGTCACGCTGCAGCGCCCGTACGTCGATTTCGTGAACGACCGCCCCGTCGACCGCACCCTCATTCTGATGGTGAGGGAATGAGCCAGGCTCCCCCACGTGCGGCGATCGTGGGGCTCGGGCTGATCGGCGGATCCCTCGGGATCGACCTTCGGCGGGCGGGATGGAGGATCGGCTGGATCGACCCCGCGATCGCGCCCGGAGGGGGGGGAGAGGCGGCGGACGAGCCGCTCTCGTGGGAAAGTCTCGGGGGGTGGCGGCCGGACCTGGTGGTGCTGGCGGCGCCGCTCGACGCGGTGGCGCGACAGCTCGCCGAGGCGCCGCTCGAAGGACATCTGGTGACCTCGGTCTGCAGCCTGATGGCGCCGTTGTGCGAGGCGGCCCGGCGCCGCCGGCTCCGCTTCGTCGCCGGGCACCCGTTCGCCGGATCGGAAAAGAGCGGCCCGGCCGCCGCGGCCGCCGCTCTTTTTCGGGGGCGCCGGTGGTTCGTCGAGCCGACCGCCGAGCGAACGGTCCTCGCGATGATCGCCGCCGCCGGGGCCGAGCCCTTCCCGGTCGATCCTGCCGCGCACGACGCCGCGCTCGCGGCGACCAGCCACCTCCCGCAGATCCTCTCGACCGCCCTCGCATCGATGGTCGCCGCCGATCGCGAGCGCCTCGAGCCCTTCCTCGGCGACGGTCTCGCCACCTTTCTCCGTCTCGCGGGAAGCAGCTTCGAAGTGTGGGACCCGGTCCTGCGCGGGAACCGCGGGGCGATCGTCGAGGCGCAGCAGCGCCTGCATCAGGCGATCGGCCGGATTCTGGAGGGGGAGGGGCGGGAGGAGTTCGAGCGGGCGCGCGAGCTGTGGCGCGCGCTGGAGGAGCGACAGGCGGGTCCGGCGTCGTGAGTCCCCGATTCCGGACTCCCGACGCGGGACTCGCTAAGATGCGCCGGTGACCGAGTCCCTGGACGATCTCCGACGACAGTTGCGCGAGCTCGGATATCTGACCCATCGGCTCGAGCGCTGGTTCGCGCTCGACCCCTGGAGCTCGCGGACGTTCTGGCAGGAGCTGCTGCTCGTCGCCGCGAAGGGGGCGACGCTCGTCTCGCTGTTCGCGGCGCTGCCGATGATCGCGGCAATGCTGTCGAGGAACGGGCCGCTTCCTCTCGGAGAGACGCTCGCGCTGGCCGCCGCGTACCTCGTTCTCTGGCTCGCCGCGGTGTTCGTGCTGCTCCTCGCCGCGGCGGCGGCGCTCGAGCTCCGGCCGGCGGCGGGGATCGAGCGTCCGTCGCTGCTGACGGGGCTCGCGCTCGCTCTCGCGCTCGTGATCGCGGCGTGCATCGGCGTCTGGTGGGTCGGATTCGACGGCGAACCCGGCGCGATCGAGCGCGTGGCGGTCCCGGCGCTGATCCTGCTGCTGATCGTGGTCGGGACGGTCGTCTTCTCGGCCGCGCTGCTCTCGTTCTCGATCCACGAGACGGGACGGATACCGGCGGTGGCGCGCAGGTCGCGCTCGCTCCCGATTCTCCTCGCAGGAGGGGCGATGCTCGTCGCGATCGTCGCAGCGTCGTCGGGGCCGAGCGGGCAGCCGGCCCCGGAGCCGCCGGCGCAGATCGTCGTCGAGCCGACCGAGGTCCGCCTGGCGCTGGTGGCGGTCGACGGCCTCACGCGCGAGCTCCTGCTCGCGCGCCCCGGCCTGCGGGAGTCCTTCGCGACCGAGGTTCCGCTCGCCTTCCCTCGCGACGAGTCCGCCGCCGGGCGATGGGCCTCGGTCGGGACCGGTACTCCATCCGATCTCCACCGGGTGAGCTCGGTCGAGGGGATCCGCATCGGAGCCGAGGGGAGGGTGCTCCAGCAGGTCTCGCGATTCGATCCGCTCCGCTCCCCTCTCGCCGGCTGGACGCGGCTCGTCCGGCGCCAGCCTCTTCCGAGCTCGATCCGCGACCGCCACTACGTCTGGGAGATCCTCGCCGCCCGCGGGATTCCGGCCGTGGCGGTCAACTGGTGGGTCAGTCGGGGAGAAGACGAGGGGGCGCTCCGGTCGATCGGTCAGGACGCGTTGTTCGCCGCCGCGGCGGGTGAAGACGCGGCGGAACGGGCGGTCGATCTCGACCGCCGCGCGATCGAGGCTCTGCGGAGCGCCCTCGCCGAGAGGCCTCCGCGCTTCGCGACGGTCTATCTTCCGGCTCTCGACATCGTCATCAACCGTCTCGACGCCGGAGAGGGTCGCAGCATTCCGCTCTCGCTCGAGGCGCTCGACCGGATCGCCGCTCTCGTCGCCGATCTGCGCTCGAGCGGGTACGAGGTGATGGTGATCGGCGCGCCCGGCGACCGCCAGCAGGGGAGCGGGGTGCTCGTCTCGATGCTCCCGTTCGACCGGCGCGAGGCCGAAGCCTCCGATCTCGCGCCGACCCTGCTCGAGCTCTTCGGCTTCCCGGCAAGCTCCGAAATGGACGGACGCCCGCTTCTCGGGACCGGCTCCCGTCCGAGGATCTCCACCTACGGAAGCCGCACGCGCGCCGAAGAGCCGGACGCCCGCGATCAGGAGTACTACGAGGCGCTGCGCTCGCTCGGCTACGTCCGCTGAGTCGGGAGTCGGGCGGGCCCCATCCTTCGTGGACTCCCTTCCTCCGGCTGCGGGATTGTTGTTGCCCCCTCAGCCGTTTGGTAGGCTTGCCCCGCGTCCGATTCCGGCGCGCGGGGAGGACCCGAGCTGCGGCCGGCGAGCCCGCGGGCCGCGAGGAAAATCCCGATGTTTCAGAAAGTCCTGAGCTCCCTGTTCGGAACCAAGCACGAGCGGGACGTCAAGAAAATGCTTCCTCTGGTCCAGCGGATCAACGCGCTGGAGCCGGAGGTCTCGGCGCTGTCGGACGAAGGTCTGAGGGAAAAGACGGCGGAGTTCAGGGAGCGCCTGCGCCCGGCGGTGGAAGCGCTCGCGGCGGCGGAAGAGGGTCTGGACAACGAGGCGGAGCTGACCGAGGCGCGGCGGGTGCTCCGTGAAGAGCTCGACGAGCTGCTGCCGGAGGCGTTCGCGGTCAGCCGTGAGGCGGCGAAGCGGACCCTCGACATGCGGCACTTCGACGTGCAGCTCATGGGGGGGATCGTCCTCCATCAGGGGCGGATCGCGGAGATGAAGACGGGCGAGGGAAAGACGCTCGTCGCGACGCTTCCGATCTATCTCAACGCGCTGGCGGGGCGGGGGGCGCACGTGGTCACGGTGAACGACTATCTCGCCCGTCGCGACGCCGACTGGATGGGACGCGTCTACCGCTTTCTCGGCCTGAGCGTCGGCGTGATCCAGCACTCGATGGGAGACCGCGAGCGGCAGGAAGCCTACCGCGCCGACGTCACCTACGGCACGAACAACGAGTACGGATTCGACTACCTGCGCGACAACATGAAGTACGAGCTCGAGTCGATGTGCCAGCGGCGGCACGTGTTCGCGCTGGTGGACGAAGTCGACTCGATCCTCATCGACGAGGCCCGGACCCCGCTCATCATCAGCGGCCCCTCGGAGGAGTCGGTCGACAAGTACTACCACGTCGACCGCATCATCCCGAAGCTGCACCCTGCGACCGACTTCCAGGTCGACGAGAAGCAGCACACCGCCGTTCTGACCGAGGAGGGAGTCGCGCACGCCGAGACCCTGCTCGGCGTCGAGAA
Organism: Thermoanaerobaculia bacterium; assembly: GCA_035544735.1. Lineage (GTDB taxonomy): Bacteria > Acidobacteriota > Thermoanaerobaculia > Gp7-AA8 > Gp7-AA8 > DATKCD01. The sequence goes on from DATKCD010000023.1 coordinate 12,225, forward strand.
CCTCTACGATCCCGCCAACATGGAGTTCCTTCATGCGGTGACGCAGGGCGTTCGGGCGCACGCGCTCTACAAGCCCGACGTCGACTACATGGTCAAGGACGGCGAGGTCATCATCGTCGACGAGTTCACCGGCCGGCTGATGCCCGGAAGGCGCTGGTCGGACGGGCTCCATCAGGCGGTCGAGGCGAAGGAAGGGGTGAAGATCGAGGCCGAGAACCAGACCCTCGCCACGATCACCTTCCAGAACTACTTCCGGATGTACGAAAAGCTGGCCGGGATGACGGGGACGGCGGACACCGAGGCGGCGGAGTTCGACAAGATCTACAAGCTCGAGGTCGTCGTGATCCCGACGAACCAGCCGATGATCCGGCGCGACGGGGCGGACCTGGTGTACCGCTCCGAGCGCGAGAAGTTCGAAGCGATCACCGAGGAGATCCGGGAGCGGAACGAGAACGGACAGCCGGTTCTGGTCGGCACGGTTTCGATCGAGAAGTCGGAGCGGCTCTCCTTGCAGCTCAAGCGCTCGGGTGTGCCGCACGTGGTGCTCAACGCGAAGTACCACGAGCGCGAGGCCGAGATCGTCGCGCAGGCGGGCCGCAAAAGCGCCGTCACCATCGCCACCAACATGGCCGGACGCGGCACCGACATCATTCTCGGCGGCAACCCCGAGTTCACGATCCTGAACGCCACGCGCGAGACCCCCGATCCCGCCGAGGCCGCCCGCCTCGAGCGCGAGGTGCGCGAGCAGTGGCGCCGCGAGCACGAGGACGTCGTCGCCGCCGGCGGGCTCCACATCGTCGGCACCGAGCGCCACGAGTCGCGCCGCATCGACAATCAGCTCCGCGGCCGCTCCGGCCGCCAGGGCGATCCCGGCTCGAGCCGCTTCTACCTCTCCCTCGAAGACGACCTCATGCGCATCTTCGGCTCCGAGCGCATCAGCGGCGTCATGGAACGCCTCGGCATGGAAGAGGGCGTCCCCATCGAGCACCGCATGGTCACCCGCGCCATCGAGCGCGCCCAGAAACAGGTCGAGTCGCGCAACTTCGAGATCCGCAAGCACCTGCTCGAGTACGACGACGTGATGAACAAGCAGCGCGAGGCGATCTACTCGCTGCGCCGCAACATCCTCGAGGGGAAAGAGGGGAAGGAGTACATCCTCAATGCCGCCGAGGACATCGTCCATCACCTGGTCGACACCTACGTCGGCGAGGACGAACGGACCTGGAACGTCGCCGAGCTCGATGCCGAGCTGTTCGACTTCTTCGGATTTCACCTCGCCGACGCCGGGGTCGACCCGGAACAGATGGGACGCGACGCCATCAAGGAAGAGCTCGCCGCCGAGGTCAGGAAACGCTTCGAGCAGAAGGACGCCACCCTCGGCCCCGAGGTCATGGCCGTCCACCTCAAATACATCCTGCTCCAGGTCATCGACGCGCAGTGGAAGGACCACCTTCTCATCGTCGACCATCTCAAGGAGGGCATCGGCCTCCGCGGATACGGTCAGCGCGATCCCCTGATCGAGTACAAGCGCGAATCGTTCGAACTGTTCCAGGAGATGACCGAGCGGATCCAGGACCGCGTGGTCAAGTTCATCTGGAAAACCGAGGTCGTCACCGAGAAGCGCGAGGACTCGCGCAGGAGGCTGCCCGAGCCTCCCCGCCAGCAGCAGCTCAGCTATTCGGCCCCCCCCAAGGAGACCCCCCAGCCCATCCGGCGCCAGCAGGCGAAGATCGGCCGCAACGATCCCTGCCCCTGCGGCTCGGGCAAGAAGTACAAGAAGTGCCACGGCGCCGCCGCATGAGCCTTCTCCATCTCCGTCCATCGGCGTCGTCTGCGGAGGGAGAGGAATCGCCGCGGATGAAGAGGGATGTCGCCGCGGGAGCGGGGGAGTGAGCGTGAATCGCGAGGGGGCGTACCAGCGCCGGCTCCACGAGCCGCGGCGTTGGAAGGACTACCTCGGGCTGGTGGCGCGCGGATTCGCGATGGGCTCGGCCGACGTGGTGCCCGGCGTCTCGGGCGGCACGATGGCGTTCATCCTCGGGATCTACGAGGAGCTGATCGATTCGATCCGCGCGGTCGGCCGGCCGGAGTTCCTCCGCCCGCTCTCCCGCGGCAGGCTCGGCGAGGCGATCGCCGCCGTGAACTGGAAGTTCCTCCTCGCCGTGCTGAGCGGCATCATCCTGGCGATCCTCTCGCTCGCCCGCGGCATCGAATGGGCGCTCGAGAACCGCGGCGTCTGGGTCTGGAGCTTCTTCTTCGGGCTCGTCCTGGCCTCGGTGCTGACCGTGAGCCGCCGGATCGCCCGGTGGAACCCGAGGCTCGTCATCCTCGCGCTGCTCGGCGCCGTCGGCGCGTGGATCTTCGTCGGGCTCGTGCCCGTCCAGACTCCGCAGACGTGGTGGTTCCTCTTCCTCGCCGGCGCGATCGCGATCTGCGCCATGATCCTGCCGGGGATCTCGGGCGCCTTCGTCCTCCTGCTCCTCGGGAAATACGACTACATCCTCCGGGCGGTCAACGAGCGGGACGTGCTGCCGGTCCTCTGGCTCGCACTCGGCGCCGGAGTCGGGATCGTGAGCTTCGCTCAGGTTCTCGGCTGGCTGTTCCGGCGCCATCACGACGGCACGGTCGCCGTCCTCACGGGGCTGATGGTGGGGAGCCTGCGGAAGGTCTGGCCGTGGAAGGAAGATCTCGCATTCGTGATCGGAAGCCATGGGGAGAGGATCCCGACGGTGCAGCGGAACGTGCTGCCCGAAGGGGGGGAGGGGGTGGGGGCCGGGATCGCGTTCGCGCTCGCCGGGCTGGGGCTGGTGCTGCTGCTCGAATGGTGGGCGAATCGCGCGGGGCGGCCCGAGCTGAAACCCGGTTCGTGACGCGGCCGGGCGGGGGGGATAGAATCCCCGGACTCATGCAGGCTCCCCTGTTCCGGCAATTCGACCTCTTCTCCGAGCTGGACGAGCGGGAGCTCGAGAAGATCGCGGCGCTCGCCAAGCCGCGCAAGTATCAGAAGGAGGAAGTGATCTTCCACGCGGACGAGCGGGGGGACGTGTTCTGTCTCATCGTCAGCGGAAAGGTGAAGGTCACGATGATCTCGCCCGAGGGGAGGGAGATCATCCTGTCGATGCTGGGGGATGGCGACTTCTTCGGGGAGATGGCGCTGCTCGACGACGAGCCGCGGTCGGCGACAGTGACGGCGATCGAGCCGCTGGAGGTGCTGACGATCTTCCGGAACGAGCTGCTGCAGATCATGCGCGAGGACTTCTCGATCACGCGGAAGATCCTCGCGGAGCTGTCCAAGCGCCTCAGGCGCGCCTCGAGGAGAATCGAGTCGCTGGTGACGATGGACGTCTACGGCCGGCTGGCGCGGTTTCTGCTCGAGCTCGCCCGCGACCAGGGAAGAGAGGTCGAGGGAGGCTTCGTCGCCGTGAACCGGCCGACCCACCAGGCCATCGCCAACACCATCGGAACCTCGCGCGAGACCGTGTCGCGCCTGCTCCACGAGCTGATGGATCAGAAGCTGCTCCTCTCGGAAGGGAAGACCATCTATCTCCGCAGGAGCGCGATCGAACAGTTCAAGGAGATCAGCTGATCGATGGCGCCCCCCGAACGACCTTCCCGCCGGGGCTGGCGAGGTCAGGTGACCGTGCCGAACGCGCTCAGCCTCCTCAGGCTCGCGCTCATCCCAGTCTTCGTTCAGGTCTCGCTCGCCGGTGAGTTCACCGCAGCCTTCTTCATCTTCGTCGGCGCGGCGGCGACCGACGCCCTCGACGGCTACATCGCCCGACGGTTCAACCAGCGCTCTCGCCTCGGAGCCTATCTCGATCCGGCCGCCGACAAAACGATGATGCTCGCCGCCTACGTCGTCTACACCATCCCCGGCGTCGCCCGCTGGTCTCTCCCCATCTGGCTCACCTCGACCGTCTTCATCCGCGACATCACGCTCGTCGTCTTCGCCTACCTCCTGTACACCCGCATCAGGATCACCCGCTTTCCCCCCTCGATCGCAGGAAAGATCTCGACCATCGTTCAGGTCGGCGCGCTCGCCGTGACCGTCGGCGCCAATACCTTCCTCGCTCCCATCACCATCCCCCTCCTCCCCTGGATCCATCGCGCCGCCCTCCTCATCACCCTCTACTCCGGATTCGATTACGTCCGGAAGTGGGACCTCGCCCTCGCGAAGTAAGGGGCGTCTGGAGCGTCTTGGGCGTCTGGAGCGTCTTGGGCGTCTGGGGCGTCTTGGGCGTCTTGGGCGTCTTGAGCGTCTCGAGCGTCTCGAGCGTCTTGGGCGTCTTGGGCGTTCGGGCGTCCCGGGGGCCGACAGAAGGCAGACCGTACACGCGACGAAAGATGGTCTTCCGAAC
>DATKCD010000024.1:0-9896 GCA_035544735.1 Thermoanaerobaculia bacterium
TCCCGGCGATCCGAACGGATTCGGTCACTCGACCGTCGTGTTCGATCCGGATCTGACCGAAATGACGGTCACGACGAGCGTCGGCGGGCTCGGCTCGATGGTGACCGCGGCGCACATTCACACCGGAGTCGCGGGCGAGCCGGGCCCCGTGCTGATCGGATTCGCCGACTCCTCCCGGCCGTTCATGAACGGCGTTCCGGTCACGGTCACCGGCATCGATCCCGCCGACGCCGCGGCCATCCTCGCGAATCCCGCCGGCTACTACGTCAACGTCCACACGACCCAGTTCCCGGCCGGCGCGGTCCGGGGCCAGTTGACGTCCGCGGGGGGGGTCCTCCGAGGCAACGCGCTCAGCGGCGAAGCGGAGTATCCCGGTCCGGGTGACGAGGACGGCGGCGGCGCATTCATCCTGACGCTCGACGACAGCCTCACGCAGCTCACCTACGACGTCGTGGTGACCGACATCGGCACGGACTTCACCGGCGCGCACATCCACGAGGCGCCGGAGGGAGTCGACGGGCCGGTGATCGTGGCTCTGATGACCAGCTCCGCGCCGTTCGTCGACGGGCGGATGCAGGGGAGCGCGGCGATCCCGGCCGAGCTCGGCGCCCGGTTCGTCGAGACGCCCGAGTTGTTCTACGTGAACGTGCACACGAGTGCGTTCCCGGCGGGGGCGGTGCGCGGGCAGCTCGCCGCGGTGAACGAGGTCGACCTTCCGGTGATCGGGCGCGTGGTGGGAGCGGGAGGAGAGCTCTTCGTCACCGACGCGCGCGTGTTCAATCCCTCGTACGCCGAGGAGGCGACGGTCCTGCTCGAGTTCTTCCCGACGGCGGCGCCGTCGCTGTCGGCATCCGCCGCGTTCACCTTCACGGTCGCGCCCCGGGGAACGATGGTCCTCGACGACGTGGCGGGGATGGGGTTCCTGAACGCATCGGGGCTCGGTTCGGTTCGGCTGACGAGCTCGCAGGCGATCCGCGCGAGCTCGCGCATCTTCGACGACCAGCGCGCGAGCGGAGAGGGAACGATCGGTCAGTTCTTCCCCGGCCTGACGCGCGAATCGGCGCTGCGGCGCGGCGTCATCACCCAGCTCGTCGCCACCTCGGCCGCTGCCGAGAAGGGATCATTCCGCACCAACCTCGGCTTCTTCAACCCGAACGCCGGCGATGTGACCGTGCAGATGGAGCTGCGCGGCGTCGACGGATCGCTCATGGCGACGGAGACCATCACGCTCGGACCGATGGAGCACCGCCAGCGCGCGCTCATCGGTCAGTGGTTCGATCTTCCCGTCATGGAGCGTCCCGACATGACCCTGACCTTCAGCGCCAGCTCGCCGATCTTCGGTTACGCCTCGGTTCTCGACAACACGACGAGCGACCCGGTGGCCGTCATCGCACAGGAGGACACCGGCGAACCGGTGCTCTGAGCCCGACCCGGAAACGGCGCAGCCGCGCAACCCGCGGCTGCGCCGTTCCTTTTTCAGCGCCGGAGCTTCGCGAGGCATCGTCACTCCCCACGGCGGCGGCCGCCCGGCACGGCGAGGGGGATCAGGCGGGCGCCGTATTGGGCTTCCCACCGCGGTGGCTCGTCGCGGCGATCCGGAAGGCGGCCAGGGCGAGCAGGGAGACGACCACGGCGACCAGAACCGAGCTCGCGCCGTACCACCGCCCGAGGTCGAGGGTCTGGAGGCTCGCGAGCTGGAAGAGGCCGAGGAACGTGAACGCGGCGGCGAGCGCGCCAAAGCGGGTCATGACGAGCAGGGGAGCGACCAGACCGAGCAGGGCGGGTCCGGCGCCGAAGGGGGCGAAGATCGCGAGGAGCAGGATCGACACGATGCCGGCGGCGACCGGAGGGCTGCGGAATCGCGAGAGCGCGACGACGTAAAGGAACAGATAGGCCATCACGAGAGTCAGGCTCAGAAAGAGGTCGTAGAACATCTCGCCGACGGCCTCCGGCGCGGTCGTGATCATGGTCGCAGGAAGGGGGCTCGGTCCTCCCGTTCCGAGCTGCTCGGAGCCGATGTCGAGCGCGGTGATCAGGAACCGGACGGCGGCGGCGACCGCGAGTCCGATGAGCACGTCGCGTCCGACGTGCGGATCGCGCACTCTTCCCACCAGCAGCCGGCTCCATCCGACCAGCAGTCCCGGCGCGCTCTTCCTGACGTACGGCTCGATCGCCATGTACGCGAGCCACGTCTGGGCCGCCATCAGCGCGGAGAACGAGAATCCGCGTACGAACGTGGACGGATCCGAAGTGAGGAACCAGTAGCCGACGCTCGCCAGAAACACCGCGATCGCGACCTTCCACGCCGAACGGCTGTCGCCGCGCCGCTTCCTGATGTTTCTCCTCGCGAAAACGCCGGCCGCAATCGCGATGAAGAGCATGATCGCGCCGAGCGCATATCCCCCCGCCGCACTCGCTCCGCTCAACTCCGGATTGATTCCCGCCGCGATCTCCCACGGCAGCGTCACCTCGAAATACACCGGTTCCCCCCCGTTCTCGCCTGCAGCGACCTTCAGCCTCTCTCCCGCCCCGCCGGCCTCCCCCTCCCACGCGAACACCCGCGCCGCGCCGATGGTCGGCAGAGTCTCGGGGATCACCGATCGAAGCTCACTGCGATCGAGCCCCGCCAGCTCGAACAGCCGACTCCAGTCGACCTCCTCCCCGCTCCCCTCCGCCGGCCCGGCCGGGACGCGGCGAAACTTCCGCAGTCTTCCCACTCCGTCGAGCGAGACCCCGACCATGCCGGGCTGCGTGTGCGGCGGATCCTCGAAGCTGGTTCTCCGCTCCTTCCACGGCGCGAGATTCGTTCCCCAGCGGATCCAGTACTCGACCAGGGGAGCGGGATCGGCCCAGGCGAGGGCCTCCCACGGCCGATCCGCGGTCTCGCTCGCAGTCAGGTGGCTCTGATAGCTCTCGTTCGGGCGATACCCCCGCGTGACGGTGAGCCGCGACGGGGGAGGAACGCCGATCGCGTAGAGGACGCCGAGAACGCTCGCATGGAGCGCGTCGGGCGAATGGAGCGTGTCCATGACGAGCCGTCGTTGCGAGCGCTCGAGAAGAAGGAGCTGCCCCGCGGCGCCGAGGACGATCGTGAGGAGCAGGATCGCCGCCACGCGGGTCGACAGCCGGCCGGTATCGGAAGCGGCGGCGACCATCTCGGGCGAGGGCGTCTCGCCGGAATGGATCACCGCCTGGAGCGGATCGCCCCCCGCGAGCTCGAACAGGATCTGGCGGGCGGACGGCGGACGCCGGTCGGGATCGGTCTCGAGGCACTGGAGGACGATCTGCTCGAGCTGGGGGTCGATCTCGGGGGTGAAGCTCGACGGGCGGCTGGTGCGGCGCCTCGACGCGGCGGAATCGCGGATCTCGCGGATGGACCGCCCCTCGGAGAACCGCTTTCCGGTCGCCGCCTCGTACACGATCAGCCCGAGCGCATAGAGGTCGCTGCCAGGAGTCGCCTCTTCGCCGCGAAGCTGTTCGGGAGCCATGTAGGCGGGGGTTCCCGCGGTGCCGGCGCGCTCGCGGGCGGCGGCGTCGGCGGCGAGCGCCAGGCCGAAGTCCATGATGCGCGCCTTGCCGCGCGAATCGATCATGACGTTGGCGGGCTTGAGGTCGCGGTGAACCACGCCGAGGTCATGGGCCGCGGCGAGCCCGGCGCAGAGCTCGCGCGCGAGCTCGAGCGTCCGCTCCGGCGAGAGCCGCCCGCTCCGAGCGAGGAGCGCGTCGAGCGGCTCCCCTTCGACGTACTCCATCGAGATGAAGTGGCCCTCGCCGAGCTCCACCACGTCGTACAGCCGGCAGACGTTCGGATGCGCGATCTGCCGCCCGGTCCGAAGCTCGCCGAGAAGGCGCGCCGCGAGCTGCGGGCGCGATCCCGGATGGACGAACTTGAGCGCCACCCGCTGGCCGAGCTTCAGATCATCCGCCGCGTACACCACCCCCATCCCACCGCTCCCCAGCCGCGACACGATCCGGTAGCGCGACACCAGCACCGTTCCCGCCTCGAGTGGCGCCGACCCCGGCTCCTCCCCTCCCGGAACGACCTCCGTCGGCGTCTCCTCCGGACGCATCACGTGCGTCGGATCTTCCGGCCGGCCATTTCCATCGGGCGGACGCGTTCCCATTCCATTCCTCGGAGAGGCCAATCATACTGCACGGTTCTGCGCCCGATCCCGTCACGGAACGGTTTACACGCAGCGTCGTCTCCCACGCCGCATTTGACACGGCGCCGCCCGCGGGTGATTCTTCCCGTCGCATCACCGAGGTCCGGTCCGATGACTGCGCCGCTCGAGTTCAGGATCGCCGCCGAGCCGTGGGAGCTCGAGCAGATCCATCGACTGAACTACGTCACCTTCACCGAGGAGATCCCGCAGTATGCCGCCGAGCCATCGCGGCGGCGGGTCGACCGATTCCACGACGAGAACACCTACGTGATCTCCGTCTCCGGAGAGCGCGTCGTCGGGATGATCGCGCTCCGCTTCGATCGACCGTTCTCGGTCGAGAGCAAGCTCGCCGGCTTCGACTCGTACCTCCCGCGCGGGCGCCGCTTCTGCGAGCTGCGCCTGCTCGCCATCGAGAGGGATTTCCGCGGCGGCGGCATCCTCGCGGGCCTCCTGCGCGAGGTCTGGAAGTACGCCTCGGCGCGCGGATTCGACGCCGCAGTCATCTCGGCGACCACGCGCCAGCTCCGCCTCTACGAGCACCTCGGCTTCGTCCCCTTCGGCCCGCTCGTCGGCACGGACGAGGCCCCCTTCCAGCCGATGCTCCTCACGCGCGAGGCCTTCGTCCGCCACGTCGGCGGCGTCTGGGGCCTCGCGGCCCGCGACGAGAGCGGCGAGAAGGCGAGCTTCCTTCCGGGACCGGTCGCCGTGCACCGCGACGTCGCGGCGGCGATGGCCGAGGGGGCGGTGTCGCATCGCTCGTCGGAGTTCGCCGGGGAGCTGAGCGCGGCGCGCGAGGCGCTGCGCCGTCTCACCAGCGCGCGGCACGTGCAGGTTCTCGCGGGAACCGGGACGCTGGCGAACGACGCGGTCGCGGCGCAGATCGCGGGGTGGGGAGGGGCGGGCCTCGTTCTCACGAACGGCGAGTTCGGCGAGCGGCTGATCGATCACGCGCGCCGCTTCGGCCTGCGCTTCGAGATCGTCCGCGCGGAGTGGGGAGAAGCGATCGACCCGGAGCGTGTCCGCGAGGCGCTCGACACATCGCCGGCGCCGCGGTGGCTCTGGATGACGGCGTGCGAGACCTCGACCGGAGTGCTCAACGACTGGAGCGCGGTGGCCGAGGAGTGCCGGCATCGCGGCACGCGCCTCTGTCTCGACGCGGTCAGCGCCCTCGGATCGGTGCCCCTCGATCTTTCCGGCGTCGACCTCGCCACCGGCGTCAGCGGCAAGGGCCTCGGCGCCTATCCCGGGCTGGCGATCGTCTTCCACCGCGACCCGATCGTTCCGGGCGATCGCATCCCGCGCTACCTCGACCTCGGTCTCTACGCCGCGGAGCGGGGCGTTCCGTTCACGCAGTCGTCGAACCTGGTGCGAGCGCTCCGCGTCGCGCTCGAGCGCGCCGGCCGCCCCGCCCCATTCGCCGCCCGCGCCGAGCTCTCGACATGGCTCCGCTCGCGCCTCGTCGCCATGGGGCTTCGGCTCGTCGGAGCGGGCGCCACCCCCGCCCCGCAGGCGATCACCATCGAGCTCGACCCCGGCTGCGAGTCTCCCCGCGTCGGCGCCGCCCTCGCGGCGGAAGGATTTCTCGTCGCCTGGGAGAGCGGATATCTCCGCAGCCGCAACTGGATCCAGATCGCCCTCATGGGCGAAGTCAACCGCGCGGGCGCCGCCGCCCTCCTCCGCGCCCTCCGCAAAGTGACCGCGACCACGTAGGCACCCGCTCCCCGGAGAAACGGCGCGCAAAGACCTGCACGATCCCGGACGGGGAGAGGGAGCCGTTTCCCTCTCCCCGCCGGGATGTCGCTGAAACTGCAAGAGACTGAAATTCGGGGAGAGGGTCAGGGTGAGGGGCCGCAGCGTGCAGGCGCGAGCGCGCAACCCGAGCCGCGAAGCTCGCGTCGCGTCCGTGCAGCCGCGAGAACGAACCCGCGAGCCGGAAGTCGTGGTCATGGCGGAGCCGCTGCGCGAGCCCTCCGCGCTGCACGCTCCCCGGCACGAGCCTCGCTTCGTGGCTCCTGGATCGAGAAGGCTCACGGCGACCCCTCACCCCGACCCTCTCCCCGGATCCCGACCCGCGCAAAAAGCCTGCACGGTCCCGGACGTGGAGAGGGAGACGTTTCCCTCTCCCCGCCGGGATCTCGCTGAAACCTGAATGGCTGAGATTCGGGGAGAGGGTCAGGGTGAGGGGCCGCAGCGTGCAGCCGCGAGCGCGCAACCCGAAGCACGAAGCTCGCGTTGCGCCCGTGCAGACGCGAGAACGAACCCGCGAGCCGAAGATCGTGATCATGGCGGGGCTGCTCGCGAGCCTCGCGCTGCAGCGTCTCGTCACGGGGCTGCTCTTCGAGACGAGCCCGCTCGACCCGCCGACGTGGATCGCCGCGGCCCTCGCCATACTGGCAGCCGCCGTCGCCGCCTCGATCCTCCCCGCCGTCCGCGCCTCGCGCCTCGACCCCGCGCAGGTGCTCCGCGGCGAGTAGGCGCTATTCGTCGAGAATGAACGTGACGAGCAGATTCACCTGAAAGCCGTCGACCTTTCCCTTCTTCACGTCGACGCGCATCTCCTTGACCCAGGCCGAGGTGACGTTCCGCAGCGTTTTGTTCGCGCGATCGACGCCGGTCACGACGGCGTCCTCGAAGCTCTTCGCGGACCGGACACTGATTTCGGTGACTCTCGCAATGGATGCCATGGAACCTCCTTCGCAGGCGAGGTCAGGAATGCAAGAAGAGCGCAAGCGCCCTCTCTCCCAGTCCGGGACCCGCCGGTTCTCAGCGAGGGCGAGTGGGCATCCTGGGGAGAGAATCGGGGTGAGGGGTTGCGTCTCCCTCTCCCCGTCCGGGGACACGCCGGTTTTTGCGCGGGTCGATATCCGGGGAGAGGGCCGGGGTGAGGGGTCGCCGTGAGCCACCGCGCATCAGCAGCGACGGAGCGATGCCCGTGCCCGGGATCGTGCAGGGCGAAAGCATCCGAGCCATCGCTCGGCCGTGATCGTGATTTCGGGCTCCCTCCCCTCTGCACGGGCGCGACGCGATTCGCGCGCTTCATGCTGCTGTTCCGGGCCCGCACGCGGCGGCCCCTGACCCTGACCCCGGATGAAGAGCGCCTCGTTCAGCAAAGATCCGGGCGGGGAAGAGAATCGCGACCTCCTGGCGGGGCAGGGGGGGGTAGGAAAACCCCCCGCTGGCGCGACTCCTCAACTATACGAGTCCGAACGAGCCGGAGCAGACGCATGAGATTCGCCGCCCTCCCCTTCGCAGCCCTCGCCCTGCTGGCGGGATGCGTCTCCACCACCCCCTACCAGAAGCGGGGGGTCGAGCGCCCCCACGCCCCGGCCGTGCTCCTCGAGGAGTTCGAGCGCGACCGCATTCTCCAGCTCGACTTCGAGGGACAGTCGATCGAGCGCTTCCGCAAGCCCGACTTCTCGATCGGCATCGTCGAGTTCAGCGAGGAGGGGGACGTCAACCCCGCCCAGCACCAGCAGGTGATGGAGCTGGTCCGGACCGAGCTCGGACATCCCGACGGCGCGGTGCTCATCCTCTTCGCCCATGGCTGGCACCACGGCTGCTCGACCTGCGACCGCGACCTCCGCTGCTTCCGGAGCGTGCTCGACGCGCTCGCCTCGCGCGAGCTCGCCGAGCGCCCCCTCGCCCCGCGGAAGATCGTCGGCGTCTACCTCGGCTGGCGCGGCCGCCGCTTCCGCGGCGACGCCGACTGGCTCTCCATCTGGGACCGGAAGGATCGCGCCGAGCACATCGGCCGCACCGGCGTGAAGGAGTTCCTCAACGAGGTCCATCGCGAATGGGAGAAGGTCCACGAGCGGACCATCATGGTCTCGGTCGGTCACAGCCTCGGCGGGGTGATGCTCTTCGCCGCGGTGAAGGAGCGCCTGACGGGGTGGGCGAGCGACGTCTTTTTCGGCGACGACGGCCCGCAGCGCATCGTCCGGACGGCCGAGCCGCGATTCGGCAACGGCGGCGCGCGCGCGGTGCGCGCCCGGTTCGGCGATCTCGTCGTCCTCGTCAACCCGGCGCTCGAGGCGAAGGAGTACCGCGTCTTCGACGACGATCTCGCCGACCGCCGGCTCGCCGGCCTCGGGCCGCAGGAGCTCATGGCGCGCGGCTACACTCCCGACCGCAACCTCGACTACGCCCCGCGCCAGCTTCCCGTCCTGATCACCGTCGCCTCCGAGCAGGACCGGGCCGTCCGCCGCTTCTTCCCTCTCTCGCGCCTTCTCTCCGGGGTCGATCTCCTCAAGAACCGCCGCGTCTTCACCTCCGCCGACTGGCGGCGCGCCCTCGGGCACTACGCCCCCTACACCACGCACGAGCTGACCTACGACGGCCCCGCGCCGCAGTCCGAGCGGGAGGACGGCTGCGCCTGCCCCGAGCGGTATGACTGGCGCTTCAGCGCCGACGAGCCGGAGCCGCTCGATGTCTCGCAGAAGATCTCGGTGCGGTCGGCGGCGGCGCCGGGGGGGGCGGAGGGGCGGCAGGGAACGCTGACGCTCGCGCCGGTGCCGGCCCGCGATTGCGAGGAGGGCGCCCGCTGCCGCGGCTGGGATCCCGGCTCGCCGTTTCTCGTCGTGCGCACCGACGAGACGGTGATCCGCCATCACAACGACATCTTCAACCCGATCCTGGTCGGATTCCTCGTCGAGCGGCTCGCCGAGTTCGAGCAGAGCAAGCGCGGCCGCGCCGAGCAGGCCTACTGAGAGCTCATCGCCGCATCCGCTTCACGATCTCGTCGCTCGGCCGGCGCCCCGACAGCCATGATCGCTCACGATGCCGGCGAGCTCACGCGCCTCTCCCCGTTCGGGAGGAACCGGTCGCGGTCGTACGGGGGGATCTCCTTCGGCGGGATCTCCTCGCCCGGGAAGCGCTCTCTCCAATGCGCCCGCGAGGACTCGCCGGCGTAGTAGCGGAGGTAGATCTCGATGTCCTCCTCGCTGAAGCCGCCGATGACGTCGACGTGGACTCCGTACGCGAGGTTGCCCGGCATGAGGCTGGTCGGCTCGAGGAGGATCTCTCCGACGAGCTTCTCGTAGAGCTCGCGATCGCTGAGATGATCGGTCGACGTGAGGTAGATCCCGAGGAATGCGACGTCGTCGACGAGGCGGGCGAGCTCGCGTGCGAGCTCCTCGTCGTCGAGATCTGAGGGGCTGCGGTACACCTTCCCTGATTCAGCGAGCATCTCGAGGGGGACGCGCTCGTTCTCCTCCTCGTGAAACGCGATGATCTGCCGGAGGAACTCGCTCTCGATCTCCGGGGTCGCGGTCCCTCCCATGTGCAGCGGCCCGCAGACCTCGGCCACGCGCGCGCGCAGCTCCTCGATCGTCTCGCAGCCTGCGGCGCGCGAGCCTGCTGCCGGCCGCTCCTTCTTCGCTCTCGACTTCCGTCCCATGGCAACCTCCTTCGCTCCCGAGGCTCCCTCGGACTTCCGCGAAGGTCAAGAGTCTCTACCGCGCGTGGAATCCGTCCTCGGCGGGATGGCGTCGATCATCGCTCCCTCTTCTCCTGCCCGGCCGGCTCGTCTCCGAAAAGGCGGACGTACGGTGTGTAGCGGAAGCGGCGGTGCCTCGCCTGCCCTGTGATCTCACAGAAATACCGATGCTTCGACCGGGGTTAGCATGGTAGCCGTGCTATCATGCTGACGTGATCCGTTCCTTCCGCGGTCGGGGCACCGAGGCAATTTACGACGGGGTGGACTCGGCGGCGGCTCGTCGGACGTGTCCACGAGTG
>DATKCD010000025.1:0-17997 GCA_035544735.1 Thermoanaerobaculia bacterium
GGCGTCTTCGCAGAGTGAGTGACGTAGCCCTTCGACCACCCACACCCGGGGGCGGGCGGGACGCCCGCACTACAACCCGGGGGTTCGGCCGCGCGTCAGCGGCCGAACGAGGGGCGGCGGCGCGGACCGGCCTGGGCGCGCGAGGGTCCGGGACGCCGGAACGGACGCGCCGGCTGCGCGTGTCCCTTCGGTGGAAGACCGGCGGGGCGGGCCGCCGGCGCCGCATGGCGCGCCTCGGGCTCGAACCCGCGCACGGGCGTCCGCTCGAGGGTCCGTCCGATCATCCGCTCGAGGTCGCGCACGTTCGGCTCGTCCTCAGGCATCACGAAGCTGATCGCGTCGCCGGTCGCGGCGGCGCGCCCCGTCCGCCCGATGCGGTGGACGTAATCCTCCGGCTGCGGCGGGAAGTCGAAGTTGATCACGTGCGAGATCTCCTCGACGTCGATGCCGCGGGCGGCGATGTCGGTCGCGACGAGCACGCGGACGCGCCCGTCCTTGAACTGGCCGAGAGCCTTGGTGCGCTGGCTCTGCGAGCGGTTCGAGTGGAGCGTCGCCGTGGTGATGCCCGCCTGCACGAGCTTGCGCGCGATCTTGTCCGCCCCATGCTTGGTGCGCGAGAAGATCAGGACCGAGTCGAGCGAGGGGTCGCGCAACACGTGCAGCAGCAGATCGACCTTGCGGCTCCTGTCGACCGGATGAAGCACCTGGCGAACCGACGAAACCGGGTTCGCCCGGCGCCCGATCTCGACCGTCTGCGGCGAGCGAAGCATCTCGGAAGCGATTCGCTCGATGTCGCGCGAGAGCGTGGCGGAGAACAGAAGCGTCTGCCGCTCCTTCGGGAGCTGCGCGACGATGCGGCGGATCTGCGGAAGGAAGCCCATGTCGAGCATCCGGTCGGCCTCGTCGAGGACCGCGATTCGGACCCCGCGGAGCTGGACGTGCCCCGAGCCCATCAGGTCGATCAGTCGGCCGGGCGTGGCGACGAGCACGTCGACCCCGCGGCGGACCGCGTCGATCTGCGGGCGCTCGCCCACGCCGCCGAAGATCGCCGTGGAGCGGATCGGGAGCGACCCGGCGAGCTGGCGGAAGTGGTCCTGGATCTGGGCGGCGAGCTCGCGCGTCGGCGCCACGATCAGCGCGCGCGGACCGCGTCGCTCCGCCGGCCGCTCCGCGAGCAGCCGCTCGAGGATCGGCAGCACGAACGCCGCCGTCTTTCCGGTGCCGGTCTGCGCGATTCCGATCAGATCCGTCCCCAGGAGCGCAGGCGGGATCGCCGCGATCTGGATGGGGGTCGGCGTGGTGAAGCCGACCCGGTCGATGTTGCTCAGAAGACTCGGGCAAAGCCCGAGCGTGGTGAATGAAGACATATTGGAAGAATTACCCTTTCAGTGTCATGTACTGCCGCACTGTCAGGGGATCCGTCGGCGGGAAACAAATGCCGCAACAGTCAGGCGAGTCGTCGCGTGTAACGGGCCGCCCGCGGGTAAAATTTCTGCGGATCGCGGGGAAGGGGCCGACGGGTCTCTACCCTTCCTGGCCCTCAGCCGGGAGGACGAACCGCCGGCCATCGTCCCGGCGCAGCACGATGATCTCCGCCGGCGGGTCGCCGGCGAGCCTGCGGAGCGTCCGGAAGAGGGCGAAACCGAGGTCGGCGCGGGCGAGGGTCGTGGCGGTCAGGACGGCGGAGGCGCGGCGGAGGGCGCGCTGCTGATTCGCGCGAAAGCGGCGCGCGATCGCCTCGTGGTCCTTCCCCTCCGCGGCGTCGAGCTCCCGCAGTCCCGCGCAAAGCTCGCCGAACAGCAGGACGAGCCGTGCGAGCAGAGTGATCGGAGGAAGGAGCGAGCGGCGGACGCGCACCTGCCGTCCATCCTCGTCCGAGAAGACGACGGCCGATCGCTTCTCGTTGATCGCCGCCGCGCCGACCTTCGCGAGCACGTCGCTCCAGGCGAAGATCGGCAGCCCTCGCGATTCGGCCGCGGCGATCTCGCGCGGCATCGGAACCTCCTCGAGCAGCGCGCGGGCGAACTCCTGCGACGCCGTCTCGGGGGGAGCGGCCGCGACGAGGCGGATCTCGCCGGCTCCGAGGGACGAGAGGACGCTGATCTCGAGCTCGCCGAAGGGTCGGTTCGAGTGTCGCCCGGTCTCGAGCGGAAGCGCCTCGACGAGCGACGCGCCGGTGCCGAGGAGACGGGCGCGCCGGAGGCGGGCTTCGAGGGCGCGGAGGGCGGGGACGGTCGGCCGCGACTCGATGGTCCATTCGAGCCGGAGCGTCGCGGGAGCGGCGGCGGGCCGCCGGGAACGACGGCCGGCGCCGGTGCCGAACGGGGCGAGGCTCTCGACCGCGCGCGCGTCGAGAAAGAGGCCGATCGACGAAAGCGACCGCCACGAGCGCGACCACACCTCGAGCGCGCCGCGCGTGGAGATGGTCAGCGTGCCGTCCGCCTCGAGCTCCGACTGCCAGCTCTGTTCGCGGCGGCTCCCGACGCCGACGGACTTCCGGAGAATGAGGATCGAGAGCGAGCTCTCGATCTCGAGTGAGCCGCGGCTGCGGAGCGAGCCGCCGACCTCGATCGATCCGTCCTCGCGCGCGAGGCGGAGCACCTTGCTCCAGTCGCCGCGCGTCAGGGCGCGAAAAGCCTTCCGGTGGCGGGCGGGATCGAGGGTGACTTCGAGCGCGACCTCCCCTCGCCGGAGGCGGGCGGCCGTGCGCGCGAGCTCGAGGGCCACCGCCACCCGCACCGCCTCCTCCGCCCGCCCTTTCGCCGCGCGCATTCGCGCGCGATGCTCGCGGACCGCATCGCGCACCGCCGCGATCGCGGGATCGATCCGTTCGGCCAGCGCGTCGACCGTCTCGCCCGCCGCTTCGTCGACGAGGTCGACGAGCAGCTCGCGGAGGCGGCGGCGGAGGTCGACGTCGACGTGGATGCGCTCGAGCCACTCGCGGATCGCCGCCGTAGCGCGCTCCGACGCGAGGAGCCGCTCGAGCTCCTCGGCGGTCTCGGCGCGGAACAGAGCGCGGAGCGTCGGAGCGCGCGCGCCGGCGCGCTCGATGGAGCGGAGCAGCGGCTCGAGAGGGGCCTCGAGCACCTCGATCAGCGCGCGCACCGCCGCGGCGGGGCCTTCGAGCGCGATGCCGGCCTCCGCGCCGACTGCGCCGCGGCTCCGCTCGAGATCGGATGCCGCCAGCCGCGCCGTGATCCGCCCCTCCGCGGCGGCGAACAGCACGAGGTCCCAGCTTCCCTCGAGCCGGGCCGACCAGGCGAGCTCCGCCGACGCGCCGACGGCGAGCGCCGCCGTGTCGAGATCGATCTCGCCGGCGGCGACGCGTCCGCGGGTGAGCCGCGCGCCGCGCCACGCGAGCGAGCCGGAGATCGTGACCACCCCCGATCCGCCGGCGTGGACGAACTGCAGCGGGAGGCCGTCGTCGCCGGCGAGCGGCGCCCGGCGGAGCAGATCGGAGGGAGCGAGGAACGCCCCGAGGTCGCGATGCACGGCGGGGAGGGCTCGCTCGTCGCGGCGATGGCGGAACCAATTCGCGACGATTCTTCCACTCTGCAGCGACGCGGCGGCGCGTCCGGTGGCGCCTCCGAAGGGATGGGCGATCGCGGAGGCGTCCGCCCCGCCGGATGTGCGCAGAGCGATCGACAGAAACGCCTCGGAGGCGGGATCGAACTCGATGAGCCCGTCGAGGACGTCGCCGTCGGCGTCCCCCTCGAGGATGATCGCAACCTCGGCCTCGACCGCGCGGCGGCGCGTTCCGCGCTGCACGCCGGCGGGCCACTCGAGGCGGTGGCGCGCGAGATCGGCGACGCGCCCCGCGATCAGGGCCGCGGGCGGATCGCGCTCGACGATCCGGCGGAGGGGACGAAGGAGCGATCGAGCGGTCATTCACGTCTGCCGATCACGGCACGGAGTGGCCAGGGCGCTTGCGCGCCAAATGCAAAATGCAAAATGCAAAATGCAAAGTCTGAGCTTGCCCCGGTTTGGATTGTTCATCGTGGATACTTTGCATTTTGCATTCGAGGAGCGAATGCAGAATGCAGAATGCAGAAGGAAGAATCCAGAAAGGGCGGGTGGCACGATCACGGTACGGGGAAGTCGCCATCGACCATTTCCGGATTTTACATTCTGCATTCTGCATTTCGGCGGCCGCAGGCCGCCGTTCCCTCACGAGCACCGACCTACCCAACGCAACCCACCGCCCCCCCTACCACCCTCCCGCCCCGCCGCCGCCCGACGATCCGCCGCCTCCGCCGCTCCCGCCCGAGCTCGGCGCCGACACGCCCGAGCCGAGCGAGGCCGCCGCCACTCCCCAGGCGCCGCTCGCTCCCGCTCCGCCGAACGCTCCGCCGCCGCCGCTCCACCCCGACGAGCCGCCGCCGCTGCCGGAGGCGGTGCGGGGGGGGATCGCCGCGCCGGCCGCGCCGCCGAACGCGCGGAACCAGCGGTCGACCTGCGGGCCGAGCCCGAGGGCGAGAAGCCAGGGGAACCAGACGTCGTCGATGTCGGGAGACTCGCGGCGCAGCTCGCGGCGGAGGCGCTCGCGCGCGAGAAACAGCTCGCGCCGCATCGCGATCCGCTCGCGGCTCTGAGGGATCCGGGCGATCCCGAGAATGAAGTCGGCCAGCGAGGCGGCCACGAGTCCCATCCCGGCGATCAGGAGCGGCCGGATCGGGACGACGGTGGCGGCGATCCACGACAGCAGGGCGATCCCGCCGAGCATCGCGACGATCGGAAGGGCGACGAACGTTCCGGGGAGGGCGAATCCGCCGACGCGGCTCTGGAAGACTCCCGCCGCGATCAGCCCGAGGATGAGGAACACGAAGGCCGCCCCGAGCGAGACCGCCATCGCGATCAGGTCGGCGCGCCCTCCGCTCACCCCGGCGAAGATCGCGATCGCCGCTCCCGCGAGAAACAGGAGCGTTCCCCGCTTCCAGCTCCCGCCGGCCGGCGCTTTCCGTCCGCGCCCCATGGCGGCGACCTTCTTCTCGATTCCCTTGCGGATCTTCGAGGCGGGATCGAAGCCGGTCGATTTGTAGTGCTCGCGGATGCGCCGGGTGTCGGTCTTCGAGCCGTCGATGAAGAAGGCGTCGATCAGCGCACGTTCATATCCGGCCAGCGTCTCGCGGGGGACATTCAATTCGAGATGGAGGGTGGGAGAGGAGAGCCATCCTCCCGGCTCGACGCGGCTGGTGAGCTTTCCTTCCTGGACGAGGCGGGCGAGGACCGCGGCGACTTCGGCGCTGGCGGTGCGGTCGTCCCATGCCGCGCCGACGACTTCGGGAGGGAAGCGGAGGACGTGCTGCTCGAGCCAGGGGCGGTCGGCCGTGTCGATCGGAGGGAGCCGCACGAAGCGCCCCTTCCGCCGTTCGTCGCGCACGAAGGAGGCGGCGAGCCAGCCGACGAGGAGGAGAGGGATGGCGCCGACGGCGGCGAGCGCGAGTGGGGGGGAGAAGCGTGCGACCGAGGCGGGATGACCCGACCCGGCGTAGTGCATTGGCACCCGCAGGACGACGTGCTCGCCGGGTGCGACGCCGCGGCGCTCGCCGGTGAGTCCCGCCTCGCCGGCCGACCACGTGGGGTCGAGCGTGAAGCTCCAGCTCAGATGCTCGATCGTTCCTTCGAGATCGGAGGGGGCGACGTCGAGGTCGAGCAGCCAGCCGCCGTCGCCCTGGGGGATCGGAACGCCCGAGATCGAGTAGTCGATGCGATAGGTGATCGGGGTGTCGGAGAAGGGGGGTGCGCTCGCCTCGCGCGCCCGCCAGCGGAGGGTCTTCGAGTCGTGCCAGTCCCATTCGTCGACCGCGTCGAGGTCGGAGTCGCGGCGGAGCGGGATCGTCTCGCCGGAGCCGGTGATGCGCGCGATGGAGCGGAGGTCGAGCGACTCGACGACGCGGAGACGGAAGATCCGCTCCCCTCCGTTCCAGTCGCCGTCGAAGACCCAGCGGGCCGTCTCGGTGACGCGGAGCACGCCGTCGGCGTCGAGACGTCCGTCGACGTGCCAGCGCTCCCACCGCAGCGTCCGCCCCTCGGCCGGCGCCGCGAGCGCCGCGAGCAGGAGCAGAGCCGCGATCCGCATGCGGATCAGTGTACCCGCGCCCGCCGGCGTCGAGGTAGCAAACGAACTCCGCGGCCTCTGCCAGGCTGAGCGCAGGAGGGCGGAGGTGCGCGCGGGATGGTGGATGCGCGGATGGTGCAGTGCGCGCTCCAGTGGCATAAATGGGCCCCGCGCGATTCGGCTCTCGGCTCGCGCACGGCGCCGCGGTCATCGCAACTCAGGTCATTGCAATACCTCTACTGCTAAATGAGTTCTCGGCAAACGTTCGTCTCCTATGCGCCGGCGCGCTACCAGCAGAGTAATCGGTCGGTTTCGAGTTGGTGGGTCCTCGATGATCTGGAAGCGCGCGCGTACCGGCCGACGCACGATATCGATCCGCAACATTCGGATAAGAACATCATCCTCAACTTCAACGACTGCCAGTAGGCCGCGAACGGATAATATGATGAGACGCCTTCTCCTCATTCTCCTCTTTTCCACTTCGACTGCGACTGGAAGCGAGCCCCGTCTGTTGGTGCCCGTCTGGCTTCCCGATACTCCGGGAGCGCACGGATCGCTGTGGCACAGTGAGCTCTGGCTCCAGAACAGCGGAATCGAGGACGCTGTCGTCATGAGGGTCGAGTACCTCGAGAACTGCCGTGTCCCAACGTGCTCGAACTCGCCGATCGGACCCGGTGCGACCGCCGAGGTATTTCCGACGCCGGTCTCGGCTCAGAACCCGGGTCCCGGAGTCTTTCTGTACGTCCATCAGGGAGAATCAGAGCTGCTGAGATTCAACCTGCGGACGCAGGATGTCTCACGACAGCACCTGACGTTCGGGACGGAACTCCCCGTCATTCGCGATGACGAGGTCTTCACGACGAGCCTCAACTTGTTTCCTGTCCCGACGGATGGTGGATTTCGTCAGACCCTGCGGATCTACGATTTCGATGCGAACCCGACGTCGCAGATCCGCGTTCGGATTTACGACACGCAATTTGGCCCATCGGCAGCGGGCAATCTCCTCGTCGAAGAAATCGTGACCCTCGCGTCGCCGACGCCGAACGGACCGGACCCCGAACGGCCGGACCGGCCGGGCTTTGGCCAACGCCTCGATCTGGTCGACCTCTACCCGGTACTCGCGGGATCCCAATATGTCCGAATCGAGATCGAACCAATGACGTCCGGCCTTCGATTCTGGGCGTTCGTTTCGGTCACGAACAATGAAACCCAGCACGTGACCACGATTACGCCCAACTGACCCTTTCATTCCTGGAGATCTGACCACCGAAGCTCTGATACCGAGTTGTGTGGCGAATCCGATACGGAGTGTTTGCCAGGGTTGAGACCCCAGGCCGGGGCGCGAGGTCTCTGCGCGGGATTCGACTCTTCTTCTATCGCTCCATCCGAGTTACGATCCTTCGGTTTCAGAATGAATGGAGGTACTTGCGATGGCAGACAAGGCGTACAAACTGATCGAGGTGGTCGGCACCTCGAAGGAATCGTTCGCGAAGGCGGCCGACAACGCGGTGCAAAAGGCATCCGAGTCGATCCACAACCTCGACTGGTTCGAGGTGACGCAGATGCGCGGGCGGATCGACGGGGGGCGGCTCGCCGAGTATCAGGTGACGGTGAAGATCGGATTCCGGCTCGACTGAGGGGAGGGAACGCAGAACCCGACACGCCGCAATTACACAGCAATTTGTAGATCTATATTACGAGATTCAATATAGTGTCTGCTTATTGCTTATTATTTGTTCTGCCGATCTCTACAGTTATCAATGTAGTATTGATATCGCCGATTAATCGGTGCTATTGAGTGTCTGCATTTTGCATTTTGCATCCCCCACCCCCCCCCAACCCCCCCGCCCTCCCCGTCACGCCACCCACACCGTTTTCGCGTTGACGAACTCGCGGATGCCGAGCTCGCCGAGCTCGCGGCCGAAGCCGGAGCGGCCGACCCCGCCGAAGGGGAGGCGGGGATCGGAGGCGACCATCGCGTTCACGAAGAGCTGTCCCGCCTCGATCTCGTCGGTGAAGCGGCTCCGCTCTTTCTCGTCGTTCGTCCAGACCGAGGCGGCGAGGCCGAAGGGGGTGGAGTTCGCGAGTGCGATCGCTTCGTCGATGGAGCGGACGCGAAAAACCGAGGCGACGGGGCCGAACAGCTCCTCGCGCGCGCCAGGGGAATCGAGCGGGACGTCGACCAGGACGGTCGGCTCGAACCAGTTCCCCTCGCGGCGGCGCCCGCCGGTCAGCACCCTCGCTCCGCGCGCGAGCGTCTCGGCGACCTGGCGCTCGAGATCGTCGGCGATCTGCCTGGACGACAGCGGCCCGAGGTCGGTCTTCTCGTCCATCGGATCGCCGACCACGAGCGCCTGCATCGCCGCGACGAAGCGGGTCTCGAACTCGGAGGCGACCTCCTCGTGGACGATGAACCTCTTGGCGGCGATGCACGACTGGCCGGCGTTCACGGTTCGGGCGCGGGCGGCGGTCTCGGCGGCGAGGGGGAGGTCGGCCGAGGGCATGACGATGAAGGGATCGGAGCCTCCGAGCTCGAGGACGACCTTCTTGATCTCGCGCCCCGCGATCGATGCGACCGAGGCGCCGGCGGGCTCGCTGCCGGTGAGCGTGGCGGCCCGCACCCGCGGATCGCGGAGGATCGCCTCGACGCGCGAGGCCTCGAGCAGCAGGGTCTGGAACACTCCCTCCTCGAAGCCGGCCTCCCGGATGACGCGCTCGATCGCGAGGGCGCACTGCGGGACGTTCGAGGCGTGCTTGAGAAGGCCGACGTTCCCCGCCATGATCGCAGGCGCCGCGAAGCGGAAGACCTGCCAGAAGGGGAAGTTCCACGGCATGATCGCGAGGACGGGCCCGAGCGGAAGGTACCGGACGTAGCTTTCCGTCGCCTCGGTTTTCACGTGATCGTCGGCGAGATGCGCCGCGGCGTTCGCGGCGTAGTAGCCGCAGGCGAGCGCGCATTTGGAGATCTCGGCGAGGGCGGCGCGGATCGGCTTCCCCATCTCGAGGGTGATCGTCTCGGCGAGCTCGCGCTGGTCGCGCTCGAGAAGGTCGGCGGCCTTCCGCATCTTCCGCGCGCGCTCCTCGAACGAGCTTTTCCGGTGCCGGCCGAAAGCCTCGGCGGCGAGCGCGAGCCTTCGCTCGAGCTCGTCATCCCCGATCGGCTCGAACGAGCGGATCGTCTCTCCGGTGGCGGGATTGATCGTGGCGATTCCCATGGCATCCTCCGGAGCGCGAAGCGTACCAGACCGGGACGGTGAAGGAGGCGCCGGCCGAATGCGAGAGATGAAAAGTCCGGAACACGGGCCCGACGCCGTTTCGGCGCAGTGACGAGCTCGGAAAAGGAGATCGGGCGCCCCTTTTTTGCATTTTGCATTTTGCATTGTGCATTCCGGCCGAAGGCCGGCTCCCCGGGGCGGGCGGGGCGAGGGCTAGAGGACGTAGCGCGAGAGGTCGACGTCCCTGACGAGGTCGGCGAGGGCGTTGCGGACGAAGGCGGCGTCGACGACGATCTCGCTTCCCGCGAGCTCGTCGGCGCGGAACGAGACGTCGTCGAGGAGCCGCTCGAGCATCGTGTGAAGCCGTCGCGCCCCGATGTTCTCGGTGCGGCGGTTGACCTCGGCGGCGAAGCGCGCGATCTCGGCGATCGCGTCGTCGGTGAACCGGAGCGCAACCCCCTCGGTTCTCAGCAGCTCGCGATACTGGCGCGTCAGGGCGTGTTTCGGCTCGCGGAGGATCCGCTGGAAGTCTTCTTCGGTCAGCGAGTCGAGCTCGACGCGGATCGGGAAGCGTCCCTGGAGCTCGGGGATCAGGTCCGAGGGTTTCGAGACGTGGAACGCGCCGGCGGCGATGAAGAGGACGTGATCGGTGCGGACCATGCCGTACTTGGTGTTGACGGTGGTTCCCTCGACGATGGGGAGGAGGTCGCGCTGGACTCCCTCGCGGGAGACGTCGGGGCCCTGCTTGGACTCGCGGCCGGCGATCTTGTCGATCTCGTCGAGGAAGACGATGCCGTTCTGTTCGACGCGCTCGATCGCCTCGCGCGCGACCGCGCTCTGATCGACGAGCTTCTCCGACTCTTCCGCGATCAGGATCTCGCGCGCGTCGGAGACCGGCATCTTCTTACGCCTCGTCTTCCCGCCGAACAGCCCGGGAAGCATGTCCTTCATGTTGACGCCCATCTCCTCGACGCCCTGGTTGGTGAAGATCTCGAAGGAAGGGAAGCCCGACTCGCGGACCTCGATCTCGACCTCGCGCGACTCGAGGCGGCCCTCGTCGAGCCAGCGGCCGAGCTTCTCGCGCGTGTCGCGGTTCGCGTCGTCCGTCTCGGGGAGCGGCTGCGGGGCGTAGGGGCTGAATCCCGTGGAGACGCGCGCCGGAAGCAGAAGGTCGAGGAGGCGCTCGCGCGCATTCGCCTCGGCCTGCGCGCGGACCGCGCGCGCCCGCTCTTCCTTCACCAGCTTTACTCCGAGCTCGGTCAGATCGCGGATGATCGACTCCACGTCGCGCCCCACGTAGCCGACCTCGGTGAACTTCGAGGCTTCGATCTTGAGGAAGGGGGAGCCGGTCATCCGGGCGAGCCGGCGGGCGATCTCGGTCTTGCCGACGCCGGTGGGGCCGATCATGATGATGTTCTTCGGGGCGATCTCTTCGCGGAGCTCGGGGGCGAGCTGCTGGCGCCGCCAGCGGTTGCGCAGCGCGATCGCGACCGCGCGCTTGGCCGCCCGCTGTCCGATGATGTAGGAGTCGAGCTCCTCGACGATCTGCTTCGGGGTGAGGGCGCCCGTCTTCGTGGTGTCGCCGGGAAGGATGATGACCATGATCAGAGCGTCTCGACCGTGATGTTGTCGTTCGTGTAGATACAGATGCCGGCGGCGATCTTCATCGCCTCGAGCGCGACCTCGGGCGCCGGCATCGCCGTGTGATTGACCAGCGCTCGCGCTGCGGCGAGCGCGAATCCGCCGCCCGCGCCGATCGCCAGAAGCCCGTCGTCCGGCGCGATCAGGTCTCCGGTCCCCGACAGCAGGTACGAGCGTTCCCGGTTCGCGACGATGAGAAGCGCCTCGAGCTGCCGCAGAACCTTGTCGAGCCGCCAGTCCTTCGCCAGCTCGACGACCGCCCGCTCGAGATTCCCGTGATACTCCTCGAGCTTCCCCTCGAACCGGGAGAAGAGGGCGAAGGCGTCGGCGGCCGATCCTGCGAATCCCGCCAGGACGCCGTCGTGGTAGAGGCGTCGGACTTTCGTCGCACCGTGCTTCATCACCATGTTGCCGATGGTGACCTGGCCGTCGCCCGCCATGGCGACCTGGTCGCCGCGGCGGACGCAGAGAATGGTGGTGGCGTGAACGGGCGTGGAGCTCATCGGGTCAGGATCGTATCAACAGACGGCGGGCGCCGGGTCATCCCGGCGGAAGCCGGGGGCGGAGGCGTTCCGGAATCGGCGCTTCGAACCGCCCGAGGTCGGGGTGAGCGAGCCGCCAGGCGTGGAGGTGAAGGCGGGCGGCGGAAGGGCCTCCATACTTGACGTCGCCGACGATCGGATGGCCGGCGGCGGCGAGGTGGACGCGGATCTGGTGAGTGCGGCCGGTCGCGATCTCGATGGCGACGAGCGTCGAATCGGATCCGGGCTCGAGGGGACGGACGATCGTGCGGGCGGGGCGGCCGGAGGGGGAGGTCGTGAAGCGCGCGGCGCCCGCGCGGGCGATCGGATCGCCGAGCTCGAGCCCGCTCTCGAGGCGTCCGTGGATGCGCGCGACGTAGGTCTTCTCGATCTCGTGTGCGGCGAACCGATGCGACAGGCGCGCGGCCTCCCGCCGCGTCCTGGCCAGAAGCAGGACCCCGCTCGTCCCGGTGTCGAGCCGGTGCACGACCCAGAGCTCGTGCGGCTCGCCGGCGCGGGCGAGCTGGGCGGGAAGGACCTCGAGGACCGAGAGCGGGCCGTTCCGCCTCGGCATCTGCGAGGCGAGCCCGGGCGGCTTGTCGATCGCGACCCGCTCGGGCTCGAGCGAGAGCAGCGGCAGCTCGGGAACACCGGCGAGCAGGGCGATCCGCCCGCCCCGCCGCACCTCGCGCGAGGCGATTCGGGCGAGCCTGCCGTCGACCACCACGCGCAGCTCGTCGATCAGCCGCTTCGCTTCCCGCCGCGAGATCCCGAGCGGCGCCTGCGCCAGTGCCAGATCGAGCCTCGAGGGAGCGCTGTCGTGAATGTGGATCATGGCGGCGGCCGTCCGGTCGGGATCATCGCCGAATGCAGCCTCTCGCGGCAACGCGCGCCCGGACGAGACGCCGGCCTCGGGATATACTCGGGGAGCCTGATGCCTGAAGCCGGCTTCGGTCCGATCGACGCTCCGAACGAGGAAGCTCTCCCCGACGCTCCGTCACCGGTCGCTCCGGACGAGCGGATCGCTCTGCTCGACATCCTCCGCGGGTTCGCGATCTTCGGCATCCTGGTCGTCAACGTCCTTTACTTCAGCCAGCCGATCGCCTGGGTCGTCGACTCGCCGTTCGAGGGGACGTGGGACCGGATCGCGACGGCGGTCATCACGATCTTCTTCGCCGGGAAGTTCTATTCGACGTTCTCGATGCTGTTCGGGGTGGGATTCGCGATCCAGCTCGCGCGCGCGCAGCGCCGCGGGGGCTCGGCGCTCCCGACCTACGTGCGACGGCTGTTCTGGCTCCTGCTGATCGGGCTCACCCATGCGATCGCCATCTGGTACGGCGACATCCTCCACATCTACGCGATCCTCGGATTCATTCTGATTCTGTTCCGGAACGCGCGGCCGCGGACGCTTCTGATCGCGGCGGCGATCTCGCTCATGATTCCGGTGGCGCTCACATTCGTCGGCGCGGCAGCGCTTTCCGCGAGCCCGCCCGATCCCGACGCTCCGTCGATCCACGAGATCATGCACACGGAGGACGCGCTCCGGAACTACGCCGAGGGAACGTGGAGCGAGATCGCGGGCCAGCGGGTCCGCGACTGGCTGATGCTGCTCGGCTTCTCGGTCTTCTTCCTTCCGAACGTGTTCGCGATGTTCCTCGTCGGGTTCTGGGCGGGGAGAAGCGAGATCCATCTGCGGGCGGCGGAGCTGCGGGGAGCGTTCCGGCGGGTCGTCGCGATCGCTCTGCCGCTGGGGCTCGCGCTGAACGCGATCGTCTATCTGACGCGGGAGGCGGTCGATCCGACGCTCCCGACGTGGCTCGGGGCGTTCAGCCAGCTCGCCTACGCGATCGGCGTGCCGCTGCTGGCGGTCTCGTACATCGCCGCGGTGGCGCTGCGGGTGACGCGCCCCGAGGGACCGGGAGCGCTCGCGGCGCTGGCGCCTCTCGGGAGGATGGCGCTCACCAACTATCTCGTGCACTCGGTGATCGGCACGCTGATCTTCTACGGGTACGGGCTCGGGCTGTACGGGAAGGTGGGGCCGTGGATCGCGATCCCGCTCGCGGTCGTGATCGTCGGCCTGCAGATCCCGCTGAGCCGCTGGTGGCTCTCGCGGTTCCGCTTCGGTCCCGTCGAGTGGCTCTGGCGCTCGGCGACGTACGGCAGGATGCAGAGATTGATGATCGAGGGTCGATGAAGAGGCGGGCCGCCCGGAGGCGGCCCGAGAGGATCACTTCGCGGACTTCTTCTCCCTGACCGGCTCGCCCCCTTCGATGACGGTGAGCTCGGGTCCGCCGATGCCCATCGCCTTGCGGACCTTCGACTCGACCTCGCGCTCGAGGTCGGGGTTTTCGCGGAGGAACGCCTTGGCGTTCTCCCGTCCCTGGCCGAGGCGGACGTCGCCGTAGGAGAACCACGATCCCGACTTGTCGACGATGCGGAGCTCGAGGCCGAGGTCGATGAGCTCTCCCTCTCTGGAGATCCCCTCGCCGTAGCCGACGTCGAACTCGGCCTGCTTGAAGGGGGCGGCGCACTTGTTCTTGACGACCTTGACCTTGACGCGGGTGCCGACGACCTCGTCGCCTTCCTTGATCTGGGTGGTGCGGCGGATCTCGACGCGGACCGAGGAGTAGAACTTGAGGGCGCGGCCGCCGGTGGTCGTCTCGGGATTGCCGAACATCACGCCAATCTTCTCGCGGATCTGGTTGATGAAGATCAGGCAGGTCTTCGACTTGGAGACGATGCCGGTGAGCTTGCGGAGGGCCTGCGACATGAGGCGGGCCTGGAGGCCGACGTGGCTGTCGCCCATCTCTCCTTCGAGCTCGGCGCGGGGGACGAGGGCGGCGACCGAATCGATGACGATCAGGTCGATGGCGTTGGAGCGGACGAGCATCTCGGCGATCTCGAGGGCCTGCTCGCCGCTGTCGGGCTGGGAGACGAGGAGGTTGTCGATGTCGACGCCGAGCTTGGTCGCGTACTCGGCGTCGAGGGCGTGCTCGGCGTCGATGAAGGCGGCCAGGCCGCCGAGCTTCTGCGCCTCGGCGATGACGTGGAGCGAGAGCGTGGTCTTGCCCGACGACTCCGGGCCGTAGATCTCGACGATGCGGCCGCGCGGCATGCCGCCCACGCCGAGCGCCGCATCGACGCCGATCGATCCGGTCGAGATCGAGGAGATCCCGAGGACCTCGCGCTGGCCGAGCCGCATGATCGATCCCTTGCCGAACTGCCGCTCGATCTGGGTCAGCGCGGCCTCGGCGGCTTTCATCTTTTCCGGGGGAATGTTGTTGCTCATTCGGTCTGGCTCCTGAAGGTTGCGATCTGTCGTTCGAGGGCGCCGTGCGCGCCCGGTTTTCGCGTCCGGGTCGGGGGTCGGGTGTGGTGAATCGAGTGTACGCCGCGCCTTCCGGGCTCGCAAGGATCGGGATCGCCTCGCGGGGCGAGAGAGAAAAATTCTCTACGCATCGTGGATCGCCGTCTCCCTCTCCCCGTCCGGAACGTGCCGGTCTTGGTAAATCCGGAGACATTGTCGACTCTCGACCTGTCAACGATGTCTCCGGACTCGTGTCAACGATGTCTCCGGATTTACCTCAGCGGAGATCCGGACGGGGAGAGGGGACAGGTCGCCGTGAGCTGCCGCGAATCAGGAGCCACGGCCTAGTGCAAAGGTCGATGCGGAATGCGAAAAAAAAGGGGCCGCCCCGCGGCGGCCCCCCAGATCCGAACCATGTGCGAGCGACGATCTACAGCGGAGAGCCGTGCCGGCTCGTGAACTTCCGCAGCGTCTCTCCCTCGATGCTTCCGGAGAGGGTGACGCCGTCGCCGTCCTGGCGGACGCGGAAGCGGCGGATGACGTCGACCATGTCGGGGTCCTTCTCCTGGACGGCGAGGCGCCAGGTGGCGAGGGCGCCGCGGGCGGCGTCTTCGAGCAGGTCGAGGGTCTCGGCGTCGGTCGAGGTGGCGGTGACGCCGAAGGCGAGGGCGTCGCCGCTGTCGGTGGTCCACATCGAGACGGTGGAGATGCGTTTGACCGACTCGAGCAGGGCGCCGGCCGGATGCCCTTCTTCTCCTTTCCAGTCGGGCTGGTGGTGGAGGCGTGTGGTGCGGGGGACGTCGACGAGCACCCACGCCGAAGCGGTCGGGTCGATGCGCGCCAGGCCGGGGGCGAGGGCGCCGGCCGCGATGAACGAGCCTCCACCGGTGGAGACCAGGCCGAGGGCGCGGACGACCGCCGAGCTCGACCCGGCGAGGATGAGGCCTCGATCGACGAGCGCGATCACGGCGTCCCTGCCGTGCCCTTCCCGATCGTCGCTCTCGCCCGGGAGCTCGTAGTACGTTCCGGCGGCGTGATCGACGGGCACCGCGCCGCGGCTCCGCATCGCGGTCCCGATCTTCGCCACGTCGAAGCGTCCTTCGAATACGACGAGCACCTCGGCGGCGTCAGGCTCTCCGCGCTTCGGCGCGAGCGCGAAGGTGACGAGGTCGAGGTCGCGCGCCGGATCGAGCCCGGTTTCCTCGAGGAACTTCGCTCCCTCGCCGTCGATGGTCATCCGGTCGGCCTGGTCGAACAGGCGGCCGGCGAGCGGGCTGCTGCGGAACTGCGCGACGTTCGCCACCCCGACCGTTACCGCGTCGGGAGGGACGAGGTCGAGCCCTCCCGCCACGGCGCCGAGCGGCAGCAGGAGCAGCGCTGCGACGGCCAGAGAGACTGCCTTCGAATTCCATTTCATGATCAGAACTCCTTTCGGGTGAACACCCAGCTTGCAAGCGTGAGACAGGCGAGGGCGAAGATCGCCGTCGAGACGAAGGGCCACGCCGAGATCGCCGAGATCTCCTGCGGGGCCTGCCCGCCGGAGACGAGCGCGACGGTCGCCCGGCCGAGATCCGAGGTCTTGGGGAAGATCATCCAGAGGGCGTGCACCAGGCGCGCGCTCCAGATCGAGTCGACCGCCGCTTCGATCTTGTCGTGCGCGACCAGGACCGCCGACACGAAGAACAGGGCGTACGAGGTCATGATCGAGACGGCCGTCGAGGAGGTGATCGTCCCGATGAGGAAGACGAATGCGAGCAGCGCCGCGATCGTGAAGACGATCACCGCCGCGCCGAGCATGAACTGCGGGTGCACGACGCGCGTTTTCCAGATCACGATCAGCCAGATCGCGCCGACCAGGTAGAGAACGTTCGCTCCCGCCAGCACCAGGCCCGCCACGTAGCGGGACAGCAGCAGCGACACCCGTCCGACCGGGCGCGACAGATAGAGGTCGATCGTCCCCTTGTCCTGCAGCCGCGGCACCAGATGCGCCGTCGCGAAGATCGCGAGGAACGTCCCGAGCAGATAGAGGAACGCGGAGAAGCTCGCCTCGAACCCGAGCACGAGCCGGTCGAGATCGACCCGCTCGCCCGCCATGTCGACCGACTGGCCGAACAGCTTCGCGCCGGCGAGCGCGCCGTCGACGATGTCGAGGTTGATCGAGAGCGCGAAGATCAGGATGAAGAGCGACGAGAGGAGGAAGTAGGCGATCAGCGTCCAGCGCGCCGCCGCCTCCCGGAAGACTTCTTCGACGTTGACGAGGAGGAACCTCACGCGCGGCCTCCCGTGGTGATGGTCGCCCCCGGCTCGTCGGCCCGGACCAGGTCGACGAAGACGTCCTCGAGGGTCGATCGGATCGGCGAGAGCTCGTGGAGCTGCGCACCCGAGGCCCGCGTCCGGTCGATCAGCGCATTCAGGTGCTCGAGATCGCGCACGGTCAGCAGCAGGTGGCCGTTCTGCCGCTCCACCCCGGCGCCCATCTCCCGGAAGCGCGCGACCAGCGCGTCGTCCATCGGCGCGGTGACCATCCGGTAGCGCGGCTCGCGCCGGGTCAGTTCGTCGATCCGTCCCGTCGCGACCGCCTTCCCCTTCCGGAGGACCGCGACCCGGTCGCACGTCAGCTCGATCTCCGACAGCAGGTGCGAGTTGAGGAAGATCGCCTTCCCCTGCCGCGCCTCTTCCTTCAGCAGATCGCGGATCTCGCGCCGCCCGACCGGATCGACCCCGTCGGTCGGCTCGTCCAGCAGCAGCACCATCGGATCGTGGATCATCGCCGCCGCCAGGCCGAGCCGCTGCGTCATCCCCTTGGAGAACTTCCGAACCCGGACCTCCTCCCACCCGCCGAGATGGACCCGCTCGATCATCATCGGGATCCGCGTCCGGAGCGCAGCCGAGCTCATTCCCGACATCCGGCCGAAGATCGAGAGCGTCTCGCGAGCCGTGAGATAGCCGGGGAAGCGGTGCCCCTCGGGGAGATACCCGACGCTGGCCCGGCTGGCGGGGCGGCGGACGGAGATGCCGAGGATGTGGGCCGAGCCGCGGGTGGGGCGGGTGAGGTCGAGCAGGATCTTGACGGTGGTGGTCTTGCCGGCGCCGTTCGGGCCGAGAAGGCCGAAGACTTCGCCGCGGGCGATCTCGAGATCGATCCCGGCGAGGGCGGCGACGCGGCGCCGGCCGAACGAGGAGCTGTAGGTCTTGTGGAGATCCTCCACCTGGATCGCGGGAGCGGGCATCGCAACGGTAAATACGGACCAGCCG
>DATKCD010000026.1:0-23260 GCA_035544735.1 Thermoanaerobaculia bacterium
CGGACCCCGGGCACGATCTGCGCCGCCGGCGCGCCTTTCAGCGAACCCGCGAAGGGATCCTCGACTCCGCGGCGATCACCTTCGCCCGGAAGGGGTTCCGCGGCACCACGATGAGCGACATCGCCTCGGCCGCCGGCTATACCCCGCCGACCCTCTACGCGTACTTCCGCTCGAAGTCCGAGATCTTCACCGCGCTGATCGATCAGGTGCTGGATCAGATGGGGCAGACGTACGCGGAGGAGCAGGCGCCGGGTCTTTCCTTCGAGCAGCGGCTGCACCTGCTGATCGGGCGGCAGCTCGACCTCGCCCAGAAGAGGCGCCACGCGTTCGCCGTCTTCTATGCGATCCGGCCGCTCGAGCAGGACGTCCCGGCGGGGAAGCGGGACGAGACGGGGTTCGATTTCTGCGTCGGGCGGCTGGCGCGATGGATCCGGGAGGCGTCGACCGACATCGAGCGGCGCGGATGGAGCCCCGAGGATCTGGCGTACGCGCTCGCCGGGATGATCCACGCCTTCGTGCGGCGCTCGCTCCGCGACACGGGAGACGGCAGGCTGGGGAGGGATGGCCGGCTCGTGGTCGAGCTGTTCCTCAACGGCATGCGGGGAGGCTCGCCGAAAGCGGGGCGGGGATCGAGGGGGCGGCGGCAGGGGAACGGAGGATGAGAGGGGCGATGAAGATGCGGGGTCTGGTCGTGCTGACGGCTCTCGGGGCGGCGCTGGCGGGAGCGCCGGCGGAGGCGCAGGAGTCGGGCCTGACGATCGCGCGGGCGATCGAGCTCGCGCAGACGCGGAACGAACGGGCGCTGCAGGCCGCGGCCCGCGTCGACGCCGCGGGAGCGAGGCTCTCTCAGGCGCGAACGTTCTTCTTTCCCGACCTCACCGTCAACGGAGCCTACACGCGGAGGGCGTACGAGACGGTCCGGACGATCGGAGACGACGAGGTGACGATCCAGAGCCACAACGCGATGAACGGGAACGTCACGGTGTCTCAGGTGCTGTTCGACGCGCGCGCGTTTCCGCTGCTGCGCCAGGCGCGCTACTCGTTCGAGAGCGTGGAGCTCTCCGCCGGCGACTCGCTGCGGCGCCTCGGGTACGAGGCGGCCGATTCATTCATCATCACGCTCACGCAGGAACAGGTCGTGGCGGCGGCCGAGCGGAGGCGGGAGTTCGCGGCCGAGTCGCTGCGCGACGCGCGGGCCCGGTTCGAGGCGGGACTGGTGAGCTCGAACGACGTCACGCGAGCCGAGCTCGAGCTCGCCACCGCCGAGCGCGAGGCTGCCCGCGCCCGCGGGGTTGCTCGCGCCGCGTACCTCGCCCTCGGCGCCCTGCTCAACGCCGAGATCGAGGGACCGCTCGCCATGCCGGCGGATCTGCTCGCGGCCGCCGCCACCGTCGATCCGCAAGTCTCCGCCGCTCTCGCGCTCGCGCGCGAGCAGCGTCCCGACCTTCTCTCGCTCCAGCGGACCACGGCCGCGCTCCGCGAGCTCGCCATCGAGCCGTCGCGGAGGATCGTCCCGACGCTGAATTTCGTCGGCCAGTTCCGGGCAACGAACGAAGGCGGGCTCAGCGGACGCGATCAGGACGGCTCGGCGGCCGTCAACTTCGCCTGGCCGCTGCTCGACGGCGGGTTGCGGCGCGCCGAGCGCGCCGAGCGGCTCGCCCTGGTTCGCGAAGCGGAGCTCGGCGCCGAGGCGCTCGAGCGCGACATCGAGCTGGAGATCCGGACGGCCGTCGTGCAGCTCTCCACCGAGCGCGCCTCCCTCGCCGCCGCCGACACGGCCGCCGCCGCGGCGAGGCGGAACCTCGACGAGACAGCCGAGCTCTATCGACAGGGTTTGAGCGGCGCCCTGGAAGTCGCCGATGCCACCACGCAGTTGTTCGCGGCGGAAGTCGAGCACGCGCGGGCGCGTTACGAGCTCGCGCGCGCGTTTCTGGTCTATCGCGCGGCGAGCGGGCTCGACCCGCTCGACGAGGAGAATCCATCATGATCGTTTCCGCACGCGCGTGGCGGCTCACCGCCGTCCTGGCGGCCGGGCTCGCCCTGGCCGGCGCCGGCTGCTCGAAGGACGAGGCGAATGCCGCCGGCGGCGGACCCGGCTCCCGGGGAGCGATCGAGTTCCCGGTCGAAGTCATCCCGGTGAGCTCCCAGAGGGTGACCTACACGATCACGTCGGTCGGATCGATCGAGGCGTTCGAGCGGGTCGAGGTGACGGCGCGAGTGGCCGGAGCGATCGAGCGCGTGCGATTCAGCGAAGGGCAACTGGTCGACGCGGGCGAGGTGCTGGTGGAGATCGAGCCGGAGCGCTATCGGATCGCGGTCGACTCGGCTCAGGCGAACTTCGAGCGCGCCGTCGCCGAGCAGGCGGAGGCGGAAGCGGGACTGGAGCGCCGCCGCGCGGCCAACGAGACCAATCCGGGGCTGATCCGCGGCGAGGAGATCGCGACGTGGCAGACGAGGGTGCAGACGGCGGCGGCCGAGGTGTCGCAGGCGCGGGCGGCGCTGCGGCAGGCCGAGCTCAACCTCCGCGATGCGTTCGTCCGCGCGCCGGTCCGCGGCATCGTCCAGACCCGGACGGTCCAGACGGGTCAGTACGTCCCGGTCGGAACCGTGCTCGCGACCATGGTGCGGCGCGATCCGCTGCTTCTCCGCTTCCAGGTTCCCGAGCAGGATGCGGGACCGATCGGAGTCGGCCAGCGCGTCAGCTTCGCCGTCGGCGAGATCGGTCAGCCGTACGGTGCGGTGGTGACGCACGTGGCGGCCTCGGCCGACCGCACTTCGCGGATGGTCGAGATCACGGCGCGGATCGACGATCCGCGGCAGGAAGCGCTGACGCCCGGAGGGTTCGCCCGCGTGACGATCCCGATCGGCGCGACCGAAGCGGCGCCGGTCATCCCACAGACGGCGATCCGACCGAGCGAGAAGGGGTTTCTCGCCTTCGTCGTGGAGGACGGGGTCGCGCGGGAGCGGACCCTCACCCTCGGCATGCGGACGCCGGAGGGAGCGGTCGAGGTGCGGAGCGGACTGTCGGCCGGCGAGCGGCTCGTGATCCGCGGAGCCGAGGCGCTGCGCGACGGAGCGAGCGTCCGGGTCACCGAGGGGAGCTGGGAGCCGATGACGATCCGCCCGCTCGACGCGGCAGGAACTTCCGATTCGTAACGCCTGTTTCGAGACGCATCCCGGAGGTCGACGATGAACATCACCGAAGCCTGCATCCGCAAGCCCGTGTTCGCCTGGATGCTGATGCTCGCCACGGTCGTATTCGGCGCGGTCGCCGCATCGCGCATCGGCATCAGCCAGTTCCCCGACGTCGACTTCCCGACGATCAACGTCGGCGTGACCTGGGAGGGGGCCGCTCCCGAGGCGATCGAGAGCGACGTCGTGGAGCCGATCGAGGAAGCGGTGATGCAGGTCGAGGGGGTCAAGTCGGTCACCTCGAACTCCCGCCAGGGCTCGGGCTCGATCACGGTCGAGCTCAACCTCGAGCGCAACGTCGACCTCGCCCTCCAGGACGTCACAGCGAAGGTCTCGCAGGTCCAGCGGCGCCTGCCGCGCGACATCGACCCGCCCACCATCTCCAAATCGAATCCCGAAGACCAGCCGATCATGTGGGTCGGAATCTCGGGTCCGTTTTCCGGTCAGATGCTCGCCGACACGGCGCGGTTCCGCCTCAAGGAGCAGCTCCAGACCGTGCCCGGGGTGGGCGAAGTGATGATGGGCGGGTTCCAGGAGCGGAACATCCGGATCTGGCTGGACGCCAACAAGCTGGACGAGCGGGGTCTGACGCCGACCGACGTGACGGCGGCGCTGCAGCGGGAGCACGTCGAGCTTCCGGCGGGACGGATCGAGACGCCGGGGCGCGAGATCAACGTCCGCGTCCTGGGGGAGGCGTTCGATCTGGCGGCCCTGCGCAACATCGTCGTGAGTGAGATCCAGGGCGCCCCGGTGTACCTGTCCGACGTGGCGCTGGTCGAGGACGGATTCGAGGACGTCCGCCGGCTCTCGCGGGCGAACGGGCTGCCGGCGATGGGGATCGGGATCAAGAAGATGCGCGGGGCGAATGCGGTCGCCGTCGCGAAGGGGGTCCGCGCCGAGCTGGACGAGATCCAGAAGACGCTCCCCGAGGGGATGCAGATCGCGATCAACTTCGACTCGACGCGGTTCATCGAGGAGTCGGTCCACGAGATCGAGTTCGAGCTGCTGCTCTCGGTCATGCTGACGGCGATCGTCTGTTGGATCTTCCTCGGATCGTTCTCGAGCACGATCAACGTCGTACTGGCGATCCCGATGTCGCTGCTGGGAACGGTCGCGGCGATCTACTTCTTCGGCTTCACGCTGAACACGTTCACGCTGCTGGGGCTCGCGCTCGCGGTCGGCATCGTCGTCGACGACGCGATCATGGTGCTCGAGAACATCTACCGGCACGGCGAGATGGGGAAGGACCGGGTGAGCGCGGCGCGCGAGGGAACGGCCGAGATCAAGTTCGCGGCGCTCGCCGCGACCCTCGCCGTGGTCGCCATCTTCGCGCCGGTGATCTTCATGGAGGGAGTGATCGGAAAGTTCTTCCTCCAGTTCGGCGTGACGCTCTGCGTGGCGGTGCTGCTCTCGTATCTCGAGGCGATCACCCTCGCTCCGGCCCGCACCTCGCAGCTTCTCTCGACCGATCGCGAGCACCGCGGTCGCTTCGGCCGCACCATGGACCGCGGATTCGACCGCCTCGCCGCCGTCTACGGGAAGGTCCTGACGCAGGGACTGCGCCGGCCGCTCACCGTTCTCGCCGTCGCCTTCATCCTCTTCCTCGGATCGCTCTTCATCTACAGGCAGCTTCCGAGCGAGTTCGTCCCCTCTCAGGACCAGAGCCGCCTGATGCTCCGCGTCCAGACCGCCGTCGGCTCCGACCTGGGCGAGACCGACCGCGCCTTCCAGCGGATCGAGGCGTACCTGCTCGGGCGCCCCGAGGTCCAGCGCATCCTCGCCATCGTCGGCGGCTTCGGCGGATCGGGGGTGAATACGGGCATCGTCTTCGTGACGCTCGTGCCGCCGGACCGCCGCGGGATGGACCAGAACGAGTTCGCCGGCGTGATCCGCCGCGAGCTCAACTCCTATCCCGGCGTCCGCACCGTCGTCCAGGACCTCTCGCAGCGCGGCTTCACCGCCTCGCGCGGGTTCCCGATCGAGTTCTCGGTCCGCGGCCACGACTGGGAGCGGCTGATCGAGCTGAGCCAGGGCCTGCAGGAGGAGCTGGCCGCGAGCGGCATGGTGGTCGACCTCGACACCGACTATCAGGTCGGCATGCCCGAGCTCCGGATCATCCCCGACCGCGCCCGCGCGGCCGACCTCGGCGTCTCGGTCGACGAGGTCGCGACGGCCATCAACGCGATGGTCGGCGGCGTGCGCGTCGGCAAGTACAGCGCCGGCGGCCGGCGCGTCGACGTCCGGATGCGCCTGCTCGCCGATCAGCGGATGCGTCCCGAGGATCTGAGCCGGCTCCGCGTTCGGAGCCGCTCGGGAGAGCTCATCCCGCTCTCGGCCATGGTCACGACCGAAGAGCGCCCGGCGCTCCAGGCGATCACGAGAAAGGACCGCGAGCGCGCCATCACCATCTTCGGCAACGTCGCTCCGGGACATTCTCAGGATCAGGTGCTGGCCTTCGTAGACCGGATCTCGGCCGACCTCCCGGCGGGGTATCACGCGGTGCTCAGCGGCTCCTCGGTCGCGTTCCGGGAATCGTTCGGCGCTCTGCTGTTCGCCCTCGTGCTCGGGATCATCGTCGCCTACATGGTCCTCGCCTCGCAGTTCAACTCGTTCCTCCACCCGATCACCGTGCTGACCGTCATCCCGCTCTCGGTCGCCGGCGCCGCATTCGCGCTCTGGATGACGGGGAAGAGCCTCAACATCTTCTCGATGATCGGACTGCTCCTGCTGATCGGGATCGCGAAGAAGAACTCGATCATCCTGGTCGACTACGCGACGCAGATCCAGTCGAGCGGGGTCGACGCGAGAGAGGCGATGCTGCAGGCCGGACCCATCCGCCTACGCCCCATCCTCATGACCTCGATGGCGACCATGATGGCCGCCGTCCCCCCCGCCCTCGCCCTCGGTCCCGGCTCGGAAACGCGAGGCCCGATGGCGATCGCCATCATCGGCGGCATCATCGTCTCGACCCTGCTCTCGCTCCTGGTCGTTCCCGCCTTCTACGTCGTGGCCGATCGCGGGAAGAACCGCCTCGCGGGGCTCCCCGCGCGATGGAGGAGACGCCGCGAAGAGGAGCCATCGCTCGCCGAATCGTAGGACCACGGCGATCGGGAGTTTTCCCAGGTCGACCCCCCACCCGGGGGCGGGCGGGACGCCCGCACCACACCCGGGGGGCCGGCGGGCTCACGCCACGCGCTCTTCGGAGACGACGACGGGAGCGACGCGCGGCTGGGCGGTCGGCTTGAAGCGCCCCGACTGCACCAGCGCCATGCCGGCGAAGATCACCGCCGAGCCGGCGAGGACGTTCCATCCGAGCGGCTCGCTCAGGATGAGCCACCCGAGGACGAGCGCGATCGCGGGGTTGATGTAGGTGTAGAGCGAGACGGTCGTCGTCTTCAGCTTCGAGAGGGCGTAGACGTAGGCGCCGTAGGCGAGGATCGAGCCGAACACGATCAGGTAGAGAAAGGCGGCGAGGGTCCTCGGGCTGAAGCGGAACTCCGGCGCCTCGCCGGCAAGAAGACCGAGGATCGTGACGATCGCCCCGCCGAGGATCATCTGGAGCGCGGCCGACATCAGGGTGGAGGTCTTCGGAGCGCGGTACTTCGAGCGCATCGATCCGAAGTTCCAGGCGACGACGCCTCCCTGAAGGGCGAGGACGCCGAGGAGAAATCTCAGATCGAACTTCGATCCGGCGAGCTCCGGCAGGACGAGGATGACGACGCCGAGAAACCCGATCGCCATCCCCCACCGCTTCCGCGCATCGAGGCGGTCCCCCTCCGCGCGGAACGATTCCATCACCGCCATCGAGAAGGGGGCCGTAGCGACGAGCAGCGCCGCGAAGCCGCTCGTGACCGAGTGCTCGGCCCAGACGACCGCGACGTTCGCGATCCCGATCATGAGACATCCGATGAGCGCGAGGTTGGCCCACTCGGCCCGCGTCCGCGGCAGCCGGTCGCCGCGCGCGAGGCGCACCGACGCGAGAACGATCCCGGCGATCAGGAATCGCAGCCCCGGAAACAGGAGCGTCGGAAGAGTCTCGATCGCGACGCGGATCGCGAGGTAGGTCGTCCCCCAGACGAAGCAGACGATCCCGAACGCCACGTACGCCAGCGCCTTTTCGTGCTTCAAGCGTCCACCTTCCCGGAGAGCACCACTCCGCCGAGCTTCTCGACGTGCGTCTCCATGACGATGGTCGTCCGGGTCGTCAGCGCCAGGGGCGGCGCGCTCAGCGCCGAGACCAGCTCGTTGAGCGAGGCGATCGATTGCGTCCGGACCTTGATCAGATAGCAGTCCTCCCCGGCGACCGAATGCACTTCGAGGATCTGGTCGCTCCCGAGGAGATCGCGGAACGCCCGCGCGGCCTTCGCGTCGAACGGCGCTCCCTGGCGCGCCGAGATGAACGCCGTCACGTTCCGGCCGAGCGCGACCGGATCGACGATC
The DNA here is from genome assembly GCA_035544735.1 of Thermoanaerobaculia bacterium. Taxonomy (GTDB): domain Bacteria; phylum Acidobacteriota; class Thermoanaerobaculia; order Gp7-AA8; family Gp7-AA8; genus DATKCD01. Next base: position 7,633 of record DATKCD010000026.1, read on the forward strand.
ACCGTCGTCCCGCGAATCACCCCGCCGCGCTCGAGCTTCTCGATCCGCTCCGAGACCGCGGGACGCGAGAGCCCGATCTCGTCGGCGATCCTCGTCGTCGCCGCCCGCCCGTCGAGCGCCAGGTGACGGAGGATCTCGAGGTCGATCGCATCGAGCACTTCAGTCATGTCGTTTCCTCACAATTCGTATGCCGAGCAACAATTATACCGTCGAAACGACTGGCAATAACATAAATATCTTACGTAACGACGGCAACCGCCCGGCATCACCGATTAAACCCACCCCGCCGCCGCTCCGTTCGCGGGGAAGGAATCCGGTAGTTCGCTGAGCTCGGCGCGCTGGGAGGGCCCCGGCCCGCGGTAGGGCGGGCCGGGGCATTTCGAGGAAGACGGCCCGTACGGGCCGGGTGGGAAACGCGGGCGCGGTCCGGTCTTTCCGCGCCTGCCGCGGAAGGCCGATTCAGGCGGCGGTCACGAGTGCATCCCCAGAAGCCTCGGGTAACGGTACTCCCGGCGGGTCCGCGCGGCGCGCGCGATGTCGCGGCTCAGATACTCGACCTTGATCCGCCGGTTCGGGTCGGCGCTCAGGCGCCTCAGGCCGGCGCGGGAGAAGATGATCGACGCGAGCTTCCATCCCGGGAACCCGGCGAGGCGCACGCGGATCGTCTCCCGATCCTCGGCGACCGACTCCGCCGTCACGCCCGGCTCGATCGCGCGGACTACTTCCTCCGCCATCTCGATCTCGATCGTCTTCGTTGCGACGCGACTCATGCCGGACCTCCCGTCCTCTTTTGCGACTGCCTTCGACTGATAGACGGCGGCGGCGGGAGAAAGTTCTCGCACCCGTGCAAAGAAACGGTGAAATGGACGCGCGCGCGAGGTTCGTGACGGGTCGGAGAGCGACCGGCGGCTCAGCCCCAGTAGGAAGTCGTGACGCGGCACTCGCCGCGGACGACCGCCTGGCAGGCGAGGCGCTCGCCGGGACTCAGCCCGAGCCGCGCCGCGACCCCCTGCTCGATCGTGGTCGGCGGGGAGAGCCGGTCGGCCCCGTCGAGCACCCGGACGCGGCAGCGCCCGCAGACGCCGGTCGCCCCGCACGAGTTGCCGATCGGCGCTCCAGCCCGGCGCGCTGCATCCAGAATCGTTTCATCGGCGAGCGCCTCCGCCTCGAGTCCGATCGGCGTGAAGATCACTTTCGGCATCGTCTTTCCGTCCGGGCTGCATCACCCGCGCCCGAGCAGCATCGCGTCGCCCCAACTGTAGAACCGGTAGCGCTCCCGGATCGCCTCGGCGTAGGCCCTCCGGATCGTCTCGACTCCGGCGAACGCCGAAACGAGCATGAGAAGCGTCGATTCGGGGAGGTGGAAGTTGGTCAGGAGCGCGTCGACGACCCGGAATTCGTAGCCCGGCGTGATGAACAGAGTCGTCTCGCCGCTTCCGGAGCGGATCTCTCCGGCGGCCGCCGCGCTCTCGAGGGCGCGCACCGAGGTGGTGCCGACGGCGACGATGCGCCCCCCGCGCCGGCGCGTCTCGCCGACGGCCGCCGCCGTCTGTTCCGAGATCTCGTACCACTCCGGATCCATGCGATGCCGCTCGAGATCGTCGACCTTCACCGGCTTGAACGTGCCGCCTCCGACGTGGAGCGTGAGGCGCGCGATGCGTGCGCCGCGGCTCTCGATCTCCCGGAGGATCTGGTCGGTGAAGTGGAGCCCGGCGGTCGGGGCGGCGACGGCGCCGCGCCGCGCGGCATAGACGGTCTGATACCGCTCGCGGTCTCCCTCGAGCTCCTCCTCCCGCCGGATGTAGGGAGGGAGCGGCGTGCGGCCCGCCTGCTCGACGCGGCTCCAGAACTCCGCCTCGTTCCCGAGCGCGAACTCGAGGACGACCGCGCCCGCCCGCATCTCGACGACCTCGGCGCGAAGCTCGTTCGAGAGATCGAGCACGTCGCCGTCCCGCAGTCGCCGGAGGGGACGGGCCAGCGCCTCCCATCGCAGCGGCGCCATCCGGCGGGTGAGCACCAGCTCGATCGGCCTCTTCATGTTCCCCTTCGGCCGGGCGGTGAGGCGCGCCGGGAAGACCGCCGTGTCGTTGAGCACGAGCAGGTCGCCCGGACGGATCAGTCCGGGAAGCTCGCGGAAGGCTCGATGGACGATCCGGGGAGCTTCCCCGCCGGGCTCGACGACCATGAGGCGCGACTCGCCGCGCGGCAGCGGATGCTGGGCGATCAGCTCCCCGGGCAGGTCGTAGTGGAAATCGGAACGCCGCATCGCGGAGAGTATCTCTTACAATCGCGCCAGATGATCGTGGCGCGCGTGATTACCTGCAGCGACTCGGCCAGCCGCGGCGAGCGCGTGGATCTGTCGGGCCCGGCGCTCCGTGGTCTCCTCGAAGATCTCGGGTGGAGCGTCGACCGGGTCGAGATCGTTCCCGACGAGCGGGACCGCATCGCGGCGGCGATCGCGGCGGCGATCGACGGCGACGGGGTGCGCCTGGTCGTGACCACGGGCGGCACCGGCCTCTCGCCGCGCGACGTGACGCCGGAAGCGACCGTCGAGGTCGCGGAGAGGCTCGTTCCGGGATTCGGAGAGCTGATGCGCCTCCGGTCGCTCGAAAAGACGCCGATGGCGCCGCTCTCGCGCGCGGAGGCGGCGGTCCGCGGCCGCGCGCTGATCGTCAATCTCCCGGGCAGCCCGAAGGCTGCGGTGGAGAACTTCGAAGCGGTCGCGCACCTGGTGCCGCACGCACTCGAGCTGCTCGCCGGCGAGCCGATCGAGGAGCATCCCGGCTCGGCATGATCGTTTCATGAGCCGCACCGCCGGGACGCGCGCGCCCGGCGTCAGGAGGATCTCCATGGTGAAGGTGACGACCGGGCTCGAGCGGCTGATGGCGGACCCCGCGCCGATCGCCGGCGCGAAGATCGGCCTGCTCACCAACCAGAGCTCGGTTACGGCCGACCTCCGGCACTCCGTCATGCTCCTCCATGCCGGACGCGACTGGGAGCTGAAGGTCCTGTTCGGGCCCGAGCACGGCATCTGGGGCGAGACGCAGGACATGGCGCACGTCGATCACTCGATCGATCCGCTGACCGGGCTTCCGGTCCACTCGCTCTACGGCGCGACGAAGGAGCAACTGGTCCCGAAGAGAGAGGCTCTCGAGCCGATCGACGTGCTCGTGATCGACCTCCAGGACGTCGGATCGCGCTATTACACCTTCATCTACACGATGGCGCTCTCGATGCGCGCTGCCGCGGAGGCCGGCGTGAGGGTCGTCGTGCTCGACCGCCCCGATCCGATCGACGGCGTGCACCTCGAAGGGAACATCCGCGAGGAATCGTTCGCGAGCTTCGTCGGGATGTACCCCCTTCCGGCACGCCACGGGATGACCGCGGGCGAGCTCGCCCGGTGGTTCAACGTCCGGTTCGAGCTCGGCTGCGATCTCCACGTGGTGCCGATGGCGGGATGGAAGAGGGCGATGTGGTTCTGCGACACCGGGCTCCCGTGGGTGATCCCTTCGCCGAACATGCCGACGGTCGCGACGGCCGCGGTCTATCCGGGCATGTGCCTGGTCGAGGGGACGAACCTGAGTGAAGGGAGGGGAACGACGCGTCCGTTCGAGCTGTTCGGAGCGCCGTGGCTCGAGCCGTTCCGGCTCGCCGACGAGCTCAACCGCATCGGGCTGCCGGGCGTGCGCTTTCGCCCGCACAACTTCCTGCCGACGTTTCAGAAGCACGCAGGGAAGGTCTGCGGCGGAGTCGAGCTCCACGTCACCGACCGGGTCAGCTTCGAGCCGTACCGCACCGGGCTGTGGTGCATCAAGGTCGCCCGCGATCTCGACCCCGGCTCGTTCAACTGGCGGCGCGAGCCGTACGAGTTCGAGTCGGACCGGCTGGCGATCGATCTGCTCGCCGGCAGCTCGCGCTTCCGCGAGATCGTCGAGGAAGGAGGAAACCCCGACGAATGGGTCGCCGCGTGGCAGGCGCCGCTCGGCGAGTTCGCGCGCGAGCGCGAGGAGTTCCTGCTGTATCGCGAATGAAGATCCTTTCGCGGCCGCGCGGGTTGCCCGGCGTGCTTCGAATCGACACAATGCCGTGAGCTCCACGAACGACCCCGAGCAGAGGTGCCATGGCTGATCCATCGAAGATTCCGCCGAAAGTTCCGCCCGAGCGTGCCGGGCTCGCGAGCGCCGAACGTCCCGCTCCGCCGACGCCGGCGCCGGCACGGAAGCAGATGTCGTACTTCGAAGCGGTGAACCATCAGGTCGACCGCGCGTCGGCTTTCCTCGGAATCCCCGAGAGCGTTCAGATCTCGCTCAAGACCCCGTACCGCGAGGTGATGGTGGAGCTGCCGCTGAAGACCGAGGCGGGCGAGCTGCGTACGTTCCACGGCTATCGGGTCCAGCACGACGCCTCACGCGGGCCGATGAAGGGGGGCATCCGCTATCACCCGAGCGTGGATCTCAACGAGATCCGGGCCCTGGCGTCGCTGATGACGTGGAAGTGCGCCGTGGTCGACCTCCCCTACGGCGGAGCGAAGGGGGGGATCGACTGCGACCCGGCCGAGCTGACCGAGCGCGAGCTCGAGCAGTTGACGCGCACGTTCACGCAGCGGATCCAGAAGTTCATCGGCGTCAACGAGGACATACCGGCGCCGGACGTCAACACGAATCCGCGGGTAATGGCGTGGATCGTCGACGAATACGCCAAGTTCAACGGATACACGCCGGGAGTCGTGACGGGAAAGCCGATCGCCCTGGGCGGATCGGAGGGACGCCTGTCCGCCACCGGCCGGGGGGTCGCCATCGTGGCGGCGCTCGCCGCCGCGGACCACGACGTCCGGATGGAGGGGGCGACGGTCGCCGTGCAGGGATTCGGAAACGTGGGGAGCTGGTCCGCCCATCATCTCCGCGAACTGGGAGCGAAGGTGGTGGCGGTCAGCGACGTGACCGGGGCGATCCATTCAACACGGGGACTCGACCTCGACGCGCTCCGCGCGATCGTCGCCGCGGGGCGGCCGGTCACGGCGTTCGACGGGGCGGTGCGCATGTCGAACGACGAGCTACTCCGGCTGGAGGTCGACATTCTCGTGCCGGCGGCGCTGGAGAATGCGATCGACGCGGACAACGTGGACGGGGTGCGGGCGCGCATCATCGTCGAGGGGGCGAACGCACCGGTCACCCCCGCGGCGGACGAAGTGCTGGAGTCGCGGGGAGTCGTAGTGGTCCCCGACATCCTGGCGAACGCGGGGGGAGTGACGGTCTCGTACTTCGAGTGGGTCCAGAACACGCAGCGGTTCAGGTGGTCGGCCGCGCGGGTGGACGAAGAGCTCGAGCGGACGATGCGCAAGGCGTACGGGGACGTACGCGATCGCGCGCGGGAGCTCGACTGCTCGCTGCGGCTCGGCGCGTTCGCGCTGGCGATCGGGCGCGTGGCCGAGGCCAGCTCGCTCCGCGGAGGCTGATCCGGCGCCGTCTCATCTCCCGCCGGCAGGCGGGCCGAAGAGCGGCGGTACGGCGATCCCGCGCCGCGCGCACTCCTCGACGAAGTCGTCCGGAAGCGGAGCTTCGACCACGAGCGGCGCGCCGCTGACCGGATGGCGCATCGCGAGCGATCGCGCGTGCAGCATCGGCCGCGCCGCATTGCGCTCGCCGTAGAGCCAGTCGCCCGCCAGCGGGTGTCCGATCGCGGCGAGGTGGACGCGGATCTGATGCGTTCTTCCCGTCAGCAGCCCGATCCGCAGCAGCGAGGCGCCCCTCCCCCACCCGACCGGATCAATCCGCGTCACCGCCCTCTTCCCCCCCGCCCGCACCCCGAACGAGATCGGCCCGATCCGCGCCAGCGGCGCATCGACCCACCCCCCCTCCCGCATCTCCCCCTCGCACAGCCCGAGGTACTCCTTCCGGATCTCCTTCCGCTCGAACTGACGCGTCAGGCGCGCGTTCACCGCCGGATCCTTCGAAAAGAAGATCACCCCGCTCGTCCCGCGGTCGAGACGCTGCATCAGGATCGCCCGCTCCCCACGTTCCGCGAGCCGCCGCGCCACCATCTCGAACAGAACCGGCTCCACCGCGTCGTATCCCCGCTGCACCAGCAGGTTCGCCGGCTTGCCGACGAAGATCAGATGATCGTCTTCGTACAGAACATCCATTCCCCGCACCTCGTGCACCCCCTTCTTAGCACCATCCTTGCTTGGAGTGGTGCTCAACCGGATCGGCGTGCTCCAGGTGTCCTCGGGCGAGGATGGGATGTCTGGAAACGAGGTCGGATTCACGATTCAACCATTTTATTATCAGCAATTTACGAGGCCATGAACGAGAATTTGCGGAGGGCCGCGCGGGTTACCCTGTGCTGGAGACGATGATGAAACGAACGCTGCTGCTGCTGGTGCTCGCGCTCGCGGTCCCCCCGGGGCTCGCGGCGCAGGGATACGGCGACCTCGACCAGGCGATCTCGAACCTCTCCCGCGGGTTCGGCAACGGAGAGGTGCGCGCGATCGTCGCCGGACTCGGCGAGACCGACAAGGTCCGCCTCCAGTTCCCCGGGCTGATCGAGAACTCCGGCATCTTCGGCCGCGATCAGGCCTCGTACCTTCTCGAGAAGCTCTTCTCGACGACCAGCCCCGCCGGCTTCGAGCAGACGCGCGCGCGCAAGGTGAGCGCGGAGGGACAGTACCGCATCGAGGCCGACTGGACGATCACCCGCGGCGGACGGACCGTAGTCGTTCCTCTCTACATCGTCCTCCAGTCGAAGGACGATCGATGGGTCCTGCTCTCGGTCCAGTCGGCCAGTTGAACGCCGGCGCGACCCGGTTCGACTCCACCATGAAATCGGCGACGGCTTCGCCCGTCCCGCAGCGGTAGAGCGGGGCTCTCCCGCGCCGCGCCACCTCTCCCCCTGCGGCGCTGCTATTCTCATCTCGTCATGAAGCCCGACGGAAGACTGCGGACCGCGATCGCGGTGGTGACGCTCGCCGGCGCGGTCGTGCTGCGGTATGGAGGGGCGTGGTCGGGGTCGCTGGTGCTGTCGGTCGCGGCGATCGCGGCGGCAGGGGTGGCGATCGCGGCGGGGAGGGGGGCGATGCGCGTGATCGCCGTCGGGCTGGCGATGGCGGGGACGATCGACGCCGGCTCGGAGGTCCGGATCGAGCGGCTGGCGGCCGGCTGGAGCGAAAGCACGCCGGTCGAGCTCGAGCGGCGCGCAGGACGCGTCGCGTCCCATCTCGAGCGGATCGACGCCGAGCTCGAGGGGGGCCTCGCGGTCATCGGCACCGCCTTCGAGGCCGACCCGGCGATGGAGCGGGTCGAGATGTTCGACCTGCTCGGCGATCACTCCTCGCACCTCGAGCGCGGATTCCGGGTCATGGATCCGGCCGGGCGCCTCGTGGCGTGGTGGGGGGAGGACCTTCCCGGGCTCGACGGGCGTCCCTGGCGGTTCGACGTCACGAACCTCTACCTGAACCGGAGGCGGACGGTGAGGGCGGCGGCGGGTGAGCTGACGGTCGATCACTATCAGCGGATCCCCAACTTCGAATCGAAGGAGCTGGCGGAGGTGGCGGGCTCGCGTGTGGCTTCGGTGAAGCTGCATGCGGGCGAGCTGCTTCCGGCGGCGGGGTCGCGGCGATACGAGCTGGCCCGCCGCGACGGGATGGTGCTGCAGGCCGACCTGGCGCCGCGTGAAGAAGAGCAGGTGGCGGCGGATGGCCGGGCGCGGGCGCGGACCGCGGCGGGGGTCGCGATCGCGGCGTCGCTCCTTCTCGCGGCCGCGTTTCTCGCGAGGCTCGGGTGGGGAAAGGATCCGGCCCGGAGCGCGGCGGTCGCGGGGCTGCTCGTACTGGCGCGATCGGCGCTGCTGGAGGTGAGCCCGCCGAGCGACCCATGGTCGCTCTTCGGATTCGAGATCTACGCATCCCGCATCCTCGGCCCCTTCACGCGCTCGCCGCTCGATCTCCTTCTGACCGCCGCGACGCTGACCGTGGTCGCGCACCTGCTGATGCGGTTCCGCGGATCGCGATGGGGCGTCGCGGCGACGATCCTCCAGCCCCTCGGAATCGCCGGCGCCGCCTGGGGACTGATCCGGATCGTCGAGAATCTGATCGCCAACTCCCGCATCTCCGCGGTCCCCTCGCACCTGGTTCCGGAGAGCCCCGCGCAGGGCGCTCTGCTCGGCTCGGTCATCCTTCTCGGACTCGCGGCGATCCAGTTCACGCGCCATCGCGGCGGGGGCCGCCCCGTCGTCGTGGCCGCCGTCCTCGCCCTGGCCGCGGCCCTCGTCCTCCGTTCTCTGCTCGAGCCCCTCGCGGGCGATCTTCTCCTGATCGCGACCGCGGGGCTGGTGCTCTCTCTGGTGGTCCAGGCCGGGCTCGCCGCGTCGAAGCTCGCCGTGCTCGCGCGCCTGCTGCTGGTCGTGGTCGTCGTCTATCCGCCGATCGTCGCCTTCGAGCGGGCGAGCGCGGAGACCTTCATCGCCGGGACCTGGGCGCCGCTGGTGGTCGGAGAGAGCGAGCTCGGGATGATTCAGACCGTCCTCGAGGAGGACCTCTCGCGGGTCGATCTCCGTACTCTGCTGCCCGACAGCTTCGACCGGACGTATCTGAGCGACCTCGCCTGGGCCCTCTGGCTCGGATCGAGTCTGGCCGACTTCGACGTGCCGTCGGTGATCCGGGTGATCGATCTGGACGGCTATCAGCTCAGCCGCTTCGGCGTCGGTCTTCCGCAGTTCACCGAGACCGAGGAGGGGGAGACGCTGAAGATCGGCAAGACGACCCGGGAGCTGCTGCACTGGGAGTTCGACGTGGTCGAGGGGGAGGAGCTGCGGGCGGAAGGGACAGTGCACGTGGTCAATCCGGGAGATCCCGGCTCGACGGCGATGGCGGACATCTACCGTCCGTTCTTTCTCGGACCGCGACGGCCCGCGGGGGCGAGGCTGCGCTACCGCGCCGAGCCGGTCGTGTTCTCGCGGGAGGGAGTGAAGATCGGGCGGGGCGAGATCCGGCTGCCGCACACGCCGTCGCGCTACTTCGAGCTGCTCGGGGAGCGGGAGGGGATCTGGGTGGAGCTGGCGGACGGGGGGCGCGCCTGGCTGAGGAGGGCGGGAGAGGCGCTCTACGCCTTTCCGCTCGAGCTTCCATCGCCGGGCGAGCACCTGCGCCGCGCGGGATCGATCGCCGTCTGGTCGGCTCTTCTCGGTCTCGGCGTGCTGGCGATCTACTTCCGAGGATCGGTCCGGCACTTCCTGCGCGACTTTCCGGAGAACCTGAACTTCCGCGCGCGGACCTCGCTCTGGCTCACCGCCGTGGTCCTTCTGCCGCTGCTCGTGTTCGTGATCTTCGTCCGGGCGTATCTGGCGGACCGGCTGGAGACGGAGTACCTGGAGCGCGGGCACGCGGCGCTCAACACCGCGCAGCGGGTGATCGAAGACTATCTCGATGCTTCGGAGGAGAGCATGCCGGAGCAGGTGCTGAGCGATCCGATCCTCACCTGGCTCGCCCGCGTCATCGGGCACGACCTCCACCTGTTCGGCGAGTCGGAGGTGATCGCTTCGAGCAGGCGCGACCTGTTCACCGCTCACGTGGAGTCCTCGCGACTTCCCGGCGAGGTCTACGCCGAGAGCGTCCTGCGCGGAAGAGAGATCGTCTTCGCCGAGCACCAGGCCACCCCTGAGCGATTCGTCGAGATCTACAGCCCGATCTCCCTCGGCACGCGGCGGGAGTACACGCTCGCGCTGCCGTTCCTCGTGCAGGCTCGCCAGATCGAAGAGCAGGTCAACGACCTCGCGGCGACGATCTACCTGCTGCTGATTCTGATCGTCGCCGCCGCGCTCATCGTCGCATGGCGCGCCTCCCGCACCGTCACCCGCCCGGTCCAGGACCTGGTCGCCGGCGCGCGGAACCTCGCCGCCGGCCGGTTCGACACCTCGATCCAGCCCCCCGCCGATCGCGACCTCCGCCTGCTCGTCTCCACCTTCCAGGACATGTCCGCTTCGATCGAGCAGCAGCAGGACGAGCTCCGCCACGAGCGCGACCGCCTCCAGACCCTTCTCGAGAACATCACCGCCGCGGTCGTCGTGCTCGACGGATCCCGCCGCATCGTCGCCGCCAACCGCGCCGCACGCGACCTCTGGTCTCTTCCCGAGACGCCGGCCGGCGACGCTCCGTTCGACCCCGGTCAGCCCGATCTCGCCGCTCTGCTCGACCAGCCGAGGCGTCCCGCCGTCGCCGAGCTCGTCCTCGGCGTCGGCACCGCCACCCGCACGTTCCGCCTCTCGGTCGTCCCTCTCCCCGGGAGCTCCGAAGAGATGCTCATCGCGGAGGACGTGACCGAGATCCTGAGGTCGAACCGGATCGAGGCGTGGGCGGAGATGGCCCGCCAGGTCGCGCACGAGATCAAGAATCCGCTCACCCCGATCCAGCTCACCGCCGAGCACCTCCGCGCCCTCGCCGAGGGGGGAGCCGCCAACCTCCCCGAGACCGTCCGCTCGGGCGTCGACAACATCCTGCGGCAGGTTCAGACCCTGCGCGAGACCTCGCGCGAGTTCAGCGACTACGCCTCGCTCCGCGAGCCGAACCGCGCTCCGATGGACCTGCGCGCCCTGCTCAGCGAGATCGCCGCCGGCTACGGACGCTCCGGAGGCGAGATCTCGGTGGCCGCCACCATCGACGACGCGACCCCCGCCGGATTCCACGGTGACGAGCGCCTGCTCCGCGGCGCCGTCACGAACCTCATCGAGAACGCCATGCAGGCGAGCCCGCCCGGCGGCCGCGTCGAGCTCGTCTCCACCGTCGCCGACGGCCGCGTCGCCATCGCCGTCCGCGACGGCGGCCCCGGCGTCGACCCGGCCCTCATCCCCCGCATCTTCGATCCCTACTTCTCCACCAAGTCCGCCGGCACCGGCCTCGGTCTCGCCATCGCCCGCAAATCGATCGAAGAGCACGGCGGAACCATCCGCGCCGAAAACGTCCCCGGCGGCTTCATGGTCACCGTCGAGCTCCCGATCTCCTGACCGGCCGGCTTTCCCTCTCCCCGCCGGGATGTCGCTGACGAAAACCTGCGCGATCCGAACCGGGGGGAGACTGTACCGCTCCGACTGGACTCGCGGGCCGCCCCTCCCTAAACTGGTTGACCTTCGAGGGTGGGGATGAGAGGAGCCGGCGGAAGGATCGCGATGGCCATGGCGCTGACGGGCGCCGTGTGTGGGGCTGCGGCCGCGCGGGGGGCCGATGCGTCGACGGTCCGGCGAGCCGCCCGTGAAGAGCTTCTCGGCCGGATCAACCGGGACCGACTCGCCGGCGGAGTGCCGGCGGTGGCGCTCGACGAGACGTTCTCGGCGATCGCCGACCGCCACTGCGAGCGGCAGATCCGCGAGCGGACAGTCGGCCACTTCTCCCTCGACGGGCTGGCGCCGTACGCGCGCTACTCGCAGGCGGGATCGAACGACGGCATCGCGGAGAACGCCGTGGCGTGGTCGGCGGGATACGCGTTCGGCCCCGCTTCGATCATCGATCTCGCCCGCCGCTCCCACGAGGCGATGATGGCGGAGACTCCGCCGGACGATTCGCACCGTCGTGCGATCCTCGATCCGTTCGCGACGCACGTGGCGATCGGGCTGGCGTGGGAGGTGGGGGATCTGCGACTCGTGCAGTTGTTCCTGCGCCGGCACATCGACTGGCTCGCTCCTCCGCGGCGCCACGCCAGCCCGGACGAGCATCTCTACGCCTCCGGACGTCCGCGTCCGGGATGGCGGGTGGCGGGCGCCACGCTGCACCACGAGTCGCTTCCGCATCCCCTCTCCGCCGAGGCGGCGAACCGGATCGAGTCGTACTCGCTCCCGCCGGGGAGGCGCGAGTTCCGTCCCTCGGCCGGCTCCCGCCCGGGCATCCGCAGAACGCTGAGCCGCTGGGCCGAATCGCGATCGTCGTCCGGGCTCTCGATCCTCGGCGACGGCTCGTTCTCGTTCAATGCGCCTCTGTCCGAGGGACCGGGCATCTATACGCTCGTCGTCTGGCTCGCCAGGCCGGGCCAGCCGCGCATCGCCGCGAGCCACATTTCGACGATCGTCCGCGAGCCGCGGGCGGGTACCGAGATCGTTTCACCGGCTGCCCGGTGACGCGGACCGAAGCCGCCGCCGGCACGGAGTCGGGGGCGACCGTTGGCAATGCGGTCCTGGTGTCAGGCGCGCTCTTCGGTCATGCGCCGGAGCCGCTCGATCTGGATCGACAGAAACTCACGGAGCGGTCCTTCCTCCTCGTGGCGCATCGGAAGGAAGGTGATCGCCGAGCGGAAGATGTATTCAGGACCTCCGCGCTCGCGGCGCACCTGCACGATCGAGCGGAGCACGCGGCACGGGACGTAGATCCCGCCGTAGGTCGGGAAGATCAGCGTGGAGACCTCCCCCTCGCGGACGGGCGAGCGGTGGAGAACCGCCGCCCCCGACAGGCTGAGGTCGATCATCTCGCCGTCCACGTCGGCGAGCTGCACCGGAATGAACGCCGTCTCGTACCGCGGTGCCTTCCGCCGGTCCTTCGACATCGGTAATGATTATAAGGGGGGGTGCGCGCGGGCCGCTCACGGGGTGGGGACGCGGAGGACGGCGGCGAGGAAGTCGCGTGCGATTCTGGCCCCTTCGAGCTCGGCGGGACCGGCGTTCTCGGCGACGATGCCGACGGCGATGCGCGGCGAGTCCGCCGGGGCGAATGCGATGACGACCGAGTCGTAGCCGTCCTGAGCGTCGCCCGCCGTTCCGGTCTTCATGGCGATCCCGACGCCCGGGAGGGCGGCTCGGCGGCCGGTGCCGCGGGGATCGGTGACGACGGCTTCGAGCGCGGGGCGGATGCGGTCGACGCTCTCCGGTGTGGCGACGAGGTTGGTGAACCCCGGCTGCGGATGGCCGACGGGCTCGCCGAGGATCGACCTTCGGGCGCGCACGAGGCGCGGAGTGGTCATGGCTCCGCGATTCGCGAGCATGTCGGCGAGCATGGCGAGATGGAGGGTGCTGACGCGCTGGACTTCGAGGCCGATGGCGTAGTTCGCGAGCATGAAGTCGTGATCGACGGCGCGGAGGTGGGTTCCGAGGGGCGCGGCGAGGATGCCGAGGTTCACCCTCTCGCCGAAGCGCGCCTTCGACATGACCTCGCGAAGCGGCTCGCGCCCGAGCTCGAGACCGATCCTCGCGAACGCGAGGTTGCAGGAGACGGCCATCGCCTCTTCCATGCCGGTGACGGTCCCGTGCCGGGCCCAGTCGAGGAACTGACGCCCTTCGACGGCCATGGTCCCGCCGCAGTCGAACGGGTAGAGGCCTTCGGTGCCGCGCCCCTCGTCGTATGCGGCGAGGGCCGTCAGCACCTTGATGATCGATCCCGGCTCGTACATTCCCGCGAGCGCGACGTTGAGCGGCTCGCCTCCGCCAGGCGAGCTCGCGATCGCCAGGATCTCGTGGGTGCGGGGATCGATCGCGACGAGCGACCCGCGATGCGGCGCGAGCGCGGCCAGCGCCGCCCGCTGCACCGCCGGGTCGAGCGTGGTCTCGATCACGTTCGCGGTCCCGAGGGCTTCGAGATTCGCTTCGACCGTCAGCCTGCCGCCGCTGCGATCGACCAGCGGCGTGAAGTCGGTGTTCAGCGGGACCAGATCGCGGTTGGCGATCTGCCAGGCGGCGATGGTCTGCCCGTTCCGATCGACCACGAGCGGATACGACCCCTCCCTCCGGCGCGCGAGCGCGACCTCGAGCGCCGCGAGCCGCTCCGCGTCGACCGCCCCCCGATCGACCGACGCGAGCGTGGTCCGCGCCTCCTCGATCCGCCCCGCCCCGAGTTGTGCCGCCGCCCGATACAGCCGCGCCTCGGCCGAGTCCCGCCTCACCTTCACCGCTCCGTCCCACTGCAGGAACTCCCCGTACAGACCGCGGGAGAGGAAGAGCCGGCCCGCCTCGTCCTTCCCGAGCGCCGGGAACCAGTCGGAGCCCCGCGCCGCCGCCTTCGCCAGCCACGGCCCGGCCCGTTCCGACTCGCCGGCGAGCAGAAAGGCAGCCGCCAGCAACTGCTCGTAGCTCTCCGGACGCAGACCGAACCGCGCCCATTCCTCGAGAGTCTCCACGGCCCTCGCCGCCTCTCCCGCGAGCAGATGCGAGCGCCCCCGCTCGAGCGGGATGCCGATCGCCCACCAGAGAAGCGCGAGCCCGATCGCCACCGCGAACAGCAACGGCGTGACCAGCCGCTTCGGATCGACTCTCCGCTCAGCCATCGGCTCCCACTCGATGAAAGTGCACCGGGCCGAGCCGGTCGAGATGCAGCAGGTCCGCCGCGCTCCCGCGCGCGAGCGAGATCTCGACCGTCCCGCGCGAGCCGACGATCAGGAACGGCTCCCGCGATCCTTCGCGCTCCGCGTAGGTGCGCGCGGAAACGCCGATCTCGGCCGATCCCACGCGCGCGACCCAATCGCGCAGCTCGCCCACCAGCGAGACCTCCACGTCGGTGACGGCGTTGCCGAAGCGGTCGATCGCGATGATCGTCCCGTGGACCTCGCGCACGCCGACCCGCGGCGGCTCGTACGGCAGCCGAACCAGCGCCGCCCGTTCGAGAGCCGGACCGAGGCTCCCGAACGGAGCGCCCGACGCCAGGGCCGCGGCCACCGGAGCGAACCGGTCGCGCCCGTGGAAGGTCGAGGAGGGACCGCGCTCGAACAGATGGCTCGCCTCCACCGCGCGGAGCTCCCACGAATCGTCGATCGCCGGATCGAGCAGCCCGTTGTCCGGCGCGAGCAGGACGAGGCTTCCCTTCGCCGCCGCGATGATCCGGCGGTCCGATCCGACGCCCGGATCGACGACCGCGACGACGATCGTCTTCCGCCCGTCTCGGTACGGTTCGATCGCGAAGTCGAGGAACAGCGCCGCCTCGAACACGTCGTGCGGCGCGATCTCGTGACCGAGGTCGACCACCTCTGCGTCGCAGCGCGAGGTCAGGACGATCTTCATCGCGGCGACCCACGGGTCGCGCGTCCCGAAGTCGGTGAGCAGCGCGACGAGCGGCCGCTGCGTGATCTCCATGACGGGATCGTATACTCCGCACCGGGACGATGAAAGACTTTCGCACCAGACGCCGCGCGCCGCAGAAGCTGCTGGTGTTCGCGCGCCTTCCCCAGGAGGGACGCGTGAAGACCCGGCTCGCCTCGGAGATCGGCGCCGGGCGGGCCCTCGAGCTCTACCGCGCGATGCTCGACGACGTCCTCGAATCGATCGGCGATTCGGACGACCAGATCGACGTCGACCTCGCCTGGACCGCCGCCGGGGAGGTCGCGGGCGAGGCGCTCCGCCGGGCCTTCGGCGAGCGCGACCTCTCCATGCAGTCGGGACGCGACCTCGGCGAGCGCCTCATCGTCGCTTTCAGCGAACGCGTCATCTTCCAGCCGACCGAGAAGATCGTCGCCATCGGCGTCGACGACCCCTCCCTCGGGCGGGAAGACGTCCTCCGCGCCTTCCACCTGCTCGACTCCTGCGAGTGGGTCGTCGGCCCCGCCTCCGACGGCGGCTACTACCTGATCGGCTGCCGCGCCGCCGCCTTCCACCCCTCCGTGTTCGAGAAGATCGAATGGGGATCTCCCCGCGTTCTCGCCCGGACCGAGGAGAGCATCCGGGCGCTCGGCGC